>BPHB01000001.1:626666-1253333 GCA_026003335.1 Chitinophagales bacterium | reverse complement strand
CGAGCTGCGTGAAATAAGAGGCATCCGCAAAAAGCCTTCCACCAGCGAACTGCTGGATTGGATTAAGCTGCTTCTGCTGGACAACACCGATGAAAAGGAGCTGGAGAATGCCGACCTGCGCACCTATCTGCCTCCCCATGCCGGAGCGCTCCTGAAGAACGAACATGATATGGAGCTACTCCTCAATCTCGGGAAGATTTACCGCTTCTGAATATTTGATGCGGAAGCTTTATGTTATTGTCGGGGTGGCGGGATTCGAACCCGCGACCACCAGCACCCCATACTGGTACGCTAGCCAGCTGCGCCACACCCCGAATGATTCTGCAGGCAAAGATAGACAGGAGATTTGGTTTGATGCACTACCGAATGAGTGTAATGTTGCCCTTTTCAATATATTTTTTCTGATCATAGTCACGCCAGGTTAACATATAGGTGTACACACCGATATCCTGAGGCTCGCCTTTGTAAGTGCCATCCCATCCACCGTCACGGGTGGTTTCGGTGCCAGTGCCCCGATAAACTTCCTGTCCCCAGCGGTTGTAAATAATGATTTCATAAGATAATACCCGCTTGGTCAAAACTTTTAAAAGGTCATTTTGCCCGTCATTGTTGGGTGAAAAGGCTGACGGCACGATGGCAAAGGAACAATCCAACTGCTGCCGGTCTATAAATATGGTGTCGGAAAACGGGCAGCCGTTGCTATATGCGATTGCGATTACTTCAGCCGGAACGTTGCCAAACTCAATGCTGAAGGAAGTTTCTCCGGTTGACCAGCGCACCGAATCAATACCACTTACTCCTACTGTAAGAGGAATTTTTTCAGACAGGCAGATGAAGGTATCATTACCTAAATTAAAAACAGGTCGCGCCAGCACAGAAATATTTGCGGTGGTGTCATCAGAGCCGCAATACTGGTCATCCACCTCCAGTGTTATTGTGTAGTTTCCCGTAGAGGGGAATGTATATTGCACGCTGGAGCCAGTAAGCGAATTTTGATTGGGAAAGGTCCATGTCCAGTTGACCGGAGTACCCCGGGATGCATCCGTGAATTGCATGGGCATGCCGGCACAGGCGACATTGTTGTTGCTCATGACGAAGTCGGCCTGAATAAACTGCCTCACTACCACTGTTTTGCTGACCGATTCCTGACAGCCCTGCGCATTATCAATGACTGTGAAGGTTACCGTATAAGTGCCTTCAGTGTTGAAAATATGTGTTGGATTATGGCTGCCTGAAATTTGACCATCTCCGAACTCCCACAGATAATCCGTAGCGCTGACGTTGGTAATGTCTGTAAAGCTGACTGGCTGAGTTGCACAGGGTTCAGCAGGCTGATAACTGAAGTCCGGAGCGAATGTATTGGAGATGGAAAAACTGTTATTCGCAAGCGTGTCCGCGCAATCGGCCGAAGAAACTATCAGGGAAACAGGGATAGTTATGCCTTGTCCGTTTGACAGGGGGAAGGTAACCACCTGAGTAGAGCCGCTGTAGGCATTGCCGTCAATAGACCAGTTATAGTTGACAACGTTGCCGCTTGAGCCGGAGGCATCAAAAGTAACCGTAACTTCATTGCATGCGCTAGCCGGAGTAGCGGTATATGCGGCCGATACTTTACCAGGCACCAACAGTGGGTAGGAGGCCGGCAGCGCCTGTTTATTGCAATTGTCTTCAATAGTGTTGCCATCACTGCCGGCTTTCAGCTGAAGTGTGTAGTTGCCGCCCTGTGAAATGGGAGACGAAAAATGAATAACAGCTTGTTGGGTAAAAGCGCCTCCGGCACAATCACTGCTGGTAGTGGATATGATGGTCACCGGTGTCGGACCGGTAATAGAAAAGTCGGAACCGTCAGCGGCAAGTGAAGAACACAACACCGGCTCTGAAAAGTAAATGATCAGCGAATCGGTATTATCACAGGTAAGAGGCTCAAACCCCGAAATCTCGGGCAGTGTTAGGTCCAGAATGCTTGCTGTGCTTCGGGTAAAGTCAAGGGTGTAGCCAAACTGTGTGGAACTGAAATTGTCCACAAGCAGTGCATAGGTTTGTCCCAGAGAAACAACTATTTCAGAGCAAAAAGCCTTTCCCCCGGGCCCTTCCACCGTAGAAGTTCCCATAGAATCGCAACCTGTGGGGCCGCTGGTAAAGGCATAATTACAGCGTACTTCCAATCCGCCTGAAGCAATATCTTCACAGGAGCGGCCGGTAATATCATATAAGGCAAAATCGTAATCATCATTGGCTGCGGGGATAATCTGAAACCGCAGGATATTGCCCCCGCTTACATCGGTAATCGTGAAGATATACCACACCGAATTGTTTTCTTCATTCTGCAGACAGGAAGAGCCGTCAGGCAAATCCTCTATTAATCCTACGCCTTGATAAGATTGGGTTTGAATAAAAGTGAGCTGGCACACAGGTAGTGCATTATTGCAATCTTGTTCAGGGCCGGTAACCTGGGCATGCAGACCTTGCCAGTCAAAAAGCAAAGCTGGCAGGGCTAAAAACCAGAGAAGGGAAACAAATCGGAGCATAGAGTTTCAAAAATAGGAAATTGCTCTATTAAAGCTATGTGTCATACCTGACTTATTCTATTCATCTGAAAACTAAACGCTACAGTGGATACAACAGATATGCAGGTTCAGCTTATCTGGCTGAAAGAATAAATACAGTGGGACGTTTGTGTAAACTCACCTTGGTTTTTCGCCACTGTTTTACTGGCAGGGTGCGGATAAACTGGCCGGGCTGGTTGATTTCGCGGGCAATGCATACAAGCGTATTATCCAGGCAGGCTTTGAGAATCTCTTCAAACAGTTGCATGTTTCGGTAGGGTGTTTCAATAAAAATCTGCGCTTCATCGTATTTGCGGGAAAGCCGTTCCAGTTCCAGAAGTTGTTTTCTGCGCTCCAGAGGTTTAACCGGCAGATAGCCCCAGAAGGCAAACCCGTTGGCTCCCAAACCGGATGCTACCAGAGCCAGCATGATGGCAGACGGTCCAGCAAGGGGCACTACGGTGATGTTGTGCTGATGCGCCAGCTCTACCAATGTTTCACCGGGATCAGCAAGACAGGGCATTCCAGCTTCAGCCATTAACCCGACTGAAATGCCCTGCCTGATAATATCTATAATAGGCAGGAGCTTTTCGGGTCGGGTATTTTTGTTGATTTCCGTAAAGTAAGTGTCATCAAACGCCTGGGTATAGCCGATATGTCTGAGGATGCGTCTGGCTGTTTTTTCTTTCTCCACCACAAAATGACGCAGGCTGTAGACAATCCGTTTTACCGATTCTGCGAGAAATTCTCCCTCGTTGTTTCCGATAGGAGCCGGAATGATATAGAGCTTACCTTCCTGCTTGCGCTTCATTTGTTTTTGGCGCGCAAAGTAGCAAAAAGTTGTAAGTTTTCAAGCTGTTTTCGCATTGCAAAAGGCATAATGGATTATATGCATTTAAAATCAACTGTACGCAGATGAGCAGACGAAAACTTCCCCGTGCATTTTATATGCGGGATGATGTGGTAACGATAAGCCGTGAGTTATTGGGCAAGTTTTTGTTTACCCGGGTGGATGGTAAACTCACCGGTGGTATTATTGTGGAAACCGAAGCCTACCGCGGAACGGACGACAGGGCTTGCCATGCCTATAACAATCGTTTTACCAAACGAAATGCCGTTATGCACGGTCCCGGTGGATATGCCTATGTGTATCTCTGTTATGGCATACATCATTTGTTCAACATTGTAGTAAACCGGGCAGGCCAGGCCGATGCCGTTCTTGTGCGTGCCATTGAACCCACCCATGGTGTGGAAGTGATGTTGCAGCGCAGAGGTATGGCTGCGTTCAATTATAGACTAACTTCCGGGCCCGGCAGTGTGAGCCGGGCACTGGGGATTACCACGCAACATTATGGTGTGGATCTGTTGGGCTCTATAATATGGCTTGAAGACAGAGGAGTCCGATATGGTGCTGATGCTATTGTGGCAACGCCAAGGGTAGGTGTGGAGTATGCCGGAGAACATGCCCGATACCCCTGGCGTTTTTTCGTAAAGGATAGCCGGTGGGTGAGTCAGAGGGGTTAGTTTGGAAAATCTATCCGAAAAATCAAAACTTCGGACAATAGCGTGAAGGCGAAAATTCCGGTTCCGGTTCTTTCCCGAAAATGTAAATCAGAGAAGCTTCCACAGCACCATGACTGTTGCTGGCTACCTTCAGGTCAGAGAGGTTGATGTCGTAGCTTAAACCAATGCGCAGGCCATAAACTTCATAAGCTATCATTGGTATTACAGCATCCTGATCAAACGCGCGTACCCATGCTCCCAGGTAGAGAATGTTGTTTTCATTAAACATATATCCGGCAGCCATGCCCACAGTGATTTCGGAGGCAGTGTTTTGGGTAGCATAATAAATACCCGGAGTCAAGGTGAAATATTTGTTTACGCTGATATCTACTCCGCCATGTACCAGAAAGCGCGGATTCAGACGATTAGGCTGTCCGTTCTGCACCAAAAAATATTCTTTCGGCTTGTGCAGATGGAACATGGAGCCTCCAACATATCCGCGCACCATTTTGCTGAAGCGGGCACGAAAAAGCAGACCTACGGTAAAGTCAAAATACATGGTGGAATTGGATTCAATGCGCTCACCGTTAAATGCCAGGGGATCAAAACCGAGGTTTTGGTCAAACTGAGCCGCAAAAGTGAGGCGGCTGAAATCAATGCGCTTTTGAGTAAACCCTGCCAATACGCCCAGAGATATAACGTAGCGCCTTTGTTCATCCAGATTTTTGTGGTATGCCGCTCCACCCATTACATTGAGGGTAGATAGCGCTCCGTCACCCGCCTTGTCATGAAAGGCCATCACACCCACACCGAGTTGATCATACCCAAGTTTTCTTCTCAGAATCGGCATGTCAAAAGACCCTGAGTAGGTGACGTAAGAGTTGGCTCCCATGACGGTAAACCATTGATTGCGGTAGTTGGCCGCAACTCTGAATTTACCGTTGAAGCCTCCCACGAGAGCCGGATTTAATGTAAGTGGAGAAGCAAAGTATTGGGAGAAATGGATATCCTGCCCGCTTGCCGAAAGGCAAGCCAAAAAAAGCAAACTGCCCAGAGCTTTCCTGTAGTTCATGACATTGAAGGATTTTTCCTCAGTATTCAGGTTGCTAAAGTTAAAAATATAATCCCTTATGACAAGCAAATTTATGGAGATAGTGTGGAGAGCTAGGGGGCAGGCAGATGTGTGCAATATTCATCCCACATGAAGCGAACCATTGTTATGCCCGAAGGTATGTAGCTACAGCCCGGTATGCTTAACGGCTTGTGAGATAGATGCCGGCAAGTATTGCTATAAGGCCTGCGATATCCGGCAGGGTGATGATCTCGCCATCCAGTGTCCCCCAGAGAAGAGCCACCAGCGGAATCAGATAGGTTACCGTGGAGGCAAACAGCGGAGTGGTGTTTTGGACCAGGCGGCTGAAAAGCGCTATAGCTGCTGCCGTGCCGAAAGCTCCAAGAATGCTTACATACACCACGCCTTTCCATGCGTCAGGGCGCGAATATATCACTTCGGGCACACCGGAGCTGACAGCAATTAAAGCGGCCATAGGCCCGGAAAAGGCAAATCCCCATGCGGTGATGCCCAGGGGAGAAGCCTGTCCGAGGTAGCGTTTCAGGATATTGGTTTGCAGGGCATAGCAGAGGCCTGCCAGTATAACCAGCAGCGAATAAAAGGTATTGTCCGTTGCGAGCGTGCCGTTTGTACGGGTCAGAATGATACCTGCTGTTCCTGTAATACCCAGCAATACACCGGCAATCTTGAATCTGTTCATCCTTTGACTGAAAAATAAAGCTCCGGTTACCAGTGTGGAAAGAGGGACCAGCGCGTTCAGGATGGCGGCCAGGGAGCTGGAAATGCGGGTTTGGGCAATGGCAAACAATAAGGCCGGAATAGCGCTTCCCAGCAGGCCGGTGAGTGCAACCGGCAGCCATTGCCTTCCGCTGAAGTTTTTCAGTTGTCCGATAAACAGCAACGGAACCAGGGTTAGAAAAGCTATGCACACACGCAGGCTGGCCAACTGCAAAGGGTCAAAGGTTTTGAGGGCATATTTTATCAGGATATATGAAGTGCCCCATACCAGAGCAAGCAGTATCAGAATAAACCAGCTGGAGAGTGCCGGCTGTTGGTTGTCACTATGCATAGAAACTCCTGGCGCGTTTAGTCGGGTGCATTCAGCGCATTCCAAAGCATATCCTTGAGCTTTTCAAGTCCCCTACCGGTAAGGGAGGAAATGAAAACGAAAGGCACTTCAGGGAGCTCCTTCATCAGCAATTTCTCCAGTTCACTATCAATCAGGTCGCTTTTGGTGACGGCCAGTATTCTTTTCTTTTGAAGCAGGGCAGGGTTAAATTGTTCCAGCTCATTAAGCAGAATATGATACTCGGCATAAATACTTTTGCTTTCCACAGGCACCATAAACAGTAATACTGCATTTCGCTCAATGTGGCGCAGGAAGCGATGCCCGAGGCCTTTACCTTTGTGAGCTCCTTCAATAATTCCGGGAATGTCGGCCATCACAAATGAGCGGTTGTCGCGATAGGGTACAATGCCCAGTTGGGGGACAAGTGTTGTAAACGGGTAATCAGCTATTTTAGGTTTGGCTGCTGTGAGCACCGACAGCAACGTGGATTTGCCCGCGTTAGGGAATCCAACGAGGCCCACATCAGCCAGCACTTTAAGTTCCAGAATAAACCATCCTTCTGCTCCAGGTTCGCCCGGCTGGGCATAGTCCGGAGTTTGGTTGGTAGCAGTTTTGAAAAAAGCGTTTCCTTTTCCGCCTCTCCCGCCTCTCAGCAGAACTTTTTGTTGGCCGTCTTCCGTAATCTCAAAGAGCACTTCACCGGTTTCGGCATTTTTGGCCACCGTGCCCAGAGGCACATCAATGATTTCATCTTCAGCATCGGCACCGGTGCGATTATTACCTGCCCCCGGTTTGCCGTTTTCGGTACGAATGTGTTTGCGGTATTTGAGGTGTAGTAGAGTCCACAACTGGCTATTGCCCCTGAGTATAATGTCGCCACCTTTGCCACCATCTCCGCCATCGGGACCGCCTTTGGGGACGTATTTCTCGCGGTGAAAGTGTACGCTGCCCGGTCCCCCGGCCCCGGACTTACAGTGAATCTTTACGTAGTCAACAAAACTGGCTTTATCCAATCAGCGGTGTTTATCTATTTCGGCAGTCAGCGCGTTGAATATTTCTTCAATAGACCCTTCTCCCTTTACCTCAGCAAGCTTTCCCTGCCTACGGTAGTAATCAGCAACCGGAAAAGTTTTCTCCCGGTACTCTTCAATTCTCTTTCTGATAATGCTTTCGTCCTGATCATCGGTGCGTGCGGATGTTTTACCGCGGTTGAGAAGTCTTTTGATAAGTTCGGGCTCACTGACCTGCAGCATCAGCACACGGGTAATGGCAAGGTTTTTCGCCTGCAGGAGTTTATCCAGGGCTTCGGCCTGTGCGAGGGTGCGGGGAAAGCCATCAAAAATAAATCCGTTTGCTTTGGGGTGCGCATCCAGCTTGGCGCTGATCATTCCGATAACTACCTCATCGGGAACGAGCTTGCCGTTATCAATAAAGGATTTTGCCTCTATTCCCAGAGGAGAGTTGGCAGCTATTTCGGCACGCAGTAAGTCGCCCGTAGAGATATGTATTAGTTGATATTTATCTATCAGTTTTTCAGCCTGTGTGCCTTTGCCGCTGCCGGGAGGTCCGAATAGAATCAGATTAGTCATGGTTAGGACTGTTAAAATAATGAGCGTCAAAGTTAACCTGTTTCCTTTGGCAAATAAAACATACGAGGCATCTAAAAGCTAAGCCCGCTATACAGAGAGTTGATAGATGCCGGGGAGATTGCGATAGGCACCATTATAGTCCAGTCCGTATCCTATGACAAATTTGTTTTCAATAGCAAAACCGAGATAGTCTATAGCGACCTGTTCACGCAAGGCTGAGGGTTTTGAAAGCAGTGAGGCAATGCGAATGCTTGCAGGTTTCTCCAGTTGCAAATGCGGCAAAAAGGAGGCAAGGGTTTTACCGGTATCAACAATATCTTCTACGATGATGACGTGTCTGTCGCGTATGTTGTCGCTCAGATTCATCAGCAGTGCAACTTTGCCGGTAGAGCTGGTGCCTATATAGGAAGCCAGACGGATAAAAGAGATTTCACACTCCAGGTCAATTTTCCTGAACAGGTCGGCAGCAAAAAGAAAAGCGCCATTCAGAATGACAATAAACAAGGGTGTGCGGCCTTTGTAATCCAGGGTAATCTGGCGGGCAATCTCAGCGACTCTTTTCTGGAGCTGATCTTCGCTGATCAGAAGGGTGAAGGGTTTATTATCTATAATAATCAAGACTATTGCAGCTTAAGTACCTGTCCGGGTGTAATATTGTTTCCCGGCAAATTGTTGAGCTGTCGCAGAGTTTCCACCGCAATGCCGTAACGCTGGGAGATGGCATAAAGAGTTTCACCTTGCTGCACTTTATGATAAGTAGGCCGCTCAGGCAATTTTTCTGAAACGGGTTCAGACTCCTCCTGTTCCTGCTCTTCAATGACAACTATATCGTTTGATGTGTTAAGATTTTCAAAGCCCACAATCAGTCTCTGCCCGATGAAGAGATCGTTTGAGGTCAATCCGTTCCAGCGCTTGAGGTCATCTACAGAGATATTATTATTTACTGCAATCCTGTATAAGGTTTCCTTGGGCGCTACAATGTGATAGCGCGGGTTGCCGGAGGCATCAGGTGTACCGTCCCGGCTTGCGGATTGCTGACCGGAAGAAACGGCTTTTGTCTGAACAGGAGAGGTTGTGGCTGGAGAAGCAGTTACATCAGCAGACGGAGGGGGCTGTGTGTAGCCCACAATGAGCCGCTGTCCGATACTGAGATCATTAGACTGAAGCCGGTTCCACTTTTTTATGTCATCCACGGATACTTTATAATTAAGGGCAATCCTGTAAAGAGTTTCTTTAGGTGCAACGGTATGGTACAGCGCTGTTGCTTCGGCTGCATTAGGCTGGGATGTGGAAGTGAGTTTTGTTGGGCTCTCCGTTGTGGGGGGAGGTGTTTCGTTGTTCCACTCAATATAATCGTTGGAGGATACGGCAGACGGAGTGTTTACCCGAGTAGCAGAGAGGATGGTAGTATCTTTTGGCTGTTCTGACGAAGATACTTCCTCTGCCTTTGCCGATGAAGAGGTTGCTGAGGCTACAGGAGTAGTGGTAGCAGGTGCTGAGGCTGCAGCAGGATATTCATTTTTGTTTGTTTTCTGCTGTATCTGGCTATCCACGCGTTTTTGAATCTGTTCTTTGATTTGTTCCTTTATCTCCTCGTCTGTTTTGAGTTTTGGTGGGCCAGCGCATTTTCTTTTCAGGCAGAGTATTTCTCCTTCGGCTGGTTCCTGCCCAAACTGCATGTGATTCTTTTTGTAGAGAGTTTTCAATCGTATTCCCTGCTTTTGCGATATGGCATGCATGGTTTCATTGCGGGTCACTTTATGATAATCTTCGTAACCTTTGGTGCGTTTGGGTTCCAGGTAGATGCGACTGCCGGGTTCCAGATAGTCATGTTCGTTGAGGTCATTATATTTCAGTAACTGCCGGAGGCTGATGTCATACTTGGCGGCAATATCAGCGGGCACTTCATTGGGTTGTGAAATGACCGTTTTGATGCCGTTAAAGACAAAAACTTTATTGTCAAGTGATTTCAGGTACTCCAGTTCTTCTTTTGACAGTTGGGTGGATTGGGATTCATGGTCGAAGCGGTCCAGATTGCGCTCTTCAATAAGGCGAATGAGGAGGTTGGCATAATTGGGGTTGGTGGCATAGCCGGCTTTTTGCAGTCCATGCGCCCATGCCTTGTAATCTTTCGGGTCCAATGCAAAAAGAAACTGATAGCGCTCTTTCCCTTTCAGAAAAAGCGAATGGTCGTCAAACGAATGATAGGGTGACTGATATTTTCTGAAACACTCTTTTTCGGTATCATCATCCTGAATGAAGGTGGGGCCCTGCCAGTTGTTTCCGCATTTTATACCGAAGTGATTGTTTGCCTGTCTTGCCAGCCGGCTGTTGCCGAAATTGGACTCCAGAATCCCCTGAGCCAGTGTAATACTGGCGGGTATGCCGTGTTTTCGCATCTCCGTGATGGCAATGTCCTTGTATTTGGTAATGTACTCGGCAATGGTCATTTGTTTTTCCTCAGTGCGTTGGGCAAATGCCAAGGCAGGCAACCAGAGCCAGAGTATCAGGTAAATGCATGGTTTCATCATTTCCGAAATTATCACTTTATCATTTTAAAAATGTTTATTCAATAGCAACGCCAGCTAAACACACTTTCTTATTAACATGAGCCCGTCTCTTACGGGCAGAAGCACATTATCTACGCGGGGGTCGTTTTTAACCTTTAGATTAAAGGCATGTATGCCGCTGGTTTCCCGGTCCTGGTTTGCATCCAGTACTTTACCGCTCCACAGCGCATTGTCGGCAAGAATAAAGCCTCCTGTGCGTACCTTGTCAAAAACCAGGTCGTAGTAAGCCGGATAGGCAGGCTTGTCGGCATCAATAAAGACCAGATCAAAGACCAAATCCAGTGAAGGCACCACTTCTTCTGCCGTTCCGATATGGAGAATGACCTTGTCTGTTAGGCCAGCCTGCGTGATATATTTTCTGATAAGCGGTTCCAGTTCTTCATTGGACTCAATGGTGTGCAGTACTCCACCAATAGAAAGTCCCTCGGCAAGACAGATAGCCGAATATCCGGTAAAAGTGCCCAGTTCCAGTATGGCGTTTGGACGGAGCATGCTGCTGAGGAGGCTGAGAAACTTTCCCTGGATAGGTCCGGAAAGCATTTGCGGATACAAAGTTTTAAGATGCGTTTCCCTTTCCAGTTCGCGCAGCAGGGCAGATGCGGGCTTGGTGCACGATTCGCAATACTGCAGGATGCGTTCTTCTATCAATACCATGAGCTCTGTATGCATGTAAAGTTAAGGAGACGATAAGCGCAAGAGGAGATTTTTTACACCATTGTGCCTTTTTACTGTAAGCGGATATGGACACCCCGCAGTTTTGATGTGTACCCGTGATGTGATTTTTCAAATTATCCTGCCATCTTTGCCGCCATGAGTTCCACTATGACAAGCGAAGAAGTTTTTAAAGAAATTATTGCACATTGCAAAGAATACGGCTTCATATTTCCATCCAGTGAAATTTATGACGGATTGGGGGCGGTATATGACTATGGCCCCTACGGATGTGAGCTGAAAAAAAATATTCAGGATTTCTGGTGGCGTAGCATGGTGCAGCTCAATGAAAACATCGTAGGCATTGATGCGGCTATTTTCATGCATCCTAAAACATGGAAAGCCTCCGGGCACATAGATGCATTCAACGATCCGCTGATTGACAACAAAGACTCAAAGAAACGATACCGGGCAGATGTACTCATTGAACAGGCCATAGAAAAACTGCAGGCAAAAATTGAAAGGGAAGCAGAAAAGGCGCAAAAGAAATTTGGCGAAGCTTTTGACAGGGAAAAATTTCTCGCCACCAATCCCAATGTGCAGCGCCTCAGTCGCAAGATAGCAGAAACTCAAAGCCGGTTGAAAAAAGCCCTGGATGAGAACGATCTGTCAGCTTTAAGACAGATTATTGTTGATCTGGATATTGCCTGTGAAGTGTCCGGATCAAAAAACTGGACTGAAGTGCGGCAGTTTAACCTGATGTTTGCTACCCAGCTGGGCTCGTTGGCCGAAGAAGCCAGCACCATCTATCTGCGTCCGGAAACAGCTCAGGGTATCTTCGTGAATTTTCTTAACGTGCTCAATACAGCCCGTCAAAAAATTCCTTTCGGAATAGCGCAGGTAGGGAAGGCCTTTAGAAATGAAATAGTAGCCCGTCAGTTTATCTTTCGCACCCGCGAGTTTGAGCAGATGGAGATGCAGTTTTTTGTACGGCCGGGAGAGGAGATGAAATGGTACGAATACTGGAAACAGGAGCGCATGCGGTGGCACCGGGCTCTGGGATTGCCAGCGGCAAAACTGCGCTTTCTGGATCATCTTAAAACAGCGCATTATGCCAATGCTGCTGTGGACATTCAATATGAATTTCCGTTCGGTTTTCGTGAACTGGAGGGCATTCATTCCCGCACAGATTTTGACCTGAAAAATCACCAGGAACTATCAGGAAAAAAAATGCAATATTTTGATCCTGAGTTGAACCAGAGTTATATTCCTTATGTGGTAGAGACATCTGCCGGTCTGAATCGTACTCTCTTTGCGGTCATTGCCAACGGTTATACCCACGAGCAATTGCCTGACGGTTCATCACGGGTAGTGTTGCGCATAGCTCCTTTTCTTGCCCCGGTGAAAGTGGCCATTTTCCCGCTGGTGAAAAAAGATGGCCTGCCGGAAAAAGCCCGTGCAATTATGGATCAGCTCAAATATGAGTTTCAGTGTTTTTATGAAGAAAAAGACACTATCGGCAGGCGATACCGCAGACAGGATGCTATTGGCACTCCTTATTGCATTACCATAGACCACCAGACACTGCAGGACAATACAGTCACCATACGTGAACGGGACACTATGCAACAGGAGCGCGTAGATATCTCCCGTATAGCGGACATTGTGCGTGCACGCGTTGACTGGGTGAAAGCATTACGTTGAAATTGTTTGACAAGTAATAATCCATAATTCATCAGCAGCTACACTTCCTTCAGCACACATTCGGCAACGCGGTCAGCCAGAGCCATGATGGTGAGGTAGGGATTGACATGAGAGCTCTTCGGAAACAGACTGCCATCGGCCACATACAACCAGTCATGCCCATGCACGCGCCCCCATGCATCGGTCACTGAGGTTTGCGGATCGCTGCCCATGCGGCAGCCGCCTTGCAAATGCGCAGAAGCCACGGGCGTTTTGTTAGGCACAAAATATTTTGCGGAGATGAACTCCTCCAACTGCGCATCACTGGCGTCATTCTTTTTGAAAAGGGGCTTGCGCGCAGAGGGTGCGATTACTTCTTCGCAGCCTGCAGAAAAAAAGATACGTGCACACTGTGCCTGCGCATGCACCAGCGAACGTATGTTTTGTTCTGTAAGCTTATAGTGCAGTTGTGGTTGGCCCTGTTTATCCAGTAGGATGCAATTTTCCGGAAGCGCCTCGTCATGGGTGAGGATAAGGATGTCCATCATGTGGTTGTAGCGCTTCATCACATATTTGAGTTCAGCGCCCCAAAGCCCGGTGTGCTTGGTCTGGATGAACGGGTAGTAGAAGGCGGTTTCGAGGTAGTATTGGTGGGTGCTTGAGAATTCCTGCGTGAAGTACATCTTCGGGAAGCCCTTGTAGTTTTTTATTTTCTGCGGGTAGATGCCGCACACCACCAGCGCGGGGTGCAGCGTGATGTACCGGCCGATGGCGGGCACCTCTTTCTGAAATCCGGAGCGCAGCAGGATGGCGGGCGTGCCGGCCGTGCCGCCCGCAAGGATGATTTTTTTGGCGGTAAACTCGTAGGCGCCTGCGCTGAGCTTGCCGGGGATGGTGCCTTTGGGTGCGGGACTGATGGTGGCGAAGACTTTTTGCTTTGCGATTTTTTCTACGGTGCAGTTGGGGATGAGCTCAATGCCGCCTTTTGTCGCCTGTGGTATCTGCACTTCAATGGTGCCCTGCTTGTGCCCCCTGGCGCAGCCGAGGTTGCAGAAGCCCATGCCCTCGCAGTCTTTCACGTTGACGTGGAATTTATCAACGCGCCAGCCGAGTTTTTGGCATCCTTCGCGGAAGAGGCGGTTGTTATCATTTTCAAAAACGGATTCATCCGGTTCAATGGCGTGCACCTCATCCAGGAGGCGGTCAAAGCGGGGATTCAGGTCTTCGGGAGTGATGCCATCCACCTTCCATTCCCGGCAGACCTCCTCCGGCAGCCGGAAGGTAACCCCGGTGTACATGAGCGTGCTGCCCCCCACGGCATGGCCGGTGCTGACGGTGATAGCCCCATCGGTGGTGGGCCAGGCGCCACGGTCTTTAAAGAGGTCAAGCATCTCTATCTCACGCTGGGTGAAATAGCTTTTGTCAAAGTGCGGTCCGGATTCCAGGATGGCGATGCGTGCGCCAGCCTGCGCAAGCGGGATGAGGCGCTGGGCGATGGTGCCGCCCCCTGCGCCTGAGCCGATGATGAGGATGTCGTATGAAAGGGACGGCATCAATACTTATTTTTTTTCATTTTTTCGAGTCTCTGTCTGCAATCAAATATAGTAGCAGTCTTCAGCAACTTATTTTACACCCGTTTGTTTCGTCATCTTTTTTGAGTCGCTTCAGGATATTTCACGTAATTAAAAAACTGCTGAAGTGCAAAGGTATTCACAGAGGATGATACGGTAATTTCCATTTTATTCAGATCGTTTCTTTCTCTCAGCGTAGTTGCTTGTTTAAAGTAAATGTACAAATTGAGCGGATGTTTCCTGCTGCTCAAGCCGTTGTTTTTCACTTCCGGTTCGCTCTCAACTTTTTTAATAAAAAAAGAAGAAGCTCTAATCATGTGACTATAGTGGGTTATTTTTATCGGTAGTTTCATCTTTTCTTATTTAAAGAAAAATCTTATTAGGAACATGCATCTGCCTGAACAGTCATCACCCATCTTAAGAGAAAAGTTTATTGTCAAAAAAATTATCTCTTTCATACTGCTGTGCTTGTCGTACGCCTGTTATGCGCAGGGTTATAAATGGGCGACTTCGGCCGGTGGCGGAGGATTTGCCAAGAGTTTTGATCTGGTTAATGACAACGGAGGCAACCTGTATGTTACCGGTTACTTTAGTGATACACTGTATTTTAATACCGGAACGGGAACTTCGTCCATGGTTTCCAATGGACTTAATGATATTTTTCTGGCCAAATACGATTCTAATGGTATTTACGTGTGGTCGTTGGCGTTAGGTGGAAAAAATTATGATGTCAGCAATGCCATAACCATTGATGCCGATGGCAACATCCTGATAGCAGGCTCTTTCGGTGATACCGTGGATTTTGATCCGGGCCCGGGTGAATCGCTGCTAATAAGCAAGGGAGGAGACGATGTTTTTTTCGCTAAATATGACGCTAATGGCGCATTGCTGATGGCTAAATCTCTTGGAGGCACTCAGGGCGAGGGAGCCGCTTCTTTAGCTACCGACTTAAACAACAACATATACATTACAGGGGAATTCAGCGCCACGGTTGATTTTGACCCATCGGGCATTGCATACAATTTAGCACCGCAATGGAGGGATGCCTTTGTCGCTTCTTACGATGTAAACGGCAATTTCCGGTGGGCGCACCGAATCGGCAGTACAGACTGGGACACCGGGCGCGGCATTGCGACTGATGAAGACGGTAACGTATATGTTACCGGGTGGTTCAACCTCACAGCCGATTTTGACCCCGGAGCAGGAACGGCAAGTCTTACTTCCAATGGTAATGATGATTTTTTTCTTGCGAAATACTCATCATCCGGAGACTATCTTTGGGCTGTTCATATCGGTGGAACATCAGGAGATTCGGGCTACGGTATTGCTATAAAAGAAAACCGGATTTGCTGCTATGGCATTTTTCGCGATACAGTGGATTTTGATCCGGACACCGGAGAAGAGATACATATTGCATCCGGTAGCAACGCCTGGTTTGTAACATGTTTTGACTCTTCCGGCAACCATATTTGGACTAAATCATTTGACTACCCAATAGCCAGTATGATAAATGATTTGATTTTTGACCAGTCAGGCAACCTGTTCCTGACCGGTAAATTCTCTGGCACGGTTGATTTTGACCGCGGTCAAGCAACCGCCACATTGACTTCCACCGGATTGGCGGATATTTTCATGGCCAGTTATTCTTCTTCGGGTCAGTATATCTTCTCAGAAACAATCGGAGGTACAAACAATGACGAAGGCACCGCAATTGTGATTGATGAAAACGGGAATCAATATGTTACCGGTACATTTTTGGGTACTGTGGATTTTGATCCCGGTTCAGGGTACGCTCCACTCACAGCAGGCAGCCAGGCAAGCATCTATGTTGCCAAGTATGGCGCTTTTACGATCAATGCTGTTGAACAACATGCAGCAAATTTCATACGCGTATTCCCCAATCCATCCACAACGGGCATGTTCAGTATAATAAACAGCAGCGCTGATGAAAATAGATTATTTGAAGTAATGGATATTCATGGGCAAGTTGTTGCCTCCGGCAAAATGAGTGGAACAACCACTTTATTGCAACTTCCTTTTTTACCTGATGGTTGCTATACGCTGAAAACAGATGTATGGCAAGTTAGACTGCTAAAAATTAATTAAGTGCATTGTATGTCTGTCAAACTGGGGCAATCACTTCAACCTTCCCCTTGCACATCTCTCTGATTGCGGAATCTACATAAGGCCGCTCACTCACCACCGGGCCATCGTATTCAAAGGTCTTCCAGATGTCTTCTCTTGTGTAGTAGCCCATACACACATAGGTCTTCACACCGAAGAAACCCATGCGGAAAAGACGAAGCGGATTGTTCTCAAGCCATTTCAATATGCGGTCTTGTGTTTCAGGAGAGCATTTTGAAAATGGCTTTCCGGAAAAAAGATAGCCTGACAGTCCGATCACTGTGATGAAAAGCAGAAACTTTTTGCGCAGTGGCGCAGGCATCTTATCCAATGCCCAGTCCACGATGCCGGCAGTGAGCATAGTGCCGCCACCCGGGGCATCATCATCAGCCGGGATGATGCGGTCGGCAACGGCTAAGAAGGTTTTGAGCCTGTTGCCGGTGAGGTGCCGGAGTTTGTAAACAGTGGCCATCGGCATCAAAATTCGTTATTCGGTGATTTATTTATCTGCTGCAGTTTACCGATGACGTCCGGCCTGTCTTCGGGATAGGTAACGCCAAACCATTCTTCTGAACAGGGAAGCACGGAAACACGCACTACTCCCTGGCCGATTAAGATGCCTATTACATCAGGAAGCGTCATCTCGGCCTGAGGATTGCTGGCGTTTTGCTTGACGAACTCCAGAAAGATTTTTTGTGCATGGTCAAAGAATGACGGATGTAGTCCCCAGAAATTCATGGAGACACAGGCTTCCGGTGCGAGAGGTTTAGTTTGCCCGTTGAAAACTCCGGTGATACCTCCGTGGGTTTTCTTTACATTTTTAAACTCGCAGATGGCAGTGAGCGTGTGTGCGGCAGAAGTTTCACAAACTCCGCGGGAAACAGCGCCATAATCGGATAAGGTACGGCCTAAAGGATAAACAACCAGTCCATAGAAGTTTGCTGCACATTTTGACAGAAGGAAATCTGCCATTTGCTTAAAGGCGTTTTTTCCATAGAAATCATCCGCATTGACGACTGCGAAAGGTTCGTGAATTTTACCTTTAGCCGAAAGAACAGCGTGAACGACCCCCCAGGGTTTTTCTCTTTTTGCAACCTGCAAGCCTTGAAATACCGGATTCACTTCCTGATAAGCAAATACAATTTCGGCTTTCCCTTTCCAGCGGGAGACGATTTTTTCTTCAAAATCTTTTTGAAAATCTTTCCGGATTACCAGAACAACCTTACCAAATCCTGCCTGCAGGGCATCGCTTATGGAGTAATCCAGGATAGTCTCTCCATGGGGCCCCAGGGAGTCTAATTGTTTCAGCCCGTCATAGCGGCTGCCGGAGCCGGCTGCAAGTATCAACAAAGAGGGCTTCATAACTCAGGTGCCGAATTTATTGAGAATTGCGGTATTTCACGGTTTTAAAATCATGCAACTCTCTTCATTCGACTGGGGAATCATTGCCACTTTCTTTGCGCTATCGCTCGCTATTGGTTTACTGGCCGCAGGGAAAGCCGGAAAAAGCTCGAGCAACTTTTTTCTTGCCGGAAGAAATATGCCATGGTGGCTGCTGGGCGTATCCATGGTGGCCACCACCTTTTCGGCTGATACGCCTAACCTGGTAACTGACATTGTTCGGAAAAACGGAGTGGCGGGCAACTGGGTATGGTGGGCGTTTTTATTGACCGGCATGTTAACCGTATTCGTTTATGCACGTTTGTGGCGAAGGTCAGGTGTGCTCACCGACATTGAGTTTTATGAATTAAGATATGGAGGCAGGAGCGCAGCTTTCCTGCGTGGTTTCCGCGCCCTGTACTTAGGAGTGTTCTTTAACATCATGATCATGGCGTCCGTTTCGCTTGCCGCGATCAAAATTGGCGGTGTGATGCTTGGTCTTTCTCCGTTGCAAACCATCCTCCTGGCAGGTATCGTAACGGTGATTTACAGTTCCCTTGGCGGGCTTACCGGTGTACTGATCACCGACTTTTTCCAATTCGTTATCGCCATGGTTGGCTCGGTATGGGCAGCAAAGGTGGCGGTGGGACTGCCGGAAATAAATGGCCTTGAGAATTTGTTCACCCATACCGAAGTAAGCAGGCTTCTTGGCCTGCTGCCCGACTTCAGCGACACCGGAACGTTAATCCCGCTGCTCATCATTCCGTTGGCCGTACAATGGTGGAGCGTATGGTATCCGGGAGCAGAGCCGGGCGGAGGGGGATATATAGCCCAGCGGATGCTTTCAGCGAAAAATGAAAATCATGCCATGGGGGCAACCCTGTTGTTCAATATCGCTCATTACGCCCTGCGCCCCTGGCCCTGGATTATCGTTGCCCTGTGCTCGGTTGTCGTTTTTCCCACTTTGGATTCTATCCGGCAGGCGTTTCCTAAAATCCCGCCAAACATCATCAATGATGACCTGGCCTATCCTGCAATGCTTACCTTTCTTCCGGCTGGCTTAGTGGGTCTGGTTATCGCCTCTTTGATTGCCGCCTATATGTCCACGATTTCTACACATCTGAACTGGGGCTCTTCATATGTGGTGAATGATTTTTACAAAAGATTTGTGAAACCGCAGGCATCGGAGAAAGAACTGGTGAATGTTGGCAGAATAACGACTGTGGCGCTTATGATCTTTGCCGGAATATTTGCCTTGCTGCTGGAAAACGCCTTGCAGGCTTTTAATATCATGCTGCAAATTGGGGCCGGCACCGGACTCATTTTTATTTTGCGCTGGTTCTGGTGGCGCGTCAATGCGTGGACAGAGATCAGCGGGATGGCCATATCCTTTGCTGTTGCCGTGTATTTTCAGTTTGTTCATGCGCATCTTGGCTTTGAACCACTGGCCGGGCATTGGCAATTAGTGATGGGAGTAGGCATCACCACCGTTGGCTGGCTGCTCGTTACTTTTCTCACCCCACCGGAACGCATGGAAACGCTTCGGAAATTCTACAAGCTCGTCCGTCCGGCAAGTGTTGGCTGGCAACCGATTTTCAGAACATCGGGCGGCACTGAAGTTTCAGAAAATAAAGGCCGGCTACCCCTGGAAATACTGGGGATGTTTGTCGGATGCCTTACAGTTTACTCCGCTCTGTTTTCCACAGGATTCTGGATTTACGGAAATGTGTTGTGCGGAGCCGTTACCTCTCTGGTGGCTACTGCTGGAACAATCAGCTTGTTCTTTCTATGGAATAAACTAAGCCGCAATAACGAGTGAAATAATTCTTTTCGTGCAGTTTATTCAGTCCCGGAGAATAGAAAGATGATTATTGCTTGAGCAGAATGGTAACTTTAGATAACTTTACGAAAGAAAATTAAGTTAATCCCCTTAAAATGAGCAGAGAAAGAGGTTTTAAATGTTCGTTTTGCGGACGTAGTAAGGAAGAAACAAGTATTCTGATAGCGGGAATAGAAGGCCATATCTGCGAAAACTGTATCGCTCAAGCACAGCAGATCATGGACGAAGAGCTGTACCAGCAAAACAAAAGATTTTTCTTTAACCTGCCGAAAACCGTTAAACCCAAAGACATTTTTAAGTTTCTGAGCGATTACGTTATCGGCCAGGATGAGGCCAAAAAAGTTTTATCTGTGGCTGTGTATAATCATTATAAGCGACTAAATCAACGGAGCGAAGATGATGTGGAGATAGAAAAATCCAATATCATCCTGGTGGGAGAAACCGGTACAGGTAAAACTCTTCTGGCGCGAACCATAGCCCGTTTTCTGAACGTGCCTTTTGCAATCGTAGACGCAACGGTCTTTACCGAAGCCGGCTATGTGGGAGAAGACGTGGAAAGTATTCTTACCCGGTTGCTCCAGATCTGCAACTATGATGCAAGGCTGGCAGAAAAAGGCATAGTATACATTGATGAGATAGACAAGATTGCCCGCAAGGGAGATAATCCTTCCATCACACGTGATGTGTCGGGTGAGGGAGTGCAGCAGGCTTTACTGAAACTGCTGGAGGGGTCTGAGGTATTCGTTCCGCCCCAGGGAGGACGTAAACACCCCGAGCAGAAAATGATCAAAGTAAATACCCGCAACATTTTATTTATCTGCGGTGGCGCTTTTGATGGAATAGATCGCATTATTCAGCATCGCCTGCAAACGCGGGCCATCGGGTTTAAAACAGATCAGAAAGAGAAACTGGAACAGGAAAATCTGCTGCAGTACATAAGTCCCAGAGACCTGAAGTCTTACGGCCTTATTCCGGAGTTGATTGGGAGGTTACCGGTGCTTGCTTATCTGAACCCGTTGGATAAAAAAGCTTTGCGCGCCATCCTTACAGAGCCCAGGAATGCTTTGATTAAGCAATATCAGAAACTTATGCAATTAGAGGGCATTGAACTGGTATTTGAGGAGGAGGCTCTGGATTATATTGTGGACATGGCTTTCGAATTTAAGCTGGGGGCGCGGGGATTGCGTGCCATTTGTGAAACCATTATGACAGATGCCATGTTTGAACTGCCTTCCCGCAAGGAGGCCAGCAAGTTTGTGGTTACCGTTGAGTTCTGTCTGGAAAAAATGAGCAGGGAAAAAATTAATCGGCTCAAGGTCGCTTGATGCAGATGTTGTTGTAAGAATCATTACCCTAAAGGTAAAGTCAAATCTTTACCCAATTTTTATATCTTCGCAAAAATGGGAAATTTTACCCGGGTAAGCTGACACGTAAACTCTTCACATGGCTGTAAAACAAGATAAAAGGAAAGCGTCCGGATACAAGCTTGATCCGCTGAATATGGCTTACGGAATAGGGGCCGCAGTGGTAATATTTGGGCTGCTTGCGAAGTTTTTGCACTGGCGCTATGCCAACGAATTTTTGTTTATCGGGCTGGCAACCGAAGCCCTTGTTTTCTTCATATCCGCTTTTGAGCCCCGCAAGGTGGAGAAAGACTATAAGTGGGAAAAACTTTTTCCCCAGCTGGTGAAAGAAGAAGAATCTCCCATTGAGCGGCTGGAGCAGCTTGTAGAGCAGGCAAACCTGGATCCTGTAGTGATTGAAAAGCTCACCCATAGCATTGAGCTCCTGGAGCAGAATATTACCAAGATGACTGAAGTGTCCAACATGGCACAGTTTGCCGAACATATTGAAAGAATGAAACAGGCCTCAGAAACCTTTGAAGACGAAGTCATCCGGCTAAACAAGAGTATCGCTGAAATGAATGCCTATTATGAGAAAATGCTTGAGGTATTTGGCCATAATAGTAAAAAATAAACCATAACCTTCATTAACCACGGCCCCGTAGAAACGGCTTATGAGAAGCACCAATCCGCTCAGACAAAAACTGATTAACCTCCTTTACCTGGTTTTGATCGGGATGATTGTGCTTAATCTGCCGGTGGAATTTATAGAAGCATTTACCGATCTGAACCGTACCCTGGAGCGGGCTAATTACCGGTTGGATCAGCGCAACAGGAAAGCCATGAAGCAGGTGAGTGAATTTTCTAGATTAGATTCAGCCCGCTTTGCCAGAGTCTATGCCAATATTGTTACGGCCAAGGCAGCCAGTGATTCGGCCATTAACTTCCTGGAAAGCATCAAACAGGATTTGATTTTAAGAGGCAAGGGCTACGACCCGGAAAGCCATCACCTGATTAATGCCATTGACGCCACTATCCCAACCCGAAGAATGATTTATGACGGGGTTGCCCGGCAAACCAAAGATGTACTTTTCAAAACCAAAGCGGAGTTGCTTAAGCTCCTGGGGCCTGAAGAGCAAACCATGCTGGATTCAGTACTTGTGACCACAGAAACCATAACCAAGGCGGACGGAAGAATATATGAATGGGAGAAATACTACTTTGACAACGTGCCGCTTGGCGCGGTGGTGGCGCTGCTCACAAAATTCCAGAATGATGTCCGACTGGCCGAGGCTTTGGTTATCAATAAACACTATGAACTTGCTGAAAACGGCATCAGCTTTGTTCTGGCCAAAAGAGCTGCCTCCGAAGATATTTTTGACTTTGATACCATCATGCTTGAACGGGAAGACCGTGGCGGTAATGTGTTTGAAGTAGGCGAGGAGGCCGTTTACAAAGTAACTATGCCCGATGCCCCTGACGAAGTGGTCAAATCCGCTGTGATTTATACCTATGACCAGAACAATAAAATCATTGACAGCTTTCTCTTCAAAGAAGGAGTGGGAGAAATCAGCCTGAGGACCGATGAAATAGGCGAATTTAAAATCAAAGGCGTAGTGAAGTACCGCTACCCAGATGAAGGTATTGGTGAAGGCGATCAGGGAGAAGATCAAGAGAAGGCTGATGCGAAGGAAAAAGAAGGCGAAAGCACCTTTGAACTAAACTATTCGGTAGTTAATCCGGCCAAGCCACTCATCTCCAGCCTGGATTATGAGGTACTCTATATCGGAGTAAACAACCCCCTGCGCGTTTATCATCCCGATTATTCCCCGGAAAACTACAACGTCTCTATCACGCAGGGAAAAATCAGCTATGACGGCCGTAATTTTTATGCCCGCGTTTACAGGCCGGGGTTGGTAACTGTTACCCTTTCGGTGCCCGACCAGGGAGGAGGTTTTAAGAAGGTTGCCGTCCAGGAGTTCAAGGCTGAAGAGCTGCCCCAACCCAGAGCCAAACTATATAATTCCTATGGCGGGCAAATGCCGGCAAGTATATTCAAAAAACAGCGAGAACTGCATGCAGATATCCAGGGATTAAAAGTAGATGCCAAGTTCCGGGTGATTGAGTTTAATGTTGTGTATGTAAACAAAGCCGGGCTGGGTATTTTCCGCGAACATGTGAAAGGGTCCTACTTTACAGATAAATCCCTGGAATTAATTAACTTAGCTGAACCGGGGGATATTTACATTTTTGAAAATATAAAGATAAAAGGGCCTGACGGCAGAAATATAGACGTGGAGCCGCTGGTCTTTACCATTATCTGAAGCTACGCCAATTTTGTATATGAAAAAATGTTCAGGCACGGCAGGGAGATGCATGCATGCGCTTCTAATCCTATGTCCGGTATTTCTGTTTGCACAGAGCCCTGACAACACACGCCCCGTTAGAGACACTGTAGTTCTGGAAGGCTTCATCAATGCCGATCGCACACTATCATCCGGAAAGGTCTATCTGGTGAAGCATAATGTTAAAATCGCTAAGAATGCTGTATTAACAGTTCCGGGCAACACCACTTTCCTGCTGGAGTTCAATACCTCCATTGTGGCAGAGGGAGGTGTCCGCTTCAACGGATCCCCGGGGTCATGGATTGAAGTTACCAGCCGCAACCCCAAAAGCCCCGGTAACGGACTTATTATCACCGGCACCGAAGGCAAGGAAGTTGTTCTGCAATACACCCGCTTCAACGGAGTTAATACGCCCCTGACTTTTGAAGCCGGATGGTTCAGACCATCGGTGAATATTCAAAATTGCATTTTTACCAATATCCTTACCGGAGAACCGGTCATCTATATCGCAAACCCGGCTTCTTCACCCGATGTAGTAAAAGGGCGTACCATTCAGTTTAATTTCTCACAAAACACCTATACCGGTAATTGGGGCTCACTGGTTATTGAAAATCTGCAAAGTGATGTCCTGAATTTAAAAATCACGGACAACCTGTTCACCAACAATGTGGTTTATGCAGTCAAACAAGGCGACCCCTCCAACGCCCTCATTTACGGAATATACGATGACCTAAAAAGCAAATATGTGGTCACTTTCTCCGGCAATGCCATTTTCGGAAACTATCAGATTAATTCCGTTGCCGACACCATCATCCGCGAAATCGGATTAGGCATTCAGGGTTCCGGAGAGGTATTTAATATACCGAATAACTTCTTCCGCTCCACCGATCCGAGATATATTTCCTCCACTTTTGATCATTTCTATCAAAACAGTAGTCTGCCGTTACTACAGGTAGAACCGGTGGCACCTGCACCCTCTGAAAACCTTCCTCCGCATATCTGGAAAGTGCGTATAAATAATCGGGACATTGCCAACTACGGAAATATCCCCGAGGTCGGACAGCGGGATGTGACTTTTGAAGTTTCTTTCAACAAACCGGTAGAGCCTTTTGGAGAATATCAGGTGGAATCCATTGTGTATGATACAGCCAATAACGAACTGCTGGTTACTCCCGTTGCTATATCTGATGGACAATGGTCACCGGATAGGAAAAAATTTACCTTCACAGTCAGCAATGCCAGTTTCCTGGGAAATACACTGGGCTACATGGTGATATCCAACTTCCGTGACCGTAGCGGACAGGAGGTGCCCCCATTTACCCTTGGACAAGTGAGAGCCTTAAACAATTACAAAAGAGCGGCAAGTGGGGGAATAAAATCTGCTGAGCTTATCAGCCGGCCTGGTCAGGAAGGCTTAGATGTAGATATTGAAAGGGGTGCGTTTCTTAAGAGCCTGGAATCAGTAAAAACCCTGCGGGCCTTAACGGACCTGGGCGATCTATCCTACCTGGGTCCCTTTGAGTCACTGGTGAAAAGCTGGGAGCTGGGTATTCAGCTGGGTGCCTCTGCCTACACAGGATCTCTGACCGATCGCTTTGCCAGCCGCGACCATTGGCATATTGCAGGAGGCATTTACGGTCAATACAATTTTCATAAATGGGCTTCGCTACGTGCCATGCTCTGGATCGGACAGATATCAGGTAATGATATTAAAAGTTCCAGCCTGGCTGATCGTGCACGCCTGGCTAACTTTAGAAACCTCATCGTGGAAGGCAGTCTTACGCTTCACTGGCATCTGCTTAAATATGGCACCAGCCGCGGGGAGAGATTTGTGCCTACCATCTTTGGCGGCATAGCCCTTTATCGCAACAACCCGGAAGCAAGAATTTTTATGACTCTGGATGAAAAGGGTTATCCGCGCTATCTCCGATGGAAAGACGGTCAGATAGTAACCGACTGGCGCAATAACACTGACGGGTATGATCAGGGTAAAGATCTGTGGGTGCGTCTGCGCGATATTGGTACCGAGGGACAGACTGCTAAAACCCCCGATGCTGAATTTCCCGACCGCAAACCCCCGAAAAAATACAGCAAAGTGCAGATTGGATTTCCTGTGGGCATGGAAATCAACTGGATTATCAGACAACAATGGAACATAGGAGCACATTTTGGCGTAACCCTCACCACTTCCAGATATCTGGATGATCTTGGCGGATACTATTATGACCGCGCAAACGGGCATCAGGCAATTATTGATGCGAATCCTTCAGTTAAAGCCAAGGCAGGAAATAAAAAGGTTACCATTCAGGGCGATGACCTTTGGGTAACCTTTGAAGACGATCATAATCTTATAGAAACGTACCATATTGCTGCCCTGGCAGCTAATCCCAGTCTGGTAAGGGTAAACGAGCTGGAATCCCCTGACAGTCCGCTGAGCCCTTACGACACCTATGGTAATTATGCATATCATCGGGGCGACCTCCCCAATCCGGAAGGTAGCAGATCAGATAAAAATCTGGATAACTATGATCTCTATTTCTTCGGTGGAGTCAAAGTCAGTTATATCTTCAAAAGAAAAAAAGATCGCGAAAGCAAAGCCAAATCACCAGATAAAACCATTGGCCCAGATGCCTACACCCGCGATACGGACAATGATGGCATCCCAGACAATGAAGAAAAACAAATGGGAACCAATCCTCAAAAAGCCGATACAGAGGAGGACGGCTTGCCGGATAAAAGGGAAATTGAACTGGGTACAAATCCTAAGGTAAAGGATACAGACCGCGATGGAATTGTGGATGGTAAAGACAGATGCCCAACCATTGCCGGAGTTAAAAGTAATCAAGGGTGCCCCGAATAAGCACAACTGAAATGCGTAGAAATAATATCATCACCGGGTTTAGAAGTGCGCTGTTAACCCTGACTTTAGCCTTGGGCTTGTGCGTATCTTCTTCCTATGCCCAGCGCAGCCCAGCAGGTAAGGACACCATTACGCTGGAAGGATTTATCAACGAGAACAAAACGCTGACTGCGGACAAAGTGTATCTGGTAAAGTTCAATGTGAAGGTCGGAAAGGCTGCACGTCTGACGGTTAATCCCGGCACCCACATTGTCTTTGATCCCGCTACATCCATTGTATTGGAAGGGGGACTCACCATTACAGGTGCACCTAACAATTTTGTGGAACTGACCAGCCGTAACCCTAATACCCCGGGCAATGGCATAGTAGTCCGGGGAACCGAAGGAGGGGATATTACCATCCGTTATGCCTGGTTTAAAAATCTGAACATTCCCTTGCGCTTTGAGTCAGAGTGGTATCGTAAAAATGTAACTATTGAAAAAAACGTTTTCACCGAACTCTTTACGGGTGAATCCAATGTCCTCATCACCAGTCCGGTAATGCCTTACGATGCTACCGGAGAAAGTGTTTGTAACTTTTCGTTTTCCTACAATGCGTTTTATGATAACTGGGGATCCATCTTTATTGAAAATTTTGAGGATAACGTTCTGAAACTCACATTCAACAATAACCTGATTACCAACAATGTGGTTTATGGTATAGACATTGGCATACCTTCCAATACGCCCGTGTTTGGTCTTTATGATGCCATCGGAGCTGAATACAAGATGAAAATGGAAAACAACTCCATCTTCGGCAATTATCAGGTCAATTCATCTACGGATACCATTATTCGTGAAATAAGTATCGGCATTCAGGGTGATGGTGAATTTTTTGAAATCCCCAATAACTTTTTCCGCTCAAAAAACCCGGATTATGTGTCGTCCACCTTCGACCACTTTTATCAAAACAGCCGGCTGCCGCTTTTGAAACCTGAGCCGCTGTTGCCCGCACCCAAAGAAGAAACCCCGCCCCATATCTGGAAGGTATTGATCAACGGAGTAGAAGTAAAAAACTACGACTCCATTCCGGATGTGGAGCCCCGGAATGTGCAGTTTGAATTACATTTCAATAAGCCTGTGGTAGCTTTTGATAAAGTACAACTGGAGGCTGTTTTTTATGATACCATTTCGCGCACTCTGCAAAAAGCTCCCGTAGCCCTGTCTCAGCCCAGATGGTCGCCTGACAGGAAGACTTACACCTTTGTTGCCAGCAATGCCGCTTTTGTCAAAAATCCTTATGCCTATGCTATCCTGAAAAATTTTAAAGATGAAGAGGGCTTTATAGTACCGGAATTCACGCTGGGCAGGCGGCAGGCCATTAACAACCTGAAAAGAACGGCTGGTCCCAGCCTCAGAACTGTAGATATTATCAGCAGAAAAGCCGGTACCATCAACGTGGAAGTGGAGGGCGGAGCATTCCTGCCGGATGAGAAGTCTGTAAAAACAATTGAAACACTCACCAATATCGGAGGCATAAATCAATTAGGTCCGTATCGCTCACTTACCAAAACCTGGGAAGTAGGTCTTTTGCTAGGGGTTTCCAACTACATGGGGACCCTGCCTTACAAGTTGATTGAGCCATCAGCATTTCATTTTTCTGCAGGCTTTTTCGGGCAGTATAATCTCAATAAGTGGATTTCTTTGAGGGCCATGTTTTGGTATGGCCGGATTTCAGGAAATGAAATCAGCAGCAAAGACCCTGACCGTGCTGCCAGAGCACTGAACTTCCGCAATGACCTGGTTGAAGGCAGTATTACCTTCCACTGGCACCTGCTGAAATACGGCACCAGCCGCGGAGAGAAGTTTACTCCAACCATTTTTGCCGGAATAGCACTGCATAATAACAACCCCAAGGCTCGTATCTACCTGTATAAAGATGATCAGAGCGATCCAGTGTACCTCACCTACCGGGATGGTAGCTTTCAGACGGATGGTTCAGGAAAAGATGTGTGGGTGCCCCTGCGCCCCATAGGTACGGAAGGTCAAACCGTAGGTGGGAGAGACCCTGAAGCCGATCCCCTCAACAATTCCCCCAATTACGAATTATATAAGGATCATTTTGCACCCAAACAATACAGCCGCTTTCAGGTTTCCTTTCCTATTGGTATTTCCCTTGATTATATCATCTACAATAAGTGGACTTTGGGCATTGAACTGGGAGTGAGAATTTCTACCACCAAATATCTGGATGATGTAGGAGGCTATTACTGGGATCGTGCCAGATACAATAGCAACGGGGATATGCTCATTGATCCGGTAACAGGCATTCCCTTGGGAGCACACCAATCCATAGTAGATGCAAACCCTGAAATCTGGGGCAAAGCCGGAAGAGAGAAAGTGCGCCTGGATAATACCATTACCTTCACCGACCCCAATACGGGAATCACTACCACCTACAACACTGCTGCACTACTGGCCAATCCCTCATTGGTAAATGTAGATCAGGGTGTTATAGATAACAACCCCAATAGTCCGAATCCCAATTCAGGATATAATGACGCCTTTACATTTCCCGATGGCAGGAAAACAAATTCTCCCAACAAGCTTGACCATTATGCTTTCCTGGGTATCAAAATAACCAAAGTCATTGCCAAGAAAGAGAAAAAATATAAAGTGCGGGAAATCAAAATCAAAGATAATGACAAAGACGGATTGAGTGACGCAGATGAGAAGGCAAGAAAAACCAACCCGCGGAATCCCGATACGGATGGGGATGGCCTTATTGACGGAGAAGAAGTCGGGCTTGGAACCGATCCCCTCAATCCTGACACTGATGGAGATCAACTCAGCGACTACGTGGAAGTCAATACATATTCCACAAATCCCAATAAAAAAGATTCCGATGATGACGGTTTAGATGATGGTATGGAAATAAACATCACCAAAACAGACCCCCTGAATGCCGACACCGATGGCGGTGGTGTAAATGATGGTGACGAAGTGAACCGGGATAAAACCAATCCCAGGGATAAAACCGATGATAGAATTGACAGCGATGGCGATGGCATCATAAACAGCCTGGATGAATGTCCTTACAAAGCTGGCCTGCCACAATTCAAGGGCTGCCCCGATACCGATGGCGATGGCATTGAAGACCGGTTGGATGATTGTCCCAATATCCCGGGACCAGCATCCAACTACGGCTGTCCCCAAGAATAGCATGCCTCAGGGCTGGCAAAAGTTTATTTTCCTGCCAGAATTCAGGACCAGAGGCCTATCATACAAAATATAACACCACACCTGCCTGTAGTGCTTGAGCCGCTATCTCAAAAATAAAAATCTGTGTATATCTGCGTCATCTGCGGATGAAATTTCCCGCTGATTCTGCTGGTTTCAGCAAAATGGATGGCTGCATCATAATGCAATTAGAGCATTTCTGAGATAGGTGCGGATAACGGAATGTATTATTGCTTACAATGCGGCTAAGGTCTGTGCTGAAACATGAATTACGTATTACCGAAAGACGGAGCCTTCTCAAGTTCTCCGTACAGGCCTTCCTGCATGGTTTTTCCTTAGTGCTTTTACATTATCTTTACGCCCCATGCCAAGCGAGTTACATATATACAATACCCTTACCCGCAGGAAGGATAAATTTCAGCCGTTGAATCCTCCTTATGTGGGTATGTATGTATGCGGGCCTACCGTTTATAACGATGTGCATCTGGGAAATTGCCGCACCTTTATTTCTTTTGATATGATATATCGTTATCTGATGCATTTGGGATATAAGGTGCGTTATGTGCGCAATATCACCGATGCCGGACATCTGGAAGGTGACAGAGATGAGGGCGAGGATAAATTCAGCAAAAAAGCCAAACTGGAGCAACTGGAGCCTATGGAGGTGGTGCAGAAGTATACGCTCAGCTTTCATCATGTGATGAGTCTTTTTAATACACTCCCGCCAAGTATTGAACCTACCGCTACCGGCCATATTTGTGAACAGATTGAAATGACTAAAAAAATACTGGATGCCGGCTATGCCTATGAGGTAAACGGAACGGTTTATTTTGATGTGGAGAAATACAGTAAGCATTATAATTACGGAGAATTGTCAAACAGGAAACCGGAACAACTCCTGGAAGGCACCCGTGAGCTTGGTGGACAGGATGAAAAAAGAGGGCGTCTGGATTTTGCCCTCTGGATAAAAGCTAAACCCGAGCATCTCATGCGCTGGCCCTCGCCCTGGGGGTGGGGTTTCCCGGGTTGGCATATTGAATGCTCAGCTATGAGTACCAAATATCTGGGTAATACCTTTGACATTCACGGGGGCGGCATGGATCTCATACCTACCCACCATACCAATGAAATTGCCCAGTCACGGGCTTGCTATCATTCCGAGCCGGTGAAATATTGGATTCATACCAATATGCTTACAGTAAATGGGGTGCGCATGTCAAAAAGTGCGGGCAACGGTTTCCTGCCCATGGAGCTTTTTACCGGTAATCATCCCTTGCTGGACCGGGGCTACTCACCAATGACGGTGAGATTTTTTATGATGCAAACGCATTACCGCAGCACCCTTGACTTTTCCAATGAAGCCCTGCAGGCGGCAGAAAAAGGCTTTCGCAAGCTGATGTTCACCCTTTCCAACCTGAAAAAGTTACAGTATCCGGAAAGTCAAGAAAATAAGCATCCGCAGCTGGATGCCGAAATCAACCAGCTTTGCGACCGCTGCAAGCAATACATGGATGATGACTTTAATACCGCCATGACTCTGGCCAACCTTTTTGAAATGGCTTCCAGGATAAATGCATTCTTTGACCGGAAGCTGCCGCTGAACAGTATCTCCAAAGAAACCTTTGAAAGACTTGCTCAAACCTATCAAACCTATATTCTGGATGTACTTGGATTGAAGGATGAGCCACCTGATATGGAAAAGCTGCTGCATGGATTGATGGAATTAATCATTAAACTTCGCAAGCAGGCCAGAGATAAAAAGGATTTCAGCACTGCAGACCATATCCGCGATGAGCTGGCCCGGCTGCACATACAGTTGCTTGACAGCAGGGAAGGAACTTCATGGATAATTAAAAACGACTAATGCGCATTCAGCTCATCGTTGTTTTTTTTACTGTAATGCTCTGTGGCTGCATGGATAAATGCCGGCAACCGGTGAAGACCGAACAGCCTCCACAGTATGTGCTGGTGAATACCCCGGATTTCAATGCCGATTCAGCCTACTTTTACCTTGCCCGTCAGGTAGCCTTCGGCCCCAGGGTGCCCAACACTCCAGCACATATTGCCTGCGGCAACTGGCTGGATAGTATGTTGCGTAGCTTTGCTGATACTGTGTATCTGCAAACCGGCCAGGTGAAGGCTTTTGATGGCACTCTGCTGCATTTTAAAAACATCATCGCAGCTTTTAATCCCCAAAATCCGCATCGCGTTTTACTGGCTGCCCACTGGGACACCCGTCCTTTTGCCGATCAGGACCCGGACGTGTCCAAACGCAATCAACCTATTGATGGCGCTAATGATGGCGCCAGCGGAGTTGCCGTTTTGCTGGAAATAGCCCGGCAACTGAAAAAACAGCCGGTTCAGGTGGGCGTGGATATTATTCTTTTTGACGTAGAAGACTACGGCCAGCCGGAAAATTCCAACTATCCGTACATGCCGGATTCTTATTGCCTCGGCTCTCAATACTGGGCAAAAAATCCTCACGTGCCAGGTTATCGGGCACGCTTCGGCATTTTGCTGGACATGGTAGGCGCAAAAGGAAGTGTCTTCCCGATGGAGCAGTACTCCCTGCGGTTTGCTCCATCGTTGGTCAGACGTGTGTGGAATAATGCCGCTCTGCTGGGATATTCATCTTACTTTTCTTTTACAAAAAGCTCCCAGCCGGTCATTGATGATCATTATTACATCAATACTATGGCATCCATACCCACCATTAACATTATTTACCTTGAAAACGGTCAGCAGCATGCTTTCGGCAGCTTCTGGCATACCCACCGCGATAATATGGATATCATTGATAAAGAAGTACTGAGAGCGGTCGGGCAAACGGTTTTGCAAACCGTTTATCAGGAAGATGCCGGTTCGGCATAGGTATTTATTGTCTTACCGGTTTTTGCTTGTTCCTCGTTTGAGGCTGCTTTTATTTTTTGCCTGCAGAAAGATGCAGCTTCTTATTCAGCAATGACTTTCAGCTTGGATGATGTAAGGTTCTGCGTAACCCTGCCGCCTTGATTTCCGTATAGGTGAAACGGATATAGTGTTTTTCTGGTAATTATTACGGGCAACATCTATGGTGCCCGGTAAAAATGGGATGGATTATGAGGCGAATGGTAGTAATATGCTCTTTATGCTGCTGCTGTATGCAGCTTTTGGGTCAGCCGGCCAGGCAGGTTTTGGATCAATTCCAGGTGCAGGTTTTTGCAAGCAACACTCCGGCAGTGAAAAAAAATACAATCCCCTCAGGAGTAGATATTTCAATTTTTAATTATCAGGAGTATACCTACACACTCACACCAAGGCCTGACAAAAAATATAAGGAATATCAGGTAATTCCGCTGGATGGCCTGGATAATACGGCTATTCTTATTGGTATGATCACACACACCCTTGATCGCGAAACGCGCTATATTGAATTGGAGGGCGTGGAAGCAACTGCAGCCATTCGTGAAGCCCTGGAAGGCAAAGCAGATTATATTTTTGTGAATCCGGCAGAAAAACAATATTTCATGCTTCCCGATGGTTCATTTCGCTATATTGACGGTCGTGAGCTGGTAGGGGATAAAAAACTGGTTGCTTATCTTGAGAAAGGAAAACCTATAACCGCAGCTACCTTTTACTTTGCCCTGAAAGAACGCGGGTTGATTCGCCCCGATATGAGCCTGAGAACTTTCCTGTCCATGTCATTGGATGAAAAACTGAAGCTGCTGGACATGGATATCTATGCTTCTTCAAAAGTCAGCTCTGAGCAAGAATAAAGGCTCGCTTCAGGAGCACAGCTCCATCGCATTTTACCGCAATGAGCAGCATTGGCTATGCAGCCAGAATAGGTTCACCGAACCACATATAAACGCTGATAATAGGGCTGGTTGTTTATGACCAGTTTTATCAGATAAAGACCAGGGGGTACTTCTGATACATCCAGCGTTAACCTGGTACGACCGGGAGAGAAGACTGTGTTGCCCATTAGCGGAGTAGCCCCACCCAGCACATTAAACATTTCCGCTTTTACAGAAGCCGCCCGCGGCAGGTTGAATGTTACATATAAAACTCCGGCTGATGGATTAGGGAAAATGTGGAAGGCAGAGAGCGGTTCTGTTCCGGTTATTGCGGTGTAAGCCATTACGGTTACCGTATCGCAATAGGTGTCAAAACATCCGGCTGCCGAATCATTTACCGTCAGGCAAATAATATATTGTCCCGGTTGCAGGTAAGTGTGATAGGGCGCAATGCTACTGGCGGATGTGCCGTCACCAAAATCCCACAAAATATTTTTCGGATTGCCGGATAGCTGACTTTCAAAAAACAAAGTCATACCCGTGGAATCGGCATAATGCATGAATCCGTTGACGCAGGGAACCGGAAAACCGGAGAGCGCTATTGTTCTGCACACCTGATCGGTACAATGGGTAGTACTGTCATATATGGTAAGGCAAACGCTGAATACCTGAGGTGCTTCTATGTCATAGTAGTGAAACGGACTATCGGCTGTTGAGCTCCTGCCATCACCAAAATCCCAGTATAACTGAAATAAACCGCCAACAGAAGCATTTCTGAAAGAAACGCCCTTTCCTGTAGAGTCAACCGTAAAAGTGAATATAGCCCTACAGGAATTGTTGCAGGCACCTTTTGTCCAGTATGTGATTCCATGCCGGTAGTAAGCTTCACAACTATTCGCGTATGTTTTTCCGTCACATCCGCATACCGGATCAATCACAGTAGGGCAGACAATATGTGAGTCAATTACCGATTGGCTGAAACAGGACATACCGGCATCTACGGTGATATTTTCACAATAGGTATCTGCACAGTTAAGTACTGTATCTTCAATAGTAAGGCATACGGTGTAGTTGCCTGGAATGAGGTAGGTGTGGGACGGACTAACTGTTGTTTGCATACTTCCATCGCCAAAACTCCATTTATAGGAAGTGGCATTGCCTGTTGCCTGGTTGTTGAACTGGACGTTGTAGCCTATGGACCCGGTTTGAATCTGAAATGTAAAGAAAGATTTGCAGGATTGAATATTCTGCTGTATGCAGGGACCTGCCGTATAGTTGGTTACCCCGTTATTTTCCGCCCGGCAGGCATTGCTATATGTGATGCCATCGCATCCGCAGACCGGATTCATTGTAGAGGGACAAGGGACGTTTTTAATCATGTTGCTGTTGCGACAGGGCTGTCCCGTACCGGCAATGGTAACACTGCTGCAGAAAACATCCTGACAATGTCCTGCCGAATCTGTCACCGAAAGGCAAACGGTATATCTGCCCGCAGCCGTATAGGTATGCACGGGATTACGCAAGGTAGAGGTGGTGTTATCACCAAAGTTCCAGTTTGTTATTTGAGCCCCTGCGCCAGAGGTATTGGTAAAGCTGACCTGCATGCCCTGAACAACAAAACTGAAACTTGCATGGCATGGATGGGGCGCATTACAGGTGCCTGCTGTCCACGAAGTAATGCCATGGTAATATAAGGCTTCACAAGGATTAGAGTAGGTATTCCCATCGCATCCGCAGACCGGATCAAACAGCGCAGGGCAAGACCTACCAGGTGCTAAAGCCAGGGGCTCAAAACACCCGGGAGGAGACAGGTTAATATATTGACAATAAGTATCTGTGCAGGCTTGGGCGCTGTCGCTGATGGTCAGGCAAACTTCAAGAATTGCCGGAAGATGATTGGCCGGAAGCGGTATTACCGGATTTTTTATGTTAGAAGTAAGGCCATTTCCAAAATCCCAATGAGAAAAATCGAAATGACCGGTGGACTGATTATCAAACACCACAGCATAACCCATCGGGCCAGTATACACGCTATAATTAAATCTTGCCTCACAGAATGAGCTGCCCGGGCAGGACCCCAGCGTCCACTGGGTCACACCTCCGCGGTATTTGGCTTCACAATCATTAAAATAGGTAACCCCATCGCAGCCGCACACCGGGTTGTAAACCGTTGGACATGGTTGCAAAAGGTTAATACGGTTGCTATCCACACAGCTATGGATGGTACTGAGCACAACGGGCTTGCAAATAGTATCGCGGCAGTTTGGGGTACCGGATACAATCAGACAAACCAGGTAACTTCCTGCTTGTGTATAGGTATGGGTTGGACTGGTAATGATGGAAAAACTTCCATCCCCAAAGCTCCACTCTGATGACGTATAGGCCCCTATAGAAGTATTCTGGAAAGCAACGATAAATCCTGCCGAGGGGCTCGTCTGAATGCTGATCTGAAAATTGGCCTGGCAACCTGCCGCTGTCGGGCAGGGACCTGCCGACCAATTGGTTAATCCTCCGTAGTATTCTGCCTCACAGGCATTGACATAGGTGATATTGTTGCAGCCACACACAGGCTGAAAGCCCGTGCACGTCTGGGTAGTGTCAATGAGGGCGGGATTTACGCACTGCGCATTGGCATACACTGCCCCTGTCATCCAGAAACAGGTAAATAGGAATATCCTTTTTGTCTTAGTCCACATGCTAACGTGCAATTTCAATCTTAAAAATCTGAACCCCGTTGCTATCCTGTATTATCATAAAATACAATCCTTCGGGAATGCCTTCCAGAGGCAGAGAAATCCTGCTTTCCGATACCTGCCGCAGTTCCGCAACCTTCTGTCCCCAGATATTTACCAGTTGCAGAGATGCACATCGGTGCTGCGGGCATTCTATAGTAAGCCATTCACGGGCGGGGTTCGGATAAAGTAAGATTTTCCCGATTGCTTCAGCAGCCTGGCCGGAAGTAAGCAGTTTCTGGAAAACCACTGCTGAATCCTGGTGCGCACAAACCGGAATTGCACTGCCATCACTGCGAATAAGAAATACATTGTCAAATGCCAGATTCAGGGTTTTGGTAATTAAGGTTTTTTGGGCCAGGTTTTCTTCCATGACGAAATTCAGGGTGCCAATTTTTCCGGCAAGAGTAAGCCCGTTATGGTCAATACGGCTCACTGCGCTTTCAATTCTTCCATTAAGGGGAAAGTTTTTATTCAGATAAATAATTTCCTGTGGCGGACCCAACAGGGATGCGCTGTAGTCAATATCCGTGTATTCGCCACGCACCAGCTCTGCGTTATATACAATTGTAAATGCAATGCCGTAAGCATCGTGCGCAGGCACTTGTAGATTGCCCAAGCGCAGCGCAATGGTTACGGCAGAACCGGCAGGAATACTGTCAATAACCTCAAAATACAGAGGTACATCCTGTGTATTAAGACACCCGTTGCCGCCACTCTTGGGGGTGGGCTGTAACCCGTAGTTCTTATCTATGATTCGTACATCATGGCGATTGACAATGCCGTTGCCATCACAGTCAGAATGGTTGTAATTAATTCCTCCCGGATGATTTGCAAGACCCAGCACCGAAACCCATGGTGGCGATGGCGTAAAATCTGGGGTTCCGGAGGTGTCTGCACGTACAGGGCCGATAGCCCCGAAGGCAAGCCCCACGTACAGCACGTCTTTGTTATTTACAATCCCATCGTTATTGGCGTCACCGGGGAAAACACATCCTACGCAGATAGTAGTATCCCGGAAGTCGGAACATTGCGGATTGTTAGGATTACTGATGGAAAGCCTTACGGTGTATTTTCTCCGGACTGTATAAGTGTGTGTAACGTTTCTTCCACTGCCCGTGGTGCCATCACCGAAATTCCACTGGAAGATTACAGCATTGCCTGTTGACCGGTCTTGAAAAGTTACACTCATCCCGTTTAGAGTGTAGCTGAAGTCTGCAATACACGGCTGCCCGTGCACCTGCAGACTCAGCAGGAACAGACAAGCAAGAAAACTTTTTTTCACACCTTTCATTGACTTTGGTATGGGTAAGTAAATTTATCTCCACAGCAGACGTAAGCCAATAACAATTTAGCCAGTTTCCCGGAAAAATTATCCGATATTTTCCTGTGTATATCAAGCCGCATTTCTTTTTTTACTTTTAATAATCAATCATTTATGATGATTTTTACTCCTGAGAATGAAAAGAGGAAAATGATAATTTTCCGAAAAAATCATTCGTGGTAAATTCACCCGCAAACCGCATCCCCCAACTTATACTATGCAAAACAGTAAGCTAGTAGAAGTGTTGAGGACGTTGTTGCCCAAGCAACTGCGCAAACTGGAAGATTTGATTGCTTCACCTTTTTTCAACACCAATCAGGAAGTTCTGCAGCTTTTCCGTACGCTCAAGCGCTATGCTCCGGGGTTTTCTCATCCTGACCTGGAACGGAGAGTACTGTTTAAAAAAGCCTTTCCCCGCCAAACTTATGATGAGAAAAAATTCAGTTACCTCATCAGCGACATACAGCGGCTTACGGATAAATATCTTGCATACTGCAGATTCAGCAATCAGCCGCTTCTGGAGGATTACTATGTTATGCAAACTTATATTGACCTGGGGCTGGACAAGCACTATAAAAAGAAAATGCGGGATGCCCGGAAATTTCAGCGTGAGTTTCCATACCGGGATGCTGCATTTTTCTATAATGCCTTTTTACTGGAGGAACTCAGTAATACCTACTTTGACAAGCAGCGCAGACATGCCTTTGATGAAAGCCTGCAAAATGCCATTGATAATCTGGACCTTTACTACCTGGCTCAAAAACTCAAATTCAGTTGCGAGCTGTTTAACCGGAAAAAAATTGTTGCAGCGGACTATAAACTGCGTCTCCTGGATGAAATTCTTCTTTACGTGAAAGAACAGGACTTTGAAAATGCTCCTGCTGTTGCCATTTATTACCAAATTCTGATGACGCTTACGGACAGCGAAAATGAAGACCATTTTAAAAAACTCAAAGAACTGCTTAAAAAACACGGTAGCCACTTTTCGCTTACTGAAGCGCGTGATATGTATGCCTATGCCCAGAATTATTGTATCAGGCGTATTAACAGTGGTCAGCAGGAATATCTGGATGAATTGTTCCAGCTTTATAAAACCGCTCTGGACAGGAAGATTATTTTTGACGGCAAGTACATCTCTCCGTGGACTTACAAAAACATAGTAGGTGTAGCTTTGCGGATAGGGCAGTATGACTGGGTAGAGAAATTTATTCATGAATATAAACAGTTTCTTGAGCCCAATCTGAGGGAGAATGCATTCGCCTTTAATCTGGCCAACTTTTACTTCAATATTGGCAAGTATGACCGAACGCTGGAGCTGCTCAGAAATGTGGAGTTTACCGATGTGGTGTATAGCTTGGATACGAAAGCCATGCTGCTGAGAATTTATTACGAGCTGAAGGAATTTGAGCCTCTATGGTCATTGCTGGAAGCTTTTCAGGTGTATCTGAGGCGTAATAAGCTCATCTCCGATAGTCAAAAAACCATGTACAGCAACCTTATTTCCTTAACCCGTGAAGCCATACGTATCCCAAAGGGTGATAAAGAAGCTGTCCGAAAGTTCAAAGATAAAATTGAAAACACCCGGCAGGTAGCTTATCGCCAGTGGCTGTTGGAAAAGGCAGATGAACTTTCCTGATGCCGCAACAGATTCCTTGTGCCTTCATCAATCCTGTTAGCGCTATGTCAAAATCCAAAATGGTGAAGTTTGCCGAACTGAAAACTTTTCCTAATGTGCTGCGGAATACGGATTTCAAAAATCCGATCCTTGTGGATTACCGGCAACAGCCCCGTAACCTCCGTGGTGTCTGGAGCAGAGAGTTTTTCCAAAACCCGCACCCCATAGTTCTTGAGCTTGCCTGCGGCAAAGGAGATTATACGCTTGCTCTGGCCCGCCTTTACCCGAATAAAAATATAATCGGCATTGACCTTAAAGGTAATCGCCTGTGGAGCGGTGCTAAAAAAGCTCTGCAATTGCAGCTTCATAATGCTGCCTTCATCCGTTCCAGAATTGAGCTGCTTCCGCATTTCTTCGGGGAAAATGAAGTATCTGAAATATGGATCACCTTTCCTGACCCGTATCCAAAAGCATCAAAGGCAAATAAGCGCCTTACCTCCGAGTTTTTTATTGAGAAATATCGGGCTTTTTGCAAGAAAGGCGCTCTAGTCCACCTGAAAACAGATGATCCGGATTTGTTTGAATTTTCGGTGCGGGTAGCAAGCCGGTTGGGCACCGTTGAACAGGTTATGGAAAATGTGTATGCAACAGAACAGGTGCCCGAAGTTTTGCGCATTCAAACATATTATGAGAGGATGCACCTTCAACAGGGACGAACCATACGCTACCTGCGGTTTGCGCTCTAACTGCCTTTAAAAATCAGGATATAAATCTGATAAGGGAAATTGTATTATTGCAGTCAGTAAAAAGTAATTTTTGCCTATCTTCGGGAAAATCAGCGCGGTCACGAAGAACGCAACAATTTAATAAATCAATCTCCGCTATATTGCTTAGAGTTTTACACGCGTTTCTAAAACTGTTGGCATGCATCAAAGATTAAGTTTTCCCCCAAAAGCAATATGTGTTGGCATATTTCTTTTGCTGGGCTTTTTAAAAGCCGGTGCGGTAGCATACACCTGGAATGGGGGCGTAGGTAATTGGGGTACAGCCGCCAACTGGACTCCCAACGGAGTACCCGGAGCCAATGACAAGGTATTGATAACATCCGGCACCTGTAATCTGGATGCCAACGTCACTGTATCGCATTTTGAAATGTCAGGAGGCGTATTCAATCAAAATAGTTTCACCCTGACTGTTTTCCCAAGTGGCTCCACCAGCCCTGCTTTCGTTGCCGGTAGCGAGGGTTTTAAAATGACGGGAGGCACCTTTAACGGCAGTTCAACGGCCGACATTGTGATAGAATCTCCTCCCGGGTTAACCACTCTTTTTAGTCTCAGTGGCGCCAGCCTGTTTAACAGTACTGCTAAAGCACTTATAGTAGCCGGTGATTTCAGCGTGGCCAACCCTGCAAATTTTGCCCATAACAACGGAAAGGTCATCTTTAAAGGTGACCCGCGCACCTTTAAAAACATTACAGGATCAGCTACCTTTTACAAGTTGGATTTCCGGTGCTTTGATCAAACTCGTGATTTTTACATTAACGGCAGTTCTACCATCCTGACGGTGCTGGACACCTTAACTAAAACAGGCGTGGGTCTGCACAACCGCATTTACGGTCCCGGTACGATATATGCCCAAGGAGATATTACCATGACTTATGTAAGTGCTCCTCAGCAACCCTGGTATGGTACGGTAAATATTATTATAAACGGCACCGGCAATCAACGGCTTGTCGGGCATCCCAACCCTGCTCAGGACGCCTGGTATGAAAATATCATTATTGATAAACCTTCCGGCACCCTGAATTTGATCGGGAACATTCGTATTGGACCTGACCTGCATTATCGTAAGGGAATAATCAACTATGGCACTTCCACAGTATGGTTCTGGAGCCTGACGATGGATTCCATCAGCGGCACGTTTTCCCTGTACAATGTCAAATTTCAGGGTGAGGTGCCCTTTCACTCCAGAACTATCGCCCCGGGAGATACCCTTACGGTAATGAATACTCTTGAAATAGTGGGGAACAACCTGGCCGATCTGTACCAGGGAACGATTTCGGCAAAAGGAGATATCAGAGTAACCACACCTAATGGCACTACCAATTACTGCGGGGGCAATGCTATCATCAGCATTGATGGCACCGGCAACCAGCTACTCTGGGGCCAAACCTGGAAAACCCGTGGCTTCCTTCCCAATATAGTGATAAATAAGCCCTCCGGCACCTTGACTCTGCGCGATACCATTGTGGTAGAGCGAAACTGGACCTATATACAGGGCAATGTTGATGCGCTTACCTTCAACTCATACGTGAATTTTACCTACTGGCCATACACACCTGTAACCGCAGAGTATTACATTGATGGCGAAGGTCCCTCTTCCACCATGTTATTCAACACCATCGCGCTGGAACAAACCCGCAAGCTTACCGGTGATATAAGGGTAAAAAACAACCTTATTCTTGGTAATAATGTCCTGTTCATGAATGGAAATGATATCTGGATAGAAAATGCTTCACCCGCTGCCATTCAGCGTCAACCAACAGGCTATCTGATCAGCGAAACTCCCACTCCGCCCGGCAGCCTGCGCTGGTATATCCATAATGCATCCCCGGGGACGGTATATACATTTCCATTCGCCAAGCATGTACAATGGTTCCCCACAACGTATACCTATATTCCTTTTACTCTTACCGTACAGACAGCCGGGGTGCCCTCAGGTAACGGATGGGTTTCCTGTGCCACCTATCCTACCGATCCTTATCCACCCGTAAACAACCGTCCTCTCCCTCCGGGGGTTACTAACCTCAATAATTTTGTAGGCAGTGAAAATGCACCCAGAGAACTGGACCGCTTCTGGGTATATGATTGCGGGGGGTATTCCACTTCTCCGCGGGTTAGCCTGTCGTTCACCTATCTGGATGCTGAGTGGGGCAGCGGTAGTAATGCCATTACCGAAAACCTCATGCGACCACATCAATGGGATCCGGGCAGTCAGATTTGGCTACAACCCCCACCGTCAGCAGCTATTGACGTTACCAATAACGTTGGCACAATATCCAATGTAACTCTTTGCAGTGCATTCAGCTTTGTAGATCCTACTCTGCCTGACCTGATTTTTGGTGGAGAGGATACCCTGATATGCGCTACCAATTGCGTAAAATTTCGTGATTACAATACCGTAAAACCGAGCTCACATAGTTGGGTTTTTCCGGGGGGAACTCCTGCTACATCCAATGACTCCGCTCCACATATCTGCTACAATACTCCCGGCATCTATGATGTCATTCTTACATCCGTTTATCCGGGGGGCTCTTTGACAGATACGCTGGAAAATTATATAACAGTCAATCCCGAGTTCATCGTTTCGGTCAACGATACGGATGTACTATGTTTTGGACAAAACACCGGCTCCATCCATCTTAATGTAAGCGGGGGTACCGGAGTGTACGCATACCATTGGAGTGACGGGCCTATGACCAAGAACCGCACGGCACTGGCAGCCGGCACATATACTGTAACCGTATCAGATACGCTCCAGGGTGGATGTGCAGATACGCTTACCATTAATATTACCCAGCCCGCGCAGTTGACGGTTTCCATCTCAAACGTGGTAGACCCGCTTTGCAGCGGCTCCTGTGATGGAAGAGCCCGGGCAAATCCTTCTGGCGGTGTAGGACCTTACACATACTTGTGGAATAATGGAGAAACCACTCCTGATGCTGACAGCTTGTGCCCCGGAACGGCCACCGTTGTTGTAACTGATGCCAACGGCTGCACAGCTTCTGCCAATGTGAACATTGCAGGCTCCGCTCCTCTTACGGTTTCTTTTACCGGTGTGGTACACGTAAGCTGTAATGGACAGTGTACAGGAATTGCCACCGCTATCCCATCGGGAGGCACTTCGCCCTACACCTACCAGTGGTGCAATGGGCAAACTTCTGCTACGGCAACAGGCCTCTGTGCAGGGGTATGTTCGGTAACAGTTACGGATGCAGCCGGATGTACGGTAACCGCCAACGTATCCATTACACAGCCCACCCCTTTAGTGCTTAACCTGAACAAAACAGATGTCACCTGCTATGGCGGCAGCAACGGAGCAGCCTGGGTAAGTGTTACCGGTGGAACGCCTCCTTATGGTTATCAGTGGACAAACAGCTCCACGGATTCTTTTGCCACAAATCTTCAGGTGGGATTTACGGCTGTCACAGTCACAGATCAGAATACGTGCACAGCCACGGCCACCATTGCCGTTAACCAGCCCGACTCCCTAGCCCTCATCATAACAAAAAAAGATATAACCTGTAACGGGCTCACAGACGGAACTGCTGAGGTGATGGCAAGCGGAGGCAGCGGGTCCGGCTATATTTATGTGTGGAGTGCAGGTATCCCGTCTTACGGTTCCAGTATGGTAAGCGGATTAGGCCCTGGCCCGGTGAACGTGACAATTAAAGACGTTGCCGACTCCACCTGTTTTAAAACTGCATCTGTTACCATTTCAGAACCTCCTCCTCTAAACCTGATACTTTCAAAAACGGATGTCCTTTGTTTTGGAGACAGCAGTGGCACGGCCTCTGTAAGCGTTACCGGGGGAACTCCTAAAGCAAACGGCTACAGCTATAGCTGGTCAAAAGGTAACCCCGATCCGTTGGATAGCTCCAAAGTGAGTAATCTCAATGCTGGTGTTGTCACCCTTACGGTAAGAGATTCATTTAGCTGCACGGCCTCTGCCAATATTACCATTAATCAACCTTCGGCACTGGTGCTTACCCTTGGCAGTCAAAACGTAAGCTGCGGAGGAGCTGCTGACGGCAAGGCATGGGTAGCCGTAAGCGGGGGAACCCCAAATTATAATTACCTATGGAGCAACGCCTCTGCAAATGATACTGCTTTTAACCTCAGCCCCGGTTCAGCATGTGTAACAGTTACCGATGCAAACGGTTGTCAGGATACCGCTTGCATCACCATTACCGAAATTCCCGGCATGGTATTTACCACCTCAAAAACCGACATCAGCTGTTTCGGAGCCAATGACGGAAAAACATTTGTCAACGGATTGAATGGAGGTACTCCGCCATATAGTAAAGTATGGACGATAGGTGGTGTAGTGGTAAGTACTACCGATAGTGCAACGGGATTAGGACCCGGTCAGGTGATATTTAGTGTAACAGATGCAAATAATTGCACTGTTTACGACACTTTGCTGATTATTGAGCCTGATCAGCTTTCAGTTCTCATCAATCAAAAAGATGTAAGCTGTAATGGCGGCTCGGATGCTTGTGCATGGATTGACATTTCCGGAGGAACACCCTCTTACGCTATTAACTGGAGTACGGGCAGTACGCTTGATTCCTTGTGTGGATTAGCAGCCGGAACAGTTTCGGTAACCGTTACGGATGCCAACAACTGCACGGTAGCGGGTTCTACTACTATTAATCAACCGTCAGCACTCAGCGTTACCGTAGATCGTCAGGATGTGTCTTGCAACAGTTTATGTGATGCGAAAGCGTGGGCAAGTGTTTCCGGAGGAACACCCGGTTTTACCTATTCATGGAGTGCCGGTAATCCGAGTGCATTGGGAGATTCTACGTTCAACCTGTGCGCGGGAACGGTTTCGGTAACCGTTACAGATGCCAACAACTGCACCATTTCGGCAAATACTACTGTTACCCAGCCTGGCCCTCTTACGGTTACCTTGTATAAAGAAGATATTAGTTGTTTTGGTGTATGTGATGGAAAAGCAGGAGTGCATGCTGCCGGAGGTTCAGGTTCCTTTAGTTTTGGCACATGGTCGGCTAACGGGGGAATAACTCTTGCCGGTGGGGACAGCATTATTCAGCTTTGTGCGGGCACTGCCTCCATAACGGTTACGGATGGGAATGGCTGCACGGTAAACGGCTCCGTAAACATCGTTGAGCCCCCGCAGTTGCAGGCTTCCCTGAGAGGATATGACATTACCTGTTTTGGAGAAAACAACGGTGCTGTTGCGGCCAGTGCCTCGGGTGGCACACCTCCCTATATCCATTTCTGGAATCCTGCAGGTGTAGGCACGCCGGTAGGAGGCGACAGCTTGACCAATCTTCCTCCCGGACAAATATGCGTGGCTATAAGAGATAATAACGGCTGTGCGGATACAGCCTGTGTGAACATCAATGAACCGAATGCCATAGCCCTCGTTATGGATAAGATAGATGTTACCTGTTATGGCGATACAGATGGGGTAGCATGGGTGATCGCTTCCGGAGGAACGGTAGCTGCCGGAGGCGATTACACGTACCAATGGAACCGGGGAACACCACTGAATGAAGATACGGTAAGAAATCTTGCACCCGGCCCAGTCACTGTGATTGTGAGGGATGACAATCAATGTGCTGATACAGCTTTCGTGACTATAGGCGAGCCGGCCGGCATGGTGCTCACCTTGAGTAAAAGTGATTTATCCTGTTCTGATGCCAGGGATGGCTCAGCATGGGTAGCTGTCAGCGGAGGCAATCCGCCCTACTCCTATACATGGAACGTAAGCCCCCAAAATACCGATTCCATTTCCGGATTGTCGCCCGGGCTTGTATCGGTTACTGTCACTGATAACCTGGGTTGCCAGGCCTCTGATACCATTACTATATCGGCTCCTCCGGTTATTGCAATCTCGGCTTCGGTGGGGCATGTTTCCTGTCCGGGAGGCAATGACGGTTCACTGGATGTAACAGTAGTCGGAGGAACGGCTCCTTATACTTACCAGTGGTCTAATGGCAGTAATCTGGAAGATCTGAGTGCACTGAAGGAGGGCCTCTACACATTGATTGTTACCGACCAGGCCGGCTGCAGGGAAATCGGAAGCTTTAATGTGGAAACGGCTACACGAATTGAGCTTTCGGCTAATGTAATCAACGCCACATGCGGCATATCCAATGGCAAGATTGACTTGACTGTCCTTCAGGGCTCAGGCAGCGGCTACCTCTTTCAATGGACAGGAGGCAAGAACACTGAAGACATTGACAGTTTGTCGCCTGGTCTCTATTCGGTAACAGTCACCGATGGGGCATGCTCACAATCGCTGGACAGCATCATCGTGGAAAATACCGCAGGACCGGAGATGAATGCCATCATTGAAGATGACTCCACCTGCTCTTCTAACCGTGGAAGCATAACACTGAATATCACCAATGGCTCAGGCGGCTATACCGTTCAATGGTCAAACGGATTCAACACCCCCGGCATTACCGGCCTCAGTCAGGGAACATATTGCGTTACGGTATCCGATGATACCACCGGATGTATCTCCGTGGCCTGTTACTCGGTGGGGGTTAGTCAGGGGATTGTGATAAATGGTGTCGTCAGCGATGCCTCTTGCGGCTCAACTAATGGAACTATAAATGTTACCTTAAGTCAGGGCGTAGCGCCTTTCACTTTTGCATGGTCAAACGGTGCTGTCACCGAAGATATAACTTCTCTGACGGCAGGCGTCTACACACTCAGTGTTTCGGATGCCAGCGGATGTACTGCTGAGTCCACTTTTGCAGTAAATGAAAATGGACCGTCAGTAACTGCATCTGTAACTCCTGTTAGTTGTTATGGTAGGAATGACGGCTCCATCACCCTGAATGTGCATGGCGCCCATACCTTCTTGTGGTCAAACGGAGCTGCCACGCAGAACGTCAGCAATCTGTATGCAGGGACATATGCAGTAACGGTTGCCGATAGCGCACAATGCACATCGGTTCAGGTGTTTGCTGTAAGCGAACCGATGCCTGTCCGTCTGATAGCGGATAAAAATGATATTTCCTGCAAGGGTTTCAATGACGGCTCCATTAACCTGACGGTGTCGGGAGGATCCGGAGCATTCACCTTCTCGTGGACAGGCCCCTCTTTTAGCTCTGCATCACAACATATTGACAATTTGTTTGCAGGTGATTACACGGTTGTCACAACGGATGCTAAGGGATGCAATTCCTCTTTGACCGTTAGCCTGTCCGAACCGGAATCACTGCAGACTACGCTCGTTTTTGACAGTGTAAGCTGTGGTGGATTGGCAGATGGACGCGCTCAGGTAAGTGTAACCGGTGGCGTTCCATCTTATAGCTATCAGTGGAGCAATGGAGACGACACTCCTACAGCGGATAGCCTTGCAGCCGGATATGTAACCATAACCGTTACGGATCAAAACAACTGTCAGGTAACTGACAGCATTGAAGTGCTTGAGCCGCCTGTGTTAAGTGTTGCACTATCCAGAGTAAACATCAGCTGTTTTGGAGAAACAGACGGGCAGGCTACTGCAACAGCATCCGGAGGAAATCCCCCTTATACATATCAGTGGAGCAATGGAGACAATACACCTACACCGGATAGTCTTGCTGCTGGTTACGTAATAGTGACGGTTACCGATGCCAAATCCTGTTCGGTAATAGACAGTGTAGAAATAGTTGAACCTTCGCAACTGACGACCTCTGTCATTGCAGATTCGGTAGATTGTCATGGGGATAGCAGCGGCATAGCTGTCGTAACTCCTTCCGGTGGTACACCCGGATATACCTATACATGGGATGCAGGAAGCAGCTCTACAGATAGTTTGAATACGGGTTTATTTGCCGGAGTGGTACATGTCACGGTTACTGATTCAAGAGGTTGTGTGGCTGTGGATTCTGCCCTTGTTTATGAGCCCACGGCTTTGAGTCTTGTGCTCAATACCACAGATAACCTCTGCTTTGGAGATTCCAACGGAACAGCGCGCGTAACGGCTGTGGGAGGCACACCTCCCTTTACATACACCTGGAGCAGCGGCACTCCGGCAGGAAATGGCGATACCGTTACCAATCTGCAAAATGGATTTGTAAGGGTTACAGTTACTGACTGGCATCAGTGTATGGCAGTAGATTCTGCGGAGATTAATTCCCCCGGGCCTATTGCTCTGACTCTATCCAAAACAGATATCTCCTGCTATGGAGCCCATGACGGGAAAGCATCCGTTGTTGTTACCGGAGGTACACCCGGCACGGCCGTGCCTTATACTTATTTGTGGAGTGAGGGCACTCCTCCTCTTGATCGGGATTCCACAACGGGACTGGGCCCCGGACTGGTTTGGGTTGTAGTAACCGACTCGCTCAACTGTTCGGCTTCGGATACGGTGGTAATCAATGAGCCCGCGGTGATCACACTTACTATGGATAGTACGAATATTACTTGCTTTGGCGACTCCAATGGTACGGCACAGGTAACCGTAAGCGGAGGCACACCTCCGTTTACATATACCTGGAGTAGCGGCACTCCGCAGCTGCCTGACAGCAGCTCGGTCATTGATCTTGCACCCGGAATAATTATAGTTACAGTCAGAGACTCCAACGGATGTACCTTTCAGGACAGCGTAAACATTTATGAGCCCCCTGTATTAACTCTTAGCATTTCTCATACGGATGTAGCCTGTTTCGGAGACTCTACCGGTACGGCTACGGTGAGTCCGTCAGGAGGTACTCCCCTATACAGCTACTCCTGGAGCGCGGGTACGCCTCTGAGTGGTTCACCCACGGTTACTAAACTTCCGGCAGGAGCAGTGAGCGCAACTGTTACAGACGCCAATGGCTGTATTGCCAGCATCAGCGATACTATCCGGCAGCCTGCCACTGCCATCAGCACTGTGCTTACGAAAACAGATGTATCCTGCTTTGGCGGTAGTGACGGAACGGCAAAAGTAGTTGCTTCAGGCGGGGTACCGGCTGCCGGAGGTCCTGCCGGATATACGTATTCCTGGTCAGCGGGGACAGCCGTAGCACCCGGTGATTCGGTGCACAGCCTGCCGGCAGGAGTGGTTTCGGTGCTGGTAACCGATTCCAATGGCTGTGTGCATGCCGATAGTATTGAAATTCTTCAACCTGCTCTATTAACAGTTACCGTGAGGGTAGACAGTAATGCTAACTGCAACGGGGGCACCAATGGTGGTCTGACGGTGCATGTGCAGGGAGGTACCCCCAACTATAGCTACACAATTACTGCAGCACCTCCGTTAACCAATACTCCTGATACCAGCTACAGCGTATCGGGGTTGGGCGTGGGCTCCTATACGGCTGTAGTCACCGATAGCAAAGGATGTAGTAGCCAGGCTACTACCAGCATTGGGGAGCGCCCGGGTCCACAGATAGGACCAAACGATATTGTAATCACGCGACCGACCTGTAACCGTGCGGACGGGGCAATTCTTATTCTTCATACCACAGCAGATCCACCCAATCAGATTCAGTGGAGCCCATCCTCTCCTTCGCCTGCCAGCGGTTTTAATCCCACTAATCTGCTGGAAGGATTATATACTGCTACGATTACTGATGCAAGCACCTGTGATACGGTTCTGACAATACAGCTTACCGATATTGCTGGGCCTGCGGTGGATTTTGTGAAGATTAAGGATTCGTATTGTGATGACAATGACGGAAGAGCCACGGCCATTATTACGGGTGGCACCCCTGCTTATTCTTTTGAATGGATCAACGGCAACGGTGTATCATTTGCCACAGATTCTGTGATTACAGGCCTGGTACCCGATCTCTACAGCCTGATAGTAAGAGACGCAAATGCCTGCGATACGCAAATAAATTTCTCCATCATCAATGTTGCTTCTCCGAACGCAGTTATTTTGCCGCAATCGCCCCAAACAATCTATGAAGGTCAGGTTATTGATCTGCAGGCCTCCTCAGATATTGCTACTGTAAGATACACATGGGCTCCCCCGGATTATCTAAGTTGCGCTGATTGCAATGCCCCGTCAGCAAGTCCGGTGAAAACTATTTCTTATCAGCTTATAGTTACAGACACAACCACGCAATGTGCTGATACGGTTTTCATGACGATCATTGTAAAAGATGAGACCAACATCTTTATCCCGAATGTCATTACGCCCAACGGGGATGGTATCAATGATGTGTGGCGGATTACGGAGCTGCAGGAGGTTTTCCCGGATAATGAAGTAATCATCGTGAACCGATGGGGCGATGAGGTTTTCCGAAAGAAAGGCTACCAGAATGACTGGGACGGAACTTACCGAAACAAAAAACTTCCGGATGGAACCTATTATTATGTCATTAAACTGCATAACATAGGTAAGGCTGTAACAGGCCATGTTACCATATTATCCAATTAATTATGAAAGCGATTAAAACGGTCATACTCCTGCTGTGTTTCATGGTGACGGCTATGGGTCAGCAGGTTCCTATTTTCAGCTTGTATCATGAAAACGGATATGTATTGAATCCTGCAATTACCGGATCAGAGGGGCATGCTATTATCAATGCCTCCTATCGTCAGCAGTGGACGAATGTGGAAGGCGCCCCCCGTACTATCACCGGTGGAGGAAGAATGCCTATTTACAGCAAAGGCGATCAGTTTCAGCGGGCAGGAAATTTTATTGGCGTAGGAGCTTATGTAATGCATGATAAAACAGGTCCCACGTTTCAGTTTCATGGCAGCCTGACCTGTGCATACCATATTTCTTTTGCCAAGATAAATCCGTTTCACTGGGCTGCTTTTCTGAGAAAAAGCCATATCTCACTCGGGCTGACTGCTTCCGTGACACAATATGGCTTGAATGCTTCTGAATTTATTCCTGAAAGTGCCAACGACCCCAATGTAATTGCTGGTGACCGGTCCAGGATTCTGGGTAATGCCGGACTTGGATTTTATTATTACTATGACAAGTTTTACATTGGATTTTCAGCACCTCAGGTGATTCCCTGGAAACTGGAATATACTTATGGTACGGCTACATCAGGGATTCATAAGGTGAATCATTTATTTCTGGTTGTTGGCGGCAAGATACCATTTGGTAAGAAAGAGCTGGAAAAGCCCCGTAGCGGGCTACGTGCGAGACAATTTGTACACCGTTTTTATATTGAGCCGATGGCTTGGTTCAGGCAGGTGCCCGGTGCACCTTATCAGTTTGACGTGTACACCCGTTTCCGCTATAAGAATACGCTATGGATAGGTGCTGGCTACCGCTCCATGACTAACATTGTGGTTGACGCAGGCGTAATGATAAAAAGGCAATTTAAGATAGGGTATGCTTATGACCTTTCCTTTTCAGATATTGCCTCGTATCTGGGCGGATCCCATGAGGTGTTCGTTTCATATCACTTTAACAGGTAATGCATACTTTCCGTTATTTCGGGTGTGTGAATTTATTTTTTCATCAAAAATTTAAAATACATGGATGATCAGAAGAACAGGCCTAATCAAATCAATATTGAGCTGCCGGAAGAAGTAGCAGAAGGGGTGTATTCTAATCTCGCAATAATTACCCATTCCAATGCAGAGTTTGTGATTGATTTTGTCCGGGTGATGCCGGGTGTACCGAAGGCAAAAGTGAAATCCAGAATATTGCTCACGCCTCAGCACGCCAAAAGGTTGCTTGGCGCTTTAGCGGATAATATAAAGAAGTATGAGCAGGTACATGGCGAAATCAGAGACACCGGTTCAGTAGGTATTCCTATGAATTTTGGCGGCCCAACGGCTCAGGCTTAGTGGCGGCCGGCATAGGTATTTGGATAAGGACCGGGTTAGAGAGGGGCCTAAGCGGTTTTTATTTCATTAACACGGTAGGATCAGCCCAGGGCATGTCTTCTTCCCTTGCATAATTATCACAGCAGTTAGCGGTGGTACTGCATGCTGAGCCGTAATTGAGCTGGCGCGTTCTTAATCCTTCTGGCCGGATGCGGCTGATTCCGCTGCCAACCCAGCGACAGTTTACAAATTTCTGAAGTGCCTGTTCAATTGTAGCTTCAAAGCTTCTCCCTTCCTGATTGACGCCTGATGCGTGCCCTGTGATCTTATACATGTCATCGGTTGAAAGGGACGATGCCCCGGTATCCACACGCTCCAGATAATAGTCGCAACTCCACTTTAGCTGATATTCCTCACCGGATTGTTCGCGTGTAGCTGTCAGGGTGCCGTCTTTGACCAACATATGGTAAACCGGATTGCCCTGATTGTTCAAGCCTTCATTAATCAGCCATACCGTACCGTCCGGGGCATATCCTTTGAGAAGAAAATTCTTGAACGTGAGAATCATGGTGTCGGCTCGCAACTCTACATCTATTTTGCCACTGGCCGGCATCTGCATTAGCCCCTCGCAACCCGGGTAGCCAAAATCAATGCTCACCATGTTTCCATTGCTCACCGGCATAAAGCAGTTGTTGTGCAGTAATGCACCTTCCGGGCTCACCGCAGTCAATGCACTATGGGCAGCAAACAGAAAAGTGCATTCTGCCAGCGCATGATTCTGAGACGTAAGCACTTCACGGTTGTCAAAATACTTTTCACAGGAATTGCAAAAGGCAGCGAGAATACACACGAGGACGACAATGTATCTATCTGGGTTCATCTATTTATTTTTAAATAAAGATAAGCCGGCTCGTTATCATTTAATTTTTGCGTAGGTAATAAAAGTATAAGGATATGGATTTTTTTCATCCGGGAGATGGAAGGCACGGGAGACAATTTGCCATTGCTGCGGGTCAGGGTCAGGAAAAAAAGTATCTCCTTCGAACTGGTGATGTATGCGGGTAAGGTAAATGCGGTCAGCGAGGGGGAGGCTTTGCCGATAAATTTCACTGCCGCCAATAATAAAAATATCTTTGGATTCATAATGCGCAGCTTTTTGAAGGGCTTCTTCAAGGGAATGGCAAATAATGGTTCCGGGTGCATGAAAATCATGCTGCCGTGTAACCACCAGGTTGATGCGATCGGGCAAAGGCTTTTGCAGAGATTCAAAGGTTTTTCTGCCCATGATTACAACATGTCCTTTGGTTAACTGCACAAAGTGCTTCATATCAGCCGGCAGATGCCAGGGCAGCTTATTATCCTTACCAATAACCTGGTTTTCGCTGACAGCAAGAATGAGGGCAATCATGGTTCAGTGGCTTCTGCCCTATACGGCCACTTTTGCCGGAATGTGCGGATGCGGGTCATAGTTGGTCAGGTGAAAATCCGCATACGTAAAGTCAAAAATGGATTTTACCTTTTCATTTAACAACATTTTGGGCAGTGGTTTGGGTTTGCGGGTAAGCTGCTCTTGTGCCTGCTCAATATGATTCAGATACAGATGTACGTCTCCAAAGGTGTGGATAAATTCTCCGGGTTCAAGATGGGTGACATGTGCAATCATTAGCGTTAGTAGTGAGTAAGAAGCAATGTTGAACGGCACGCCTAGAAATACGTCTGCACTGCGCTGATAAAGCTGGCAGGAAAGTTTGCCGTTGGCCACATAAAACTGGAACAGGCAATGGCAGGGTGGGAGAGCCATTTTTTCAATATCTGCTACATTCCAAGCTGAAACAAGGAGTCTGCGTGAATCCGGATTGGTTTTTATTTCCTTTATCACGTTGCTGATTTGGTCTATGTGCCGCCCATCGGGTGTAGGCCAGGATCGCCACTGATAGCCATAAATTGGCCCCAGATCGCCTTTTTCATCAGCCCATTCATCCCAGATAGATACTCCGTTTTCTTTCAGGTATTTTATATTCGTATCGCCCCGAAGAAACCAAAGCAGTTCATAGATGATAGATTTGACGTGCAGTTTCTTGGTGGTCAGTAGCGGGAAGCCCTGCTGCAGGTCAAAACGCATCTGGTAACCGAAAAGACTGTAGGTGCCGGTTCCGGTGCGATCTTCTTTTTTTACTCCTTTGTCCAGAATGTCTTGTAAAAGATTCAGGTATTGCTGCATGGTAGCTGAAGTTTCGTGCAAACTAATTTACCCTTTCTTCCTGTTCGGCTAAAGATGCATGTGAAATGATAGAACAGGCAAGTTTTTATAATAAAGATAGCAGGCGTAATTTTTCAGATAGCAAAAATAGTTTCAACAGATGTGGAAAGCCTTTGAGAGTTTTATAATACCAGTTTCATTTTTCTGCGCTTCATTTCACGCTCTATTTGCTGGAGTTCACGGCTGACCTGCCCTTTCACCGAACTGTTTTCATAGGCTCTGCGAATCAGGTAGGGGATAGCCTCTCTCACAGGTCCGTAGGGTACAAGCTTAGTGGCATGGAAGCCCAGGCGGGCCAGATTATAAGTAATGTGTTCTCCCATACCGTAGAGCTGTGAAAAATAGATATGGGGATGTGCGGGAGGGAGGCCATTTTCAGTCAGGTAATTCATCACGAGCAAACAGCTTTGCTCATTGTGTGTAGCCGCATAAAAGGATATTTCATGTATATGACTAAGACAGTAGTGTAGGGCTGCATTATATGCTTTGTCGGTTTCTTGTTTGGTGGGATGCAGAGGTGACGGGTAGCCCATCCGTTTTGCGCGGATGCGCTCTTTCTCCAGATATGCTCCGCGCACCAGTTTGGCTCCGAGTATGTATTTTCCTTTTATTGCTTTTTGATGCGAAACCATCAGGTAATTGAGGCGATCTGTCCGGTAAAGCTGAAAAGTGTTGAAGACCACTGCCCGGCCCGTGTTGTAGAGAGCCATCATCTCACTAACCAGCTCGTCCATCGGCTGCTGAATCCAGCTTTCCTCTGCATCAAAAAAGATTTGTATTCCGGCCTGTTCTGCTGCGTGGCACATCTGATGCATACGATGGCGTACACGCTGGAGCGCAGTTTTTTCGGATTCCGACAAAACCCCGCCTGATTGTATCTTCTCCAGCAGACGAAAGCTGGCTATGCCGGTGAATTTACAGGAGATTGCTTGTACAGCTTTATGGCTTGCCGCAAATTCTGCTGCGTGTACCAGTTCGGCAGTAATACGGTCAAAATCTTTTTCGGATGACTGGGTTTCCACACAATACTGTAAAACGGTTTTTATGCCTGATCGGGCTAAGGTAGTTATCACGGCTTCACATTCAGCAAGCGTTTCTCCTCCGCAAAACTGGCGATAGACGGTCTTTTTTATGAGGGCATTAACCGGAAGACGCAGCCAGAGGGCAGCATTGGCCAGAGCAGTGCCAGTATGTAAAAGCAGGGGCTGGTTGAATGATCGGAATATGAAGTAAATCCTGCGAAGTTCTTCGTTGCTTTTGCTGGCAAAAGCGGTTGCTGTGTCTTCAAACGGGGAGGTATAAGCTGTAGCGAGTGACATGAATGAATTGAAATGTAAAAATAGATATTCTTGCTTATGCCAGGGTCACGGCATGCAAGGATACAGTTGTCAGCTTCGCCAGTGTTAAACAGTTTCTTTCGCTATGGCGAATTTTCAGGCGGCCAGAAAAAACGGTCATCGCATCAACAGCCTTGCTTTTTGAGAAAAAACAGCTAATGACGTTATTGAATGACGATTTTTTTGTGGAGTGATTTGTCGTTTTGTGTTATATGTAGTAAGTAAATGCCTTTGGCCTGATTGCTCAGGTCAATTTGCTTTTCATACTTACCTGTAAACCTGCCTAGCGTTTCGGAATAGACTTCCTTGTTTTGCAGGTCAAAGATTTTTACGGTTGTCTTTCCCTTTTCGGGTAGTGTAAACCGCAAGGTAAATTGCCCTTTGCTGGGGTTAGGAGAGAAAGTCAGATCCTCTATTTTTAGGGTGGCAGGTTCGGTATCTTCCATGGAAATGACGATATGTGTTTCTTCCTCTGCTTCGTCATCACCGCTCAGGTTTTTGAGTTGATTTTTTAGCTCTTCAATCCTTTTTTCAAGCTGTTCAATAGCACGCTGAATTTCATTCGGGGTCATTTCATCCGGCTCCCTCCACATCTTTGGAGTCCAGGGCATGGGTTCAAACGGAAACCGATCATCTCTCCAGAAGCCGAATACTCCGCTCTCAGCTTTACTTTTTAACACTGCCGAAGCAACCATGCTTTTGCCATCTCTGATCCATTCCACCGTAATGGTTTCTCCTGGTTTTGCTGCCGCAATGATGGCTTTCAACTCTTTAAAGTGTTTTACCGGCTGTTCATTTACTTTTACAATCACATCACCCTGCTGTAAACCCAGCTCTTCAGCTGTGGATTCCTCAAATACCTTTCCTACCCTAACGCCTTCCAAAGAGTCATCGGTGTCTGCTGGAGCCACCCCCAGGAAAGGTATGTCATCCAACCGGTCAGATTTTAACATAGGCGGAACAGGATGCTCCCCCCATGGAACGAAAGGTTGCATAAATCTGTGGTTTCTGAATTCGTCTTTTTTACCCAATGTGGCCGTGATCTGGTTTCTGCTGCCATTGCGGAAGAACACGATCTCTACTTTTTCGCCCGGTTTGAAGGAACGGATGGTTTGCCTGAATTGCTCCGGATCGGTTATATCCTTGTCGCCTACACGTGTTATAATATCACCTTCCTGTAATCCGGCTTCCTCCGCAGCGGATCCGGGTATCACACCTGTTACTTTCACTCCTTTGGATATTGCAGAGTTCTCCTCGTGCAGGGCTATCGTTAACACTCCCAGAAAGGCTTGGCTTTGTTGTGTGATGGCTTCGGGCTCATCTTCCCACGCCTGCAAATACACATCATCGTAAGTTTTGGAGCCTGTCCCTTTACGGATGTGGATTTCCAATTGCTGCTGGTCTCGCAGGTCATCTGCACTCAGGTCAATATGGTATTCTTTCAGAAATGCATTTAAAGCTTCTTTATCTTCTGCGGAAAATACCTTTTCAATCGTATGGGATTTCCCGTTAGACTTTTGAGTTATTTTTACCCGTATTTCTCCTTCATTGTTTTGTTTTAGCTGCTGAGCATGAACCGGAATCGGTGTAAGAGCTATAGTCAGGTATAAGGCGGCTGCAATGGCGCTGAGGGGGGAAAGCAATAGTTTTTTCATAATTCAGATTTTGTTTATCGTAAAATTAAGATGCAGTTAAGCGGCAAAAGTTTAAAGAAAGTTTATCGGGCGTTAAATTGTGTTAACCTTGCGGAATAGTCCGTTTTATGTAAAAAGTTGCTGGCACATACTTCATAATAATAAAATAAATGGAAATGAAATCTGTGGCATTGCCTACTCTGTTTATGGCAGCCGGCTTTATACTTACCGGATGTCCTTCTGCCAAAAAAGGTGATTCTGCAGAATGGCACAGTAAGCGCGAAGGCGTTAAGGAAGTAATTATACATGAACTGAGTGACTGTGACAAACTGAATCCGCTTACCTCTACCGATGCGAGTTCCACCTATGTGGAATACAATATTTTTATGTATCTGCTGGACATCAATAAAGAGACCCTTGAGCTGAATCCTTCCCTAGCTGTTGCACGACCCGTGATTACTCCGGTCACAGACGGAGAGTTTGCCGGTGGTTTGGCGATTAGTTATGAAATTCGTCCCGAAGCTGTATGGGATAACGGGCAGCCTGTTACCGGTCATGATGTGGCGTTTACATTTAAGGCAGTAAAAAACCCGCATGTGGACTGCGAGCATCTCAGACCTTATTTAGACTTTATCTGGCATATAGAAATTGACAAAGACAATCCGAAAAAATTTACTTTCTACACGAAGGATGTGTTTTTTGCCGCTGAAAGCCATAGTGCTTATCAGGCACCTATCATTCCCGAGTACGTCTATGACCCCGATGGGCTCATGCGTGCGTTTACGCTCAGAGAACTGAGTGACCCCCTCCAGGCAGCCAGATTGCGGGAGCACCCAAAGATGATGGAATTTGCCAGAAACTTTAATTCCGAAAAATACCAGCGAGAGAGAGGCTACGTGGTGGGGTGCGGGCCTTATGCATTTGTAAGCTGGACTACCGGGCAGCGCATTATCCTGGAAAAGAAGAAAAACTGGTGGGGTGATCAACTGGCCGGAACGGCCGTAAACTTTGCGGCTTATCCGGAAAAGCTGATTTATGAAATTATCAACGATCGCACCACAGCCCTTGCTGCTATGAAGGATGAAACCATTGACATATCGGATGCCCTTCGTGAAAAAGATTTTTTTGACCTGAGAAAGAATGTGGATTTTACGCGCATGTATCACCTCTTTGATCCTATGCAGTTAGCATATACATATATCGGGTTAAATATGAAGCACCCTATTCTCTCTGATCTGAATGTCAGAAAAGCACTTGCCCATGCTGTTGACCGCAAGCAGATTATTGATGTGTTGGTGTATGGCCTGGGCATACCTATCAATGGACCTTTTCATCCAACTAAAAAATATTATAACACCGAACTCAAGGGCTATGCATTTGACCTGCAACGGGCACAACAGCTGCTGGAAGAGGCCGGTTGGAAAGATACGGATGGCGATGGCATCAGAGATAAAGTAATTAATGGCAAAAAATATCCGCTCAAGCTGGTCTTTAAGTACAATGCCGGCAATGACACCCGTGAAAAAATCGGCTTGTTTTTTAAAGATAACTGCCGGAAAATAGGTGTGAATATAGAAGTCATTGCAAGGGAATGGACGGTTTTTCTGGATGAAATCAAAAACCACAATTTTGATTTGTACTGCGGTGCATGGATTCAGGATCCTACGGAAGATGATCCCAAGCAACTCTGGCACACCGAATCTTACCAGGGTGGCAGCAACTACGTAGGGTTTGGGGATGCTCAGACCGACCTGCTCATTGAGGCAATACGCAGAGAAATAGATGAAGAAAAAAGAAATGCATTATACAAGCAGTTTCAGAGCGCTGTGGAGGCTCAGGTGCCTTACATCTTTTTATACTCACCGAATGCCCGCATTGTTATGAGTAAGCGTTTTGAAAATGCGAAGGCATATACTGCCCGGCCGGGCTATACTGAACGTGAACTTATCGTGCGTGGGACAAGGAATGTTGCCCGTTTTTAATAAACGGTGGTGTGCCGTAAGAAAAACTCAGTAAGACCTCTCCAAAGTGCCTTTCCACGACATCAATCCGGTTGCTAAACTGTAAACTTTTCTGAATCCGAGCTCTTCCATTAAGCGCATTGCCGTTTCACACCGTTTGCCGTTATGACAATAAATGAAATAAGGTCGTCCCTTTTCCATCCTGGAAAGTCTTGTCACAAAGGATGGACTTAGAACATCATAGTTAACCGATCCGGGAATATGCAGCTCACGAAATTCCTCGCGCGAGCGGATATCTATCAGTTTTGCCCTTTTAGAAAGCCTCAGGCGCTGACGGAATTCAGCTGCAGAAAGCACTTTATACTCTTTGAAAAAAAAAAACGGGTATTTGGTTTTCCAGGGTTTTGGCCAGATGCGATAGCATAAATGAAAAGGTTGATAGAAGTTTTTTACGAAAACATCGTGTTTACGTTGCAAAAACTAGGCGTGTGTATTTAAGTCGGTCAGGTAACATACACACAGGGAAAATGTGATTTAAACAAAATGCTGGATAATCCACATTCTGGTCAAGGCAGCGAGATGATCCTTATCCGCTTGTAGGGTAAGAGTAAAAAAATAACTCACATAAGAAAAACCCTAAATCAGAAAAGGGATTATGGCTTTCCTGTTTGCCGGATAATCTTTAAATCGGGTTTTATACCATTTATGGTGCGAGAGGGCACGGGGAAACAGATTAGCAAATGTCCACGCAGCAAATGCAAGCCCCGGCAGCGACCATGTGGCTATTGCCCAGCCGCACCACTCCAGTATTTCGCCAAGATAGTTAGGGCAGGAAATCCAGCGATACAACCCACCATGAGGTATGCTATAGCCGGCTGACTTTTTCCGCAGCCGCAGAAGAATCTCGTCTGAATAATTATTCATGGCAAAACCAATAAAGAACAGGCTTAAGCCTGCAATAAAGCGCATATCCTTCAGCCATGCGGAATCATAGGTTTTAAAAACACCCAGATAATATCCGTTCAGATAGCCATTGACCGAATTGAACAGAATAGCGAATACACAGATAACAAGCGGTATCTGCTTATACTTACCTGATGCCCGTAAGGGGTATATGATGCTACGGTTAAAATAATGCAGAATCCAGAGGCTGAAGAATACCCAGTTAATATAGCCGGTTTGTTGCCCCTGCAGGAAGAAGAAAGCAAACACCAACGGAGAAACCAGCTCCATAATTATCCAACCCGTAGTAGCGTGTATGGCCGGTCCCCAGTTGTTGCGCAGGTGGCGTCCGTAGGGAGCGGATACTTTCAGCAGAATTAAGAACACAACAATAGCCAGCGCTATCCACCCGTAGTTGAAATAAATGAAGGTTTGTACGGTCAAAGTTTAGCTTTTTCGGGGCAATGTTACTTATTAAAAGCTGACTGATACTTGATTTCATCTATCAAAATTTGGCGGGCAGCTTCGCTGTTGGTTATGCGGATGAAGCTGCCGCTGCCTTCTTTGGCCATCTGTTTCATCAGCCTTAGCGCAGACTTATCCTGGCCGAATCCTATCACCGAAAGGATAATATTGTTTTTTGATTTTTCTTTAACCAGATCAAAAAGCTCCTTTTCCGAATGCCCAGGGTTATTGAAAAGGCCATCTGTGGCAAGAATGATCTGGTTGTTGCCATCGGGAACAAAATTCTGCTCAGCAATTTCGTAGGCGGTTTGCAGACCTTTAACGCCATTAGTATATCCACGGGCTGTCAGGCTGTCTATGATTTGGGTTATTATCTTTTTGTTATTTGCTGTAACCGAGGGCAGCATTACCTGGGAATGGACAGAGTACGTAATGATGCTCAGGCGGTCAATGTTTCGGAGTGCATGAGCGAGGTTAATCATGGATAATTTCAGTAGGGGTAGTTTATCAGGCTTTTTCATAGATGCAGAGACATCTATCAAAAAGATGATATTGTTGGGGCCGTACAGATTTTCAGGTAATAATGTATCAGAGGGCACTGACCCGTACATGGATTCTGCCGGCGCAGATGGCGACTGTATTGCAGGAGCAACCACATCCATTGGAGGCACAGGTGGGCTTGTCTGCTTAGGTTCCTGCTTTTCGTCTGGCTCTTCAAATTCTATATGGTCTTTTTCTATCTCAGCTTCCGCTATACGCACGGAAATAGTTACCTGGGCAGCCTGCTGCGATATCCGCGAAGATTGGTCATGGATAAAACCGGGAGCAGAGGTCATGCTCTTTACGGTATCCTGTTTTGCTGCAGCACTGCGTTCACCCGGTGGGGCAAATCCCGGACAGGAGATGTAAGCATGTTTGTCCAGTGAAAGAATCTTTCCTTTCACGGTGAGCGGAATAGCGTCATCACTGGCATTAATATAAAGACTGACTTTCTTTTCAAACTCACCGATGCCGGGTGTGAAATAGTATATTTTAACCGTGTCAACAGCACCGGCCGGGATTTTCCCTTTCGGTAATTCCACGTAAACGTCATGGGCAGGAAAGGTGGGCAGAAACAGTATTTCCGATGTGCTCCTGTTAGAAAAAACAAAAATAGCTGGTGGATTATTCCAGTTGGAGATCTCGCCAAAATCAAATACAGATTTTTCAAAAACGATTGGGGTTTTCTGTGCTGACACAATATGAATATTTATGCAAAGTGTCAGAATATAGGCAATGCGCATGAACAAAATTTTAACCCAATAACGGATAAAGTTATGCGAAAGTCTGCTGCTGCATTACCAGTCGCAGGGTGCTATGAATAAAAGCCGCCAAACGTTGAAGTGCCTTACGGGCTTCCGGGAGAAAGGTATGTATTTGCCAGACGTGCATAAGCCCGTGCCATATTTCCAGCGTGCAGGGCACCGCAGCGTCCCGTGCGCACTGATAAGCTCTTAAAGCATCATCCAACAGGATTTCGGAGTCACTTACCTGAATGCATAAGGGCGGCAGGCCGCTGAAATCTCCGTAGATCGGGGAAGCCAGTGGATGCTTCACCTGAGGTCCTGCATAAATTGCTCCCCATAGTTTGACAGCTTCGGGAGTAAGCAGCGGATCTGTTTTTTTGTTGGCAAAAAGGGATTGTCCGCTGCCTGTCAGGTCTGTCCAGGGAGAAATCAGCACCGCTGCGGCAGGCATGGGAATTTTCCGCTCCTTAAGACTGAAGAGCACTGACAAAGCCAGTCCTCCTCCCGCTGAATCACCAGCAAATACAATATGTTGAGCGTTGAAACCACTTTGCAGCAGAAACTCATATCCCTTAATGGCATCGGTTACGGCTGTCGGAAACCGAAATTCCGGGGCAAGGCGATAATTGATGGCTAAGGCCTTCATTCCGGCATACCCGGCAAGGGCCGCTATGAGTCTTTTATGGGTATTGGCCGAACAAAGAGAATACCCGCCACCATGCAGATAGTAAAGAATTTTATGTTCCGAACATCCGGGTGGTATTACCCACATATAAGAAAAGCCATCGAGAGTTCCGCTCATGGTTTTCACAGAAGGGGGCAGCTTTTGTCTGTTTGCCCAGGTCTCCAGGGCCTGACGAGCTTTGCGGCAATTATGCTCCTTGATTTTGTTTACCCTTACCATCTTTCCGGTTAGCCACTGAAACATGCGTGTACGAATCGAGGGACGATGAGTGAAGCGCATGATTCCGTCTTTTGGGTTTTGTGCATAAGGCGGACTGTCGGAAGTGGGTTCTGCTTTTAAGTATTGTTCAGGCATCTTTGAAATCAATTCGCAACTTAAGTATAATTGGCTTACCGGTCGTTATATGGAGGCTCAGGATAATGTTTTTAGCCCGATAAAAAATGGTTTTGCCTGACGTGGAACTCCAAATTCATTCTGGCGAAACCTTCTCTGCGGAGACATCGTAAAGATAGGTCCATTCCTCATTAAAGGAATCAGACTTCGGGCGGACCATGGCCGACCTGATGTCAAAAAATACCATCCCTGCACGGGATGGTATTTTTTTTCTGCTGGATATCTTTCTGAAATTATCATTGGCGGCTTTTTGTGAATTTTGCCGAACAATCAGCATTGAAGCAAACAAAGATTTATCAGTATGCATTAAAGTGGCTTCAAAGAAGCGGGGGCCCGTATCAACTGGTTATAGGGTTAAGTGTGGCTATCGGCCTGTTGTCAGGTATAGCTGCCATCGTGCTGAAGTCATTCATTCATTACATTGAAGCTTATGGTGTCGGCTTCATTCCGTCCTACCAGTTGTTTCTGACACCTATTACTGGAATATTGCTTGCCGTGTTGCTGAATCAGACCGTATTCAAAAAAGCAGGTCTTTTCCACGGAGTTGGAGATATCATCGTTTCCATTATACGCAAGTCCGGTATCATGGACTTTCATCTCGTATACGCAAAGCTGATAACTTCTGCTATTACGGTGGGTTTTGGCGGCAGTTCCGGGCTGGAGTCACCGATAGTGGTTACCGGCTCAGCCATCGGCTCCAATGTGGGGAGGCTTTTCAAAATGGATGTGAATTATCGCGTGCTGTTTATCGGCTGTGGTGCTGCCGCAGGTATAGCTGCCATATTTAACGCCCCGATAGCAGGAGTGGTGTTTGCCATGGAAGTAATTATGCCGCGGTTTACGGCAACCTATTTTATTCCCACCTTGCTGGCTTCAGCATCCGGAGCCTTGCTGGTAACGGTTTTTTCTCCGAGAAGTATCTTCTCCATTGCGCACCTTGACCTCACGTATGCGTATAATCATTTACCCTTCATTGTGCTTTTGGGCGTTGCCGGAGGTTTTGTTTCCCTGTATTTCACGTACAGCTCGTGGGTACTCAAATCCTGGTTTCTAAAAATCCGCAATGTATACCAGAAGGCAATTACAGGAGGCGTTTTGCTGGGTATTCTGATTTTTTGTTTTCCCCGCCTTTATGGTGAAGGGTATGTGGGTATCAGTATGCTCTTCAATAAAAGTGGGATAGAGCTGCTGCCTCCGTTTCTGAAGGATTCACCTTACAGTCTGGACCTGTGGCTGCCACTGGTTTTTGCGGCTTTACTCCTTCTAAAACCTCTTGCTGCTAATATCACCATTCATGCAGGAGGCGAGGGTGGAAACTTTGCGCCTTCTTTTATCACCGGAGGATACCTGGGATATTTGTTTTTTATCCTGGCTGATCACTTTTTCCCTTCGGTGGGCCTTTCTGCCCCGGTATGTATTTTATTGGGCATGTCTTCGGTGCTTTCAGGAGTGATGCATGCTCCGCTGACAGGTATATTTCTGGTAGCTGAAATTACAGGGAGCTATAGTTTGCTGGTTCCGCTAATGCTGGTTTCGGCTATTGCCTTTCTTACCAAATATCGTATTGACAAGCGTCCTATACACTTTGATAGAGAAGGTGCGCCTTATGATCTTTCGCGGCAAGAACTGGCCACTCTGGATGCCATTGATCTCATGGGCCTTACCGATAAGGACTACAGTGTTTTCAAACCAGATTATACTCTGAAAGAAATGGTGGATATCGTTTCAAAAAGCCGCAGAAACTTTTTCCCCGTAATCAGTGACGATCAAATCTTACTCGGAGTAATTACTCTGGATGATCTGCGCTCGGTGATGTTCAATCCTGAACAACATAGTAACCTGAGAGCCAAAAACCTCATGCACTTACCACCGGACTATCTGGAATATAACGAGGGTTTGTTTTCGGCCCTTGAAAAATTTGACCGCACCAACTACTGGAACCTCCCGGTGCTAAAAGACGGCAAATTTGCCGGATTTGTGTCTAAGTCTACTATTCTAGATAGGCTGCGCAAGGAAATTGACCGAAGCCGGGAAATCTTTTGAAACCGTACATTCTCACAACGGGAGTTTCCCTTTTTCTATCTTGGATAAAGAATTTAAAATCCTTAATATTGTGGTGATAAACGTTTAATGTTTTCCTGATAAACCCACCTTAAAAATTATTAACACAATGAAAAGACTGATTAGGGGAGTTCTCGTTGCGGCACTGGTTTACAATGCCTCAGTTTTCGCCCAGGGCGTTATTGGAGCAGTAAATACTATACCCGGCAAAGTCAACATTAACGGTAAACTGGACATGCTGGATGAGTTTTCAACGCTCTATGTAGTGCCCATAGAAATGCCGGATGGCATAAAACTGATGACCGACATTACCCTGCCGGTTACTCAAGACAGTATGACCATTCAACTACCTGGCAGCATTGAAATCAGCCCTGGTTTTGAAATACCGGCAGGTGAAACGATAACACTTATTCCCAAAGGGATTCAGCTTTTTTTCTATGATAGCCTCAATGGAGCTCCCAACCCTGATCCCTATTCGCTGCCGATGATATTTACCCGCACCCCCTATGACAAATACGGAGACGTGGCCGGAAGAATTATTTCCCTGTTCGGATATGCGTATGCCCTTCAGGACATGCGCGGACGCTACAGCTCCGAAGGAGTGTATTTCCCGATGATGAGTGACAGCTGGAATAAAAACTCCATTCATCCTCATTTCAAACACATTCTGGATGATACGGACATGAAAGATCCCAAAAACGGCAACCGCCATGAAGATGGCTACAATAGTGTGCAATTCTTGGTAAACCGCCTCTACCGGCAATATGACATCAACAATGACGGCACTCTGGAAACCTTCCCTGTCTGCAACGGGAGTTTAGGGATGTTTGGCGCCTCAGCCCTCGGTAACACGCAGTATCAGGCGGCTGCTGCCCATAAAATTGATCCGATGTCCCGTGGGCTGAAGGCTCTGTTACCCATTGTCGCCACGTTGGAACATTACAAATACACAGGCTATCAAAACGGAGTATTCCGCGAGCGTATCGTGACCGGCTGGCTCAAGGGACAGATTTTTGACGTTGAAGATGACCTCATCCCTATAGACTTTGACAAGCAAAATAACATCCACACCTCAGCCGATTATGATCTGCCCAAATCCATAACCATTAACAATAGAACCCGGGTCTATCAGCCCAACCAGTTTGATGCCTCCGCCCTGGCTATAGATCACTTCGTCAGAATGCGCTATGCGAAAAGTGATGGTGTGGAAGGGTTACCCGGCTATTACCCTAACTCAGACGGAAGAGGCGACATGGATGGCAGCTTTGCTCCCGTGGACGTGAACGGAGAATCCGTAATGAAAGGCAAAATTGACCGGGATCCGAACAGCCCCACCTTCGGGAAGGTTATTGACGTGCCTGACAGCGACCCGGAAGGCATACTTGGCTTTGGCAACTCCCCGCGCCCCAATCTCATTTACAGCCGCTACAGAAACATGGACGTTCCTGCCTATCACCTCACCGGATGGTGGGATATTTTCACCGATGGTCAGATTGAAACATGGAGACTTATGCGGGAAGCGCAGTATGAAATAGGCTCCAAGAGCGCCAAATTGCAGAAGCTGGTCATCGGCCCGTGGGTACATCAGACCATAGGGAGCACGCTTACCGGAGATTTGGAATATAAAGACAATGTAAATGATATTCTTGGCTTTGACATTGGCACGCAGGATCTGGAAGACCTTGCAGTGGAAGATATTCTGCGGTCTGAAATTGTCAGCTGGTTTCGCTACAATCTTAACTACAACGAGTTTGCCAATATAGGCCTTCCCAAAGTGAAAATTCCCGAAAGCAAAGTGTGGCAGCCCGTGGCAGGAGGATTGCTGGAGGTACGTGTGCCTTCAGAAGATTACATCATTACTTTTAATGAGCTGATCAACTTCATTAACGGCACCGGGGATCTGAAAGGAGTGAAAGCCCAGGGGCGCATCCTCGGGTTCATTCCTATTGACACAGTCTTAAACATACCACCCCTGAACGAACCTATCGTGCCTGAATTAGATGGCAAACCCATCAGCTCGCTGGTAGATTCCATTGACTTTGAAAAAGTTGCCGATGTAAGGTTTTATGTAATCGGTCCTATTGATGACGGGTACGTCCAATACAATCCGAATACCGGGCAATGGGATACGGTTAATGCCACTACGGGCAACTACTGGTTCCACTCCGACACATTTCCAATTGTGAAAAATATCAGATGGAAAAACCTCTACATGCATCAAAACGGAAGTCTGGACTACAATCCGCCTACAGAAGACGAAGGGTACAGCGTGTATGTGCATGACCCGGACGACCCTGTACTCACCATTGGCGGAGCCAATATGATTGTTGACCTGCCCTTCGGATATAAAAACCTGAAAGAAAACACCTCCAGAAGTCATGGTCAGATTAACCTGGCTGATCCCCGCTGGAGGCACACTACTATGGACCGGCACGGGGTTATAGCCTTTGAAACGGAAGTGCTGCAGGATACATTAAGCGTCATAGGCTTCCCGGTGGTTAAGCTTTATGCAAAATCCAATCCGGCCGGTAAAAATGAAGGCCCTACCGACACAGATTTCTTCGTCAGGGTGTTGGATGTATATCCGGATGGACGTCAGTTTTTTGTGACCGAAGGCTGCGTGAATGCCCGGGCACGGGATTATGCTGCCTACATGGCTGTAAATGACGGGCTGGAAAACCCCAACATTCCTTTCACCAATATTGAAATAGGAAAGATTTATGAATATCATTTCCGCATAATGCCCATAGGCTACACCTGGGGTAAAGGGCATCGCCTGAAAATCCTCATCAGCAGCAGCAACTACAATCGTTATCAGGTTAATCCTAACCTGCCCATTGAAGACGGTGACTTTTTCCGCAGACAGCCACTGGACGGGCAGAAATACATCTTCCAGGGAGAAGAAATGGCGGCCCGCATTGCCGTACAGCGTATAGCCCATTCTCCTCAGTATCCTTCCCATATCTCTCTGCCGGTTTATGACAAAACCTACACGGGAGTGGATGAAGTGCAGCTCCCGGCAAAGCCCGGTTCTCAGCTGGATATAGTAGTATGGCCTAACCCGGCTACGGAATATGTAAACATTTATGCAAGCAAATCTCGGGACTATGACCTGCTCGTGTATAATGAACTGGGCGAAGAAGTTTACCAAACTCGCTTCACCGAGCAGGTTACTCTACCGACCGGAAAGTTCAGTAAAGGCCTTTACTTTGTAGAGGTGAAAGACGTGCGCGCGGGGGAGTCCGTTACGCAGAAGATAACCATCCAGTAAAACTTTTTTAAATAAGAGATAAGAGGGCAGGTTAAGAAACCTGCCTTTTTCTTTTATATCCTGTACCACTATTCAGCATGGAAAGAGCGGATGTTTTACAATGCAGTCAGGAAGCGCATGGTGTCCACTCCATCGGCAAAATCGTGAAGTGCGGGTCGCTGTGATTTGCCCCATGGAACAATATTCGGAAAAATGCTCTGCAGATCTTCATTTCCTACGATACACTGAATCTTATCACTATGCAATGATAGAGTTTCTTTCAGTGTAAACAGGTCATCGTAGTATTCAAAATGCAGCGTAGCCAGGGGAGCAGAGAAACTAGCGCTTTCTCTCAGCATCATGAATTCGTTGGCATAATGGGGTATGTTGTTCATCAGCAACACCGCACGCTGATAGTCATAATTGTTTCTGTAACCGTCATGCATCAGCAGCGTACTGAAGGGCGAGAGGGCCTGCAGAAAAACATCAAACTGAAAATTTGTCGGCACATAAATCTTAGAGACATTGCGGCAACCCATGCCGAAATACAGAAAAATGTCATCCCCTAAATGCATCAGATTGCCGCGCGACTCCCGTCCGCTCAAGATAGCTATTGAATTGCGGTTTTTGCGGAAAATGTGTGGATACTTTCCAAAATAATACTCAAAATAGCGTGAGGAATTGTTACTGCCGGTGGCAATCACGGCATCCAGCGCAGTAAGTCGTTCGGCAAACTCAAAATGCTCTCTGAAAGAAGGTTCTATTGCACATAGACGCCCGGCCAGAAAAGGCAGCAGCACGTCATCTTTGGAAGAAAGCTTCACCACGGCATGGTGATGAGTCAGCAGTACGCAAAGAAAATCATGGAAGCCTGCAAGAGGAATGTTGCCTGCCATGATCAACCCAACCCGTTTGGGGTTTACGTACTCAGGGATGGAATAGCCGGCAAGCCACTGCCGCAGTTTTGACTCTTCCAGATATTCGGAAGCAATAGCTTTCAGCGCATAGTTCACATTGTCGGGGGTAAACCATTTGTTGTGACGAAAGGCCTGCTCCGTGAGAGCATTCACCGCAGCCCTTTCATACAAAATATACCGTCCCAGCTGCGCTAATGCTTCAATTTTTTTTTCAGTAGGAATAGCCACGTTCAACGTTATCAGTTTAACAGTTAATTGCTAACTTAGGCGCAGCAAATTTAATCTAACCCAAAGCTGCAGGTATGGCGATAAAAATTACAGATGAATGCATAAACTGCGGAGCCTGTGAACCCGAATGCCCTAATCACGCTATTTATGAAGGCGGGGTGGAATGGTCTATTGCCGATGGCACTACCGTAAGAGGGCCCGTGCAACTTACCGATGGCACCGTAGTAGATGCCGAACAGAAATTTCCTCCACTATCCAATGACTATTATTATATAGTTCCGGAAAAGTGCACGGAATGTACCGGATTTCACGAAGAGCCCCAATGTGCAGCTGTGTGCCCGGTAGATTGTTGTGTTCCCGATCCTGACAGAGTTGAAACCAAAGAACAACTCATGGCCAAAAAGGAAAAGCTGCATTTGTAGCTGGTGTCCTAGCGCCTGTTCCTTTTGGTAAGAAGGGCTCAGGCAAGAAATTCCCCGCTTTTCATAATGCCTACTCTGCTGGATTTTGTCGGCTGGTTTGGAGCGATAGCTGTCTTATATGGGTATTTCATGGTATCCCGCGGGAAGCTCAAAGGAGACTCTATACAATTTCAGGTAGCAAATGCTATCGGAGCCGGATGCCTGGTGGTTTATACTTACTGTTTAAAAGCCTATCCGGCAACGGCACTGAATTTAATCTGGGCGCTCATTGCTTTGGTGGCCTTGTGGAAAAAACTGCAAAACAGATAGCAATTGCCGAAGCGCAAGTGCTTATGCATTACAAGATTCTCAGAGTGGATAAACAGATTATACAATTTGCGCACAGGAAACAGGAAGGCAACTATCTTTCTTCTTCATGTTCCTCATCAGGTTCATCCAGTTGCGGGTGGGTGGAAGCAGCTTTTTGTGCATACGTCCGGCAGTCAGCGGTCCAGCGCAGCAGCTGAGCCATTTTGCTATCGTTCAGCCGGGCATCTCTGTGTATGAAAGTATAGGATTTAAGGGGCATTTCTTTTTTCTGAATCACTTCCTCAATATCCTCAAAGTAGTCCAGCTGATCATCGCGGCTGTAGCTTGCAAACTCATCAAAATTCAGGTGTTCTTTTCCTTCTTTAATATGATTAGCCAGCAGCCAGCCGAAAGGCTGTATTTCTGCATACCAGGGATAGCGGGTATTATTGCTGTGACAATCAAAGCAGGATACCTGCAGAATATCCTTAACCTCAGCGGGTAAGGGATAATGATTCCCAATGGCCTGAGGAGAAGCTTTGTCGGTGATATTTTTTCCCGGTCTGAAAAACTGCATGATGATCAGTACGGCAATCAGTATCCAGAGTATTTTCTTGGCCATAGGATTTAGAAATTTTGAATGAATACAAATTATTTAAAGTCATCCCCGCTGAAATCAGAAATTGAGTTTTTGGGCAGAACCGGGTTTGTTATCTCTGCGTCTGGCATCAGAGACTTTTTTTTCTTTATCCTCCAGCAGCTGCATCATTTCGTCCAGCATTTTAATCATACCATCCAGCAATTTGAAGACATCCTCAAAGTCTTTCAGCCGTTTGATATCCTCTTCCTGCATGGACATGCAATATCGGAAAAAAGTGAAAATCTGTTTTGCGAATGCCATGGAGATTATTTAGAAGCCATCCAATTAATAGGATTTCAGTAAATTGCGCTGCTTCGGGCAAAATCATAGATAATCGGATGAATAAAGTTGCCATCATAGGAGCGGGGCCGGCTGGGTTGACGGCAGGTTATTTGCTTGCTAAAGCCCAGGCGGATGTTACGGTTTTTGAGGAACATCCTGTTTATGTGGGAGGTATTTCCCGAACTGAAAAATATAAGGGCTTTCATTTTGACATCGGAGGGCACCGCTTTTTCTCCAAATCCAAAGAAGTAGAAGATTTCTGGACAGAGATTTTGGGCGATGATATGCTTCACAGGCCCCGGAAATCCAGAATTTTTTACAAAGGTAAATTCTACTCATACCCTTTGAAGGCCATGGAGGCACTTACCAACCTGGGTATGCTGGAAGCAGCCCTATGCATTTTGTCTTATGCCAAAGCCAGAATGTTTCCGGTCAAAAATCCCAAAAATTTTGAGGATTGGGTGAGCAATCAGTTTGGAAGGCGATTGTTTAATATTTTTTTCAAGACCTATACGGAAAAGGTGTGGGGCATGAGTTGCCGGGAAATTTCAGCAGACTGGGCTGCCCAACGGATAAAAGGATTGTCGCTCACTCAGGCCATTTATAACGCCCTCTTCAAAAGTGGTAGCAAAACCGAAGGTGATAGTTCCAAAGTAATCAAAACCCTGATTGACTCTTTCCGCTATCCCCGCAAAGGACCGGGCATGATGTGGGAAGTATGCGCTCAGAAAATCATTCAGATGGGTGGACGTGTAGAAATGGGCACAGGCGTCAGAGGGCTTTATTATAATGCCGGTTCGCGTACATGGCGTGTAGAAGTTGAGCGAAACGGTAAAAAAGAATTTCTTCAGGATTTTGATAACGTGATTTCGTCCATGCCTATGCGGGAGTTAGTGCGTATTCTGCATCCCTCCCCGGATAAAAAAGTGCAGGAAGCTGCTGAAAAGCTCAAGTATCGCGACTTTTTAACGGTCATGCTTATCCTGGAAGACAAAAACCGGTTTGACGACAACTGGATTTATATTCACGACCCCAATGTGAAAGTGGGAAGGGTACAGAATTTTAAATCTTGGTCGCCTGAGATGATACCCGATCCCCAATACTGCTGTTATGGGTTGGAATATTTTTGTTTTGAAGGAGATGGTTTATGGACCAGCAAAGACGAAGACCTTATTGAGCTGGCAAAAACCGAAATTGAAAAGATTGGAATAGCGAAGGCTTCTGAAATTGTGGATGGTTGTGTGGTACGGCAGAAAAAGGCATACCCTGTATATGACGACCTGTATCGGGAAAACGTGCGTGCGATAAAAGAAGGGCTTCAGAGCTATGAAGGTCTTTATCTGGTAGGGCGCAATGGCATGCATAAGTACAATAATCAGGATCACTCCATGATGACGGCTATGCTTGCGGCACGTAACATTCTTGCCGGACAGCAGTTGTATGATGTGTGGAATGTGAACGAAGATGCTGAATATCATGAAGCCGGTGTTGCCGGTGAAGAATCCTTTGAAGCAGGCCGGCAAATACCCAAAAAGGTTTCTTCGGCTTAAACACATGCTGGCCCGTCTGCATGCTTTTAATCATGGTTTTCTCGGCTTTTCCGCCCTCTACCTGCTTGTTTTCCTTTTCACCCGGCTGAGTTATTTCCTTTACTATGACATTCCCGGTTTTAACCGCGACACCTTCGGATATTACGAGCCGGTCATCAAGCTTCTTGCCGGTGAATTGCCGCTTTTTGACTTCCGCACTCCGGGTTATCCGCTGTTGCTGCTGGTTTGCCGCCTGCTGAACATGGGTGTGCGCGATGTGTTTATCGTGCAGTCGCTGTTTACATTGGGGTGCTTTGTTTTCTGTCAATATCTGGTGAACCGCTCTCTTACCGCTTACCGGTGGGTATTTCTGCTGGTATCGCTGGCATTTTTTGCAAGCGGGCAGTACCTCAGTTTTGACACCAGCATCACACCGTTTACGTTATTCACCGGCTTCGCGCTGTGTGCAGCTGTGCTGTTGGTGGCGGCTGCCGTTTCCGGCAAAACGACACATTATCTGCTGGCATCGCTGTCTATAGCAGCCCTGATACTCATCCGGCCTCAGGGATTTTTTGTTATTCCCGCTGCAGCCGGGCTACTGGGTTTTCTGGCCTATCGTAAAAGCTGGCGCAGGATGTTGGCATTGCTGGTCCCGGGAGGTTTGCTCATGCTGAGCCTGCTTATGTATAATAAGGCTACTTTCGGAAAATTGGCCTACGGCAATTTCAGAACTTTCATCGCCCTGGGTAGCGCCATGTTTTTTCTGGATACCGAGGGTGACTACTCCGACTCTACACGTGTTTTGATTATGAAAGTTCAAAACTCATTTACCGATACAGAAAAACAACTACTCCGGCATTCATGGTCATTCCGGAAGCTGAGCCCCATCTATAATACAACACATTTTGATAAGGAATACTGGTTTATGGATATCTATAAAAACAATCGCGATGAGTTTGAAAAGCTGACGGCTGAGTCAAAGCGGAAAAATTTCACCGGCTATTTAAAGTTTATCTATGTCAACTTTGTGAATAGCTTTCTGAACGGAGTGAGCGACTATTTCTTTTACTACAATGAGCTGGTCAACCGGAAATATTACATTGAGCAAAGTGAAGAATTTACTTTTTTGCCCCTGCCTGATTCTGTGTATCGCCAGACTTTCGGAGAGTACACCGACCTGATTCAAAAGCGAAAACCTGTTGAAAAAAGAGGTATCATTACTGCAGATAACAATTACACGGACCACTTCAGCAGGGAAAAATGGGTTATCCGCCTGAATCATTATTATCAGATTCTTTTTGCGAAGGTGTTCAGCAGTGTGGCGTGGGTGATTCTATATTTTGTTGCGCTGGCAATAGTGCTGGTTGAGCTGGTGAGGAGCCGTTTTAAAAATTATGAGGCGTGGCTGTTGCTCATTCCCGGGTCCATGCCTTTACTGAACAACCTGTTGATTTCCCTCAGTGTCATTCCGCTGCTTCGCTATGTCTATCCTACGGAGATATTTATAGTGCTGTTTCCCTTATGCCTCATGCAGTATTTCCTGCATGGGCGGCTCAGGCTGCAGAGTAAGCAGCCTTGAGCTTACGCACTACAACTTTATCAACCGGCAGTGTAACGCTGTCTTCATTCAGGACATTGAGGTTAACCCATTTCATTTGCAGAAGTATCTCCTGGTCGTTTATCGGAAGTTTGTGAGCAGGATTAAAGTCATTCAGCCGATTGACAAGGTAATAAATGCTGATCAACTGATCCCGCGGATTGAAGGCAGAGCGTTGAAAAAAATCAGTTGTATAGAAGTGCTCTTTAACAACGATATCCAGTCCGAGCTCTTCTTTGAATTCGCGTACCAGACAATCGGCAGGACCTTCTCCGGGTTCAAGCCCTCCACCGGGAAATTTGGTTACCGGCATGCCGGAGGCTATTTCGTCAAGCAGTAAAATGTGATGGTTTTCAATCAGAAGCCCATACACGCGAATAATGATACGCTCAGGTTTCACCATGTAAGGCTATTTAATTTACAACCATCAGCGTTAGTCCGGAGGGTAGGAATGCGTCTTGCTGCTTCAGTAAAAGCAACAGATCGTTTTCAATATGCAGTTCGGGTTTTTCATTGCCGAAAGCTCTGGCCATGGCGTGCAGAGGAGCTGATGCCTGCAGGTAGTGGTCTTTTTCAAGAACGTATTGTTGAAAATTACTTTCCGAATCATCGGGGATGGGTCTGAATCCCAGGCGCTGGTTGTATTTTATGGCTACTTTGTTGGCTTTCATAATTTTGGCATATAGGCGATGCAGCCGGCAAGACAAAAAGAAAAAGTCAACCATACTGAGCGATGCCAAAACAGGGACCGGGCTTCCCTGCAAATGTTTTTCCCAGATAAAAAGGCCGGAGTGGCCGGTACCACTTTCCCAGCAGATACCGGAAGTATGAATCAACCCTACCGGTTTATCCCGGTATTCAATGATAAAATAAAAATCCCTGACGGCATCCAAAGAGCGAAACCACTTTTGTTGCATTGCCGGAGTGATATATTCCCGATATTCCATGAAGTTGCGAATATGAGGAGCATTACGCCATTGCCGCACCGTTTCAATGTCAGCCTCGCGGAGCCTTATCAGCCGGATTCCATACCTTTTGATGACCATCAGCGTATTTCTTTTATCACGTAAGGCGGCTTTGAAATTTCCTGTACATATATCCGGCTGATGTATTCACCGATAATGCCTAAAGAAAACAGGATAATACTGGAAGTAAAAAAAATAGCCAGCAGCGTGGACGTATACCCTGCCGGCACATCCAGCACCAGCCAGCGGTAAAAATAAATCATGGCTACAATGATAACCGCAAACGAGGAAAGCAACCCGATATAAGTCATAAGACGAAGCGGAATCACCGTGTAATAAATAATATAATTGATGGAGATACTGATCAGTTTGAAAATAGAATAACCCGATTGCCCCTTCATGCGTTTCTGGTGTTCCACCGTGCAATAAGCGATGTTATTTGTGTACCAATGCAAAACTTCATCGAGCAAAAGATATTTCTGGTTGATACCTCCGAGTCTGGAGGTTATTTCATGCGATATCAGACGAAAGGACGATCCCTTGCTGATAATGCTGGAGTAGGGAGCAAATATTTTTACAAATAGCCAACTGCCTATTCTGCGTATGAGAGAATGTCTTTTCACGTCAAACAGCCCAAACACGAGGTCGGCTCCGGTTTCTTCCTGCGTTTTAATCAGCTTGGCGATTTCTTCGGGCGGAATCTGCAGGTCATCATCAATGGTGATAATCATCTTGCCGCGCGCATGATTGAGCCCACATAAAGTGGCTTTCTGCTGTCCGCTGTTTGTAGATAATCGGATGCCGGTAACATGATCGGGAAAGGCTTCTTTGATTTTGAGTATCTCACTCCAGCTGGTATCGTTGCTGCCGTCATCCACAAAAATGACCTGGTAGGAGCTTCCCCTCTTTTCAAAAAAAGACCGGATACGGTCAAAAAGCAATCTGAGAGTTCCGGCACTATTAAAAACAGGCACTACAACCGAATAATCATAGGGTTTCACGCCTCACAATTTAAAAAAAATGATAGTGGTTAACGATGACCGGAAAGGTAAATCATCGGTTGATTTAATTCAAATTTCAATGAGTTGCGGGCAGCATATTTGTCTGGTTTGAATCAAAGCCGAACCCCAGGATAGCCCTACGCCAAAGCCGCTCAGTAACATTTTTACATTGCTGGTTTGCAGTTTTTCGCGCAGACAGGTAGTGAGGGTTACCGGGATAGTGGCCGAGCTGGTATTCCCGAAATCATGAAGCGAGTAAGGTACACGGTCAGCGGGGAGCTGCAGTTTCTTACGAATGGCTTCGTTAATAATCAGGTTGGCCTGATGAAAAACATAATAGTCAATGTCGTTTTTTGCCGTTCCGGCAAATGTCAGCAGCTTATTCACGTTGCGGGGCACCTCCCTTACCGAAAAGTTAAACACATCAATGCCGTTTAAAATCAGATGCGTATCATTACGGACAATACCTTCTCCCCGTTGTCTGTATTCCAGCGCTGCGGTATCCACAGGCTTGCGATAGCCTCCTGCAGGAATGATGATTGTTTCAAAACGGCTGCCATCCCCTTCCAGATTGAAGAACATTTCCGGTGCCTGCGGGTCATACTCCAGGGCGGTGGCTGATCCGGCATCCGAAAAGATGGGGACGGTGCTTTTATCCTGTTGGGAAATTGTAGCCGTAGAAATATCACCGGCCAAAAGAAGTGCTTTGCCGCCACCCAGGGCGTTGAGCAGACTGGCCGTTATCGCCAAACCATACACATAACCTGAACACCCGAGGTTAATGTCCAGTGCTATACAGCCATGGGAAAGGGACAGCCGATCCTGAATGAGTGCACTGCTGGCCGGGGTGATGTAATCGGGGGTTTGCGTAATAAATAACAGAATACTGATTTCTTCCGGAGCCCAGTTAAGTTGTTTCAGCAATTCCCTGGCACCTTCCACACACAAATCAGAACTACAAATTCCACCGGGGGCAACCCTGCGTTTTTCAATGCCGGTGCTCTTTACCAACAGTTCCCGTTCTTTGGGGGTTAGCAGGGGCAAATCATAATTAGATTCTGTATGCACAGGTACACAGGAGGCTACACCGCAGAAACGTGCATTTTTAAGCGCAAACAAAGCCATTCATGCAAAGCTATCAATCAGTAGCCGGGGAAGCAAAATGAAAAACCGCCTTAAGCAGCTTTGGACATTACCAGCTGAAACAGATCACTGATGGAGTGGCATCTGTTCAACTCCTCAGCCGTTAGAGTGACTCCGTAGGCCTCATCAATGCAGGCAATCACAATCAGAGCCATCATAGAGCTCCATCCTTCCAGCTTGCGGAATTCAGTTTCCGGGGTAATGGTTCCCGGCTTTACATCTTCAAATTCCTTCTCAATTCTTGCAATAAACTCCGAAGCCTGCATCATAGATAAGCCCGTTTAAAACAATAAAGATAAAAATAATCTTACTTTGTGTACAATGGCTTCGGGAAGAAAAATACTGTTTTTGCCGCGCTGGTATCCTTCCGACAATGATCCGCAAAACGGGGTTTTTATCCGCAAGCACGCCCAGGCGGCAGCTTTGCTGAACGAAGTGGTTGTGCTGATAGCGGAGCCTGTTCAGGGGCCCGGGCGGATAACGATAGCTCGCCAGGAAAATCTCACGGAAATTATCGTGTATTATCCCAAACGAAAGTTGGGTCTTGGAAAAATACTTGCTTATCTGCTGGCGCTAAGACAGGGATGGCAGATCATCCGTCAGAGCGGTTTTTCCCCGCAGCTGTCTCATGTGGAGGTTATTGGCCGGCAGGCTTTGCTTGCCCTTTGGCTGTATTACCGGCATCAGGTGCCCTATGTGGTTACCGAGCATTGGTCAGGCTATCTTACCGGTCAATTTCAGCGTAAAGCCCTCATTGCCCGATGGTTTAGCGCATGGGTACTCAGGAGAGCCGCTGCGGTTTCTGTTGTTTCGGAAATATTGAAAAAAGGCATGGCGGCCTGTGGCTTGCGCATGGATTATTGTATTCTTCCAAATGTAGTAGAAGTGCTTACCCAAAGTAAGATGGCGCCTGTCAGCGAAAAATTTACCTTCCTTGTAGTGGCTGACCTTCGCGATGAAGTGAAAAATATCAGTGGGATTATCAGAGCTTTTGCCCGGGTATATCAGGATAATAAAAATATGCGCCTGGTGATTGCAGGAGATGGTCCGGATCGCACCCGGCTGCTGAATCTAGTGCACCAAACAGGCATAGCAGAAGCCGTAATTTTTAAAGGGCGTCTGCACAATCAACAGGTGCAGGAGTTGATAGCTGCCTGTCATGTGGTGATAGTAAACAGCTTCACAGAAACGTTTTCGGTCATTACTCTGGAGGCCATTTTTACGGGTAGGCCGGTGATAGCTACCCGTTGTGGCGGTCCTGAACAGTTTGTACATGCGGACAATGGCATGCTCATTCCTCCCGGTAACGAGATTGCCCTTGCCGAAGCGATGATAAGCATCTATGAGAACTATCATCGCTATCCTCCTGAGCGGGTACGGCTTTCCGTTCCTCATCAATTTAGTTTGCAGGCTGTGGCTCAAACCATGGAACGGTTTTATAGCAAGGCAGGAGTGCTAAAGACTGTCATTGCGGAAGCCTAATACCGCTGCAATTTTGGCCAGGTCGTTGCGATTGAGTATAAGGTCCTGCAAGGCAAGAGGCGATTCCTTATTAAACTTCAGCCATGTGTAGAGAGTGATGGCGGCATAGGTGAGGGTTGCTGACCAGGCGGCTCCGGTTAAACCTATGAGCGGAATGAGAAGCATGTTAGCCGCACTGTTCACCGCCAGCCCGATGGCTGAGGCAATGAGATTGACGAAATACTGGCCCGTGCCTGCAAAATAATTAGCCAGAATAATGTTTATGCTGAACAACGCTATTCCCGGACTCATTGCCAGCAGCAGCGGGCTAACCCCGCTAAAGTCAGGCCCGAAAAAAAATCCGAAAACTTTACCCGGCATCAGCAGTAGCGGTATCAGCAGCAGCAGGCAGCTCAAAATACTAAACCTTACAACTCTTCGCGTGAGCTGATACCGGGCTGCTTCTTCTGAAGTGTTGGCTATGCGGGCAAGCTGAACGGTGCCTATGCTTTTACTCATCATCCATACCACATCACAAAGGGCAAGGGTTACTGAGTAAATACCCACGGCATCGGTGCCGATAAACAGGTTTAGCAGGTAAAAGCTCAGACGGTAATTGAGTGTTTGAATAATGTTGGCCATCTGAGCCTGACTGCTGAAGGAAAACATTACCCGTATAGCCTGCCATATATCCTTAGCACGCATGCTGATGGTAATCCGGTTGCCTGAGGCAACAAGCACCCCCATACTCACCAGCAGGGGAATACTGTTGGAAGCATAAAGTGATTCCACAAATACCATGACGGAGGCTTTTCCCAGATAGACAAAGAACAACGCCAGATAAGCCGCTCCTATCGCTGTTTTCAGAAGAAAAATATAATTGTGTGCTTTTACCTTTTCCCTGGCAAGCAAAACATACAGAGCAGTGTTGCTCAGGGTTTGGAGCACGGCCAGCAAATAAAGATGCATGGAGTAAGCTGGGGGGATAATCTGTAAATAGTGAAACACAATCGCTAATGCCAGAGAGCTCGTCAGCGTAAAAACCACTACGGGGATTAACAGGGGAGCCATGCTAAAGCGAGGTATGAGGTAAATGAGCGAAACTCCTCCTATCATTTCATTCACCAGATTGATAAGGAGAATATTGGTGGTAATCAGGCTGGTAAGTCCTTTACCATCCGCCCCCAGGTGACGTGAGGTAAGCAGCACGGTGATAAATACCAGAGCAGTGGCCAGTAAACGGGTCCAGTAGGTATGAATAATTTTCGCAAGCAAAGCTGCTGCCCATTTTGGCGTGTGAAAATAAACGGAAATTTTTCTGAAATTGCACCTTTCCAGGTTAAACTGCTGTTCAGAGAAATGGCTGACCATAATGAGCTGGGTCGCAAAGGAGAAAAGCTGGCCTGCAACTTCCTTCGGAAAAAAGGTTATGAAATACTGGCAACCAATTACCGCTTTGAAAAAACGGAAATAGACATTATCTGCCGGTATAATAAAACACTTGTTTTTGTAGAAGTGAAAACCCGTTCGGGGCAGGAGTATGGCGAGCCGGAGGAATCAGTGGAAGTTAAAAAACAGCAGAAGCTGGTAAGAGCGGCAGAAAATTTTGTTCAAACCAACGACATGATCGGGGAGGTGCGCTTTGATGTGATTGCCGTCATTATTCAGGATAACCGGGAAAAAATAAAGCACATAAAAGACGCCTTTTACCCATATCAGGAATAGAGCAAATAATTGCTTTGATTGCGGCTTACCACCGCGGATAACCCTGATCAAAGCTTGAATGCAATGGGTTGTTCTTAATTACAGATCTTTCCTGATGCATCCTTCCGTTTCCAGGATTAAATCGGGCCCGTAAGCCAGGGAAGGAGTTTGGTAACCGGTTTTAAAATTTCCTGAAAGCGTTTTTTCTGCAATGTGTACAGAGGTTAAGGCTGTAAGGGTGTAGCCTTCCGGAGTGATGAGCAGGGAGGTGCAGGATTGTCCGGCCAGATTGGTTACGCGACCCCAAAGATGGCTTTGTGCCTTTTTTCTTTTTGCTTCAGACGGACCCGGAGGTCCGGCATCAATTCTATTTTTCAGAAAATTTTTTACCATGCGGGTTTTCAGCAGCCAGCCCAGCCAGTTTGCTGCTTTCATAGCCCTTATCATCCGGGTGTTGGCGCCCATATACACTTCAATGTTGGCAATGCCCGTGCTGCGCCAGGCTGTGGATACATCGCCCCACGGGATACATACCGACTGCATTTTAAAGTCACCGTAGTCTATCGTCATCGTTTTAAAGGCGTTCGGCACAGGAATGATTTTGCCGTCTTTGCGGATAGCTCCTCCCCTTCCCAGATTTTCTACCATGGTTTTTGCTGTACCTCTTGAGAAGCCTCCACCCAGGGAGGCAAAAGCCAGTTGAAGCAGGTGCGCATCGGGAAGTCGCCTTTTCAGATGCGCAGCCAAACAGTCGGAAGGGACAACGTCAAACCCTGTTCCCGGCATTACCATGATGCCTGCTTCTTTTGCTGGAGCATCGTAGCCGGCACACCGTTCAAATACTTCTATCTCTCCGGTAATGTCAAGGTAATGGGTTTTTGTTTTAAGACAGGCCTCCAGCATAGGCTGCGCGGTGTACATAAATGGGCCTGCTGCATGAATAACTACCTTCACCCCCTGAAGTCCCCTGCAGATAGCTTCAGATTCTGATAATCCGAAAATGCGGTATTCCAGCTGATATTGCTGCGCCAGCTTTTTTATCTCAGCTTCATTTCTTCCTGCAATGATGGGTTTTAGTCCTCTGAAGAGAGCGCGCTGTACGATAAGTTGGCCGGTGTAGCCGTTGGCTCCGTATATGAGTAGGTCTGCCATAATTTTTACACGGTATATTTTAATACCTTAAGCTATGCATATATCGGCAATTAAAATAGAGTTGAGAATGGCGTCTGAGCATTTATTCAGGCTGCTTAAAGTCTTTTGCGGTTATTGCTTCGGGTTTACCCAGATAAACCCATTGAATAACGTTTGTATGTTTTCTGAAAGCCTCATTGAGGTCTGTTAAGGTAAGGGCATTAACCCGGTCTGTTAATGTTTCGGCAAGGTTATAGCTGCCGGCAATTTCAGCCATCCCCAGCGACAGCGACTGGGCACTGGAGGTTTCCTGCTCCAGGTAATAATGAGTCAGAAACGATTGCCGCTTATGCTGGATATCTTTCTGGGTAAAGCCCTGCCTACGTAAGGTACTGATGATGTCGGTCATCACAGTGACCGATTGCACCGGCTGCTGGGTAGAAATGTAAATCACACTGTAAGGATTATGTATCACACCGGTAGCATAAAAAGCGGAGGGGGCATAGGATAGGCTTCTTTTGGTTCGCAGCTCTACAAAAAAACGGTCTTGCACGATACTCATGGCCACCTGCATGGCTATTCCCTCTTTGGTGCTTATGTGAGGGGCATTCATCAACCCGCGGATGTAATTGGTAGCGATGTCGCGGGCTTCCATGTAAACAGCGGGCCGGGTAAACCGCAAAGGTTGTTCCCAAGCCACGGGCTGACCTTCGGGTAAACGGGCCAGGGTGGTCTCTATCTTGCTTACAAGGTCATCTTCGCGGATGTTGCCGACTACTACAAGAAAACACCGTTGCTTCCCCAGCACGAACCTGTAGTATTCCATTGCCTCGTTCAAAGAAAGTGCTTGGAGGGTGGCAGGAGAACCGTCCGGTATTTTAGCATAGTTTTTCCCTTTAAAAACGCTTTGCATAGCCAGGTTGCGCAGGTGGTTGTCCGGATCTGATTCAGCCATTTTTGCAGCAGAGACAAGCTGGTCACGTATGAGGTTGAATGCGTTTTCTTCAAAAGCCGGATGCATCACTGCATCTGTGAACAGATTCCATGACTCGTCCCAGAACATGCGCACACAGGTCATGCTTAAGGTGCCGTAATCATAGGTAGAGGAACTGCTCAGCCGCAGGCCCATTTTTTCGGCTTCGGTATGGAAGGCAGTCTTACTTAAATTTAATGTTCCCCCCTCAAGAGCCACCTTGAAGGCAAGTGCCTCAATGCCCTCTTTTTCCTTGGGATAATTTGCCGTGCCCCCCAGCACAAACAACCGGACACTAATTACTTCCTTGGGGGAAGTTTTGAAAATAACCTTTAACCCGTTTATCTGAAATTCTTTTACATCAGCAGCCTGCAGGCAGAAGCAGATGCCCAGCAGAAAAATCACCGGAAGAAGTTTTTTCATCGGTAACATTTTACGGGTTTAGAAATTTTTCCAGATCTGTGATGGCAAGTTCCTCAGCCATAGTTGCGGGAAGAAGCAATCCCGTTACATGGGGCTTACCTTTTATGTAAGTTCGTACGTAGCGTTGAATATCCTCCCGGGTCACCTTGTTCAGATTGTTCGTATAGGCGGTATAATACTCAATGCTGGCAGACGCCCACCAGTAAGTAACCGTATGCACATAATCCGAAGTGCTTTCTTTTGAATAGGCATCTTCAATGGTAAGCAGGGTTTTGGCTGTTGCAAGTTGTTGGTCGGTAAAGTAATCTGCACTGTCCCACTGGTCAATCTGTTGCATGAGGGCGGCATAGGCTTGTTTTATTTTTTCCGGATGAGGAACCATTATCACATAGATAGGCCCGGTGTATTTGCAGGTTTGATAACTGACATCTACCTGAAGTGCAAGACCTTTATCCACCAGTTCCTGTTGCAGTTTGGAAGATTTTTGCTGCATAATGAAAGAGAATACGTCAGCAGCATAAGTGGCGGGTATATCGTTGCGCGTATCCGGCCCGTGCCAGGCAATCATGAAAATCGGGGTACGTGCATTTTCATTGACGGTGATAAAATACTGTGATGCCGGCAGAGGATCAAATTCGGGTATAGGCCATCTTTGCATAGGGTCAAAGCCCGGGTGCGGCCATTCGCCATAAATCTGCTGCACCCGACTGAATACGTCTTCATGGCGCACATCCCCTGCCACTACCAGAATGGCATTGTTGGGATGGTAATATTTGTCTTTGATTACCTGCATTTTTTCCGGAGTGGCTGAAAGAATAATGTCGTGATTGCCGATGACATTTTTACGGCTGTAAAGGGCGCCCCACAAATGCCGATTCATATCGTCCTGCAGAAAAAAGAAGGGGTTGGATTCATTGCGCTGAAACTCCGCATCCACTACAGCGTTTTCTTTTTTCATTTCTTCTTCCAGAAACAACGGGTAACGAATTGCTGAGTGCATAAAGCGCAATCCTTCTTCCAGCTTTTTATTGCTTAGGGTAATGAAGTAGTTCACCCGCTCGTTGGAAGTTGTTCCGTTGAAGACAATGCCCAGCTCAATCACTTTATCCATGAAAGCTTCTTGGGAAGGCAGGTCGCGATTGGCTTTGAAAAACATATGTTCATACAGGTGAGAGAGGCCGTTATATTCGGGGTCCTCGCAGAACGAGCCGTTGCGTACGGTGATTTCTATGGTAGCCAGGGGCACAGAGTTATCTTCAATGACCAGCACGTCCAGGCCGTTGTCCAGTTTTTGCAGAAAAAAATTATCCGGTAATGTGCCGCAAAACACACCTGTACGGAGTAGCAGCAGGAAGAACAACAGAATACTTCGCATGAAAAGGATTTAGGGTTCCGAAGTTAAAATTTAGCGGTAAACTTATTGTTTTAATCCCACTCTGCTTTTATATCCCGGACGCTATCGGTATGGGCAAATGCAGATATGCTGTCAGATGGATGGTGAGCAAACACACTATTTCAATTTTTTAGTAATCAATAAGTCCGGCAGCCTTGCGTTTTTTAAAGTCTTTAATCAGTAGGTGGTACATAAGGACGCCAAGAGAATAGAGCGCTGCGGTGATAAAAAATACTCCGGCATAGCTCATTCCGGCCTTTCGGAGTACTCCGAAAAAAAGGGAACTGATAAACCAGCTTCCTGACCAGATGGAGGAGTTAAAAGCGCTCATCAGTTCGTGGTTGCGTCTGCCTACATAGTGCATTCCAAGTTCAGAAGTAACCGGTGAAGCTATATTCATCAGTGGCTGACGCAGCAGATAAAAAAATCCTGCAACATAGACGGCATAGGTCCATTGGCTGTAATACTGGGTGAGCGTCATCATTATCAGGCAGAAAACGGACAGTGACTGTACCAGAGTGACCGCAATGGAATAGCCGAATTTCCTTTTTATAGCCGGCACCATGAGCATGCTGCATGCTACGGTCAAAAATGTAGATGCACCCAGAAGGCTGAATGCATCCGGCTGCATGTTATGAACATTCAGAAAGAAAAGATTTATAAAAGGAATAGTAAAACCTGCCCCCACAGCAATGATCAGCGTGGGGATGAGAGCCCGGGCGATAAGGTCCCAATCGTAATGCTTTTTGAAGTTCAACACACGGATTTTCGTGCCGGTGACCTCGGCCTTGCGCATACGGCTGATAAAATAAAAGCTGATAAAACCCAGCAGCGTAAAGCCTTCCATAAGCAGGCGTGTATCAAAAATTTCGGGCAGAGATCTGTTGAGTATAAAACCCACAAATCCACAAAGGGCTATGCTGGTGCTGTTAGTCAGAAAATAGACTACAATAGCCTCAGTATGGGTTTCGGGCTTTGCATTTTGCAGGATGTAGGGCATTGCCGGCAACTGCATGCAGGCATAGGACATACCCCAAAGGGCAAAACCCCAGTGGAGCAGCGTGTCCATACGATGTGCTATGCCATAGATAATGATAAGCGATATTGCGGGCATCAGCAAAGTGGCTGCATAAAAGAAGGGTTTCTTCCTGCGTCCGCGAATGAAAACTCCGAGGGGAAAGGCAAATAGCATAACAGCTACATATTGATAGGCGCGGAAACGGGCTATTTCGTAGTCTTTGTAGCCGTGGTTATCCATGTGATAGTTGAGCAGCAGAAAAAAAGATGCGTTGATAAGCTGAATAAAAAAATCAGCAAGCAGCACCTTGCGGATATGCGGCTCAATGGCGGTGTAAGGACGCAGTATGCTTAACAGAGCTTATAAAATTTGGTGCCCAAAGTTAAGTGCGCTCACCGGCCAAAGACCGCATATTACCCAACAAATTATCCAAATACCACAAAATCACTTGCGGCTGTTCAGGGTTAAACCACCGTATGCCGGCATCTTTTCGAAACCAGGTCATCTGCCTTTTGGCAAAGTTTCGGGTATTTTGTTTGATGTTTTCTACCGCATCCGGCAGACTGGTTTTCCCTTCCAGATAGTCAAAAAGCTCCTTATAGCCCACCGTCTGTAGTGCTGGGATTTCTTTGTAGTGCAACAGCTTGCGACATTCTTCCAGGAGACCTTTTTTCATCATTTCATCCACCCGCTGTTGGATGCGTGTATAGAGCTCGTTGCGGGGGAGGGCCAATCCTATTTTAATTATCCTGAAATTGCGTGATTTACGATGACCCTGGCGAAAAGAGGAGTAGGGTCGGCCGGTGGATAAGGCTACTTCCAGAGCCCGCAAGACCCTTCGCGGGTTGGCAAGGTCAGCAACCGAGCAATAAGCCGGATCTACGCTGCGCAGTTTGTCAACCAATGCCGGCAATCCCCGGGATTTTAGTTCCTGCTGCAGTATTTTTCTTACCCGGCTGTCAGCAGGAATTTCATCCAGCCCTTCGCATACGGCCTTAATATACAGTCCTGAGCCGCCTACCATCACAGCTACGGGATGGTTACGGAAAACCTGTTCAAGAACAGCGATGGCAGCTATTTCAAACTTTCCGGCATTAAAATCATCCAGCACAGAGTGGCTGGCGATGAAATGATGCTTTATTTCTGCCAAGAGCTGAGGATCGGGCCTGGCAACCCCGATGTTCAATTCTTTATAAACCTGACGCGAATCTGCCGAGATAATTTCGGTTTGGTAATAACGGGCAATAGCCGCTGCAAGATCGGTCTTTCCGGAGGCTGTCGGACCAACGATGGTGATCAGTACTCGGTCATTCACGGTTCGCTTTCATCGGCTTCAAAGAGGTCTTCAGTGTCGGAATCATCCAGGCCTTCACCGGTTTGCTGCAGATAGTCATCCTGAAAGATATGATCGGCAAATTTCGATTTGGCCGGCTGAGGCAGATTGCCTTCTGCCCGTGTGATACGGGGCAGGCTTTGGGCTTTCACCGGAGCCTCAGCTTCCTGTGCTGCCATCAGAAAGGTGAATTGCGGCACATCATCGCTGCTGTATATGAGCCTGTCGGTTTCATTCAGAATTTTATCAACCGGAGTTTTAAGTCCGTCAATAGAACGTTCAAAGCGGCTTTCGCGTCCCAGTGTGATTTCGTTGAGCTTTTGCCATCGTTTGTTGCTGATAAAGAAGGAGGCTCCTCTTTCACCCTTTATGCCAAAGGTTTTCTGCAATAGGGAGTGCAGGTCTTTAAAAGTGTTATCGGGCTTCATTTCAATTTCCCGTACCACGTCATCCAGCTCATCTACCTGAATTTCAAATTTGATTACCTTCATGCAAAGCAAAATTGTTACTGCAAAGTAAATATTATTTTGTTAGCCCCAGCTCCTTGCCCTTTTGTATCATAAATTGAAAGGCTTCTTTGCGGTCATTGCGTATAATGCCATCCAGTATGGCATCCTTTATAGCGTCTTTTATAATTCCCACAGGTTTGGAAGGAGGAATGTTAAAATATTGCATGATATCCTCACCGCTAATAGGAGGTTGAAAGTTGCGGATGCGGTCTTTTTCTTCAATTTCCCGCAGCTTTTGTCTTACAACTTCAAAATTGGCGAGGTAGCGTTTCATTTTTGCCGGATTCTTGGTAGTGATGTCGGCATTGCAGAGTGTCATGAGATCGTCAATATCGTCACCGGCATCAAACAGCAGTCTGCGAATAGCTGAGTCGGTAATGTCTTTACGGTTGAGCCCAATGGGGCGCAGGTGCAGACGTACCATTTTCTCCACGAACTTCATTTTTTCATTCAGCGGAAGTTTGAGTTTGCGGAAGATGCGGGGAACCATACGCGCTCCCACTACTTCGTGACCGTGGAAGGTCCATCCGAGCCTGGGGTCATATCTTTTTGTAGCGGGCTTGCCGATGTCGTGCAGAATGGCAGCCCAGCGCAGCCACAGGTTATCGCTGACCCGACAGACGTTGTCGAGCACCTGCAGGGTGTGATAGAAGTTGTCTTTATGTCCCCGTCCGTCAATATGTTCGGCACCCTGAAGGGCGGCCATTTCAGGAAAAATGCGTTTAAGAAGGCCGGTGTCAAACAATAGCTTAAATCCGATGGAGGGCTTGTCGGTCATGATGATTTTATTGAGTTCATCGGTGATGCGCTCCATAGAGACGATTTCAATGCGGCCGGCATTGCGTTGAATGGCATACAGGGTAGCCGATTCAATGCGAAAATGTAGCTGAGCGGCAAAGCGGACAGCCCGCATCATGCGCAGGGGGTCATCCGAAAAGGTAATGTCAGGGTCGAGCGGGGTGCGAATGATTTTCTTTTCCAGGTCTTTGAGGCCCCCGAAGGGATCAAGCAGCTTTCCCTGATCTTCAGGATTGAGGCTTATGGCCAGAGCATTGATGGTGAAGTCTCTGCGGCTGAGGTCATCCTGCAGGGTGCCGCTTTCTACAATGGGTTTGCGGGAGCTACGGGAGTAGGATTCCTTGCGTGCCCCGACAAACTCTATCTCCAGATCGTCCAGCTTAAACATGGCAGTTCCGAAGTTTTTAAATACCGTTACCGGGGGCACCGGAGAAAACTTTTGGGCTGCTTTTCGGGCGAACTCAATGCCGCTGCCCAGGCAGACAATGTCAATGTCTTTGGTAGGACGCTGCAGCAGCAGGTCACGCACGTAGCCGCCTACAGCATAGCTTGCTACACCGGTTTCCCGCGTAACCTCACTGATAGCTTCCAGGATTACCCGCTCCCGCGGGCGTATGTTTTTAAGCAGCTCTTTATCAAACAAGTCCAACAGGTTTCAAGGGGTTGAGAATTAAAATGAAAGAAAGAACCTTCTATGCTGTTAAGACTCAAACGGCCACCTGATATTCCCGCAAAGCCTCATTCAGCGAAGTTTTCATGTCGGTTGATTTTTTTCGTTTTCCTATAATCAGGGCACAGGGCACCTGAAACGTTCCTGCCGGATAGGAGCGGGGATAGCTTCCCGGAATAACCACCGAGCGCTCCGGTATTTCCATTTTATATTCAACTGTGTTGCTGCCGCTTACATCCAGTATTTTGGTGGAGGCTGTCAGCACTACATTGGCTCCCAGAACGGCCTCTCTTCTGACACGCACACCCTCAACGACAATGCATCGTGACCCGATGAAGCAGTTGTCTTCAATAATTACCGGTGAAGCCTGGGGCGGCTCGAGCACTCCGCCTATGCCTACTCCACCGCTGAGGTGCACATTTTTCCCGATTTGCGCACAAGAGCCCACCGTAGCCCATGTATCTACCATGGTATGCTGGTCAACGTATGCTCCGATGTTGACATAGGAAGGCATCAATATGGCGCCCCGCCCGATGAAGGAGCCGTATCGGGCAATGGCATGCGGCACTACACGCACACCCAGCTCCTTGTAGTTTCTTTTGAGTTTTATTTTATCATGAAACTCAAACGGGCCTATTTCGGTAACCGTCATATCCTGGATAGGGAAATAGAGAATGACCGCTTTTTTTACCCAGTCATTGACCTTCCATTGGTCGCCATCCGGCTCGGCTACCCGCAGTTCCCCACGATCGAGCAGATCAATAACATTGCGGATGGATTGCTGTACATCTTTGTAGGTGAGTAGCTTCCGGTCGTTCCATGCCTCTTCAACATGCTGCCGGTATTCGTCAAGCATAGCTTCCTTAATTTTGCTGTAAAAATCCAAAAATGTTTTCAATAATCATGAAAACACAGGAGTGCTTCTGTGCAGTTACAAGGTGGAGCAAAACAGTATCAGCTGCGGGCGTATTTCTTTTTCTGATTTTGGTGAGTGGTTGCCGTCAGGAAGCCAAAAAGATTCAAACCTGGTATGATGAACAGAAGACCGTGATAAAGGAAGAATATTATGTGAAACAAACCGATCCGGAAGTGCGCCAGGGTCCTTACCGGCAATTTTACAGAAATGGAAATCTTATGGAAGAAAAATATTATGACAATGGCAGGCTGGAGGGCAGGGTTGTGTTGTATGATGAAGAAGGCAATAAAAAGGAAGAAGCTGAATACAAAGGGGGCCGGTTGCACGGTAAAAGAACCCTCTTCTTTCCAAACGGAAAGCCTGAGATTGAAGAAACCTATGCCAATGACCAGTTTGAAGGGCCTTATACCGGATATTATGAAAACGGCAATTTGCGTCAGCAGGGGCAATACGTCAATGGGGCTATGGGGGGCTTGTGGAAGTTTTATTATGAAAGCGGTAAGCTGAAAGAAGAAGTGGAATATAAGGATAATGTGGAAAACGGCAGCTACCGCAGCTATTATGAAAACGGGCAATTGGATGCCGAAGGAACATTCAAAAACGGATTAAAAGAAGGCGCATGGAAATACTATTATGAAAATGGAAAACTGATGGCGGAAGGCAATTATAAAAACGGCTTTGAAAATGCCAGGGAGAAGCGTTATAATGAACAAGGAGATTCCACCCAGACCATTTACTATCGCAACGGACTACCGGAAGTTATCAACCACAGACTGCCACAATAAACCGCTTCTGGTATTTTTCTTTACTTTTTTGTGTATAATTATTAGTTTCCGCGTATTTCGTGGATAGCCTTTGGATGACACTATATCTTACGGGGTTGAGTGTGTATATTGTGCCCCGACTTTAGCCAGTCTGTTTATGTTAACCTGATTAATACCCATGCTATGAATAAACTAAAGATTTTTTTTACCCTCGTCCTGTTTTTTTTTCTGGTGCCCATTGTGTGGGCAACCCACATGGCCGGAGGTGACCTGACCTACCGCTGCCTGGGAGGCAACACCTATGAAATCACCTATTCTTTTTACCGCGACTGCAGCGGTATTCAGGCTCCTAGTTCTGTTACCTTAAACTACCGCTCCGCCAGTTGCGGTATCAACAGCTCTATCACACTGTATCTGGTTGCAGGCACACCGTATGAAATTACTACACCCTGTCCGGGTAATCCATCCACCTGTCAGGGAGGCGGACAACCCGGCATTCAAAAATGGGTGTACCGCAATACGGTGAATCTTGCCCCCTGCCGGGATTGGATATTCAGCACTACGGACTGCTGCCGCAATTATGCCATCACGAATATCAATAATCCGGGGAACTCTTATATGTACGTGGAAGCTACCCTTAATAACCTGGATTTCCCTTGCAACAGTTCGCCCCAGTTTACCAACGACCCCGTGCTGTTTGTATGTGCAAATCAGAGTTTTACATACAACCACGGGGTAGTGGATCCGGATGGAGATGTGCTGGTATATTCTCTGGTAAGCCCCCTTGTGGCCTCCGGATCAGGAGTGTCGTATGTGTCGCCATACTCCCCGACTAATCCGCTGGCTTCTAATCCACCTTTATCGCTTAATTCCAACACAGGTGATATTACCATGCGCCCCACGGCTCAGCAGATTACCGTAATGGCTGTGCGTATAGAACAATATAGAAACGGTCAGCTTGTAGGTTCCATCATCCGTGACATGCAGGTGTGGGTGTTGAGCTGCAATAACAACCTGCCCACGGCAACCGGCTTTAATGGCACCAACAGTTTTACCACGACTTTTATAGCCAATCAAAACAACTGCGCCAACATTTTAACTAATGATATTGATCCGGGGCAAATCGTTTCCATATCATGGAACAATGCTATCAACGGTGCCATTTTCTTCAGCTCAGGCAGCCCCTTCCAAACAGGTACTATCTGCTGGACCCCCGCATTAAGCCAGGTGGGTACATACACTTTTACCGTTACGGTAAAAGACAATGCCTGTCCTATAAACGGGGTGCAGGTTTATTCCTACACAATCATCGTAGATCGCGGCTGTAACCAGATTGCCGGAAATGCGCAGGCGCTGCCATCGCGCTGTGTGGAGTCTGCCAATGGGGTGGCTTTCATTCAAATGACTGGGGGTACCTTTCCCTTCAGCTATCAATGGAGCAGCGGCAGCACTACTGATGTGGCAAACAACCTGCCTCCGGGCAACTACACGGTAACGGTAACCGATGCTAACCAATGTACTCTGACAAAGACAGTTACCGTACAACAAGAATATGTTTTTGACGCAACTATTGTTGCCGATAACAGCACCTGCGGAGGGCAGTTTGACGGTTTGGCGACCGCTTACCTAAACTCCATCCCTCCCGGAGCCTTTTCAGGGGGCACAGCCTTGCTGAGTTATCAATGGAACACGGGTGCCACAAGCCAGACCATTACTCAGCTGGGTCCGGGCTTTTATGAGGTTACGGTTACCGACCCGGCCGGCTGCGGTGATGTGGCAAGCATTAATCTGGTTGCTCCGCCTCCTGTTTCGGTTACCACCAGCTTTACCAATTCCACTTGTGGTAGTTCGTGCAACGGCTCGGCAACGGTAACCATTACCGGAGGTACACCGCCTTATTCATTTTTGTGGAACACCGGCCAAACTACCCCCACGATTACGGGTCTGTGCCCCGGCACCTATGTAGTTACGGCAAATGATGCTTTTGGATGTCTGCCGAACTCTTTATACACTTTCGTTATTGGCGGGCCTCCGGCTCTGGTTACTACGCTCAATTATGCTGTGTGTGAGGGAGAAGGGGTGTTTGCCGGAGGAGCATTTCAAACTACAAGCGGTACCTATTATGACACTTTTACTACGGCACAAGGCTGCGATAGTGTGGTGGTAACCATTCTGGAAGTTCAACAGAGAACCGAAGTTTTACAGGTAGATATCTGCCAGGGCGAGAGCTATTTTGCCGGAGGAGCCAATCAAACCACATCGGGTACCTACTATGATACTCTCCTGAATCAGGGAGGTTGCGACACCGTAGTGCGTATTACACAGCTTACCGTGCATCCGCAAGTAGCAGTGACAGTGGATGTCACCATCTGTGACAATGAAACTTATTTTGCCGGAGGAGCACCCCAAAACACATCCGGAATTTATGTAGATACACTGATCACCACCTTTGGTTGTGACAGCATCGTTACCACTAATCTTACTGTGTTGCCGGCTGCCGTGTTTACACAAAACGTAACCATTTGCCAGGGCGAGAGCTATTTTGCCGGAGGCGCCAATCAAACCACTTCGGGCACTTATCAGGATTTTTATCCTCTGCCCAATGGCTGTGACAGTATTGTTACTACTATTCTCACCGTACTACCGTCTTCAACCGGCCCTGCCTCCAGTGTAAGTATCTGTGCCGGACAAAGCTATGTGATCGGAGGTGTTCCCCGCACGGTGGCCGGTACTTACTATGACACCCTGATTGCAGCAAATGGCTGTGACAGCATTGTGCCGGTAACACTCACTGTGAAGCCCAGCTACTCCACCACGCGAAATGTAGAAATCTGCGAAGGGCAGTCATACTTTGCCGGAGGGGCTAATCAAACTACCTCGGGCACCTATGTGGACGTATTTACTTCAGTGCTTGGCTGCGACAGCACCATCATCACAAACCTCACGGTAGTTCCCGCTGCGCAAGTGCCTGTTGATATTCGGATTTGTGACGATGACAGTGTATTGATTGCTGGTGTGTGGAGAAATCAGCCGGGCACTTATTACGATACTGTGGTTACTTTCAGTGGATGTACTACCATCTACTCCTTTAACCTGTCAGTGTCGCCCAACACCTTTGATACCATTGCCGTTACGATATGTGAAGGAGATAGCTTTTTTGCCGGAGGAGCTTTCCAGTATGTTTCAGGTACCTATGTTGATCGTTTGGAATCTGTGAATGACTGCGATAGTATCCTTACTACTTTCCTGACGGTATTACCCAATGCAAGAACCTTCCTCACTGCTGAAATCTGCGAGGGCGAGAGCTATTTTGCGGGCGGAGCAGAGCAAACCGTTTCAGGCACCTACTATGACACCTTACCGGCAGCTAATGGCTGTGATAGTATTATTGCGACCCAGCTCATTGTGCATCCCAGATATGATATAGAAACGCATGTCACCATTTGCAACGGAGAGAGCTACTTTGCCGGTGGAGCTGATCAAACCGTTTCCGGAACCTATGTGGATTCTTTCACAACGGCTTTTGGCTGCGACAGCCTCGTGATCACCCATCTTACGGTACTCCCTCGTTTTGAATCCTTCTCGGTAGTGCAGATATGTGAGGGAGACAGTATTTTTCTGGAAGGGGCATGGCAAACCCAGGCGGGGACCTATCTGGATGTGGTTACCAATAGCGTTGGCTGTGACAGCTTCATTACCACACAACTGGAGGTAATTTCCATACCTCCAACCACAGTAGATGTGACAGCCTGTGGAAGTTACTTCGTGGGAGGAGCGCTGCAAACGACTTCCGGTATTTATACAGATACCTTTATTGCTGCCAGTGGTTGTGACAGTGTGGTTATCACGAATTTAACCTGTTTGCCTCTGGGTACTTTTACGCGTGATGTTCAGGTATGTGCCGGAGAAAGTTATTTTGCCGGAGGAGCCAATCAAACTGTTTCAGGCACTTACTATGACACCATCCCGGGAGCATCAGCCAACGGCTGCGACAGTGTGGTGATTACCCACCTGATGGTTGCTGATCCGCTGACGATTCAGTTTAATAAAAAAGATCTGAGCTGCTCCTGCATTAATGAAGGAAATAACAATGACAGCACTACCTGTGTGCTGAATTTTGCCGGTTTGCCACACGGAACTATTCTCAATGAATACTTTGCTGAACTGGGTGTCACCATTACCCCTGATGCTAATGGCGTTTATCCTGATAAGCTGGTGGTATTCAATACGAACCTGACCAATACCCCTGACCCGGATCTGCAGGCAAGGATAGGCAATGCGGTTATATTCCCTACAAACCTGACAGATGCCAATAATAACGGTCGCGTGGATAACCCCGATGACCAGAATGTGGGAGGCACCATAGTATTTACATTTGATCAGGTGCGCACCCTTTATGGTATTACCCTCATTGATAATGATCGCAACAACGGAACAATTACAGCTTATGATGAAAGCAATAATGTCATAGCGGTAGTAAATACGCCCAGTGGTGCTGATGGCTCGGTACAGGATATTGCCCTGAATATACCGGGTGTGAAAAAGTTTGTTGTCTCCTATAATGACTCCAGAGCCATTACTAATATACGTTTCAGCTGTCCGCCACAAAGTTGCATGGCAGACATCAGCCGCTATGGCCATGGTGCTATTGTTACTGGCTTGCAGATTGCTCCGGGAGTTACGGTGACAGGTATATCCAACAAACCTGCTCAGCATCCTAATGCGGTGGCTGTATTCAATTCCAACCTATCCGGCACGCTGGATCCCGATTTGCAAGTGGGAATTGGAAATCTTCTTATTCTGCCTGAATTCATTGCCGATACTAATGGAGATGGCCTCATTGACCGGGTGAGCGATTCTCCGGTAGGCGGAAAGATGATTTTTACCTTTGACCGCGACCGTACCGTCTTTTCCCTCACGCTGGTAGATAATGACAGAAACAATGGAACTGTTAAAGCTTTTGACGCCAACGGAACCCAACTGATTTCTATAACTACTGTGAGCAATGGCAATGGTGGGATTCAACTCATTCCGATTAATGTATCAGGAGTGCGGAGACTGGAGCTTAACTATTATGACTCACGTGGCGTCACCAATCTCCTGCTGGATTGCGAACAATGTTGTGACGGTGAAGCTTCAGCCATTGTGGGCGGAGGAGTGCCACCATATTCCTATCTCTGGAGTAACGGGGCCATATCTGAAGACTTAACAAACCTTTGTGAAGGTACTTATATCGTTACGGTGACTGACCAACTCGGTTGCAGCATTGTAGATTCCGTCACCATTGGGCGGGATGATGCCGATTATACGATGCAGACGGTAACCATTTGTGCAGGAGAATCGTTTTTTGCCGGAGGTGCTGATCAAACTGTTTCCGGCACCTACTATGATACGCTGGGAACTAATGATATAGGGTGCTTCCAGGTTCTGGTAACCGAACTCATAGTCCTTCCGACATATAACCAGACAGTGCAGGCTGAAATCTGTCAAGGGGAGAGCTATTTTGCCGGAGGTGCCTTCCAGACTGTTTCAGGCACATTCGTGGATTCATTGCTTACCGCAGCTGGATGCGATAGCATTGTTGTTACTGAACTTACTGTACATCCGACTTATCTTGACACCACACAGGTAACCATTTGTGCAGGTGAAGCCTATGTTGCCGGAGGCGCACCGCAAACTGTTTCCGGCACGTATATAGATTCTTTCGTTACAGGTGCCGGTTGTGATAGTGTAATCATTACGGAACTAACCGTTCTTCCCTCTTCTGAGAATTTGATAGAAGCCACCATCTGCGAAGGGGAGAGCTACTTTGCCGGAGGCGCGTTCCAGACTGTCAGTGGTACGTACTATGATACACTCACTGCGGCCAACGGTTGTGACAGTGTGGTAATCACCGAGCTTACGGTACTTGCGGTTCCGCATACCATGCTGAACGCTGAGATCTGCGAAGGGGAGAGCTATTTTGCCGGAGGCGCCTTCCAGACCACCGCGGGCACTTATTACGATACACTCACCGCAGCCAATGGTTGCGACAGTGTGGTGATAACACAATTAACCGTGCATACCACTCCGCAGTTGGCCTTTAGTATAGATACGGTATGCCAGGGGCAGGCTACTACGATTCATAATCTTTCAACCGGTGTAGATGCGGGCGCAGTGTATTACATAGACTTTTTCAATGACGGAAGCGTAGATGTGACCATCCCTGCCGATGTGTTGCCGCCAGACACATCGCTGATATCACCGATAGCGGGCACCGTACCCATAAGTGTAGTTGTAGTGAATAGCACCGGATGTGCCGACACTCTGGTTCTAACGGTAGTGGTGTTTCCGGTACCCGAACCGGTAATTATAGAAGCCACCATCTGCGAAGGGGAGAGCTACTTTGCCGGAGGCGCCTTCCAGACTGTCAGTGGTACGTACTATGATACACTCACTGCGGCCAACGGTTGTGACAGTGTTGTAATCACCGAGCTTACGGTGCTTGCGGTTCCGCATACCATGCTGAACGCTGAGATCTGCGAAGGGGAGAGCTATTTTGCCGGAGGCGCCTTCCAGACCACCGCGGGCACTTATTACGATACACTCACCGCAGCCAATGGTTGCGACAGTGTGGTGATAACACAATTAACCGTACATACCACTCCGCAGTTGGCCTTTAGTATAGATACGGTATGCCAGGGGCAGGCTACTACGATTCATAATCTTTCAACCGGTGTAGATGCGGGCGCAGTGTATTACATAGACTTTTTCAATGACGGAAGCGTAGATGTGACCATCCCTGCCGATGTGTTGCCGCCAGACACATCCCTGATATCACCGATAGCGGGCATCGTGCCAATAGGCGTGGTGGTAGTGAATAGTACCGGATGTGCCGACACTTTGGTTTTGACGGTAGTGGTGTATCCGGTGCCCGAACCGGTAATCATAGAAGCCACCATCTGCGAAGGGGAGAGCTACTTTGCCGGAGGCACGTTCCAGACTGTCAGTGGTACGTACTATGATACACTCACTGCGGCCAGCGGTTGTGACAGTGTGGTAATCACTGAACTGATAGTAAATCCATCTTATAGCATTTTACAGGAGGTTACCATTTGCAACGGAGACAGCTTCTTTGCAGGAGGTGCTTATCAAACCGTGTCGGGAGTTTATGTGGACAGTTTCACCACCATTGAAGGGTGTGATAGCATACTTACCACGTTGTTGACAGTTGAGCAATCTATTGTAACTAATATAACCGTTGAAATCTGTGAAGGGGAGGGCTATTTTGTCGGGGGCGCATTCCAGATTGAGCCCGGGGTTTATACAGACACATTTACCGCAGTGGGCGGGTGTGACAGTATTGTATTCACAGAGCTCATCGTACATCCGGTGTACACTATCACTAATGACGTTCAGATCTGCGAGGGTGAAAGCTACTTTGCAGGCGGGGCATTGCAGACGGAAAGCGGTGTGTATACCGATACATTTACCTCTGTCAATGGTTGCGATAGTATCGTTGTCACCACCCTGACGGTGTTGGCGGTGTCTGTTGACACGGTGGCTGTGTCTATCTGCGAAGGGGAGAGCTACTTTGCCGGAGGCGCTCTTCAAACGCAGAGCGGAACCTATTCGGATACGCTTATCGGAACAAATGGCTGTGACAGTGTGGTGATAACGCAGCTAACAGTGTTGCCATCCTCTATAGATTCACTGTCGGTAGAGATTTGCGAAGGGGAGAGTTACTTTGCCGGAGGAGCTTTCCAGACAGAAAGCGGAACTTACGTGGATACCTATACTTCATTGAATGGCTGTGACAGCGTAGTAGTTACCCTGCTCACTGTAGTCCATCTTGATTTGGAAGGAGAGACATTTGGTGTCAGCTGCTTCGGAGCGCATGACGGAAGTATTGATCTCCAGGTTACAGGAGGCAGCTCTCCTTACATATACACATGGATGCATGGCTTCATCGGTGAAGATCCTACAGGATTAGCGGGAGGAAGTTACTCGGTCACTGTAACCGATGCAAACGGATGCTCTGCCACAGCAAGCTTCTTTGTGGAACAGCCTTTGCCTTTGGCCCTGGGTGGTGTGCCAACTCCGGTAAGTTGCAGCTATGCCAGTGATGGGGCTATTGATCTGACTGTTTTCGGAGGAACTGAACCCTATAGTTTCCAATGGACATCCGGCCAAACTACTGAAGATGTGTCTGGTCTGCCGGCCGGAAACGACACCGTGACGGTGACAGATGCCAATGGATGCATGGCAACGGTAATTATTGTTGTGCCGGGTCCTGATAGTCTGGTGCTTAGCGGTACTGTATCGCATGAATCTGCGCAGGGTGCTAATGATGGCGCCATTGATTTAACCGTGAGCGGAGGGGTTGCACCTTATACGTATGCCTGGTCATCCGGTCAGACTTCAGAGGATGTTCAGGGCCTTGTTCCGGGCTTCTATACTGTCACTGTAACCGATGACAACGGGTGTACAGCCTTGGCCTCTTTTGAGATACTGCCATTCCCTGTTAGGGAACAGGTTAACCATGATCCCCACGAAAGGTTTGAGGTACGTGTATTCCCCAATCATCAGATTGAGCGCTGGATATATGTAGAGGTGGAAGCCTATAAGGAACGTACCGGATTTATTACCGTACATGACATGCTCGGAAGAAAACTCCTGCATCAAAAGGTGGTGATTCGGGAAGGGCTGAGTCAGTTTAAGGTGGATATGGCCGGTTGGGCTGAGGGAATTTATATCATTGAGCTGATTCCGGAAGACAATGTCCTGAAGCGTGAAACGCGCAGGGTATTTAAAAACTAACAAACAACCTGATGTATTATCCTACGGGGCTGCCTGCAAACAGGCAGCCCTTTTTTTTCAAGGAAAATTCAAATCTGGCAGTAATTAATCGGTGCGGTTTGTTGTCATTCAGCTAATATCCACAGCTTTTTCTGAGTAACTCAAGCTGTGCATATCTGGGGAACGGAATCGTGTACACTAAATTTATCGTACCTGTTAAATACATAACTTAAAACCAACTGCCATGAACAAACTTCCTGCGGTTCTGAGTCTTACATGCCTGCTTGTGGGGGCGGTGTGGGGTTATGAATTGACAGCAACAGAAGAGCCTGATAAAGCAGCTACTCTTGCAAATCAGTTTGACGATATCATGGAAAAATCAAACCGCTACCAGGATTACAAGGTGGTGAAAATTGTCTGGCTCGAAAATCTAAAAAAGCAGGTAACAGATTCTCTGGCTGCCCTGCACAAACAGATCAGAGATAACCAGCAGAATATTGTGGATCTGAAAAATCAGTTACAAGCCTTGCAGGCGAGCTTGGCTGCAAGCCGCGACAGCCTGGCGAAAACCTCGCAGGAGCGGGATAGCATTACCTTTATCAAAGCACAAATGCCTAAAAGCAGCTATAAACGTATGATGTGGGGAATAGTGGCTGCCCTTTTTCTACTGCTTGCTTTCTTCATTTACCGCTTTAAGCAAAGCAACCGGATAACCGTTGAAACCCTGCAGACCCTGAAAGAAACCAAGGCTGAATTTGAAGCTTTCAGAAAAAGAGCCCGTGAGCGGGAGCAGCTACTCAAACGCGAGTTGCAGGATGAAATAAACAAAAGAGCCTGAAAAGGCTATAGAAATCAAACTATGCTGTGGTTCCCTTTTTGATAGGTTAAAAATCAAAATCAACACGGGCAGCCGTTACCAGCGACCTGCATAAGCCAATGAAATGCCGGCAGTTGTTTGCTTCAGATATTGATATTTTGTTCGCACAATCTGCCTGATGTGTAAATAATCATGGGCTACCCAGTTTATCAGAAACATTTCAGCCGATAAAGGTCCTAACCGGGGGTGGTGAAATGCATTTTGCCACGGAGGATTGCTGAGGCTTTGAAGCCACCTTACAGAAGCTTTACGTTCATGCAGAAAAGCATGGACCTTCTGGCTGTAATCTTGTTCTGCATATTTTCTCGCGGTGACCCATCCTACAGGGTCTATGGGTGGAAGTTTTTCTGCTGGTTGCTCAAGAATATGTTTCAATCGTGCACGAAAATCTTCACGCTCTTCATCATAAAGATGACAAACAATCTCCAGCAGGCACCATTTTTTTTCTGTGGGGCGCCAGCTGACTTCTTCGTCAGAGGCATGTGCAAGCAGGCCTTCAAAAACAGGTATGTTTGATTCCAGTTGGGCGATAATTTGTGGATGGTTCATGAGGGAGTTTTAAAACTTATAGGGCTAATCTGATTATCTGCATCTGCAACAAACACCGAGCATACCGCATCACCGCTTACGTTCACTACGGTTCTGCACATGTCCAGTATGCGGTCAACGGGCAGAATGATGGCAATCCACGAAGGGTCAAGTCCTACAGACTCTAATATCAGAACCATCATCACCAGTCCTGCGCCCGGTATGGCGGCTGCACCGATAGAAGCAAGCACAGCTGTTGTTACCACCGTAAGCTGTTGGGCAAGGTCAAGCTCTATGAGATGAAACTGAGCCAGAAAGACTACTGCAACGGCCTGATAGAGACTGGTGCCGTCCATGTTTACGGTTGCGCCTATAGGTAAAACGAAACCGGCTACTTTTTCGGAAACTCCCAGGTTACGGGTTACACACTCCATCGTAACCGGCAGGGTGGCTGCACTGGAGCTTGTAGAAAAAGCCAACAGTTGTGCTGGTCCCATGCCCCTGAAAAAGTGCCGGTAGCTGATTTTGTTTTTTGAAAATAATGTAATGAGCAGCGGATAGACTATAAAGAGCAGCAAGGTCAGGCCGACAACGACTACCAGTGCATAGATGCCTAGTCCTTTAAAAATTTCAATAACATTCCTGGGATTGTCACCAGCCATTTCAGCGATTTTTCCTGCCATCAGAGCAAATACAAAGAAGGGAGCAGCGAGCATTACCACATCTACCATTTTCAGAAACACCTCATTGGCTGACTGGATGACTTCCAGCAACGGATGGGCTCTTTCCTGAGGAATAAGCAAAAGCGTTACTCCGAAAAAAATGGCGAAAAAAATTACTTGCAGCATGAGGCTGTTATCATTCAGAGAGAAAAAAATGTTGGAAGGCACAATATCAACCAGAAATTCCAGAGGCCCCTTTTTTTTCTTCTCTTCAGCCAGTTTGATTTTTGAATGCAATGGCATATCGGATGGACGTTGGGAAAATTCCTTGGTGGCTTCAGCCGCCAGGGCTGCATGTTGTGGGTCATGCAGCAGCAACTTATGGTCTTTTATGGTTTTATTGTTGTTCAACGCCCACAATTCATAGTGCAGGCGGTTTTTTACCCGTTGCTCCATAGAGGCAAAGGCACCAGGCTTTATAAGATTAGCCAACATCAAACCCACTGTTATTGCCAGCACTGTGGTAAACAAATACAGCAGCAGGGTTTTGCCGGCAAGCCGACCCAGCCGCGTGGCGTCTTTAAGTCCTGCTATGCCGCTGATGATGGAAAATAATACAAGCGGAACGGCAATCAATTTCAGCAGATTGATAAATATCCTGCCCCATGGTTCAATCCAGGAAAGCGTAAATGCGGACCACCCCAACCGGCTTGATAGCAGGGCATATATTATCCCGGCAATGAGGCCAAGGATGATTTGCCAGTGTAGAGGGATTTTCCGCATCCGGTTAAATGTTATTCAGGCGGCTGAGTTTGCTTTTTAACAGATGATCTGCCAGCACCAGGGCAGCCATGGCTTCCACAATGGGCACAGCCCTGGGAAGTACACACGGGTCATGCCTGCCTTTGGCGGTAAGTTCAACGGGTTGCCCTTCTTCGTTTATCGTTTGCTGTTTTTGCATGAGCGTGGAAATCGGCTTAAAGGCCACTCTGAAGTAAATATCCATACCGTTTGATATGCCACCCTGGATGCCACCCGAAAAGTTGGTTCGGGTGATTACTTTGCCTTTTCGGGTTTCAAATACATCATTCTGCTCTGAGCCTTTCATCTGTATTCCCTCAAACCCCGAACCGTAGTCAAATCCTTTGGCCGCATTGATGCTCAGCATAGCGCGGGCCAGGTCGGCATGCAGCTTGCTGAAAACCGGCTCACCCAGTCCTGCCGGACAATTTCTTATCACGCAGGTGATAATGCCTCCAATGGTATCACCTTGCTTCCGGATTTTTTCAATCAACCGGATCATTCGGTTGGCTACGGTCTGATCGGGGCAGCGGATGATATTGTTTTCAGTTTCGTCAAGGTTTAGCTCACTATAGTTTTTTTTTACCGATATAGACCCTACTGCTGAGACGTAAGCCTGTATGTGCATCTTTTTTTCCTTCAGCAACAGTTTTGCCACAGCACCTGCTGCAACGCGGGCAGCTGTTTCCCGTGCTGAGGAGCGCCCCCCTCCGCGATGGTCCCGGATACCATATTTTTCATGATAAGTAAAGTCTGCATGTGAAGGCCGAAAGGCAGTTTTCATCGGCTGATAGTCTGCCGGGCGCTGGTCCACGTTTCTTATTAACATGGCAATAGGAGCCCCGGTGCTATAGCCTTCATACAAGCCGGAGAGTATTTCTACGGCATCTGACTCCTGTCTTGTGGTGGTAATTTTTGATTGACCGGGCCTTCTGCGGGCAAGCTCCTGTTGAATGAAGTGCGTGTTGATCTGAAGACCGGCAGGACATCCGTCAATAACCACGCCTATAGCAGGGCCATGCGATTCACCGAAAGTGGTTATACGGAAAAGATCTCCAAAGCTGTTACCTGCCATTTTTTACAACTAGATGTATTCCCACAAAGGAATTACCGCGAACTATAGTCTGTGTGCTATTTTGACGCAGGGGCCAGTTCACCGATGACGACAAACTCAGCCCTGCGGTTTAACTGTCTGCCTTCTGGATTGTCTTTTCCGTTAGGCAGACGATTGGGCGCTACATTTTTCTTTTCGCCATAGCCTTTTTGGTAGAGCCGCTCGGGGGCAATGCCTTCCCGTACCAGATAATTGTAAACTGCCTCAGCCCGTCTTTCGGACAGCTTTTGGTTATATTCTTCTGTTCCCACCGCATCGGTATGCCCTCCGATTTCAATAATGATCGGATAATTTTTCATAATAGCCAACACATTGCTCAGTACCGGACGGGCATCATCCCGAAGTTTGGATTTATCAAAGTCGTAGTACACTACACCCAGAGGAAAGCCAACCCGGTAAGGTTTTTTCTTCATTTTTATGTCCTTCCGAATCAATTCTCCGTCTTCGCGGTCAATGGTGCTCACGGCTGATTCTGCGTCAAAGAAATCAGGGCTGGTAGCCTTGAGCTTAAATTGCCGGTCACCCGGCAGTTTTACTTTGAAATAGCCGTCATCGGCAACAGGTACGCTGGCTATAAGACTGTCTGTAGCTGCGTCATAGACATAGATGGTGCCTTGCCGTATTCTTTCCCCGAGACTGTCATCGGTTACCCAGCCCTCCACATAGGCATAGGCCGTTGGTAATCTGAACTCCCAGATGTCATCACAGCAGGTGGGGCTTTTGGGGGATAACCCTCCGGGGCGGTTGGATACAATGAATCCTTTGCGTTTGTTTGTACCCCTGGCGTAGTAAAGGTCGTCCACGCTGGAGTTGAGAGGTATGCCTAGATGCTGAGGAGCGCTCCAATTGCCTTGTGCATCCTGCTTACTGGAGTATATATCAAAGCCTCCGATGTTGATTCTTCCTTCTGAGCTGAAGTAGAGCGTATGCGTGGCGGTATCATAGAAGGGGGTGATATCATCTGCGTAAGTGTTGAGATCAAAACCCAGGTTTTGTGGGGCACTATATTTCCCGGATGCATCGCGGATGGTGAACCACAGGTCATAACCGCCTCTTCCTCCGGGGGAGGTGGAAGCATAATACAACACTTCATTACCGTTTCTGTCAAGGGCAGCCATCGGATGGCTAGATGAAAAATCACCGTTTATTCCTTCTCCGAGCAGAACAGGTTGGCTCCACCCGGTGTCTGTGAAGGCAGTTTCGTAAATCTGGCAGCGCATAGAGGCCATGGAAGTTTCTTTACAGCGAGTAAAATACAATCGCTTGCCGTCAGGGGAAGGGCTTGCATTGCCTATGTGATAATCGCCCGTGTTAAAAGGCACGTCATAGAGCCGGGAATTGCTCCATATGCTGTCATGAAGGGAAGCCAAAAGCAGGCGAGTGTGCCGGATAAGTGTGGTGTCGTCAATGGCAAAAGCAGAATCTGGCAGCAAGGCGGCATACAGCAGCAGAGAGTCATTCAGCAGGCGGGGAGAAAGGTCGGTTAGCGGATGATTGACTTGAGGACCCAGATTTTTAAGGTATATGTTTTTAGGTTTTTCCAGCTGATAAGAAAGCGCCATCCGGCAACCTTCCACTTCATCAGCTATGGTACTTTTAATTTCAGCCATTCTTTCCAGGTCGGCCTTGCGCTTTATTTTTTTGAATTCGGTTTTGTGAAAACGTTCAAACTGTTCAATAGCCTTCTGGTAGTCTCCGTTGTATTTAAGACTTTTTGCCAGATAATATCGGGCATAGGGATAGCGCAGGGAGTCAATAGCCAGGAGGTTTTCATACCAGCGAATAACTTCAGGATAGTAACGAATAGCATAGTTGGCTTCAGCCAGTTGATGGAGGGTGTATGTGTCCTTGGGTTTTTCCTCCTGTGCCATCTGGTAGACGAGAATGGCATTCAGGTGGTCGCCTGAGCTGAGAAGATTATCAGCAAAGAGTATTTTTTTTTTCCATCGCATGTTGGCCACACGCATCAGGAGGGAGTCCTGGGCAGTCATGGCTACGGTATCTGTTGGGGTTTCCTGAGCCTTTACGCCCCCTAAGGAGTTTAGTATCAGACCCAGGGTCATCCAGAAAGCAAGCGTTTGCATAGCTACAAGAATGCAAGTTTTTATTTAAAATCTCGGACAGAATAATAATTGTTTCAACTGCGGATACGGAAAAGGATGCACATACATAAGGGAAACCTCAAAGGCACCTGCTGCTTTCGGAGTGGCTGCCAGATCGGAGGTGGTGGCATCAAAACTAAAAGCCAGCCTGAAGTTGCGGTATTCAAAAGCCGTATAAGCAACAAAAGCATCGTCCAGATTACTGCCATTGGCTTTAGATGAGGGCAGCATACGGAAGAAAGCGCCCAGATAAAAGAGTGTATTTTCTGTTTCTGTTAGCTTGAAAACACAGGCAGTGCCAAGATTGAGTTCATCAGCCTGACGTTGCCTCATGTAAATCAGAGACGGCAGCAAGGCAATTCTTTTATGGAACAAATATTCTGCTCCGCCATGGGCTACATAGCGCACGGGGAGATTGTCATCCCCTTGCAGGAATGATTCATTGGGCTGGGTGAGATGAAAAACCGAAAATCCCAGGTATGCGCTGGCTTTTTCCGAAAATTTTGAATTGGCCATAAGGCCAAGATTCAGGTCAAAGAATCTTTTGGTGTCTTCGGTAATGTTCTCTCCGCTGGGATAGTTAGGATTCAGGGGGTCCAGTTGAGTGTAGAAAACCGCCCTGGTCATATCCAGATGCTTTTGGTTATATCCAGCCTGAACGCCCAGCGAAATAACATGGCGGCCTTTTTTATCCAGCGACTTATGGTAGGCTACTGAAGCCATAGCCATGAAGTTGTTCAGCAGCCCGTCTCCGGCACGATCATGAATAATCAACAGACCGAGCCCTACAGCGTCATTACGAAATTGCAGCGGGGCATCAAAGGAGCCGGCATAGGTGGCATAAGGCGTGCCTTTTATCAGGGAAAACCATTGGTTGCGATAAGTGAGGGAAAAACGAAAAACCCCATTGAGCTTTCCCGTGAGGGCCGGATTGAGCGATAAGGGGGAGTTGTAAAACTGGGAAAAGTGCACATCCTGTGCGTTCCCAAGCAGGTAAAAGCAGAGTAGGAAACTTGCCGTCAGAATCTTTTTCATAATAGCGGAGGGTAAAAATCTGAAAAAATTCAGAATAATAGAAGTTTTTAAAAGAAGTTTTGCCTGCCTTGCAATGTGCTTGCCTTAACTTTCAGGTATATTGGCATATTGTTCATTTTGTGCCATTTTTGCCTCTGTAGTTTAACTTAAAACCTGTCATATGAAAACAATGATTATTGCGCTTTTTCCGGTGGTAGCCTTGCTTTTTTCCTGCTCTTCGGGGAGCCAGGAAGCAACGGAAAAGAATACGGTTGCGGTTGCCGATACCACTGGCAAGGGGGCGGGTAATTTAGAAGATGGCAAGGCAAAAGGCAGTTTTGAGAATCTATTGCCGGGTATGAGTGCTGATGAAGTTGTAGCCATGCTGGGGAAACCCACGCAGGTGGATTCGCTGGACTCCAATCCGGATACGGTCATTGAGGACTGGTGGTATGGAGACAATCAGAAAATCAGGATGATTAACGGTAAGGTAAATCGCATCGTGAAGGATGTGAAACGCGAGCAGGAGATTTTAAAGAAGATTGTGGAAGCCAAGAAAAAGAAAGATGAGGCGGAAGTAAGGCGTCTCATGGAAGAGCTTACCGGAAACTGAGTGGGTTTTGTAATTTGTCACACGTGCACAATATAGCCGCATCCGTGCTGCAGGTTATCCGGCAGCGTAGAAGCATTCCTCCGGAATCATTTCATCCCCACCGCAAGGTAGAAGATAGCATAATAGAGTATATGTTGGATAGTGCCAACTGGGCTCCCACCCATGGACTGACCGAGCCTTGGCGATTTGTTGTTTTCACCGGAAAGGGACTAAGCAAACTGGGAGAATACCAGGCTTCCCTGTATAAGCAAATCACCCCTGTTACGGAATTTAAGCAGACTAAATATGACAAGCTGGTTCAAAGACCCATGCTGGCTTCCCATGTGATAGCTCTTGGCATGATAAGGCAACCATCGCAAAAAATTCCCCTCATTGAGGAAATTGCATCAGTGGCCTGTGCTGTGCAAAACATGATGCTTACTGCAACAGCCTACGGGGTGGCGACTTATTGGACCACCGGAGGCATAACCTATGCTGAGGAAGCTAAACCCTATTTTGGGCTGCACAATCCTGAAGATCGGTTGATGGGTTTTTTATATGTGGGCTTTGCAAAGGACGAATGGCCGAGCGGCACGAGGCGACCGATAGATGAAAAAATCCGATGGGTAAGAGAATAAACTTGCAATCAATTTTCCATTTTCCTTTTGCTATGGAAAAATGGATGCTTAAATTTGCCGCTCCGTTTACATTGCACAACGGTAAATTTCCGACCCAGTAGCTCAGCGGTAGAGCATTTGCCTTTTAAGCAAGGGGTCCCGGGTTCAAATCCCGGCTGGGTCACGCAAGCGCTACGTTACAATAGATAAGTGATTATTCTTCCTGTGGTATTTTAACCGGAGCTTTTACAACAAGTACAAAAAAACCTGCCCCTCAACTGAGGCAGGTTTTTTCCTATCCGAATCAGAGCCTTTACTGTGCAACGGCAGTTGTGTCCGCCGGTACAGCAACACTGTCCGCCACTGTGGTATCTGCAGGTGTCTGCGCTGCAGGCGTTTCAGCGGGGGTAGTGACCTGCTCGGTCTCGGTTGATGTGTTGGATGATTCGGAAGCTGTTTGCGAGTTACAGGCAACCAGCATTCCGGAAATAAGAAGGGCAAAAACCAATTTTTCCATAATAAAAAGCAGGACAGATTTTTAATGTCCGGTGCAAAGCTAAAAAGTTTTTAAAATACAGTGTTAAATTTTTATCTTTTTTTTTTTTGAATGGCAAAGTTTGGAGTATGTGAAATTTTCAGGATTCATTTGTGATTTTTAAACTGCTTTCATAAATTAGATGCAGCGTTCTTTGCAAGAATGGAAAACAAAGTAACAGGTCCATACGGTAAGTGACGTTTGAAAAGCTCAACAGTAAACCATTGAGGAAGCCAAGGCTGGGCAAGAGCGGGCCTCAACCGGAAAATAAACTGGTTCGTCCAGCGCTGCTTTCCGGATCCGCCTTGAGGTGGCAGAGGATACTCAACCCCAGCCGGTAACCTTATCGTTCGTTATAAGGGGCTTTTTCTAAACCAGCACTTACTGTATGGGCTTTTTTATTTCTTTACAGCAGCACCGGTAAAATTTGTATTTTTGTATTAAAGCGTATTGAAATGGGTAGAATAACCGCATGGATGGTGGGTATATTGTCATTATTGCTGCTGACCGGTTGCCCCTATGGCTCAGAAGTACCCTTGGATAAACCTTTCGTCAGGATTGATAAGCGGTTGCTGGGCGAGTGGGTCAATACCGCTGATAAAGAATACCTGTATCGTGTTTCCCCGGGCGATGAGTACACCTACACGATTCTGAAAATAAAAGTTAATGGACACGGACATAAAGACGACACTCTCACTTACAATGCCTACCTGACGAATCTGGATTCTATTCTGTTTTTTACCGTTTACGCACCTGATACCGTAAAAAAGTCTTATCTGTTTTACAAATACGAAATGGCTCCGGACGGGCGCAAGGTAGCGCTCACTCCAGTAACGGATAATATTGATGAGAAGTTTGATTCCTCAAAAGACCTGAGAGCTTTTTTCCAGAAGTACATGCATCTGAGTTTCTTTTTTGATAAAGATGCAGAGGTTTATATAAAAAAAGAATAGAGGATAATGGGTTTTCGCTTTGAGTTCAGTAAGTGCACATGTGCTGTTACATTAAGCCGCATTAGTTTTTTTTGATCGTGGAACGGAATAGTGCCCAAAATGGTCTTATCCTCTATTGCTGGCCGGCAGCAGTATTTGTATTTACCGGCATGCTGATACTCGGCGGAACAGTACTACACCCGATTTATGCGCAGCATTCCGTAGCCAGGAAATGGAACGAAGCTTTGTTGAATGCAATCCGAAAAGATTATGCCCGCCCTACTGTTCATGCGCGCAATCTGTTCCATTTGTCGGCTGCTATGTATGATGCATGGGCAGCTTACGATAGTGTTGCGGTACCTTACCTGCTCGGGGATACGGTGGGTAGTTTTTTTTGCCCCTTTAGCGGAGTAAACACGCCAGCTGACATGCAAGCCGCCCGGGAAGAAGCAATCAGTTATGCGGCATACAGGTTACTGAAACACCGCTTTCGCACCTCACCCAACAGCAGTTTGACCATGGCTGCTGTGGATTCACTCTTTCTCGCTCTGGGATATGACTCCTCTTACCACTCCACGAACTACACCGATACACCTGCCGCCCTGGGCAATTATATTGCGCAGCAATATATCGGATTCGGGCTTCAGGATGGCTCCAATGAACAGAACAACTACGCCAATACATATTATCAACCGCGCAACCCTCCCCTCATTCCTGTCTTACCCGGTAATCCTTCCATTCAGGACCCCAATTTATGGCAGCCCTTAACCCTGGACATTTTTATTGACCAGAGCGGGAACATTATTCCGGGTAATACTCCTGAATTTCTCAGTCCTGAATGGGGCGATGTGCAGCCTTTTTCTCTCAGGGATTCTGACCGCACTATCCATATACGCGATGCAAACCCCTACCTGGTGTATCTTGATCCCGGCCCGCCTCCTTTGCTGGATACGGCTTCAGGTGGTGGCCTGAGTGAAGAGTATAAATGGACCTTTGCGCTGGTTGCCATCTGGTCATCCATGCTGGACCCTTCTGATAGTGTAATGTGGGATATATCGCCAGGAAGTATTGGAAATCTGCAGCATTACCCGACAACTATTCCCGACCAGAGAAACTTTTATGATTTGCTGGGAGGCGGGGACTATAGTCCTGGGCACAGCCTCAATCCTAAAACCGGTTTGCCCTATGTACCTCAGATTGTTCCAAGAGGAGATTATACGCGTGTGCTGGCTGAGTTTTGGGCTGACGGCCCTCACTCGGAAACACCACCGGGGCATTGGTTTACCATATTAAACTATGTAGCGGATCATCCGCTGTTTGTTCGCAAATGGCGGGGGCGGGGTGATGTAATAGATCCGCTGGAATGGGATGTGAAGTCCTATTTCACTTTGGGAGGTGCCATGCATGATGCGGCCATCACGGCATGGAGCATAAAAGGATGGTATGACTATGTGCGTCCCATATCTGCGATACGGTATATGTGTCAGCAGGGACAGAGCTCAGATTCCTTATTGCCCAACTATTCGCGAAACGGCATTCCGCTGGTGCCGGGATTCATAGAGCTTGTACAGCCGGGCGATTCGCTTGCCGGGCCGGGCAATCAGCATGTCAACAAAATCAAACTGAAGGCATGGCGGGGTCCGTCTTATATCCATGATCCGGCTACGGATGTGGCAGGAGTGGATTGGATATTAGCCGAAAACTGGTGGCCCTACCAGCGTCCTACTTTTATTACTCCCCCCTTTGCCGGATACATATCCGGCCACTCTACCTACTCGCGTACGGCTGCCGAAGTGTTGACGGCCATCACCGGAGATGCCTATTTCCCTGGAGGCATAGGCGAGTTTCATGCACCTAAAAACCAGTTTCTTGTATTTGAAGACGGCCCGAGTGTAGATGTCACCTTGCAATGGGCTACGTATCGTGATGCCTCCGATCAATGCAGCCTTTCGCGCATTTTTGGCGGTATTCATCCGCCTGCTGATGATATGCCCGGCCGGCTTATCGGCATGGTTCTGGGTCCGCGTGTTGTAGAATTTGCCGAAACCTACTTTGATACGCGAAGACCGAGGGTATTACACATTTTACCGTCAAAACACTTGGTTGCCGATACTGATACGGGAGAGGCATCCTTTTCACTAGCCGTGGTATTTAATGAACCCATGGATACAACTCTTACTCCGGTCATCGCTTTCCCTGTGGAGAATCCTGGTGTGTCCCTGACTTACCATGCATCTGGTAGCAGGTGGGTGGATGATTCGGTTTTTAGAGCCTATTATGATGTTGCGGATGCGGAGCTGAACCTCCGCGATATTGATGTAAAAGTAAGCGGAGCCAGGGATGTGGTCGCAAACGAACAAGTCGATTACACCGCAATGAACGTATTTAGTATAGATACCAAAGATCCATACATCACTCATATACAGACAAGCCATGACACCGTAACTGCTTCCCTGACAGGCATGGGCACCTTTCACGTTACCTTGTTTTTTAATGAGCCAATGGACACCTTCTTCAAGCCGCTGGTCAGGTTTCCGGCAGAAAATCCTTTAGGTACAGTGCTAACAGCCGATGTGGGCGCAAGTAAGTGGACGGATGTGCAAACATTTATTTCCGTTTTTGATGTGGCTTATGTGCCGCAGATTATTGCAGATATAGATGTGGCAGTGGATATATGTGAAGACCTGGCTGGTAACCAACTGATACCTTTTTATGAGGCCGATGTTTTTGACATCTATATTGAGGACAGCGCTACCGGCATTTTTAGGCTACGGGATAAAAAGGTACAGGTGTTTCCCAATCCTGCAAGCCGGAATAATCCTCTCTACGTAATCATAGATGAAGATACAGGTGAACGATACGTGCAATTCATTTGCCCTCAGGGGGTACCGGTATTCGCTCAAAACCTTCCTGCAACCCTCCAAACGATAGTAGTAAATACCGAACGTTGCTCACCGGGAGTCTACCTCCTGAGGGTATGGAATAATAAGGCACAGCAGACTGTTAAGGTGGTGATTCTGGATGATTGATACAGTTTTTACCGGCTCTGCCAAAACGGATTAGTTCTAAAAGGTCAATTTCGCTTAATGGTGTATTTGAAAGGATATGGGATTGGATTGGCCATGATTATATTTCTTGGTCCGGTATTTTTTACCCTGCTCAAAAGCTCTTTGCAATATGGCTTTAAAGCGGGTATCACGGTTGCTTTGGGTATTTTAGCCAGCGATGTACTTTGCCTGATGCTCTGCCTTTTCGGAGCCATGCCATTTTTTAAAAATCCGGTGAATCAGTTCTGGCTGGGTATCGCAGGCACAGTGATCCTGCTTGCACTTGGACTGAGATATCTGTTGAAACCTGTTTTATATGACGAGAATAGAATCGCTTTATCCTCTGCCGGTTATTCTGCGTTTTTTGCAAAGGGCTTTCTGGTAAACTTCGTAAATCCGTTTGTGTTTGTAGTATGGATCGGTTTAATCACCCTGGCGCGCGCCAACTACGAAAATCTGCATGAAATTCTTTTTTTTTTGGGAGGTATAGTGAGTGGCATTTTTACCGGAGACATCATCAAAGTATTGTTTTCTCATAAGTTCAAGAACATTGTACAGCCGGCTTTGCTAACAAAAATTTACCGTGTGATAGGTCTTATCTTAATTATATTTGGATTGCGCATGGCTTGGTTGGTAATGACTAAAAAAGACGGCAACGATACCCATCTGAAAAAAGAAACAACAGGTTTTATGCATAAGAAAATGTGGGCCCCAATCCATCATATCATATGGACCCCGGAGTGAGCGTTTAAAACGTTAATCATAAAACTGCATTCTATGACAACCAGAAGAGAATTTCTTTCCGCATGCGGCACCTGCCTTGCCGCTGCCGGAGCTGGCCTTATGTTGCAAAGTTTTATTGCCACCCGGCCGGTATTCAAAATTCAGGACGATGAACTAATGGTGCCGTTGGCTTCTTTTGAGAAGAAAAACACGGTAATAATGCCTTACCCTGATAAAGGCGATATTCTGATACGGAAAAACGAAGACAACAGCTTTCTGGCATTGCTGCTGGTGTGCACCCATCGCAACGGCAAGGTAGTAGAAAGCGGAAAAGTACTGAAATGCACCAAACACGGCTCACTCTTTAACCCGGACGGCTCTGTAAAAAGCGGTAAAGCAACCGAAGACCTCAAACGCTTTCCCGTAGAAATTCGCAAAGACCAGGTGGTGGTGAAAATATCCTGACCGTTTTTTGAGGTCAAAGTGTGTCGCTCCTCATTAAATCATTTATCCGGTTAGCTTTGCACAACGGCCTGAAAGATTACCATGAGCACAGAGGCACCGCTTATTTTGGTTACCAACGATGATGGCGTATCAGCCCCAGGGCTGCGTGCTCTGGTGGACTCCATGACCACATTAGGCAAAGTGGTTGTTGTAGCTCCCGACAAACCTCAATCGGGCATGGGGCATGCCATCACCATTGGTGATCCTTTACGCGTAGAAAAAGTAAGCCTCTTTGGGGATATTGAGGCTTATCAATGCTCCGGAACACCGGTGGATTGTGTGAAGCTGGCTAAGGATAAGATATTGCGTAAGAACCCTGATCTGTGTGTATCCGGCATCAATCATGGTTCTAATTCTTCTATTAATGTGATTTATTCCGGCACTATGTCAGCAGCGGTAGAAGCCAGCATTGAGGGAATAAAAGCTATCGGCTTCTCGTTGCTGGACTATTCCTTTGAAGCCGACTTTACGGCATCTAAACATTATGCCCACATCATTGCCAGGCAGATGCTTGAGAAGGGTCTTCCGCAGGGGACATTGCTCAATGTGAACATACCCAGGCTTCCGCTGGAAAAAATTAAAGGTATGAAGGTATGCAGGCAGGCACATGCAAAATGGGAGGAAGACTATGATGAACGGGTTGACCCGCGCGGACATAAATACTACTGGCTTACAGGTAAATTCGTCAGCTATGATCAGCGCGAGGATACCGATGAATGGGCTTTAAAAGAAGGCTATGTTTCCATCGTGCCGGTGCAGTTTGACCTGACAGCTTTTCACGCTATGGAGCACATGCATCAAAAATGGGATTTACATGTTTAAGCGAAATACGGTTTTTTTCGGTATTCTGCAGGGATTTCTGTTCCCGGTACTTTTCTTTTTTATCCTGCAGGAAATTAACCAGATACTTATTCGCTACTACTTCGGCCGTCCTCCCGGCCTATCCCTGAAATTTCTCAGCATATTAAGTATCGCCTCCAACCTGATCCCCCTGTTGATTGCCAACCAGAGTCGAAACACCCGTGCTATGCGTGGCGTCATGACCGCCACGCTGCTGCTCACCGCAGCAGTCATTGCCTATTTTTGGAGAGAATTTCTTACAGGTGGGTGAACGGTGGAAAAGCGCTTTTACATAATAGTCGGAGAAGCTTCCGGTGATTTACATGCATCTAATCTCATCCGGGAAATAAAAAAGGCTGATAAGAGCATTGTCTTTCGTGGGTTTGGCGGAGACAAAATGCAACAGGCAGGTGCTCAGATAGTGCGCCATTATCGCGAGTTGGCTTTTATGGGTTTCTGGGAAGTATTAACCAATCTGCATACCATTAGCAGGAATCTGCGCTATTGCAAGGAAGATATTGCAGCTTTCAGGCCCCATGCAGTCATTCTTGTGGATTATCCGGGTTTTAATATGCGCATGGCGCGTTATCTGAGAAAAATGCGCATCCCATGTTTTTATTACATCTCTCCGAAGGTCTGGGCATGGAATATCAGCCGGGTGAAAAAAATAAAAGAGTGGGTGGATCATATGTTTGTTATTCTTCCCTTTGAGAAAGACTTCTATCAGAAGTACGGCTATCGGGTAGATTTTGTCGGTCATCCGTTGCTGGATGCTCTGTCTGCATATACTCAGAATGAAAATTTTTTCATTCAAAACAATCTGGAGCAAAAACGCATAATTGCCCTTTTACCGGGCAGCCGTAGGCAGGAAATACAGCGTATGTTGCCGGTTATGCTGAGGATGGTACACCACTTTCCGGGTTATCAGTTTGTAGTGGCCGGGTTAAGCCACATCGGGGCACCTTTTTATCAGAGCTATATACATCATCCTAATGTTAAGCTGGTTATAGATCAGACTTATGATCTGCTGAGCCATTCTTTTGCAGCCCTTGTCACTTCAGGTACCGCTACTTTAGAAACAGCTCTCTTTGATGTTCCGCAGGTAGTTTGCTACTGCGCTAACTTCATTTCTTACGTGATCGGGTATTTTGTGATACAGGTTCAGTTTATTTCATTGGTCAATTTGATTTGCGGAAAGCAGGTGGTTACCGAATTGATTCAATATGATTTAAATGAAAGCAATCTCAGGAAGGCGCTGCAGGCTATTCTGGAAAATAAAACCAGGGAACGGATATTTGCCGACTATAGACTGTTGCGTGAAAAGCTGGGACAACCGGGCGCCTCTCAGCGGGCAGCAAGCCTGATTCTGCACTACTTTAATCAACTACCGCAGAGAGATTGACTTACTCCCATCGGTGTACATTAGTAGAGCATGAGCCCACGAGCACTCTCTATACATAAAATGCTTCCAGACGGGGAAAGAAATACTACAAGCTATCTAAAAAATTAAAATCTGCACTTAACGGTGTCATTTGCAGGAGAAGTTTCCCTCTGATTCTGCTGATTTTCTTTACAGAATGGATTGCTGCATCATGTTGCAATTAGAGCATTTTCGGGATAGAGGCTAATCAGTTTTACATACAAAGGATAGCCCCGAAGCATTCCGGTATCTCTGCCTTATGGAACAAATGTCCTGCAGGATAATATTTGCTGATCTGCATGCCGGTCAATTTCTGTTTCTGTGTCCTATCATTACCCCCCTTTGCCGATGACAATTGCCGCAAGTCTTTGTTGTTGAGTCCCAAGCCCTGCAATCTACATACCGACTTTTTTTATAAATTTGCAGCCCTGCTATAAAGGGGACATAGCTCAGTTGGCTAGAGCGCTTGCATGGCATGCAAGAGGTCGTGGGTTCAAGTCCCATTGTCTCCACCAGCCGGTCGGTCATCGTTGCAAAGTAGATATTCAGGCTAAAAATTGGTTACGTAGGCCCAGGTGGTGGAACTGGTATACACGTACGTTTGAGGGGCGTATGCCGCAAGGCTTGCGGGTTCGAGTCCCGCCCTGGGCACGGTCAGCAGGCTCCCTGCAATCAGGGAGCCTGTATTTTTTTGAAGCCCCCGCTCATCTTTATTCCCTATCTTATCGGTTATGATAAAAGTCATTATCAGGTACAACAAATGTCATAAACGTACTTCTATTCTCTATGCACTTTTGTCAGGCGATTTAAGCAATGAAAAATCTGAAAACCATGCATATTCAATCAACTTTCACTTTTATAAGCTCGTTAGGCTTGATGCTAATGGCCTCTGCTTTCTTCAACGGTTGCGGGGGCAATAATGAATCCCCAACCCAAAAGTTACAGGCGCCAGCCGCTGTCGCAGAGGATGAGGAGGAAGAAGAAACCCATAGCACCGGAAAAGCCACCGAAACGGCGGGTGCAAGTGTATATGACAACTGGTATACTAACAAAGGCATAGGCCCGGTAAAAAATCTTACTCTGTCCGCAGAAATTGACCAAGCTTTAGCTGCAGAAGGTGAAAAAATTTTCAAGGAAAAATGCACTTCCTGCCACAAGCCGGATAAGCGATTTATCGGACCCGCACCTAAAGGCGTTCTGGAAAGGCGTACTCCGGAGTGGGTTATGAATATGATTTTGAATCCTGAAAAAATGGTGAAGGAGGATCCTATCGCCAAACAATTGCTATTGGATTACAACCTTTCTCCTATGGCCAATCAGAACCTGACCGAGGAGGAAGCCCGAAAAGTACTGGAATACTTCAGAACCCTGTGAAGCCTTTTTGTTTATCCTTAAAACTGCTCTTATATGTATAAAAAAATGTTGCCCCTGCTGCTTGCACTTCCCCTTCTGTTTTTCATCACCTCTTGCAGTGAATATACAGGTTCCAAAGGAGGGCCTCAGGCTATATCCGGTGTGGCGGATGCCGCCTCAAAAGTGTATGTGCCTCCCGGAAAGTACGATGAGTTTTACCTGTTTACCTCGGGTGGATTTAATGGTCAGATGGGAGTTTACGGATTGCCGTCAGGAAGGCTTTTCCGGGTGATTCCCGTTTTTTCTGTAGATGCAGAGAAAGGTTATGGCTTTTCGGAAGAAACCAAGTCTTTGCTGATGACCTCTTATGGCTTTATGCCTTGGGATGATGCCCATCATCCGGAGTTGTCACAAACCGATGGAATCACCGATGGCCGCTGGATTTTTATTAATGGAAACAACACGCCCCGTATTGCCCGCATTGACTTAAGCACCTTTGAAACGGTAGAAACAATAGAAATTCCCAATAGTGCCGGCAATCACGGTTCTCCTTTTACCACACAAAACACCGAGTATGTTATTGCCTCTACACGCTTTAGCGTGCCCATACCACAGGCAGATATATCTACAAAAGACTTTGCTACCAGATACAAGGGCACCATTACCATGCTGAAGGTAGATCCCAATACCGGAGAGATGAGTATTCATTTTCAGATTTTGTGTCCTGGTTTTGATTACGACAAGGCACATTGCGGGAAAGGTCCCTCTCACGGATGGGCATTTTTCACTTCCTATAATACCGAACAGGCCGGCACACTCAAGGAAATTGAAGCCTCACAAAATGACAAGGATTACATAGCGGCAGTAAACTGGAAGAAGGCTGCCGAATATATAGATGCCGGCAAAGGAGAGGAAATGACCGTAACCTATTATCACAATATTATGGATGAGGCAACACAAACGGCTACTTCCAGGGTGATTAAAAGTGTTAAAGTGCTTGATCCGTTGAAATATGAAGGCATAATATATTATCTGCCCACGCCCAAATCACCACATGGGGTTGACGTAGATCCCTCCGGAGAATACATTGTAGGTAATGGCAAGCTTTCCACCGACCTGACCGTACACTCCACAACACGTATGCTCAAAGCCATAGAAAATAAAGCCTACGAAAAGGTAATTGACGGCATTCCCGTATTAAAATATGATGAAATAGTAGCCGGTGTAGTAAAACAACCCGGACTGGGGCCGCTGCATACCGAATTTGATGAAAAAGGCAATGCCTACACTTCCTTCTTTATTTCGTCTGAAATAGTAAAATGGAAACTGGGTACCTGGGAAATACTGGACCGTATCCCGACTTATTACTCCATTGGCCATCTGTGTGTGCCTGGAGGGGATTCCAGAAAACCGTGGGGTAAGTACGTCATTGCCTTAAACAAGATTACCAAAGACCGCTATCTGCCCACAGGTCCTGAGCTGACTCAATCTGCACAACTCATTGATATCAGCGGGGAAAAAATGCAATTGTTGCTGGATTTCCCGACTGTGGGAGAACCGCATTATGCCCAAGCTATACCCGCTGATAAAGTAATGCCCAGGACAAAGAAATTCTATAAGCTGGAAGAAAACAAGCATCCTCATGCCATTAAATCTGAAGATGAAGCCAAAGTGGTGCGGGATGGCAAAATCGTGCATGTGTACATGGCATCCATCCGCAGCCACTTTACACCCGACAATATTGAGGGCATCAGAGTGGGCGATGAGGTGTATTTTCACGTCACTAACATGGAGCAGGACTGGGATGTGCCGCATGGCTTCGCGATCATGGGAGCACAGAATGCCGAACTGCTGATCATGCCAGGTCAAACCAGAACACTTAAATGGATACCTCAAAATACAGGCGTATATCCCTTCTACTGCACGGATTTCTGCTCTGCTTTGCATCAGGAAATGCAGGGATACGTAGTGGTTTCTCCGCAAGGTTCCAATAAGCCGCTCAAATGGTGGACGGGTTCTGATAATGCTTTATAAGCAAAACCGAACTCCAATGAGACAGAATCTTCAGGAAGCAACCTCATTGCATTGCAGAGGTTGCTTCCTGTTTTTTGTATGACATGAAATAATTAATATGAACATCTGTTCCAGAATATTAATGGCAGGGGCTGCTTTGCTGATTATCGGAGTTTTTTTTCTGCCGATATGGTCCATCAAACTGGAGGCTCCCCAGTTTCCCGAAGGACTGAAAATGTGTATCTATGTAAATAAGATAGGGGGAAGCAGTGAAAACATACTTCAGAATGTCAATATCCTGAATCATTATATTGGTATGAAAAAAATAGAGCCCAACTCTATCCCGGAGTTGAAAATAATCCCTGTGGTGCTGATAGGTTTTCTTGTGCTGGGGTTACTTGCTGCGGTGCTTGGTAATCGCGCTCTCATGATGACATGGATAGCATTACTCATTCTGGCAGGCATTATTGGCATTTATGATTTTTACACCTGGCTCTATGACTATGGACATAATCTTGACCCTCGGGCGCCCATCAAAGTGCCCGGAATGGCTTATCAGCCGCCTCTTTTCGGTTCCAAATGGCTTCTTAATTTCAGATCTGTTTCTTATCCTGCTTCGGGCACAATACTGCTGGGCATTTCTGTACTGCTGGCTCTGGGCGGCATTTTGTATGATCGTGTAAAAAGAAAAAAGCAAAATGAATAACTCCCTTTTCCATTACCTGATTGGGTGCTTTCCCCTTTTAAGCATAATGGCATGTAGTCCGCAACCTGAGCCTATTGACTTTGGCCGGGATGTGTGTCAGCATTGTAAAATGCTCATATCTGACGAACGGTACGGGGCTGAGCTCGTTACAAAAAAAGGTAAGGTCTATAAGTTTGATTCAGTGGAGTGCCTGTTGTGGCATTTGGAAGAAAACCCCGATTTGCAGGAAAAGACGCATCTCCTGCTGGTTGTAGATTTCCATTCACCCGGAAAGCTTGTGCCTGCATTGGATGCCACATATTTGCGTGCAAAACATCTGCCCAGCCCGATGGGTATGTTTATCACGGCTTTTTCTTCTCCGGAGGCTGCTCTCTCCATGCTTGACCCCAGCGATGAAGAAAGCCGCCAGCTACGCTGGGAGGAAGTTGCAGCATTTATAAGGCAATCTAAAGTTCCTTCTCAGCAGTAATTCATGCCCGTATGATGAAAGATCTGCTTAAAGCCCTTCTGCTTGTATTTTGTTGCCTGTCTCATGCTGTACACGCTGCAGTATTGGAGGTATGCAGCACCTGCTCTTTTCACCGCATTGCAGATGCCGTGGCTGCAGCTCTTCCTTACGATCACATTTCCGTTTTGCCGGGCACCTATTATGAAAACAACATACGGGTGGACAAACCCCTGGATATCATTGGGAAGAACTTTCCAATTGTGGATGGAGACAACCGGGGCGAAATTTTTTATGTTACTGCAGATGATGTAAAAATAGCAGGCCTGCAAATTCAGAATGTTGGAGTCAGCTATACGGCAGACTGGGCTGCTATCAAAATAAATAAATCCAGCAGGGTTATTATTGCCAACAACAAACTGATAAATACATTTTTTGGTATCTACCTTGCCAACGCATCGGATGCCATTATTTCAGGCAATCAGATTTCCGGAACTCCCCGGGCTGAACACAATTCCGGCAATGCCATACATCTTTGGTATTGTCGGAATATGCATGTAGAAAGAAATATATCCCGAGGACACCGGGATGGTATATACCTGGAATTCGTGAGCAATTCATGCATGGAAGAAAATTATGTAGAAGGCAATATCCGGTATGGATTGCACTTTATGTTTTCCGATAATAATGAATACCGGAACAACACTTTCCGGAGCAACCATGCCGGAGTGGCAGTTATGTATTCTTCTTTTATTCTGATGACGGGCAATCGCTTTATGGACAACTGGGGGGCAGCTTCTTATGGCCTTTTGCTGAAAGATATCCGTGATTCAAACATTCACCACAATGTCTTTTCCGGTAATACAGTTGGCATTTTTGCCGAAGGAACAGCCCGTTTGCATATTCGCGCAAACAACTTTATCAAAAACGGATGGGCTATGAAGATTATGTCAAACTGTGAGCAGATGCTGCTCACGGAAAACAATTTTATTTCCAATTCCTTTGAACTGACGACCAACAGCAATACCAACTACAATCGCTATGAACGGAATTTCTGGAGCAAATATCAGGGGTATGATCTGAACAAAGACGGAGTGGGAGATGTTCCTCATAATCCGGTAGATTTATTTACCTTTCTGGTGGAGCGGCAACCCTGCTCCATCATTTTAATGCGCAGTTTGTTTATTGACCTACTCAACCTTTCCGAACGTATCAATCCGATGCTTACCCCGTCAGCACTGAAAGATGATAAGCCCTTAATGAAACCCGCAACATGGTAGAGATTATAGGTCTTGAAAAATCATATGGCACGCTGAAAGTGCTTCGGGGCGTTACGTTCACACTGCGTCCCGGCATTTTAACGGCTATTTTAGGGCCCAATGCTTCCGGGAAAACCACGTTGATTAAAAGCATGTTGGGTATGGTGATGCCCGATGCGGGGGAAATAAAATTTAATGGTACATCCGTGAAACGCAACTGGAGCTATCGCAGGAATATCGGTTATATGCCGCAGATAGCGCGCTTTCCCGAAAATCTTACAGTACAGGAATTAATGGATATGATTAAAGATATACGCGGGATGAACGGTAGCATGGAATCCAATCTGTTGCAAACATTCGGATTGCAGAATGTTTTACCACAAAAGCTGCGCAACCTCTCGGGAGGCACCCGTCAAAAGGTCAATGCCGTGCTTGCCCTGATGTTTGATGCCCCCATGCTCATTCTGGATGAACCCACAAGTGGATTGGATCCGGTTTCTCTTATTCATCTGAAGGAACTGATTTCAGCAGAAAGAAAGAAAGGCAAAACCATTTTGCTCACCACACATATTATGGGATTGGTGGAAGAGCTGGCTGAAGAAATCGTATTCCTGCTGGAAGGGAAAATTTATTTTCAGGGTAGTGTTACCCGCCTGCTTGACGATTATCAGGAACAACGTGTAGAGCGGGCAATTGCAAAAATTATTCAGCAGGCGATATGATGAAGACGATAAAACTGTTGCGGTATTCTTTTTTTGATATGCTCCGCAGCAAATGGATAATAATCTATACCCTGTTTTTTCTCGTTACCGGTTTCGTTTTGCTGTATTTCAATGATGATTTTTCCCGTGCTATTGTCAGTCTGATGAATATCATACTCATCTTTATCCCCTTGATTAGCTGTATGCTTGGAACTATACAGTTCTATAACTCCCGGGAGTTTGCTGAGTTATTGCTTGCACAACCCATCCAACGGCAACAGGTCTTCCTTGGCGGGTATCTCGGAGTGGCATTTTCACTTTCCCTGGCTTTTTTATTCGGGCTGGGTCTGCCTTTTTTAATCTATGGTATCACCCGCAGTCCTGATATGACCTCTTTTTTAATTATGATGAGCGTGGGCGTGTTGCTGACCTTTATTTTTTCTGCCTTGGCTTACTGGATTTCTTTGTTAATTGCTGATCGTACAAAAGGGTTTGGAATGGTCATCGTTTTGTGGCTATACATGGCTGTGTTATATGATGGCATTTTTCTTATGGCCCTGGTAGCTCTGCAGGAATATCCGATGGAAAAAGCAGCTATTGCCTTAACCATATTGAACCCCATTGATTTGTCACGTGTGCTTATCATGCTAAATCTGGATGTGGCCGCCCTGTTGGGTTATACCGGTGCGGTTTTTAAAAAATTTTTCGGAGAGCGACAGGGCATGTTGATTACTGCCCTGGCTATGATGGTATGGGCCGTAGTGCCTGTCCTCGGCATTGTGCGCACAACCGGTAAAAAAGACTTCTGAGTGTTTATTTGATTTACCGTTTTATGGTTTCATGCAGTTCAAGACAACGGTTGTATGCCTTTAATGTTTCCTCAGCCGTTTTACTCCACGAAAACATCGCCAGACGTTTGTAGCCCTTATAAATCAGTTTTTCTTTCAAATCGTCATCATATATAACACGGGCAACCACCTCGCGAATGGAGTCTTCACTGAGAGGGTTAAAATAAAGAGCGGCTTCTCCGGCAATTTCCGGAAAACAACTGGCCTGGCTTGCAGCAACCGGACATCCGCAGCTAAATGCTTCAAGAAGGGGCAAGCCGAACCCTTCATATAGCGATGGATTAACCAGTGCACAGGCATGTTGATACAGATAAGCGAGCATGACGTCATCTGTCCGGTAATGTAGAATCTTTTGTTCTATTCCAAGTTTTTTGAACATATTTAGCTCTATAGATGTAAACGGCTTTCCACCAATACACAGGCAATAAAGACGCCTGTCTGTTTTAAGCAGAGGGCTGATAGCAGCAATAAAACGGTTAAAATTTTTGTAGCCGTAACGCTGGCCTACATAAAGGATATAATGTTCAGGATGATGGAAGGCAGGCGTGTAATCTGTAGGGGGCAGCTTAAATGAACAGCCATGATAAATTACCTGTATGCGTTCGGCCGGGAGTGTTGTAAAAACGCATGATATCCTTCTTTGACTGCTCGGATATCGTTATAATCAAAGAGGCCTTTTGTGCCAGCAGCATTTTGTTGAGGATTACTTTTTTATCCGGCTTGAACTCAGAGGGGAATAATTCATGAATCATATCGTGAATAGTGAGCACGAAAGGCCTGTTGCCTATTACGTTAAGGAAATAAGGATGGTAGTAGGTAGGATGAAAAAGGTCAAAGTCTCTACGGGCAATACGCTTTTTGCTCAACGGTCGGTTTAGAATGTCAAGAATATGTTTTTTGCCGCGAAAAGTAGTGTCAGGTAGCCACTGGTGATGAGGCCTGGCGTACATCGCTTCCCTCAGGTAAGTATTACTGGAGTATTTTATTGCGAGCTCAAAGCGGATAAGAGGATGGTTATGAAAATGCTGCATAAGCTCATGATAATAGCGGGAGATACCTCCGGTATCCTGCATACAAAAAGCCTGATGGTCATAAAGCACTTTCATGAGAGACCGTTTCTGGAATAGAATGCTTCGGTTTTCCAAATGGTAGTGTACAGGTCATGCTCTTCGGCAGGAAAGGCGCAGATATCATAATAAAAGCATCCCATTTTATACTGAACCTTACTGTCCAGGTATTCAAGTTTTTTAAAATCATGCAGGTCTACAGCGTCCTGCAGAAATCCGAAGTTGTCGTATATCAATGCCGATTGATATCCATGTCGGAGCAGAAAGTGCAGGATAGACAATCCGTTGTCGTTGCAGAGGGATAAAAAATAGGGGTCATATTCAAAAAAAATAATGGGCTTAACCTTTGTCAGATAGCTTGCCGCGCCCCGAATAATTTTGCCGTCATGACCGTCCGTATCAATTTTTATCATTTTTGAGTTTGTAAACTCGGGATGCTCTTGCAGAATAGCCGGAATCGTTTTCAGATGAATATGGTCTTTGCCGGTAACCTGCAGGTGTGCGGTTCCACCCTGTCGGCTGCTTGATGCTTCCAGAATGGTATTCTCTGCCCCGACAAAAGATTTGACGGTTTTTACCTGTCCGAATCGCGAGGCATTGCGCTTCAGGATGTGATAATAGTAATCATCTCCCTCGATACAAAGCACGGGGAAGCTGGCATACTTTCTCAGCATGTAAATAGTGTCACCTATATTGGCGCCTGTATCAATAAAGGTGAATGCCGGATATTTTTGATGTACTGCCGCTGCTATCCGGCCAACATTGGAGGAGTAGCCGGGATATTTTAATATATAAAAAGGAAGCTCGTGTGAAAAAGGGATGGATATAGAATCCGGCAATTCGGGACTTGTTGTGCCGGTGATGTATTTGCTGCTTAGTTCCACTATCGGATCATATACCTTACCGATAAGTTTTCTTTGCGCATGCAAAGCCCGGAACAGAAGTCGGGGTGTTTTTCCTTGCAGCTTCCCCACATGAAGGAGGGTCTCCAGAAAGAATCTCATCGGCATACAATAGAAAGGGGCATAAGGGGGTAGGCACCCGCTAAGTTAGCAACCTGAATTCAAATGCCTTTACAAGCTGCTAAAGTGCGGTATTAGCCTTTTCAGCGCCTGTTCAGAAAATCAACCCAAGGTTTAGGTTACCTATAGCTTTTGCTATGTCATCGTCAAATATCGGCAGCTATGTTTTCGTGGTAACCGATATTGGGCGCAGTAGCAGCATCCGTATTGACATAATGGGGAAAACGGGGTTCGGTATGTAATGAGAAAACCAGAAGGGGCTCATAGATAAAATTTACCTGTTGTCTCATTACGGGTAAATCGGCAGTCTGTTAAAAACCGATTTTTTTCTACCCGATGTGATTGGGGAACAGGCGAGATTGAAATAAGCGAAGCCATACAATTTTTTAGAGAAATAATATTTAAGGACTGTGGATAATCAGAGTGGTTTTTCCACAATAAAATTATCTATTACCAGAGCATCAAGTCCGCTGGAAAAGAAAGTAGCTATGGCATTACGTGGAGTGCATACTATGGGTTCGTGCGATAAATTAAATGAAGTGTTGAGTACCACTCCATGACCAGTTTTTTCTTTCAATTTTTTCAGCAGGCGATAGTAGAGCGGATGCTGGACAGCATTTACGGTTTGAATTCTGGCTGTGCCATCCACATGGGTAACAGCCGGAATGCAAGCCTGCATTTCTTTTCTGACATCATAAGTAATAGTCATGTATGGGGCGATGGGCTGTTTACCGGAAAAATATTTTCCGGCATCTTCTTCCAGCACACTGGGGCAAAACGGACGAAAGGCCTCTCTGAATTTTATTTTTCTGTTAACGATGTCTTTCATTTCAGCATATCCGGGATGGGCGAGAATGCTGCGGCTTCCCAGTGCCCTGGGTCCAAATTCCATCTGTCCCTGAAACCAGCCAATTACTTTACGGTCTGCTATGAGCGCTGCAGCGGCATCAGCCGGGTCATCCGTGTGTCGGTAAGTAAGATGACATGCATCCAGCACGGATTGTATGTGTTCTTTGCTAAATGCACTACCATGGAAAGTATGGTCGGGCTTTACCGGAATATCCCCGGCTTGCAGAGCAGCTAACCATGCCGCTCCGAGGGATATGCCTGCATCTCCGGCAGCGGGCTGAATAAACAGCGCATCCACAAAACCGGCATTCATAATTTTCTGATTCATCACACAATTAAGTGCTACACCGCCAGCCATGCAAAGGTTGCGCAAACCGGTCTTTTCGCTATAGTAGCTAAGCATTTTCAGTACCGTGTTTTCCAGATGACGTTGGGCTGAGGCAGCAACGTCTTTGTAAAACTGAGTATAGGCTGTGCCGGGTATGCGTCTGGGAGCACCCATGCGTTCAGGAAATTTTTTATTGAAAATCATTTCATCACGCAACGGTGAGGGTGCCCCCGGAGGCAATGAAATGATATAGTCCGTGTTTATGCGCAGGACACCTTCAGAAAAATCAATCAGCCAGTCAAAGTCAAAACGGTTACGATCCCCATACGAAGCGAGGCCCATCACTTTATATTCATCGCTGTCTTTCAGGAATCCGCAATATTGTGTAATCAAGGAGTAAAACAAACCCAGGCTATTGGGCCGGGCAAAACGCTCTATCAAAGTGAGCTTGCCGTTTTTACCGGTACTGATCTGAACGGATATGCCATCACCCGAATTGTCCATGGAAATCACCAGCGCCTCATCAAAGCCGGAAGCGTAGTATGCACTGGCACAGTGGCAATCGTGATGATGGTAACGCATCAGCGGAGGGGCATAGCCGAAATAATTCTGAAAATATTCTTTTACTCGTAGCTCTGTCTCTGGTTCCCAGGTGCTGCCATGAAACCCTATAAGCTCTATATCCTTGATGGAAAGTCCAGCTATCTGCAACACTTCTTTTACTGACTGGTAGGGCAACCGTCCGGGTGAAAACTTGATCCGGTTGAGCCGCTCCTCCTCAACGGCTGCCGCTACCTTGCCGTCTACAACAAGGCAGGCACTGACATCCTGATAAACCGGACGAAAACCTCCATTAATGCCTAAGGTAATCATTTTTCAGGGCGATGAAGATAAGTATAAATCATCTTACAGTCAGTATCCTAATTGCGGACGGAAGGTTGCTTGTGCGTATTTCCACATTCTGTCCGGAGTGCAGTTATTCTCCGGGGCAATAAACTCTAATTTTAGTCCTTATATCCATTGCTGTTTTTGCTGTGATGCCCCTGCGATCAATCGGGTTAATGTTTTTTTTGATTTCGGCAAATCTGCTGACAGGGCAGGAGCTATCCCGTTTGCGATACAAGGCATTTGCCGTATCAGGAGATACGCTTGTATTGGATACCTTAAGCATTGTAGAGGGGTCTCTGGTAATCAGAGATGCAGACAACCGGTATATTGACTCGTCTTGGTATGAAGCAGACTATTTAAAAGCCCTTTTGCGATGGAAAAAAATCCCTGCCGTGGATAGTGTATGGGTGTTATACCGAACCTATCCGTTTAGCTTCAGTCGTACGTATTACAGAAAAGACCGGTCCATGATAACGGCAAAAAATACCGCTGGTGTCAATCCCTTTAACTATATGCCTTCCACGGCAGACAAATTAATTGACTTCGGTACACTGCAATACAGCGGAAGCTTTGCCCGCGGTATATCATTCGGCACAAATCAGGATGTGGTGCTCAGCTCCAGCTTTAATCTGCAGCTCTCCGGAGATTTAGGCAGGGATGTGGAGGTTACTGCGGCAATAACGGACAACAATATTCCCATACAGCCAGACGGCACCACACAACAGCTGCAGGAGTTTGACAAAGTATACATTCAGATTAGAAAAAATGCGCACAGTATGATAGTAGGCGATTATGAGCTGACGGCTCCGGAAAGCTACTTTATGAAATATTATAAGAGGCTGCAGGGAGGCAGCTACTCGGGTAGTTTTGATATCCGACAAAAAAACAGGATTGCTGCCCGTGCCAGTTTGGCTGTTGCCAAAGGCAAATACCAGCGATATCCGTTGCCGGTTACCGAAGGCAATCAGGGTCCCTATAAGCTGATTGGCGCCAACGGTGAAACTTTTATCATTGTACTGGCCGGAACTGAGCGTGTCTATATCAATGGCAAACTGATGCAGCGTGGAGCGGAAAATGATTATATCATGGATTACAACCTGGGCGAAATTACTTTTACCCCTAAACAACTCATTACTTCCGATTTGCGGGTAGTAGTGGAATTTGAATATTCCGAAAACAGCTATTTCCGCTATCTCATCGCATGGGATGCTGCTTATGAGCGCGAAAAACTGAAATTGCGGGTTAATTTTTTTTCTGAGCAGGACAGCAAAAACCAGCCGCTTGAAGCGGATCTGGGACCCGGGCAGAGGGATGCGCTGCGGGCCGCTGGTGACAATCCTTCCGGCATTCTTTTTCCCGGTTATACCGAGCAGGACTTCAGCCCTGACAAGGTGTTATACAAGCTTATAGACTTTGACACCACAAACTCCAAGTTTGACACGGTATTTGTTTATTCCACCCACCCTGACAGCGCCCGATATCGGGTCATTTTTACTTATGTAGGCCCGGGGCAAGGAGATTATGTGGCTTCCTTCACTACTCCCAACGGACGCGTATTTGAATATGTGCCTCCTGCAAATGGGCAAAAAAAGGGGAGCTATATTCCATATAGAATTCTGGTGCCTCCGGCACGCAAACAAATGATTACGCTGGGTTTGGATTTTAACCCTTCAAAAAATGACCGGTTTACTGCAGAAGCAGCACTCAGCAATCATGACGGTAATACTTTTTCGGATAAAGGCAACCAGGATAATGTGGGCGTGGCAACGCGGGTTGCCTATAACCGGCAGTTTCGTATCGGGAGCGCATCCCGCAAACAATATATTCTCGCTGATTTAGACTATGAATTTGCCGGACGAAACTTTCAGGCGTTAGAACGATATCGCCCTGTGGAGTTCACACGCGACTGGAATTACAGCCGTGAAGATACCACTGATGAACACGGAGTGCGCGGTGAACTGCGGTATGTGCTCGGTGATTGGCTGAAGCTCGGTTATCAGCTTTTCTCATTTCTTGCTCTTCCGGCTTATCGTGGGTTGCGGCATCGGGTATCTTCATATCTGAATATAAGGGGGTATTATTTGGATGCCACTATTAGCCACCTGACTACGGATGCTCCAACACAGTATTCCCGCTTCATACGTCCGGTGGTAGAGGCGTCAAAATCGTTTTTGAATTTGCGGGGATGGAAGTTGGGCGGACGCTACGAGCTGGAAGATAATAAAATATGGGATAAAGACACCGATACACTCCTCGGCAGAAGTTTTGTTTTTACTGACTGGCGGTTGTACATAGCCTCACCGGATACGGCTGTAAATCAAATGAGGGTAGAATATATCAGGCGGTTGGAATTTTTCCCGGAACAAAACATCCTGCGTCTGGTCAACGCCAGTCATACAGCGGGCTTCAGGGGTACGGTGGCAAGTTTTAAGAATCAGCGTCTGGGATGGCTGCTTACCTATCGCAGACTGGAAACTGCTGATAGCATTACAGCACAAAAGGAGCCACAGGATTATTACCTGGGAAGGGTAGAGTACAGCCTGAACGTACTCAGGGGCGCCCTCAACTTTAATACTCTTTATGAACTGGGGTCGGGTAAAGAGCCCCGTATTTCCTACTCCTACATACAGGTGGAGCCCGGGCAGGGTACTTATCAATATCTGGGCGACCCTAACGATAACCCGAGGGATGAAAGCAAATACGTACCGGCTGATCAACCGGATAAGGGCATTTACATTCGTGTGCTGAACCCTACGCTGGATTATGATGACGTAAATTCTTCGCAGTTCAACTTTTCCCTGTCGCTGAATCCGGCAGCGGTATGGAATAACAAGAAAAAACTCAAGGCATTTATAGCCCGTTTTTCCACGGTTACCTCCCTGCAGGCAGAACGAAAATTATTCCGTGGCTCGGACCAGTCACCGTTTAACCCCTTTGTGCTGAATCCTGAAGAACAAGATCTGGTCGCTTTTAACAGGCTGGCAAGGCATACGGTCTTTTTTAATCGCATCAGTCCGGTATACAGTCTGGAATATACTTTTATGGATAATGCACGCAAGGTAAATCTGGTCAACGGGGTTGAGTCCAGCAGTGTGCGTGAACATCTTGGACGGGTGAGGTGGAATGTTATACGACCGATAAGTGTCATCGTGAAATATACTTTCTCCCAGCGTAGCTACAGGTCAGCCGTTTATGGGGATAAGAATTATTTTATTGAAGGCCATGAAGCCGAACCGCAGCTGGCTTATCTGTATGGCTCCAAATTCAGGGTTACTCTGCTGTATAAATTTGCTCTGCGCAATAACATAGATAAGCCTGATGGGGAAAAAGCCGTGATGCATGAGTCTTCTGTGGACGCCCGGTATAGCGTTATTTCCAAAACGGTAGTGAATGCCCGATTTTCATTTACTCATGTTGATTACACGGGGAACACTAATGAGGTGCTGGAATTTAATATGCTGCAGGGACTTAAAGACGGGAGAAATTACCAGTGGTCGGCTTCATTTGAACGCTATCTGGCTGCCAATATACAATTCAGTCTTTCCTATGAGGGAAGAAAAACGGGAAGCTTAAAACCTGTGCATATTGGCAGGGCAGCAGTCAGGGCAATATTCTGAGCGTGTAGTAGAAACAGTCCCGGGCAGCTTGTAAAGATTTGTATCGTTGTGAAACAATACACCCTTATACTTTCAGCATGCAGCGAAATCCGCGCGAGGCATAGTAAGATTCAGCGCTGTTGTGGTAAATAAAAACCCGTCCGTAGCGATAATCACCAAACAAAGCGCCTCCCAGTTTGCGGATAGCTTCCGGGGTTTTAATCCAACTGGAAGTGCGACTATCCATCCTGACAGATTCCTGCAAACGGCAATATTGTTCTTCGTTTAGTAATTCAGCTCCCATGGCAGTGGCCATTGCCATTGCACTGTTGGGGGGCTTGTGTTGTTTACGGGCCTCAAAAGCCTGGTGATCGTAGCAGAGTCCTCTGCGTCCCGAAGGACTTTCCGGTGAGCAGTCGCAGAAAATGTATTCTCCGGTTAGCTGCATCCATGCCGGTTACATCAGGTTCGCCTCCGGTGCGTTCCATTTCATGCAGAGACCAGAGCCTGACAGGGTTCGCCAGCAATTTTTCCTGCACGTCCACCCATGCGATGGCGCTGTGTCTTTGGGGATATTTCTCAAAACGGTCTTTTAACACATCCAGAAGGTTTTTTTGCTGGCTGGCGGTAAGTCTGTGTGTTAAGGCCATCATAGGATCGTAGTGTTTTTTGTATTAAAAAGAGATCGCTGTATTCTGCTATCTTCCCGAAGCTTATTTTCGCGACAAAATTGATATATGCAAAATAAAGCGCTCCTGACCATTCTGCTTTTGGTCTTATCCAACACTTTTATGACTTTTGCTTGGTATGGGCACTTAAAGTTTCGCGAGATAAAATGGCTTGAGGGTCTGGGTTTGTTAGGTGTTATTGTAATAAGCTGGGCAATTGCCTTTTTTGAATATTGTTTTCAGGTGCCGGCCAATCGTATCGGCTATCAGGGCAATGGTGGTCCTTTTGCGCTGGTGGAGCTGAAAGTAATTCAGGAGGCCATTACACTGGCTGTTTTTATTGTTTTTTCGCTGGTGTTTTTTAAAACGGAAACATTCCGGCTTAATCATTTACTGGGCTTTGCATTTCTCATTTTAGCCGTGTACTTTACTTTTAAGAAGTAAACTGGCGGGCGATGGTGCTTCAGTGCCGGCTTGAAGTTTTATACTTTTATTGTAAAATGCTTCCGAAAATCAAAGAAGCATCATTATAAATTTGTCAGCTTTATCTGTATAAAAACCGAAGGGATGATTAAACAAATTGCGGGTGCAGTAATCGGAATGCTGTTCCTTTTCCCCAATTCAAACACATATTGTCAGAGTACGTATGCACGTGTGTATACGATACTTCAAACGCATTGTGCAGATGCCGGTTGTCATGGTGTATCCCCTTATGAATCTTTCAGCTTAGCCGGTAGCCAGAACGATGTCTATAATCAAATCGTAAATGGAGCGGTTGCCAATCCTGTTGCATCCCAAAAGTCTCATGTACTGATATCCCCGGGCTATCCGCACAGGAGCTTTCTGCTTCGCAAAATCGCAAGCGACATGGGTAATGAGCTGGTGCTGGAAACGGGGGAGGGGACCCCTTGTCCGAAAAACGGAGTACTTACCGCTGTGGAAAAAGAGCTGGTACGGCAGTGGATCATGTTTGGCGCTCCCAAAAGCGGAACCGTTATCAGCGAAGCTACCCTGATAGATTACTACAGCGGGAAGGCTTTGCCCGAAATTGACGCACCGCCCCCTCCACCTCCCGGAGAAGGCTTTCAGGTGCATGATGGTCCTTTGTTTTTACTTCCCGGTCAGGAGCGTGAATACCAGTGGAAATACAACACCCTGCTTCCGGAGGATGTGGAAGTGACAAAAGTAGAGGTGGTCATGAGTCCGCAGTCGCACCACTACATTTTATACAAATACCATCCGGGTTACGGGAGTAATGTGGCCGAAGGGCATCAACGGATTACCAGCGTAGCAGGACAGGCTGATGTACAGATTAATGCAAGCACTATAGCTACCTGGCAGTACAGCCGGCCCCATGAGCTGCCTGAAGGAACAGCATATTTCTGGGAAGCAAGTACCATATTGAATTCTAATTTTCATATTAAAAACTATGATGACGATTCTATTCTTGCTGCCCACGCCTATTTGAATGTATATACCCGGCCGCGTGGCAGCGGAGCGGTAGAGATGTTCTCCCGTTTGGCGGTGTACGGAGGGCTGCTAAATCCTTTTGCATTGCATATCCCGAACACCGGAGCCAATCATACACTCTCTTTTGAACAGACAGCAAACGAAACGTGGTATATCTGGATATTGCAGGCGCATACACATAAGCTGGGCGTGGATTATGACATCTATTTGCGTAATGCAGATGGTTCCCGGGGAGTAAAGATATATGAAGGAACGATGGATTATGAAGCCGGCTTTGACCGCGGTTATTATGACTGGGCACATCCCCCGGTGCGTGAATTTGCACCCTTGCTGGAGGTAGACATGCGGGAAGGTTTAATTCATGAGGCTACCTATTTCAATGACGGCCCCTCAGATGTGGGCTTTGGCATTACCACTAATGATGAAATGTTTATTACCTACATGCATTACACCAAGGCGCTGCCGGTTACCGGCATACCTTCAGCCGGTGAACCCGTTGCCTTGCAGGTAAAACCCAATCCATCGGAAGGCTGGGCAGTTTTGGAATATGCATTGCAGGAAGCCGATCGGGTAAACATAGAGTTAATCCATATGGATGGTCGGCAAGAGACACTTTTACATGCTGCGTATCAAACACCCGGAAGGCATTTTTTAACACTGAATCAGGATGGCCGGCTGATCCCTGGACTCTATTGGATCAAGCTGACGGGTGGGAAGCATGCATCTACGGTAAAAGTGGTTATTCAGTAATCACTTTTGCGATGACTGCTCAGGCTTTTTCACAATACCAAAAAATTTCATTTTAAAATACTGCCTGAAGGCTTCCTGCAGGCTGAGACCGGATGCGTTCAGAAAACGCGGATCAGAAAGAGCCATCAGGAAAAAACGATCGGTCATCACCATCAGATGCGGGTTGGCTTTCTGCAGTGCGCCTATGCGAATGCCTTCCTCATAATAGTTTAGGATTATTTCCAGAGCTGATTCAATAAATGCATCTACAGTGGCCCATGTGTCTGGAAAGATGGATTTCAAATCAGCAAGAAAGGTGCTGGAAATATCGGCCAGTTGCTGCGACAGGTATTCAATGCTTTGAAAGTATCGTTCAAGAAAAGGCTTGTTTTTGTCGGTGAGAATGTCGCGGAAACGTCCGATGTCCTGCAGTTTTTGTGCTACACAGAGGGCAACGATTTCCTCCCGCGAACTGAAATATTTATAGAGCGTTGCCTTACTGATGTGCAGCAGGCGGGCAACCTCATCCATGGTAGAACTACGCAGACCTTTTTTTTGGAAATGAGGGATGAGCTTCCTTGCCCATTGTTCTTTTTTTTCAGGGGCATCTCTGCGGCTTTTTTTGAGAGGTTTTCTGCCCATAGGTGTGCATCAAAATTAAGGTAAACTTTTTTTATCATTATAGTTTACTTTTTTCATCCGGAATGCTTACATTTGATAAAAAACAGCTTATCATGGATCTCAAGCCTTTGCGCTACACATTTGTGCTCAGTGGTCTGTTTTTCGGAATCATCTCGCTCACCGGTCGCGGAATCTGGACTTATGCTTTGCCTGTATATGCTTTTGTGATTATTCCGGTGCTGGAGTTGCTTTTACCCGCAACAGGACGCAATCTTACTGAAGAAGAGGAAAAGAAAGCCCTAAACAACCCGTGGTATGACTATGTGCTTTATGCTATGGTGCCGCTTTTATATGGCTTTCTCTTGTTTGGAGTGTTCTCGCTGTGCGAGCCGGGACTTTCAGCGGGAGAAATAGCAGGGCGTGTGTTTTCTCTGGGGGTAGCTATGGTATCTATCGGCATTAATATCGGCCATGAGCTTGGCCACCGTCAGAAAGCGTTGGAGCGTTTTCTGGCTAAGATGCTTTTGCTTCCTTCATTGCAGCTGCATTTTATCATTGAGCACAATCGGGGTCATCATAAAAGGGTGGCAACAGGAGAAGATCCGGCAACGGCAAGATATGGGGAATGGTTGTATAGCTTTTGGTTCCGTTCATGGATCGGAGGTTACATTTCTGCATGGAAGCTGGAGGCTGAACGTTTACGCAGAAAGGGCCTGCCGGCATTTTCACTTCGCAATGAGATGATCTGGTTTGAACTGATTCAGGCTGCCTGGGTGATTGGTCTGGGACTTGTTGCCGGATGGATGATTGCGTTGTATTTTGTCTTCGCAGCCCTTATCGCCAAGTTATTGCTGGAAACTATCAATTATATTGAGCATTATGGTTTATCCAGAAAAAAGACACAACACGGTTACGAGCGCGTGTTGCCTGTCCATTCATGGAATTCCAATCACTGGATAGGCAGGGTCATGTTGTTTGAGCTGACCCGGCACTCTGACCACCATTATAAAGCCTCCCGCAAATACCAGGTATTAAGACATTATGAGGATGTGCCTCAGATGCCAGCCGGCTATCCTGCCATGATTGTCCTGGCTTTGATTCCTCCGTTATGGATGTATATCATGCACAGGCAAATACGTAAAGTGCAGGCAATGCATCCTGCCGCAGTAGCAGCATAAAAAAGGCTGTCTTCGCATTGCGAAGACAGCCTTCTGTTTTTTTTACTTTCAAAAGGGTTTATTGCCTAATCAGTTCTATAGGGCAGTTAATAACTATTTCGCGTCCTACAACCAGACCACCGGTTTCAAGGGCCGCATTCCATTTTAAGTTATAGTCAAAGCGATCAATCACGCCCTTAACATGAAATCCAGCGCGGGTATTGCCCCACGGATCTTTCACTGTACCTCCATAGGTCACATCCAGTTCAACGGGTTTGGTTACATCTCTGATGGTAAGGTCACCGCTGAGCTTATACTGATTGTCGCTTACCTTCTTCAGGCTTTTTCCCTTGAAGGTGATTTTGGGATATTTTTCGGCATTGAAAAAATCATCAGACCGCAGGTGGTTGTCCCGCTGCTCGTTTTCTGTATTGATGCTGGCAACATCTATGGTGAAATCAATTTTGGCATCCGTAAAGTCGGGTTTGTCTGATAAAACTGTGCCCTCATACGAGGTAAAGTTGCCCTGTACTTTTGAAATAACCATGTGTGTAGCTTCAAAACCAATCTTGGAATGGGACTTGTCAAACACCCATTTTGTAGACTGGGCCTGCATTACACCTGTCAGACCGCAAAAGAGCGCTAAATAAAAAAATACCTGTTTCATAGCTTATTGGATTTTTGGTTAAAAAATAGATTTGTAATCTGAACTTATGTTAACAACTTTATGCCGAAAAAATTCCTTAAACAAAAAAACAACATGAACAAAACAGCGATTATCCTGGGGTGGATTGCCGGTTGGTTGCTCATACCAACCTGGCTGGCGGCTCAGACCACCATTGCCGGGGTCAACTTTCCTTCTGTTCTTAAGACCGAAAAAGGGGAGCTGGTAATAAATGGCGGGGGTGTGCGGGAAAAACTCTGGATAGATGTATATGTTGCCGCCCTTTATCTGCTTGAAAAGAACAAAGATCCGCGGAAAATCATAGAAGCTGATCAGCCCATGGCTGTGCGTTTGGAGATTGTTTCCTCAATGGTGAACAGCGATAACATGAGCGAGGCTGTACGTGAAGGATTTGAGAAGTCTACCCGTGGCAACACCTCTCCGCTGAAGGATAGAATTGATGCCTTTATAGGGGTTTTCAGCGAGCCGATAAAGCAAAAAGATGTCTTTGAGCTGGTATATATACCGGATACAGGGGTAAAAATTTATAAGAACGGTGCTTACAAATCGGTTATCAGAGGGTTAGATTTCAAAAAAGCCCTGTTTGGTATCTGGCTGGGAGATCAGCCGGTGAGCACCTCCCTGAAGAACGGTATGCTCGGAAACTGAGTCGGCTTTATTTTTTTTATGCGGCAATTTTTTTATCTTACCTTAAGTAAAAACGTGCGTTATGGCCGGTACTGCCTTTTTTGCCGCACCCATACAAAAGGAGTTAATCCCATTTCTGCATTTCCCGAAAGAAGACGTATTGCCTTCTGCTGAGCAAAGGAAGCTGCGCCAGCAGAATCTGGAAAAAGCTACCGCCCTCGGCAACCTGAATCATACAAAGGTATGTATCATTTTCCGTGACATTCACGGACCGAAACAAGTGGAAACGACCATCTGGGCTACTACTGAAGAGAGCATCGTACTCAAAAAAGGGGTTGTTATTCCTATACGAAGCATTATAGACGTCCATTTTGTCTGAAACAGGTGCGTTTTTTTCTTAGGTTATTCCTTATCTTCATCTGCCCGAAAAAATCAGATTTCATAACGGTCAAAATCCACATTATGCGTACTTATGTCTTCTTTTTCATTGCAGTGCTTCTTTGGGTATGCGCTGCATACCGATTATCTGCTCAGGTCTTGTTTTCCGAAGACTTCCAGGGTGGGGCGATGCCTTCCGGTTTTACTTTGGTTGACAATGATGGTAATACGCCAGCTTCACCGGTGTCATTTATTAATGATGCATGGGTGGTCATTAGGGATGATCAGGATACGGGCAACTACCTCGCTGTGAGCACATCTTGGTACGATACACCTGCACAGGCCGATGACTGGATGATTACCCCGTTGATTCAACTGGATTCGTTCAGCCTGCTGCAATGGCGCGCACGTGCTTATGATGAGTCTTTCCCCGATGGTTATGAAGTACGTCTTTCTATTACGGATACAGCGTTGACTTCTTTCACAACCGTATTGTTCAGCACCTCAGCGGAAAATACCTCGTGGACATCCCGTTCTGTGTATCTCCCTGATTTGGGACTTATTAATCAATCCGTGTATCTGGCTTTCAGAAACAACTCTTTTGATCAAAATCAGTTGTATGTGGATGACATTGTGGTACGGAAATTACCCCCTGTAGATGTTGCATTAGCAGGCATTGAAGTACCCCGTTCTTCCTGTCAGCTTTCCAGCAATGAAGACGTTACGGCAATCATTATCAATTTTGGCCGCGATACGCTGACTGCTTTTGACATCTCTTATGTGGTTTATGATGGAGCGACTTATGACACTGTTACTGAAAACGTAACTGTATCCCTGCCTCCTAATGGTACTTTCCATTACACTTTTAACACCGGGGCCGATTTATCTGCGACGGGCACAAGTTTTAGCATTTTTGCTTTTGTTACAGCATCCAACGATGCCGATATGTCTAACAATACCAGTGATGCAGTGACAATTGTGCATATTAATCCCCATGATCCTTCGGTGCCATACTTCACCAGCTTTGAGACCTCTCTTGAAATGCTGGGATGGTCTTATGAGGATGTCAATCAGGATAATTTTACCTGGTATCCTGCTATAGGAGGTGCACACAGCGGTGATGTATTTTTCATTTATGAATATAATTACGATGCCATCACTCCGGCCGATGATTGGCTGTTTTCTACCTGCATGGATTTGACGGCCGGAAAGGTTTATGAACTATCTTTTTACTACAGTGTAGGTAATTTTCAGGGAACTGTTTATCCGGAAAAACTGGAAATCGGCTTAGGAACAGCCCCTTCGTCTTCAGCAATGACCGTTGTGGAAGATCTGGGTAGTATCAACAATGACTTCTATCAGAACCATACAACACGATTTTCCGTAATAACTTCAGGAGTTTATTATGTGGGTTTTCATGCCTATAGCGATCCTGACCAGTTTTATCTGGCGCTGGATGATGCGCAGATTCGGGAATTGCCGCTGCCTGTTGCTGGTATGGACACCAGCATAAATGGATTGGCCGTACAATTCACCAATCAGTCAACTGATGCCGATAGCGTGTACTGGATTTTCGGTGACGGCAATACTTCTTTAGAAGATAACCCACTACACATCTACAGCGCTCCCGGTAATTATACAGTGTGTCTGATTGCAATTAATCCCGTAGGTACGGACACTACTTGCATTACTATCGCAGTGGACACACTAGTAAATGGTATGCACAGCGACCTGAATCTATTTATACATATTTCACCGAATCCGTCTGCCGGTATGCTACAGGTGTACTGGTTAAAAAATAATACTCCTGCATTTTATCGTGTGTTTGATTCCTATGGCAGATTAATACTTTCAAAACGCAATGATGGGCACTTAACCGTTTTGGACCTGTCGGCTTTATCTGCCGGAATCTATTGGCTCACGATTAGTGCCGAAGGACAGATTTATCGCGTGCCAGTGGTTCTGACTCGCTAATGTTTACATTGTGGAATTTGGCAGAGTAGATAATCTGGAGGCTGTTGACTTTACCCTTCCGGCCGATCATCCTGCCACTGCCGGGGTTCTACATACAGCCAGAAAAAGCAATAGCCAAGTACCAAAAGTTTACGTGGGATGTGCCAAGTGGGGAAGAAAGGAATGGGTGGGGAAAATCTATCCAACGGGCACACAGGAAAAGGACTATCTGAAATACTACGTGAAAAGTTATAATAGTATTGAGCTGAATGCTGTGCATTACCGCATTCCCCCAGCATCTTGGCTCATCCGGTGGAAAAGCCTTGCCGGAAGAGATTTTCATTTTTGCCCCAAAATCTATCAACAAATCAGTCATATCCGCAGGTTGAGAAATGCTGAAAGGATTACAGAAATATTTCTTGAACGGATGAGTTTACTGGAAAAGAATCTGGGTATGATCTTTCTGCAGCTTCCCCCGAATTTCAGTCCCCGGGAATTTCCAAACCTCGCCTCTTACCTGCGCGCACTTCCTCTCCACCGTTTTAGTTTTGCAGTGGAGTTTCGTCATCCTGATTGGTTTAAACCTTCTGCAATCCACGAAGAGACTTTCCATCTGCTCACTGAGCTGGGCATTAGTGCCGTCATCACCGATGCTGCAGGGCGCAGGGATGTACTGCACCAACGGCTGACGACTCCTGTGGCTTTTATCCGCTTTGTGGGAAATAGTCTTCATCCTTCAGATTATAGCCGTTTGGATGCCTGGGTTGAAAGGTGTCGTGACTGGCTGCAGCAGGGGTTGCAGGTGGTATACTTTTTTTTACATCACCATGATGAACGCTATTCTCCCGAGCTATCAGCCTATCTTGTACGCAGGATGAATGCAGTTTGTAAGCTTCATTTAAAGCAACCTATATGGGTTGGAAAGCCGGAGGGGAAAATATAGAACCTATCTCAAAAATCCTCTAATTGCAATATATTCCGCCAATCCATTCTGCCGGGAACAATGGAATCAGCGGGAAATTTCTCCACAGATGGACACAGTTGTACACAGATTTTTATTTTTGAGACAGCTTGTAGGCATCTTGCCGGGTCAATACCTGTTGTCACCTTTTCAATGGGCTGCGCTGATCATGTACTAAGGTTGTGTGTAATATGGTTATTCATTGTCATGGCAGCAGAAGACATTAAAAAAAGATGTAAAATAAAATGAGTGATTTTCGATTTATTCCATACCGGCATAAAGCCTATTCCGAAGAAGAAATGCTTTCCAGGGCAAAGGAGTTTTACGCATTGTTAAATGCCCGTAGGAGCATTCGGGAATTTTCCGATAAGCCTGTGCCGGCAGCAATCATTGAAAATATCATAATGACAGCATCTACCGCACCCAGTGGTGCCCACCGGCAGCCGTGGACCTTTTGTGCCGTAGCAGATGCCGCATTGAAGAGGGAAATACGAAAGGCGGCTGAGGCCGAAGAATATGAAAATTATCACGGCCGAATGCCTAAGGAGTGGCTGGATGCACTGGCGCCTTTTTGTACTGATTGGAAAAAGCCTTTTTTGGAAACTGCACCCTGGCTTATTGTGGTGTTTCGCAGGATTTATGAAATAAAGGGAAATACAAAAGCGAATAACTATTACGTGAATGAATCGGTTGGTATCGCTACAGGGATGCTTCTTGCAGCTATCCATTATGCCGGACTCGTTGCCCTGACTCATACTCCCAGTCCGATGCAATTTCTGGGTCGCATACTCAACCGCTCTGAAAACGAGAAGCCATTCTTATTGATTCCGGTAGGCTATCCGGCTGATGGGGTAAAGGTGCCTGATCTGAAGCGAAAAAGCAAGGAGGAAGTGCTGGTAATATATAGTTGAGCAGAAGCCGGTTTAATGCTGTTCATGCTGTTAGTTTTTCATGCACCAGCTTTAATACTTCCTTTTCCATTGCCTGGGCTTGCCTTGCCAGAGAAGCCGCTTCCTTCAGTAAGCGGGATTTTAACTTTTTATCCTGCAGTGAGGGAGCATTAATTCTGACGTTTAACCACGCTCCCAGAATTCCACTTCGTGCACAAACAGCAGCTACTCCGGTGTCAGACACCGAGTTAGGGTTGCCTTCCCTGGCCATGGTTTTTAATAATGCAAAGGTGGCGGCCGCTGTTTTCATCACTTCCAGAGGCACTTCAATAGCCTTACGCGTGGCTTGCTCCAACGCAGTTGTGTGCTCAGCCGAATTTTTAGGAAGCTTGTGTGCGGCCATTACAGCCTGAAACGCTTCGGTATCTTCATCTACCAGTTTTAGCAATCGGTCTTTCAGTGTTTGTCCTTTTTCAGCCCAAGAGGAAAACAATTCCAGTTTATCTTCCCATCCTTTTTTGGCGGCAGAGAGGTTTGCCACCATCGTTCCCAGAGCGGCAGCAAGTGCGGCACAATAGGCTGCTACGGATCCACCTCCGGGAGCAGGTGACTCGGAAGCTGTTTCATTGGCAAATGCCCGCAAAGACATACTGAGCAGTGTAGGGGTTTCTTCCTCCAGCAGGTATTCAATAATTCTTTTGCGAGGGTCAAAGGGTTTTAGTTCATTTAGTCCCAGTGATTTGATAGCGATGTGAATAATTTCTTCTTCAGCAATGCCGGTGGAGCGTTTCTGTTTGCGCAGAAAATATTTTCCGGCATCCAGCATAGCCTTAAGAGGGATAAGACCAACCAGCTCTGAACCGGTTACGCGGAGGCCCCGTTGTGCAGCGCTTTCGCAGCAGGCTTCAAAAGCCATGTGTAATGGGGTGAGATTCAGATTTGTCAGGTTCATGGAAACCTGAGCAATGCCATATTCTTCAATGAACCATCCAATGCCTTTGACACTCTTGCATTTGCCGGGGATGCGCTGGGCATTTCCATTTTTGTCCCGGACAATTTCTCCTCTGGCATTTCTTTTCACGCGTCCATTTTCTCTCACATCAAAAGCAACAGCGTTGGCCAGTTTTACGGAGGTGGTATTCAGATTTACATTGTAGGCTACCAGAAAGTCGCGGGCCCCGATGGCGGTGCAACCACTTTTTTCATTAAATACTGCGGGTCCGAAGTCAGGCTTCCATTCAGGGCGCTTGATTTTTTCAGCAAACCCTTCATATTCTCCCGAACGGATATCTGCCAGGTTTTTGCGGTATGGCTCGCTGGCCGCATATTCGTAAAGATACACCGGTATTTGTAGTTCTTCACCAACCCTGCGGGCAAGTTTTTGGGCATATTGCACGGTTTCTTCCATAGTAACTCCTGCAATTGGTATTAAAGGACACACGTCTGTCGCACCCATGCGAGGGTGCTCGCCTTTGTGATATCGCATATCAATCAGCTCGCTGGCTTTTTTTATCGCGCGAAATGCTGCTTCCATAACGGCTTCGGGGGCACCAACAAAGGTTACCACTGTGCGGTTAGTACTCTTACCCGGATCTACATCCAGCAGTTTGACATCTTTCACGCTTTCAATGGCATTGGTTATCTGGCCGATAACCGAAAGGTCATTTCCCTCACTGAAGTTAGGAACACATTCAATAAGCCTGCGCATGGGTTTGCTTTTAGGAAAGAGTTTATATGCAAGATACAAAAGCTGGTTAATAGCCGGCTATGTGTAGCCTTTCAGAGCATAGTAAATAAAAAAACCGCCTTACATGGGCAAGGCGGTTTTTTAAAGGATTGTGTCAGTGAAGCGGGAAGGGAATTACTTCTTATCCTTTCCTACTTCTTCAAATTCCACGTCCGTTACGTCATCTGTGCCGGACGAAGTGCTTCCTCCGTCAGCTCCGGCACCTGTTGATCCACCGGGTTGTCCCTGTGTGGCTTTGTAGAGATCCTGTGAAGCGGCAGCCCATGCGTCATTGAGTTTTTTGGTAGCTGTGTCAATGGCGCTGAGGTCTTTGTCGCCATGAGCCTTTTTGAGCTCCTTAAGGGCTTCTTCAATAGCTGTTTTGTGATGAGAGGGCAGCTTACTTTCAAATTCTTTAAGCTGTTTCTCGGTCTGGAAGATGAGCGAATCAGCTGCATTGAGCTTGTCAATTTTTTCGCGCTCTCTTCTGTCGGCTTCTTCATTGGCCTTGGCTTCGCGTTTCATTCTTTCTATCTCTTCCTTAGTCAGGCCTGTGGAAGCCTCAATGCGGATGCTCTGCTCCTTACCAGTGCCTTTATCTTTGGCGCTCACGTGGAGAATGCCGTTGGCATCAATGTCAAAAGTTACTTCAATTTGGGGAACTCCTCTTGGTGCCGGGGGTATGCCATCCAGATGAAATCTTCCGATGGTGCGGTTGTCTTTGGCCAGCGGACGCTCACCCTGCAGCACATGAATTTCAACGGATGGCTGATTGTCAGTAGCTGTAGTAAATATCTGCGACTCCTTCTTGGGTATGGTGGAGTTGGCTTCAATGATTTTTGTGAAAACTCCTCCCATTGTTTCAATACCCAACGAAAGCGGGGTAACGTCTACCAGCACGATGTCGTCATTCACATCTCCACTCAGTATGCCACCTTGTATGGCAGCACCGATAGCTACCACTTCATCTGGGTTGACGCCTTTGGAGGGTTTTCTTCCGAAGAATTTTTCTACCACTTCCTGTATTTTCGGAATGCGGGTGGAACCCCCTACCAGAATTACTTCATCAATATCGGAGGCTTTGTAGCCAGCGTCTTTTAGTGCAGCACGACAGGGTTCCAGAGTGCGCTCAATCAGATGATCGCATAGCTGTTCAAACTTGGCGCGGGTAAGTTTTTTAACCAGATGTTTGGGAACGCCATCTATAGCCGTGATGTAAGGCAGGTTGATTTCTGTCTCTATGGAGGAGGATAGCTCAATTTTTGCTTTTTCAGCAGCTTCTTTCAGGCGCTGCAGAGCCATCGGATCTTTTCTCAGATCCACATTTTCATCTTTTTTGAACTCTTCGGCAAGCCAGTCGATCAGCACATGGTCAAAGTCATCACCCCCCAGATGCGTATCTCCATTAGTAGATTTTACTTCAAAGACTCCTTCTCCCATTTCCAGGATGGAGATATCAAAGGTGCCGCCTCCGAGGTCAAACACGGCAATCTTCATGTCTTTTTTGTGCTTTTTGTCGAGACCGTAGGCTAAAGCCGCTGCGGTGGGCTCGTTGAGGATACGTTTTACTTTCAGGCCAGCAATTTCACCGGCTTCTTTGGTGGCTTGTCTTTGAGAGTCGTTGAAATAAGCAGGCACGGTAATGACAGCTTCGGTTACTTCATGCCCTAAGTAATCTTCTGCGATTTTTTTCATTTTCTGAAGAATCATTGCGGAAATTTCCTGGGGAGTGTAAAGACGACCATTGATGTCTATGCGTACGGTGTTGTTTTCACCTTTTACAACTTTATAGGATACTCTTTTGATCTCATCCAGTACTTCGTCATATCTGCGCCCCATAAAGCGCTTTACTGAAGAGACGGTATTCTGCGGATTGGTAATAGCCTGCCGTTTGGCAGGGTCTCCGATTTTTCTTTCCCCGTTAGGCATAAAGGCAACTACAGATGGTGTGGTCCGTCTGCCTTCGTCATTGGGTATTACTACCGGCTCGTTGCCTTCAATGACGGCTACACAGGAGTTGGTAGTTCCCAAGTCAATTCCTATTATTTTTCCCATTGGTAAATATTTTTTGAGTTGTTAAAAACTGAGCTAAGTACATCAATCAATATGCCCTTAGGTGTTTTAGCGAAAAATTGACATAGTTTAAACAGCATATAGGGTGCTGTTTGTCAATGTGTCATTATGTAATATTAAGATGTAGCGGTTAGGTTTAGTTACAGCTCCAGTTGGTAAAGTAAAGCGCGCGGGTATACTGTCCACAGGAGAGGCTGTCCAGGGAGGCGTTGGTGAGCCGATATCCTTTAACAGATTTCACCAGACGACTGCCGAATATTCCTAGTCCCCCCTGAATGTTGGTGTATTCGGGTTTTACCTGCAGGGAGGTGATGCCACTTTGAACGGAGTTGATGCTTATGTAATTAAAGAGTTCTTCGGACCCCACATAAAAGATAAGCTCCAAGGGTGCGTCAAGGGCTCTGCGTCTGATATTTTGATCAACCGTCAGGGCATTGCGCAGGGAAGAGAAAAAAGCATTGCCCTCCAGATTAAAATTCATCCTTTCGCCTCCGGTAGTGCCTGAGGAGGTCAGACCATTGAAAATCGGTATGTCAGCAAACAGGGTGTCTTTGTTCAGCGGGTCATCGGCTTTCCACTGCAGGAAGTGGAAGCGGAAAAGGAGTTGGTAAATCTTGCCGTTTTCTGCTGCGTTCCATGTGATGTTCAGGTCTTTTACCAGATTGACTTCAAGTGCCGTCAATGGATAAGTGATGTCAAAGTCTTTGACAATACGGGTTTCAGCTGTTACGGTGGTTCCGGTTTCCTGGTTGGTGAAAGTAAGGCGGTAGGTGTGATTTTCCAGGAGGTTTTCCTGGAAAGTATACACATAGTTGGGGCTGTCAATGAAGACTCCTGGCTGCCGCGCCAGACCGATGGTGGCTGCATCAATACGACTAATGGTTACCGGCTGCCCGTTGCGCTCTACTTTCAAAACGACACTTTCAGAGTAAAACAGCGAATCCGGGTTTCGGGCAATCCGCAGCGCGTTGGATTTGTCATCCATAAATCCTCGCAGTACCTGGATATAGTGCGTATTTTCCGCATCATTCAGCAAGCCATAGATGACCGGTATTTCCCGGTAGTCAGCAGCGATATCCAACTCATTGGAACATGCGGCCATGCCCAGCAGGAAACAGGCCAGAGGAAAGAGATTTTTCATACGCGTAAAAATAGCATTGTGCCATCAGAGCTGAAGCTAAATCTTCTGTTTCTTTTTACTCCCCAGATTAATAAAAACTCCGAAAGCTGCGGCAGTAAAAAACATAATCAGGCTATAGAGGGCGGCCGGCATGGACATGGTGCTGTTATGCAGCACGTTCAGTGCTACGAAAATTGCCAATGCCCCGTTATGGATACCGATCTCCATGCTTATGGCTATGGCTTGCGGTTTGCCCAGACGCACCAGAAGCGGAACAATGTAGCCTATCAGCATGCTGAGTACATTGAAAATCAGAGCAGGGATACCTACCTGAAAGAAATAAATTTTCAGATTATTCAACTCCTGCAGGGTAACAATCAAGATGATAACTGCCAGCAGCAGGGCTGAAGAAATTTTCACCGGCCTGGAAAGCCTGTGGGCAATAGCCGGGAAGAAGTTTTTTATGGCCATGCCCAGAGTAACCGGTATTAACACCACTGCAAATACTTCCACCACCTTCTGAAATTGCATCGGTATAAACTGACCTTGGTCCATGAAATATTCCAGAGAGAAATTGACGATCAGAGGAAGTGTAAAAAGACTCAGCACGCTGTTGACGGCAGTGAGGGTGATGTTAAGGGCTACATCGCCATGGGCCAAATGGCTATACAGATTAGCTGTTGCGCCACCGGGAGAAGCCGCCAGCAGCATTAGGCCTACGGCCAGCTCGGGAGGCAGACCTGAAGCCTTTGCAATGGCGAAGCAAAGAATGGGAAGCAAAATCATCTGGCATGTCAGTCCTACAATTGCTGCTTTGGGATATTTCAGGATACGTGTAAAATCCTGCACATGTAAGGTGAGTCCCAGCCCCAGCATAATTACTCCGAGGGCTACGGGCATAAATCGGGTCAGCAGCGTTACGGAATCCATCACGGGGGCTAAGGCAAACAGGGCGGTTGAAAATGGGAACCGGCATGGGAAGTAGCACAGCAGTATACAAAGACGTCATAGGCAGACATGCAAATCAGCAGAGTTAAGGAACAAATATAGAGGTTTCGCCACAAGGAATATGAAGTTTACCGAGCCAAATAATATTGCGGGATAAGCTTATTATCGCAGGAGTGGAACGTTTTATAAACAATAAATCCGGAAGGCTGGGCATAGTCATGCTGGTGTTTGCCGTGGTGCCCACATTTTTTTCTGCTTATGTGATACTGTTGGTACGTGAATATGAGCACCTGTTGCAGGGGGGTGAAGGCTTTGTAATATTTTTTTCTTTTGCCACCTTCACTATGGCCTTCGCTCTTACACCGACCACCTTCATAGCCATATTAAGCGGTTATTTTTTCAGCTGGTTGGGGATAATAGGTGTAGTGCTTGCCTATCTGGTAGCCAGTCTGCTTGGTTTATGGTTTGGTAAAAAAATCAATACATGGTTTGTAGGCGGTTTTCTGGGTGAAGATGAAAAGCTGCAACTTTTTTTTTCCCGGCTTAAAGAGAATACCCTGCTGATGGTCATTTTCGGCCGTCTTTCACCGGTACTGCCTTTTTCCATGATGAACATAGCTTTTGCCTCTATCAAGGTACCTTTGAAAAGCTATCTGGTGGGCAGTCTCCTGGGTATGTTTCCCAGGACGTTTATCTTTTTTTATGCCGGAATGAACGTCAAGGAGATATGGGCATTTCTGATGGATCCCACCCTGGAGGGTTTTACGGCAATTGTCCCGGTAATTCTCGTTATTGTTTCTTCAGCAGGATTATTGTGGCTTGGCGTGCGCAGCTGGAAAAAAAGCTATGGGTTACCTTAAGCGATAGGGATAAGCATCAGGCTTTTCAGAGGCAAACCCGAGCCTGGTTTCTTCGGCTTCTTCAAGCGTGGAAAACGGGCCTACGTACACTTTATAAAGAGGTTTAGCCCCTGGAGTGTAATCAGGCATGTAGTAATAGCCGCAGTTGCTGATGCCCTGAGCTTTTAGCTCATTGACTGCCTGGGCGGCTGCTTCCTTACTGCTAAGGGTGTAATAGCTTACATACCATTTCCCTCTCACCGGAGTGCCTCCATCGGATGCATCAACCGGTGTGGAAGAAGCCGGTTTTTGCGTAGTTTGATCGGTAGGAGCAGGCGGTTCTTCCAGGTCTTCCACGGTAGGCACGCGAGTTCCTTCCTCCGTATTTTCCTCCTGCGGTGAATTATTATCTTCAGTGCTGGTTTCTTCCTGCGTAATCAAGCTGGGATCAATAGCCTCTTTTTTGGTCTTTTCACTTCCGGGAGTGTCGGAAGATAGCCCAAGCTTCTGGCTTACAGCAGTGCGCAGGTCTTTGTTGAACCATAATGTTGCTCCAACTCCGGCTACGAGTAGCACAATGAGCACGACAGCCCATTTTATCCATCCGGATACACCTGATTTTTTCCCTCCTCCCGCATCTGCTCCTGAAGATGGAGTGGTTGGGGTTGATTTTTTCCCTGAGTTGGTTGGTGTTGCCTGTTTCTGTCGCTCTTGCTGTCTGCGTTCCAGCTCTTTTTTCCAATATTCAGCCCGTTCGGCTGCTGTTTTACCTCGCAAGTCTGGTTTTCCTGTTTCCTGTTTTTGTCCTTGCGTGGAGGATACTGATTCTTTTTTTTCGGGTTCTTTTTTCCCCAGGTCGTTTTGCATTGTTTGTTTTGTTTCGGTAGTTGTGGTTTTCTGGGGCTCTTGTATTGTTGTGCTTTGCGGCTCGTTTGCTTTTGCGGCAGGCTGTTGCGTGACTTTTGGGGAGGGGGCTGGTGGAGTTTCAGGTCTGTTGGGCGCTGTCGCAGATGTGGAGGTGCTCCCCGGAGCAGTGTCCTTAACTCCGTATTTAATTTTCAGGGCATGCAACAATTCGGCTTCTCTGCCCTTGTATTTTTTCAACAATAAATCTACTTCGGGCAATTTGGCCGGATTGTGTTTTTCATAAAATTCTATCAATGCCTTACGATAATCCATAACACAAACAAGAGGTAAATAGGTGATTGTTGCCGATTGCAAAAGCTTTATAAAGGTATGCGAAAATTTTCATTGAATTTCCAAAAAAATACCTTTTATTCTCGCTTAGTTCACCTGTGAAAACGGCTGCACATTATCAAATCCATTCGTGGTCTCTTTGCCCGTTGTATGATGAGCTTAAAATGCATTGGTGGCGCTGTCTGCATATCGGTATCTGATGGGTGTCCATGCATGTAGGGTTTCGGAAAACTGAAGAACTATCATTCTGCAGGCTTTAAATTGTGTGCGATAGGATGATGTGAAGATGTGTGTAAAAGAGTGAAATTATTTTAAGACTACTTCCCTGTTGGCAGGTGTTGGTGGGCGGATTACCTGAAAGCGTATATAGAGACAGGGGCAGACCGTAGGACATGTGGACAATGCCCTAATAGCCGCCTGATGAGCAAAGAATGAGTTGGTCAGAACAATACTATTTTCTGCGTATGGCTAATTGCGGAATTCTGCAACTGCAGTTGATACGTGCCAGGAGAAAAGGGGCTCACAGAAATCAGGTAAGCTGCCTGCCCTTCATATTTTACCTTCTGCTGCAGGATTAACTTACCGCTTATGTCAAACATTCTAAGGGAGAATACTTCGCTTTCGCGATGGTATGATGCCGGGGAGATATAAAACTGTCCGGATGAGGGATTAGGATAAACAGAAAATGAAAAAGGCTCCGGCGGGGAGGTAGCGACCGCAGAAGATGTGAAAGGTTGAGAAAGCTTTGCAATGAAAATATCGTTTTCTCTGCTGAAAGGAGTGGCGTGCATATCAAAATATGCGATGTTTCGGTAGTAACCGGTTAAATATAATGAACCATCAGGGGCTATGCACAGCGAGCGCGCGAAATCGCCTTCCGGTCCTCCGGCATGGCGCACCCATAGCAAGATGCCCTTGCTGTTGTATTTGGATATAAAAACATCATAGTAAGCCTGACTGAACAAGGTATCCTGGCCAAAGTAACCTACACTGTCAAACATGCCGGCAACATATATGTTTCCCTGCTGATCTACGGTAATGCCCATGCCGATGTCTAGATGTACGCTCCCTTCGTGAATAGCCCATTCTGCGGTGAATGTGGAATCGTATTTGACAATGAAGATGTCATCATAGCCATAAGAATTCATATAGAAGGAGCCGAAGGTAATTTCATCCAGGAAGTATCCGGTGATATAAATGTTTTTTTGATGGTCAACGGCCAGCGCATATGCAGCGTCATTAAACGGGCCGCCTAATCTTTCTGCCAGGATGTTGTCGCCCGAGAAATTGTACGCCACAACAAAGATGTCGGAGCTGTTGCCGTCTGCAAGCAGGGTAGCAGGGGCGTTGCTCAGGAAAGCACCATAGTAAAAAAAGCCGGTAGCATACACATTGCCAAACGTATCCACGGCCAGGCCAAGAGCTTTATCCAGGCCAACCCCTCCCAGGCCGTGTGCCCAAATGCAAAAGCCTGAGCCGTCATATCGGGCTGTAAAAGCGTCCGTGCTTCCCTGTGCCGTAAGAGTATGAGTGCCGAAAAAGCTATGGTCAGAAAAATAACCGGTGATGTAGATATTGTTGTAATTGTCAATTTTTAGGTTGGTAGCGCGATCTTCTTTCGGTCCTCCGGCTCTTTGTGCCCACACGAGGTCACCGTTTGCGGTGTATTTGGCAAGAAAAATATCTGTGTTACCCTCTGAAACGAGCGTTACTGTATGGGAGCCACTACCGAAAAGACATGTTTGGCTGAAATATCCCGCCACATAGATATTTTCGTCCGAATCTGTTGCTATGCCCAATCCTTCATCGTTCTGATAGCTGCCTGCGGTTTTTAGCCATAGCAAATCACCCTCAGGGGAATACTTGGCAATGTAAATTTCAAAGATACCTTGACCGGAGTATTCCCGGCCGGAAAAGATAGCTTTGTCGGAAAAAGAGCCTGTGGCGTAAATTGCTCCCGAAGGACCAACAGTTATGCTTTGACCGGCATCTTGTCCGATGCTGCTGCCGGTTTTCACCCATTGAAACTGCTGCGCCCAAATGGGGGATGCCTGCAGAAACCAGAGAATAATGACAGCCTTCCACATGGGAGGGTTAAGTTACACAATATCGCACCCATCTGTACATTGTAATTACAGATGAGGAAGACTATAATTTGTTGATTTCAAAAATCAGCGAAGCATAAAGCATCCGTCCGATGAGAGGCGAACCATAAGCGGTACGATACTTCCGGTTGAGCAGATTGGATCCCCCTACAGCTATAGTGGTATAGTATTCCTTAAACTCGTAATTCAGCTGGGCATCCAGCGTGAAGAAGGGCGGAATCTGGCCATCTCCGAAGGGGCCTTGCCACAGATAAGTATCGGACCAGCGGAAGTTGGAATTGAAGCCAAGGCCTTTCCACACCCGCTTTCCTTCCAGACCCAGGTTGAATTTGTGTTTGGGCGTGTTGAAGCCGGGAATCAGGTCATCATCTATATCTTTTTCATTGATATCTGAATAGGTGTAGTTGCCTTTAAAGGTGATGCCACGTCCAAAGTAGTAGGATAACCCTACTGTGAAGCCCCATGTGCGCACGGTAGATTTTGAATTCACCGGAATTTGCCTCAGGTCATAGTTACGGGTGATGATATCGTTGTAGCCGGTTTCTTCTCCGGCAATGCCATCACGAGGTACTGCTACCCGGATATCTCCGATAAAATCGGTGTACCAGTTGTGGTAAAAACTAAAGTCAATATACAGTACCTTGTTGTGTACGGTACGATAACCCACTTCCACGGTACGCACTTTTTCGGGACGCAGGCGATTAATTTTATATACTTCCAGGACCGTGTCAGGAGGCACTACGGTCATCGTGTCATAACCATCCCAGAAATCTTCTACCGAACGAAGGGTGTAAGAATCCTGAAAGCCATTCAGGTTGCCGATGAGGGTTATGGGGCCCAGATCCAGGTGGATATACTGATCCTGCAGGGTGGGCAACCGATAGCCAGAAGCTGCGGATAGTCGCAGGGTGTGGTCATTATGGGTGAAGACAATGGAACCGCGCGGAGAAAGCTGAGGTTTAAAATTGGTGTATTTATCCATGCGGATGGAAAACTCCAGTTTGAGCTTATTATCCAGCAGCCGCTTAATGGCCTGAGCAAATAATCCGAATTCATGAGTTACAATCTTATGATATTCCGCATCCGGATCATTGCGACCATCCGGCAGCGTGTCAGCAGGATTAACCAGTGAGTCACTGAAGATAGTGCCGTAGGATTTGGGTAAATAGACCCGATACGAGGCGCCAGCCAATATTTCCATCCAATCCCAGAGGTCGCGGAAATTGTAGTAGCCGTCAATATTGATCAGCTTGGATTCGTCCAGGAACTTGGAGCCTGTCTGCAGGTCAGGGTCTTTGGTGATAATCTGAAAAAGAGAGTCAAACTTGGGAGAACCCGGTAAAATCCATTTGGTTTTCGCGGAATCTTCAGCGATTTGTTTTGCTCTTTCAATCTGATCGGGACGCACACAGTCCGGACAGTTGGAAAAGCCTCCCACGAGGGAATCCAATGCATCAAAATACGTGCTTATGTATTCGGATACATATTCACCAATGCCTTCTTTGGAGATGTTAATGGCGGTAAACACATTATCGTAGGTATCCCCGGCATTTTCAAGAGTAGCATAGGCTTTGGCCTGATAATTTTTGCCTTTGAATTCAAGTTTGTATTGCTGAAAGGTGATATCCTTAAGGCTGTAGCGATTGGTTCCCTGATAGACTGCTGTGCCCCTTCCATATTTTGCCATCAGCGATACTTCATGATCTTCTTTATAGCGCCAGTAGAGGGTGGGGTTAATTCTCCACGCATTGGAATTATAATCGGCCACGGCTGATTCCGGTATGCCGGGAGCGATAATAGTTTTCTTGCCGGGGTTGGCTTCGGGGTTAAAATCCAGCCAGTTGTTCAGAGCGATGGCATCATCCAGGTCACTTTGGGTGAAGGTGTCTGTGCCATCTACCGAACCAACTTCCTTATATTGTAGCTGCCGCACAATTTCACTCATATTGACCTCCACTTCAATGTCACCGTAAACGTTGGCTGAATCATCATCAGCCGGCCAGTCGTCAATGCGCATATAGGCTGCGGCCAGCTTGAAGCCCCACTGGTTATTTTTTCCGAAGGTGCGTGCATAGCGGCCCTGCACATCAAAATAGCTGCGGCTGCCACCCTTAATTTGAATTCCGAGTCCGGGAAAGTTGAAAGGGTCTTTGGTGGTCATGCTGATTACGCCCTGAAAAGCGTTGGCTCCATATAAAGCAGAAGAAGGGCCGTGGATAATTTCCACACTGGACAAGTCAAGATCATTAGCTCCCATCAGATTTCCTACAGCGAAATTCAATCCCGGAGCCTGATTGTCTATACCGTCTATATATTGCACCGAGCGCTCAGGCTGCGTGGTGTTAAAACCGCGCATGTTCACCACGTTGAAAGCAGCGCTGGAGGATACCACGTCAATATCAGCAAGTGTATTCAGACCTGAGTAAAAGTTGCCGGAGGGGGCGGTTTTTATTTCCCGGGCATCTATCTTGTCAATGGAAATCCCTGATTCCATTACAGATTCCTTGATGCGGGAGCCCGAAATCACCACTTCCTCACCTTTAATTACAAAGTTTTTCAATCGGATTTCTGTAAACTGAAAGGGCTTCTTCAGTATGATTTCCCGGTCTTCATATCCGATATAGGAAACTACGAGTGTTACCTGGTTTACGGTATCAGAAATTTCAAACTTGAATACCCCATCCAGGTCGGTAGCTGCCCCTATGGTAGTACCCTTCACTATGACATTGGCTGAAATCAACGGTTCACGGCTCAGCTCATCAATCACTTTTCCAGAAATAGTAACCTGACCCCATGCATGGGATCCAAGGAGATGTAATACAACCAGAGTGAAAAAATAACGGGCAGATGCTTTCATGTGGTGTTTTTTAGGTGCGCCAAAATACAGGAAAATATCCTTTTTGCAAAAGGATGCAATTGACTTTATGGAGTGTTTTGAGCTTTTTTTCGTAGGGTTTTGCTAATAGCTCCAGCGAATTCTGAAGAAGAGCAGTTCGGCAACATCTGTATAGCGTCCAGATGCACCGGACAGAAGGATTTGAGCAACAAGATCCAGGTCCCAGTTTTCACGAATGTTATAAGTTAAAACTGGATGGAGGATCAGGGCGTGGTCATCACCGGGGCTATACTGAACGGCCAGAGCTCCGTTCAGAATGGGGGTAAATGGATACATAATCTGAGATAAAATATTGTACCTGTAGGGAGAGAGATTTTTCACAGACACATCAAATACCTGCAGCAGGGAATCCGTATGCATGCTGCCTGCCGTGGAGTAAAGAAAAGAGCCGTTCAGATACAGGTTGTTTTTAAAGGAGTAATCAAACGAGAATGTCCCCAGAAAGACCCCTTCAGGCGATGATAGTTTCTCATAGGGGTGAAAATAGGATAGCTCACCTTTGAAGCCGGCATTGCCGATATGGCCTGCCCAACCAGCACCCGCGACCCAGTCAGTCTGATGTACTCCGCTGAAAAACTGAAAGTCATATCGCTTTTTGTTAAACCGGTACAGAGCCGCGGCTACTATGTCTGCTTTACGATAGGCAATCTTGCCTGCCAGCTCCAGAGATGAAGTGGTATTCGGATAACAGACCAATCTGAGTGCATCACTTCCAGGCCGCTCTTCATAATCAAAATCATAAAAAGAGTATGCATTGAAAATGTCATTGGGATTCCATACCAGCGTCATGCCCCAGTTGATGCGTTGCCGCCCTGCTGTAAGTTCAAATTTGTTGCGGCTGAATCGCAGATAAGCACGATCCAGCATGATTTGCCATACCAGGGCTTCGCGGTCCAGCACCAGCAGGGTCAGTGGGTAGAGGTCGTCATTTTCAATCTGCTTGCTGTAACGCGGCAGCAGGCCTAAACTACTGGCTGCATTGGTCAGTTTTACGACCTCTCCGAAAAAGATACGGTTTCTGGCTTCCAAGGCAATTTGTAAATCAGCTATCGGATAGTAATGAAAGTTCAGGCGATGGTGAATCAGATTGTTGGTGACAATGTTATCTATGCCATCCAGAAAGGTTGTTGTCTGAAGAAACTTCAGGTATCCGCTAAAGCGAAGCTTAGAGGACAGGATGTTGTTTTTTCCGGCAGGGCTGCCGGCAAAAGCGGAAGCACTCAATAGCAGGCTTAGCGTTACCCACAACAAGACGAATGGATTGCCATGTTTATGCACTTGTATGTTATGTATTTCCGGGTAAAAGTTAAGGCTTGCAAGATTTACCCTCTCTGCAAAAAATCATTTCCTGATTGATTGAATGTATTCCACTAAATTTATGGCATTGTTAACCTGCTTTAAGAAAGTTGTACATGTATGACAGGATAAAGTTTTTTCACCTTATCATGAGTGCGCTTTTATGGGTGCCTTTACATACGGGAGCCCAGCCCTTTCCGGACAGAAGCTACACGGATTGCAACGGTTTGAGTGAAAGTATCTATCAGGTATTGTCTCAAGGCAAATCCCTGCTGATTGTTTCCACCGGCTTTGATTGTTTGATTTGCCGCAACGAAGCTCCTGACGTGGAGGCCTTTGCTGCACAGCATACCCAGGTGAGGGTCTGGGGCGCAATGAATTTCCGCTATTTACAGGCTTTGCCTACCTGTGGGGATATTTCCGCATGGAATAACGATTATCATTGGGACCATATCTTCCAGTTTACTGATAATCAGGATGAATGGGTTGGCTCCGGATTCCCGACTTATCATGTCATCAGCCCCCGCGATAGTTCGGCTTACCAGACTATTAATCTTGATGATGCCATTCAGAAGGCACTGAGTGAGGCGCTAACAACCACGACACAGGCAGCAATGGGGCAAAATAGCTTTAGGGTTTATGCCAGCCAGGAGATGTTGTGGTTGACGGTGAGCGGAAAGCCAGAAAGGAACTCCTTACGGGTACAAATGTATGACATATCCGGCCGGGTTGTTTTAGATAAACAAATCACTTTCAACGGAGGGCAGCCGCTCTTCCTTGAGCGGTTGTTTCGTTTCTCTTCCGGGATACATCTTCTGAGGATAACCGATCAAGGGCAGATATACTCGCAGGTTATGATTGTTTTGCCCTGAGCTTATTGCTTAAAGCATTTTACTTTGTACATTCGTATGATTCAACAGGAAGAAAAGACGCGCATTACCTTTTTCAGCGAAAAAGAACGCTCAGCTATTGAAGCCAAGGAAAAGGCTCAGTTTATTGCATTTGCCCCCATCATTTTTAAGGTTACCCTGGCCTTGCGCAATCTGGGGGTACTTGAAAAAATCGCAGAGGCTCAAAACGGCTTTACCCTCAAAGAGCTACAGAAGCAAACCGGCTTATCGCCTTACGCTTTGCGTGTAATGACAGACGGGGGTGTGCAGGCAGGCGTGCTGTACAAAGACTCCGATGGCAGGTTCCATCTCACCAAAACTGGCCATTTCATTCTTTATGACAGGATGACTACCGTAAACCTGGATTTCAATAATGATGTCTGTTACCGGGGATTTACACATATTGAAAGGGCCCTTCTGGAAGGAAGCCCTGCAGGGCTCACCGAATTAGGCCCCTGGAAAACCATTTATGAAGGGCTCTCCCAACTGCCCGAACGGGTCAGGAGCAGCTGGTTTGCCTTTGACCATTTTTATTCTGATGATGTGTTTGATAAGGTATTGCCGATAATTTTTAAACAAGACATACGTAAACTACTGGATATCGGAGGCAATACCGGCAAATTCGCAGCCCAATGTGTAAGCTATTCCCCGACCGTAGAGGTTACCATCGTAGACCTGCCCGGACAAATACAAATTGCCAAACAGGAAATCTCCCAAAGGTCAGAGGCCGAAAGGGTGCATTACTACGAAGCGGATATGCTGCAGGAATCATCACACCTGCCGGAGGGCTTTGATGCTATTTGGATGAGTCAGTTTCTGGATTGCTTTGCTCCGGATGAAATTATTCTGATACTGAAAAAATGCAAGCAAATCATGAATACGAACACGCGGGTCTATATCCTTGAGCCATTCACCGACTTGCAGCGCTTTGAGGCTTCCGCGTTTGTGCTGGAAATGACCTCCCTGTACTTCACCGTCATGGCCAATGGCAACAGCCGCATGTACAACAGCAGCGAAATGAAAACTTTCGTCAATCATGCCGGTCTGCAGGTAGAGGAAATCATCAGCGGTCTGGGCATCTGCCAGTCGTTAATGATTTGCCGGATATAAGCACCTGGCCTGTGTAAACCAGACTCAAAAAGCACATCCGTCCCTGTGTAGTGCATGAATACCGGACAGTAATTCTATCTTTGCGCTTCAATTTCAGATTTAAAAACCATGTCACAGGAAATCATTTTCTCCATGCTGGGAGTCAGCAAAACCGTTCCTCCGAACAGACAGATTTTAAAGGATATCTACCTCTCATTTTTTTACGGAGCAAAAATCGGTATCATTGGTATGAACGGCTCCGGGAAGTCCACGCTGCTGAAAATCATAGCAGGCGTAGATGATAATTTTCAGGGAAAAATAGAGAAGAGCAGAAACTATACTGTAGGTCTGCTGGAGCAAGAGCCTAAACTGGACCCCGAAAAAACTGTGCTTGAGATTGTCCGTGAGGGCAAGAAAGAAATCTTTGACATGCTCAGTGAGTACAACTCCATTACCGAACAATTCAGCGACCCCAATGCCGATCAGGACAAACTGATGGCCCGCATGGGTGAGCTACAGGACAAGATGGATGCAGCCGATGCATGGGAAATTGACACCGTACTACAGCGGGCTATGGATGCCCTCCAATGTCCGGAGCCGGATGCGTTGATTAAAAGCTGCAGCGGAGGCGAAAAGCGCAGAGTAGCCCTGTGTCGCCTGCTGCTGCAGGAACCGGATATCCTGCTGCTGGATGAGCCCACCAATCACCTGGATGCGGAATCGGTATTGTGGCTGGAACATCATCTGGAACAATACAAAGGAACGGTAATCTGTGTGACTCATGACCGGTATTTTCTGGACAACGTAGCGGGGTGGATACTTGAACTGGATAGAGGCGAAGGCATTCCCTGGAAGGGTAACTATTCATCTTGGCTTGAACAAAAACAGCAGCGGTTGTTGCAGGAAGAAAAAGCGGAATCAAGACGGCAGAAAATGCTTCAACGGGAACTGGAGTGGGTGCGCATGGGAGCCAAAGGACGACAGGCAAAGGGTAAAGCCCGTTTGGCCAATTATGAAAAACTGCTCAGCGAAGATGTAAAAAAGAAAGAAGAACAGCTGGAAATATACATCCCGCCTGGTCCTCGTTTGGGAGCAAAGGTGATTGAGGCAAAAAACGTATCCAAGAGCTTCGGTAACAAACTGCTGTTTGAAAACCTTAACTTCAGTCTTCCGCAGGGAGGCATAGTGGGTGTGATTGGCCCCAATGGCGCTGGTAAAACAACCTTATTCAGAATGATTATGGGTGAGGTCAAGCCGGACAGCGGCTCCTTTGAAATCGGCCCTACCGTGAAAATTTCTTATGTTGATCAGGAACACGTAAACATTGATCCGGAAAAAACAGTGTGGGAAGCAATCAGTAGCGGCAACGAATGGATTGAGTTAGGCAAACTCAAACTGAATTCCCGCGGGTATGTATCCCGTTTTAATTTTAACGGTGCCGATCAGCAGAAAAAAGTCAAAGTACTCTCCGGAGGTGAACGCAATCGCCTTCACCTGGCGCTGACCCTACGGGAAGAAGCCAATGTGTTGCTGCTTGACGAGCCCACCAATGACCTGGACGTAAATACCATGCGTGCCTTGGAAGAGGCGCTGGAGAATTATGCAGGATGTGCCGTAATCATTTCCCACGACCGCTGGTTCCTTGACCGTGTTTGTACGCACATCCTGGCTTTTGAAGGCGAGGGCGTGGTGTATTTCTACGAAGGAGGCTTCAGCGACTATGAGGAAAACAGAAGAATGCGGCAGGGCGATGAGGTTAAAAGATTCCGCTATAAAAAACTGGTAGCAGGATAAAAAGACAAAGCATTCATTCCCCGAAGAAACAGATTTTTGTAGTTCTAGAAACCCTAAGCACACAAAAGGGCGGGGCTTTCATGTCTATAACAAGTAGCGGCCTGAAATCTTAAACCGCTTCTGGTGTTATCTGCCTTGATGAAACTGTTTCACATATCGCATTCGGCTATGTGCAGTGCATGATAACGGATGGTGGTCTGGAAACTTTCCCAAAAATTGCTTACACTCTTAATTTTAAATGGAGAGCCACAGCGCTATGAAAGTGCTCTAATGCTAAAACGGATTATCGCGGGCTGTTATAATAGAGCAACCAACACTTAATGAGCTTGCTGAGAGTAGAAATACAGATAGTGATTGTTGCCGTGATCCTGGGCAACTTGCTGTGGTCCTGTTCAGTCGGTCCACCGCCTGCAGCTCCGGCAGAACCTATGTTTGGTATTCCGGGCAAGCGTACGGGCGTTTGCTGTGAACAGTGTCGTCCTTATTGCGAGTCACTGGGTTTTCACTCCAGAATTTTTACAGCAGAAGAGTTGCAAGACCTGCGTTCATGGACTCTCACACAGCCCTACGCCTTGCTGCAGCGCAATCCTTATAAGCAGCCGGTGCCGGAAAGACCCCAAGGCGTTTGTGCCGTGGTGATTGAAGATCTTGCGGAGAAAAAATATCATCTAGCCACTTTCCCTGACGAGGAGTCGGCCCGGGCGGCTGGCGCCATTCTGACTCATCATGATGCTTGCGGTCTGTGTTCTACCCTGCAGGATTTATCCGTATATGCCTCTAACCCTGATTTGGGTCTGGCAGTGAAGCGCTGTGTAATGAGACACCTGTTCGGGTCATTTGACAAACTCTATGACTGTATTCTGTCATTAGGATTCAGCGAGCCTTGTGCACAGATATGGGCCTATAATGCACGTCAAACCAGGCGTAAATTAACCTTTGCCTGCCTTTTCAGTATGCACTACAATAAAAAAGATGGTCGGCTGAAGCGTTGCTTGCAACGCGATGAAGAAATCAGTGGCCCGGTGTTTAAAGCTGTTGCAGGTCGTACCAGGCGCAACACAGGCATTGCCAACAGCATCTGTCGCCCCTGTTCGGAAGTCAGACCTGTAACACATGACTATCCCAGGTCATCTCCATAATTATTTTAATGATATCTGAGCAGGTATCAGCGCTAAGTGAGCTGTTCATTCCTTTGCTATGTAAAGCGCACCACTATCTGCCAGTGTACATACGCATGCACATGACTGGTACTTGTTGCGGGAATATCTATGTGGAGTAGTTGTGCTCCACCGGTTAACCGATTGCAAAGAATAAGAAAGGGAGTTTGAACGGAGACTCCGGAAAGAACGCAGGTAGAGGAGAGTGCCTCCGAAAGTACAGATAACTGCAGTACTGCAAGCTACCAGCGGGGTTAGCCTTACAAAAATTATATGCACCCCTTGGGCGATAAAAAAATGTGCTTACATCCCTACTGAGTTATGTAAAGAGAGTTATTGGCTGATTATGCGGACTTCGGTGCGTCTGTTTTGCTGCCGCCCTTCAGGGGTACCATTATCAGCAACGGGCTGCGTATCACCATACCCTTTTGCGATGACTCGTTCCGGAGCTATTCCTTTTTTCAGCAAATAATTGCGAACGCTGTTGGCACGAGCTTCAGATAGTTTCTGATTGGAGGTCGGATCACCCACGTTATCAGTGTGCCCGGCAATTTCAATAATCAATGTTTTTTTTCTTTTCATATATTCAGCCAGCTCATCCAGCTCCCGCAGTGATTGACGGCTCAGCGCTGCTTCCCCGCTCGCAAAAAAAACATTATCCAGCCTGTACACTTTGGGAGGTAGCACGGTGATGGTATAATCAAAGGTGAGCAACCCTTCGGCTGCAGGTATATCCAGAGGTTTAAAATCTTGTTCCGTACTAAACACTTTATATTGTACTTTGTATTTCTGTCCCTTGGGAATAAGTATTGAAAAACGGCCTTCCGCATCTGTGATTCCCGTAAATTTTTTTGTGGTATCTGATACGTTGATAAAGGAAACCACTTCACCTTCCTGAGGCTTTCTTGCAGCATCTATCACTAAAACTTGCAAAAGCGCATCCGTAAGGGTAGGCTGAAGTTCCTGACCTTTCACAGGAAAGCATAGCAACACCGGAATTAATGTCAGTAAAAAATTTATGGCCCGACAGTATTCAGATTGCACAGCGGGGTTCCTCCTGTTAAACTTTAAAAAAGCAAAGTAATGCCCCTACTAAGTTAAGGTATCTGGCAGTTGTCTACTATATTAAAAATTATTTTTGTAGTATATCTTTTGCCGGGAAGGTTTTTCTGCGGAGAAGCCATGTGTTTAGCAACGAATAGATAAGAAGTGCCTGGGTTGTATGCACCGGTATAAGATAGCGTGTTACAATGGGCCCGGCATACACACTGAAAGCGCTATACAGCAAAACAAAACCCAGCAGGATGGCAAAGATTTTTTCCTGACGTGGATCAAATGATAATCGTTTCCACCGAATAGCGGCAAAGCCAACCGCGGTGATGAACAAAATCCATCCGATAAGGTTAAGCAAAGGCAACAGGAAAGCTGTCTTGTGAAAGGGGGCAAAGCCGGGACGAAAGCCTTCCCCTTTTAAATGAAACCAGTCTTTGGCAATCTCAGGCACGTTGGATTCAAAACGCTTGAACATTTCGTTGTCAGGATACAACAGCCGTCTGAAATTGATAAGTAAAAACCAGCGGGCAAATGCAAGCGGATATTTTTTAATGAGAAATGAACCATACTTCCCCAGTATAGGGCTTACCCGATACCATGCTGTGAGATAGGGCTGGCGCGTATATTGCATGCTGGTGAAGAGCACGGCTTTTAACGGACCTTTGTTGTTCCATATAAAATCTGAACTGACATCATTTTTGGGATAGTCAACCGAATCGCGGGTAATCAATACCAGTTGGTGGACAAATCGAATTTCCGGATCGCTGATTTCATTTGCACTGAGTTGTATGTGCGGTATAAGATGAAGGGCGTTGTTGGCGAGCTGCCAACCGCTGAATCCGGAAAACATTTTCACCCCGATGTGTTTCTCGGTGCCATTGCGGGTTTGTACAATGAGTAACCCAATAACCGCAAACGGCAACAGACTTAACAAAGCAGCAGTAACCTTTTCCCGATAAGCTAAAAAGAATGACAAAGCAGAAATTACCGGATAAAACAACCCTGTATATCTTACTTGTGTGATAGCATAAATCAATACCAGATTCAGAACGATAAAAAAAACATTAGCCCGGCCAACAATCCAGATGAGCGATGCCAGGTATAGGTATGTGAGGGAAATAAACAGGGAATCGCTCATGACTACTCCCGTCAAATACAAAGCAGCCGGATGCATAACGGTTGCCATGAGTAACCCGTAGTACAGGATACCACCGCAGGGGCGGAAGAAAAAAACAACAGAGTAAAACAACGCCAGTGCGGTAATAAAGTGCAGCACGAATTGCGCGGCTCTGAAAAACAAAAAAGACTCGGACAGTGCATGTGTCCAGGCAAGAAAAACAGAAAAACCAATAGGCCGAAAGCTGCCGAATTTCAGAATTTCAGCCTGCTGAATGTAAGCTCCGGTATCAGGAAATGTGTCCGGATAAGGATAACACGCATGCAAAATGACAAACAGAAGCGCTCCTGCACCCAGAGCAATCAGCAGAGATGTTTTTTGCAGGGGTTCCTGCATGAAAGCAATAAAATCCTTTATAGCCGAAAATTCTCTCCGGTGAACTTTACCTTTCATAATAATTATGGAATTGCAAGATAGAATAATCTTTTATTGAAATGGTTGGGTAGAGGTATCTGAAAGGGCATACTGCTGATACAACAGGCTTTCCTCACTATCAAGGGAAAGAGCGTTGCCGGCTATCAGGATTGCCGGTGTTTTAAAAATAGGAGCAAAAGGCATGACATTTATCATTTATCATGCCGGCAGGTTGTTATTGCTTTACACAGGAAAAATTAAAATCACTTATGGATAAAAAAACACCTGTTGCCAAAATTATGACGCGGAAGGTGGTGGTTGCCAATGCTGACAATCATACCTTTTCACAGGTAAGACGGTTATTTCTTAAGTACAATGTCCATCATCTGCCGGTTACCGATAAAAATGACCATGTTTTGGGCATAATCAGTTCCCAGGATCTTCTACGGGGCTATGAAGAGCTGGCCAGGCGCATTAAGGTTATTGATGACCGTGTGCTGGATCATGAGCTCAAACTCAAGGATATTATGACAAAAAATCCTATGATAATCAGTCCCAAAGAAACTATTTTAAAAGTGGCTGAGATTTTTGGTCAGAATAAATTTCATGCATTGCCCGTAGTGGAAGACGGGCGTCTTGTGGGTTTGGTTACTTCCAATGATTTGATTAAGGTTATTCTGGACTGAACCAAGCTTTTAATAGCTTTCTTCCAGGTGCTTTTGCAAAGTAGCAACCTCGTTATTTTTTACCATGTTCAGCTGCCTGAGAATACCATATCTTGCTATGTCATCAATAGTGTCGCTGACAACAGCCTGAAGCTGTTTGAAGTCTATCAGCAGGGATTTCAATTCCCGGACGCGCTCCGTAAATTCATCCAGGCCATCGGAGCCCATCAGTGTTGCATAAAGGGGCGGATAAAGATCTAAAAGCATGACTGTAAAGTCATGGTCGCCTTTCTGTCTCCAGTAGTCAAACAAAACAATACGAATATCTGTAGGACAGGGGAGTTCCTCGCCCAGAAATGCGCGTAAGCTTTCTATTGCAACGGGTTCATTCTTACCTTGCAGAAAGTGCAGAAGCAATAAAGCTGCCAGCTTGCGGGAAGAAGGAGCATCCGGTAGAGTACTTAAATATTCAGGATGCAATTGATAGTTTCCTGCTATGTCCGTAAGGCGGGTGTAGCTGCGTTCTTTTTTCCAGTATTCCAGTGTGTGAATGACTTCCTGAAAATTGTTCAGATTGTTTTTACCCACGGGCGTGGTGGCATGCAGATGCTGTCCTTTCAGGTATGCAATGATACGGTCAATTTCTTCATAGCTGAGAAAACGTATGGAAAGATGACCGGGATTCCAGACCATGTTGAAGTGCACGGCCACGTTTTGCGTATTTGCAAAGCGCACAATGTCCGGAATATCTTGCCAGTTATTGGACATCACGCAGGCAGCTATGGTCAGGTATGTATTTTTTTTCAAAGCAATTTCCCGGAACTTCTGAAAGTTATCCATCACCCTTTCAAAGCGTGCCCCTGCCCTTATTTTCTCATAATGCTGCGGATTGACAGAGTCAATGGAAATCACAAAGCCGGCTTTTAGCCTGCTGAGCAGATTTTGCACCCTATTGTTGAACACCGTTCCATTAGTGGTGATGTGTATCCGAAGCTGAGGGTTGATTGCAGCGACTTTGTCCCAGATTTTATAGTAAATATCAATGAGAAAAGGTTCACCTCCCAAAAACTTCAGGTCAGTGAGGCGTGGCATGAATGCAGCAACCTGCTCTACAAAGGCATCGTCATAGGGTTGAGGCAGGGGAGGCAGCTTTTCCCGGTTTTTTCGGATGGCGGAAGAATAATATCCGCTGCACATTTCACATTCCAGATTGCATACATTGCTGATTTCAAATTCAAACACCTTCGGATAAAAGTCAAATGTGCCGCCCAGCGCAGAAGTAAGACGGTCAATTATACTTTGTTCGTGTGCATACTCATCATAGTAAATAGCCTTTGTCCCGCTGTAGTTGCCGCTTTCCAGCAGAATGCGGCATAATTTGCATCCGCCATCCAGATCGTTACTTTTAATTTTTTCTCTGAGGGATTGGAGGGGTTTGCCGTTCCAGATTTCAGCAATGGAATTTTCAGGATAGCGCCCTAAAATCTCTTTCCGGTTGAAGCAGCAGGCCGTGACGTTGCCGTTTTGCTCAAAGTTGAGATTGGTAAAAGGAGCATGACACAACAGCGACTTGTTGCGTGTTTTGCGGACTGCGTTATAGGCTTTTATAATGTCGGGCGAAAGCATACCATCTGTGTTCAGCTTTGTGGTGCGGGTTGTCCGGCTTTAGCCTGCATCCACACCTCCAATTGGGCAATCAGGTGGTCAAGCTGCTGGCGATATCTGCCCGAAAACCGAAACGTACGGTAATAGGCAATCAGAGCTTCCAGTTCTGCTGCAGAGAGCGCCTGCAATGAAGTTTCCGGAATAAAACCATCACCATCGTTATCCTGATGAATGCCCTTTATTCTGCCGCCCAGAGGCTCATAAACAACATTAAAATAAATATCCAGATGCTTGTCTGCACAGAAATGAATCAGGTGTGGAATTTCCATGCGGTTTTGAATCATCGGACACACGGAAAAAGAAACCAGTTTACCGGTTCTAAGAAGGTAGTCCATGGTTTCCTGCAGATGCTCAAAGGAGCCATTCACACGGATTGTCTCCCAGGTTTCTTTTTGCAGGCTGTCTACCGAAAGAGTAATTCGGCAGTGAGGTAATTTTTCAATAATACGTTTTGCCCGTGTGTTCATCACGGTGCCATTGGAAGTTATAGCCACATCAATGGAAGGATTAATATCCAAAATGGCTTCCCATAGTTCATAGTACAGGCTTATGAGGAAAGGCTCGCCTCCCAGAAAATTGGCCCGTTTTAGGTTGGGAAGAAACTGTTTTACTTCCTCCACAAAATTCTGGTCATACGGATTGGGGGGCTGAGGTTTCTTTTCCCGGTTTTTGCGTATGGCAGATGACCATTTACCTCCGCACATGATACACTCCAGATTGCAGGTATTGCTGATTTCAAATTCAAAAACCACAGGGTCAGGCAGCGCCCTGGCGCCTGCTGTTTTAAACAATTTGTCAAACCAGGATTTATGGCCGTTTAGACGATGCGCTATCAGCGGATAATAATCATCAAAATGACTGATCAGCACGCTCTGGTAGTTGCCTTCCTCAATCATGCGCTCGCAGCTCTGACATCCCAGATCAAACCGATAATCTGCCATAGCCTGACGAAGGGCATTGGCTTCTGCGCCCTCCCAGATTTCCCGAAGGCGATTGGCCGGATAGCGGCCTAAAATGTGTCTTCTATTGAAGCAGCAGGCGGTCACGTTGCCTGTCTGGTCAAAGTTCAGTGCCAGCCAGGGCGCATAACAGAGCTGGCTTGTATCTGCGCGTCTGGAAGCGTTGAAACTTCTTATTTGCTCTGGTGTTGCCACAATACAAAATTTTTGCTTCTTTGGCTGAAAGGCAGGTTTTAATTTTAAAATATGAGTGGCCGGAATACCTGCTCAACTGTTTTAGCTAAATTAGTAAAGTGTTGATAAAGACAGGGCTCTTATGCTGACCAGGATCAAAAGACTGTTTGGAGGTGCCGCGGGCACGGAAGTGTCAGCTGCTTCCGATAGCGGCTATCAGCCGCTGAATCCGGAAATCTATCGCGCATATAATCAGTTTCGGCCTGCAGGTCCACGCAAATTGTTCTGCTATGTACCGTTCAGCAACATGTCCTTCTCTTTTGAAGGACGGGTGCTTGCCTGTGCCTATAATCAGAAAGTAGTGCTGGGACGTTATCCGCAGCAGAGCATCCGGCAGATGTGGTTTGACAGCGAAGAGGGAAAGCGGTTGCGTGAACATATGTTGCACAATGACCTCTCTTATGGGTGCAAGCACTGTAAATATTTTTTTGAAAACAGAAAATTTTCGGGTCTCAAGCCATTGGTTTTTGATGTGTACAGTGATATTCAGGATTATACCTATCCGCGAGTGCTTGAATTTGAGCTGAGTAATACCTGCAATCTGGAGTGTGTGATGTGTAATGGCAAGGTATCCTCTTCCATCCGCAAAAACCGTGATAAGCTGCCTCCCATAAAAAGCCCCTATGATGATGCATTTGTGGAACAACTGGATGAATTTATACCGCACCTGAAAGAAGCCAAGTTTTATGGCGGTGAACCTTTGCTTATTCCCATTTATTACAAGATATGGGATCGTATGCTTAGTCTTAATCCGGGTATCAAAATATTTGTAATAACCAACGGCACCACTCTGGATGACCGGATTAAAGCGATGCTTGAACGGGGCAACTTTGATCTTGCCGTGTCAATGGATTCACCCGATAAGGAACCACTGGAGTCCATACGTGTTCATACACGGCACGAAGTAGTAATGCAGAATATAGAGTACTTTAATGATTATTGCCGGAGAAGAAAGAAAAATCTCGTTATCAGTTTCACATTAATGCGTATTAACTGGCGCGAGTTTCCAAAGATTATTCGTTTTTGCAATGACCTGGATGCCATTCTTTACGTCAGTTATCTGAAAACTCCGCCTCAGTTTGGATTATGGAATCTGCCTTCCGAAGAGCTTGCCGCCATTCAGGATGAGCTAAAGAACGAAAGTTTTCCTGTACATACTTTTGCTCAGCAAAATAATAAACGCTGCTTTGATGATTTCCTCGTGTATCTGGAAAATGCCCGAATAACCAATCTAACCCGTCCGCGTGATGAAATTATACCGATGCAACGATTTCCTGAAAGACAGTCTGGTGCCGAGGAACCTGCTTCCTGCCGAAACGTTCAGAAAGAAAGCGAGCCAGAAGCGGAACCCACCGTTACATCGGTAAAGCTGCCCTCTTTTGAGCCGGAAATCGATTATGAAGCTTTGGTGCGCAGCGCTTTGGAGAATTTTATGAAGGGTAAGCCCGGTGATGAAGAAAACTGCGAGGCCTTCTTCAGCCGCATCCGTGGGATATTAGAGCTGCATTTTCCTGATGCAGACAGAAACAAACTTTACTTCCACATCAGTTGTACTCCGATAGATGTGGTTTATGCTGACGTTATGCGGTTTTCGGACGAAGAGCTACGCAATGCCATACACAAAGTAGTCGGGCGCTGATCAGGCTACAGGCATTTTTAGGCTTTCCTGCATTTTAGCTCTCAGTGCCTCGTTGCTAAGGGAAGATATTTCTGTATAAATCTGATGAATGGGAGTGTGGGTCATGAAGTAAAAAACCTTGTTTAAATCCTCTATTCCGCAATCCCGGGCTGCTTCCTGCAAACGTGCGAAGAAGGTATCTGAAAGTCTGGAGGCTTCGGCCTCAGAATGGCTTTTGCGAAACAACAGGCGCAAGGCTGCTGATAATTTTTCCGCATAATTAGCGTGCGGGTCGTAAACAGTTCGGTTGTGGTAGTAGTAGTTGCGCACGGCTTCATTCAGAAAGGTGGAAAAAAGATGAGCGTCTTCCTGCATCCCTGCCTTCCATAACTTTTCCGGATTGGCCTGCATGAGGATAAAGAATAGCAGGTTTTTCGCCTCAATCCCGCGATAGCTCTGCAGCCTCTCCTCCAGGCGCCTGATAAACCGTTCACTCAGCTGCACAGAATGACCATTTTCGCGGCTGCGCAGATAACCGGTGATAACAGCGCCTAACATTGCACGATAATCCACCTCCGGATGATACACCAACTGGTGCATAAACGCTGTCCATTGCTCATCGGAACCGGTAATCATTTGCCGATATAGTTTGCGTATTGGCAAATGAGATAGCTTGTAGTATATGTTGTTTTGGTTATGCTTGTCTGTTTTATGTATAAGCGACTGAATGCGGTTTAGCAATGTTTCCACCTGCTGCTCTGCCTCCCTGTCCGGATTATTTTTAAGCAGGTAAAACTTCAGATCGTCTTTAATTACTTGTACATACGACTGTTGGGGCTCATAAGGTTGCCTCAGCTTGCGGTAATAGCGAGTCAGGGTTTCATCCAGAAGAATAAAAAAGTCTTCATCCCCGGCATCTATTACCGCATTATACAAAGTAGCACAATCTTCATGCAAGAGCGTATAGAACAGGAGATTTTCTGTTTCAATACTATTATATGCTTGTATTTTCTGACGGGCTTTAGACACAAATTCCCGCGATAAAATTTCAGCCTGGGTTTCGGTATAGCTTTCTACTAAAAAGCGTTTCATAATCAGACCGGCTGCTTCTGCATAATCCACATTCTGATTGTAAGGGTATGGATGGTCAGCAAAGTAATAGGCAAAGGATTGTTTGATCAGCAAAGACAGTTGCGCGTCATCTGTATTATTGATGTCTTCGTAAATCTCTCCGGGTCGGGAAAGGGTTAAAATATAATACAGCAAATGACGCAGGTTTTTGTCAGGCATGCACTTGTTTATCCTGCTGAAAAACTGCTGTTTTCTGGTAGCAACTTCCTGATCGGGATAATGCTTTTTCAGGTAAGTCTCCACACCGTCAGCCAGCCTGGATATATAATCCACATCCGGATGATAAGGCTCGTTTCGTCTTATCCAGGCATCCATCGGGTCATATTGCCCCATTATCAGGTCGTCAGGTTTGTAAGGTTCAATAACTTGCCAAAACTCAGGAAATACCTCGTCAAAGCGTTCTCCGCGATAAACATCGTGGCGGTTAATGTAGCGGAAAAATTCAGCAAAATTCTGAGGAACGTCATGATCCATGTATATGATCAGGTCATCAATGGTTTTTGTTTCGTCATGAGATAAGGGGAATGTAGTGGTGATTTGTCTGAGGCGTGTTTTAAGAATTTCTTTAACGGGTCGTGGAAGAATCTGCACGTTGTACTCCCACGGATGGTAAATGATGTTCCAGTAAACAACCAGGCCGGGAAAGTATTTGTTGAAAAACGCAAAAAATTCAGGCTGGTAATATACATTGAGTATGGAAAACGACTGACAGATTTTGAATTCCACATTTTTCCACAGCGGGCTTTTCCAGTAGTTATAAGCCAAGTGGATGTTTTCCAGCACCTGCTCCCATTTGGCATTGGAGCGCTGATATTCAAAGCGTTTGCCAATGTCATCAATGCTGAAAGAAATCCTGACGCGCTTAAACTCGGAAAGAATGAGGGCAATTTCATCATTAAAGATGGTACCGTTGGTATTGAAAAGCAAAGCCACATCCTTTGCCCTTCCCTTGCTGATAAGAAACTTCATCAGCTCCAGATTTTCAGCAAACAGGAGGGGTTCCCCACCAAAAAAGCAGACTTCTTCCAGATTATCAGCCCATGCCTTTACCTGTTCCAGATTTTCGCGTGTAAGGTTGATGTGCGTAGTTTCTCTGGAGTTGTAAAACTTCTTAAACTCCGGCAGCCATTGGGTAGATGCGTTAGGAGAGCACAACCTGCACTTCAGGTTACAGATATTGGAAGAGTTCAGCTCCACACGTACCGGTTTTACGGGGTTGGCTACCTGTTGCTCCGAAATATTGTATTGATAGGAATCATAGCGCATGGATCGTAGTCCCATTTTTTGCATGCGCCAGCACTCCGAGCAACCGGGAAACATACGATTATTCAGAAAGTCATCACGCATCCGCTGCATGTAGTCCGACTCCCAGGCATCCTGTAATGTAGCATTGGAGGTGTTCAGGATTTTTCCCTTATGCGTAATGATGTCGCGGTGTTTGCTGCAAGGCTTATAGTGGCCGTCAGCGGAAAGCAAAATCTGGAAAAACGGGTAATAGCAAAAGTTGGAAGCTTTAGGGTCTCTCATCGCAGATGCTTTTTTCAGGATTGGGTGTATGGACAAACGATTTAAAGTTAATTAAAATGGTTGTTTTCTTAAAGTCAGAGTAAGCGGCCGGCTGAGCTTGGTATGTCGGTATGGTTCATGTCATCGGCTCAGAAACGAAAAGGGGAGCTCTTTAAGGTGGAGGCATCCCTGTACACTCCGAAAGGTCGGTCTCCAGTCTGCGATAGGGCCCGGAATGAAGCTTGAAATAATTCTTGTTCAGCTTGTACACAGAGACGGAGTAATTTCTGCTGAGAAGAATCTTATCAGAGGGGTTTTGTAGCACCGGTTTTTCATGCGCTGTATTTGCTATGATTATATGCAGGGACGAATCCGGTGCTGCCAGCGCGGAGTAAACAAGTGATGATACAAACACCTGACTGCGGTACACCCATCTGCAGGTAGCTTCTTCCGGAATATAGAATTTAGAGCCCTCCTGTTGCCGGGCAGCGGCAAAGAGCAGCTCGTATTGCCTGACGGTATTTTGTGCTAAAAGGGCTGTGCCATGCAACCAGTAGAGCTGAAAGAGCAGTAAAACGATAAGCAACAGGTTGAATCCTTTACGTAAGGCTGTTTGTTCCGGCAGGGTAGTTATAGTTCTGAAAAAAGATACAACCACAAGAAATGCGGCCGGGAAATACCAGCGAATGGTAAGATGATCGTAGCGGTTGAGCAGCCAGGGCGTTTGCGGATTGACATAAAAGAACCACACCACAGTGTAAGCAAACGTAAGGATTAAACACACGGTAAGTGTACGCCATGCCCGCCGGTAAAGCTGAATAGCAATAAAAGAAAAAAGCAATACTGTCAGAGTCGGAAATGCAGATAACATAAAATGTGCGGTTGCCCGCAGGTAATGAAAGTTCAGGTGTGTGAGAAAATCTGTAAACATTTCCGGACTCACCTGCAGCCGGAAGCTCTCATAGGTATTTTGCGTTGCCAGAATCATGCGCAGCACCAGCATGGAAGAGAATACGAGCACCAACAGATAATATTTTTTAAGAGCAGCTACAACAGAAGAATAATCCCAAAGGGTTAACCAGATTGCTGTCAGAAACAGAGCTACCCCCACCAGGGGATGAGAAAAAGCAATAAAAAAAATCATCACATAGATTACATAGCGCCATATACTCTGCATGCCCCGGTTTCGGATAGCCGAAAATGCTGTAACTGCCAACACTGCTGCAGGCTGAATTTCATTTGCCACATTGTAAAAACATGCGCTTAATGTAAAGGCATAAGTGGCCAATAGAATACCGGCTGCCAGAAAATCTTTCAGAACAAGGGCCGTAATCCCAAAGCAGATGGTGTAGAAAATAAAATAATTAAGTATCCAGGACAGGATGACCGCCTTTAGTGAAAAATTCAGATTCACTGCCAACACTGGCAGCACATCAAGAATTAAAATGATAAGCCTGTTTTGTGCCTGAGGAAACCAAGCCGTATTACACATCTCAAACACCATAAACGCACCATCGGCAATCAGAATCTCGCGATAATGGTGCAGCGAAAAAAGAAGAATCGCCAGCAGATAGGCAAAGCCGGCATAGGCAATAAACCGCAAGGTGAACCCCGAGCGTGTACCTGAACACTGTGACATTCCAATGCTTTAAAAATACCTTACGGAATGCTTTCCTGCAACAATAATCAGAGTATATTACAAGCGCAGCAGCATGCCAGAGTAACGCATCCTTAGCTTACTTTCCTTACGGATTATGCACTGCGGGCAGCGCTTTTTTAAAAAGAAGAAAGGCTAAAAGCCGGGAGGGCAAAATGCTGAGATAAAAAAGCCAGGATTCATGTATGGATTTGTTGGTCAGAAGGGAAGTATGATAAGCATATAGTTGCTGTTTAAGCTCTGTTTGAATGGCGGCTCTTTCTATTATTTTACATACCTCTTGTATCCAGAAGTAATAATTGCGGATATAGGTCTCCGGCGGGGGATTAAGTTTCGCAGGCAAAAAGGGGGCTACATCAAGCCGGCTCACACCGAGGAAATCAAATAATGGATTAAAAGAGGGCGAGTCAGACAACAGGTGTTCTTCATAAATCCATTCTAAAACGGTATGTGAGGATTTTAGTTTTTCCAGTTCGTTGAGGGCATGCAGGGTAAGGATTACATAGGTAACCAGATTTTTATAGTTAAAATGCACTTCGGGATACGGTGTTATCAAAGGTTTGGTAGCAATCCACAAGTTGCTCTGATTAGCTATCAGGGATGATGCATATTGGGCAACAATGTTGAGCCGCTTAACCAGAATAATTTTCACATCCGGATAATGTGTTTGAATTGCTTTAACCAGACCGGCAGCGTCCTTTGCTGCTGGCACTGTATAGATTCCGTATGCCTTTCCGGATTTTCCGTGATTGAGAAATGACAGAAATTTCAGCAAAGCAGGGCGACTGGCTTGCTTTACTGTATCGCGTTCATTTGAAAAGGAGAACACAGAAATGCCCGTAGTGTAGAAAGGCGAATACTTTACTTCGTCATCAAAAGTGGCTACTTCAGGATGGGCTTTCAGGGCTGCATGCGTCACGGTGTTACCGCTGCGCTCCAGACCTACCATGACAAAGGGTGTACCCTCGTCTTGTGTGCACATAAACTCTTATTCTATCGGCTTCTTAAGGCGGAGGTAGGATGCCGCAAAGATACCTCCAAAAATGCAATTATTGTTCAGACTGTTGCAGTGAATCGGCTACCATCCGGTGAGTAATCAGATAATCGGCTACACCCTTTCCGAATATTTCGTAGCCCCGGCTTGTATGATGACCGTCCATAGGCCAGTAGTAATCATGGACGTTGTACTTATTGATACCGCCTTTGTTTAAATAATAGGGTAGCAAGTTGATTACCGGAAAGGGGGGATCGGCACCTAAAGTGTCAGCAAGTTGTCCGATGGTAACAAGTTTTTCTTGTGTAACATCCACTGTTACGGGCATCAATACGGCAATAAAACGACAGCCCGATGCTTCGCATAGGTCATGAAACTGATTGAAAGTAGCCGCTATTTCGGCAACGGCTTCCTTTCTTTTCTGACGATCCTCCTCAGGAGTGAGAAATATTTTATTATAGCGTGTATGAATAAACAGCCTGAACAGATAGCTGAATGCATAGATATTTTCCCAACGCGGTCCCCGGCGGAAGCGGCAACTGTCATTTCCGAAAAACCGTTCTCTTCCTCCCCGCATGATCAGATCATCCAGGTCACTGAGGTTTGTGGCAGCAAGTACTATATCCGGCCTGTACACCAGTAACTTGTCTTTAAACAAGCGAAAGGCAAATACCGGATCACTGCCGCAGACACCCGCATTAATAAAGGTAAAGCGTACATACGGGTAGCGTTGCCGCAGCTCTCGTTCAAGGGCTTTCATCCAGGTAGAATCTGCCGGGGCACCGTCTCCCTCCGTAAAGGAATCACCCAGAGCCATGATGCGAATCTCTCCCGGCTCCTTTTCTATGGGAATTTCAGGAAAACTGATTCCCAAAGAGTTGGTTTGGCGCGGATAACTAAAAAAGAGACTTTTCAGCGTAATCGTGGAGTTAGGAGAATGGGTATGGTAAGCACTCCGTGCGTGGTTTTCATATACGCGCAGATAATATCCCCGGCTACGCTCCCCGTAATTTTGTAAAGACTCACCCAGCGCAGTTAACCGTAAGAGGGTTTCCAGCACCAGAATAGTTACAAGTGTGGAGCCCAGCAGCATGAGAATATTCCTTCTTGCCGAAACGGACACTTGCAGCACACGCAGCAGCAGCCATACAACAATGAACAGGCATCCTGAAATAAACAAATGCACCAGCAGGCTCAAACGGGTGGTAACAAATACATGTCCGTAGGAGAAGGCCTGATTCTTATACTGAAACCCTACCACGCTGAGCGCCAAAACACCCAGAGCCAACAGCCAGGCAAAGAATAAGAACTTCACTACTTTAGTGCCGGACATAAACGGGTTTTACGACATAAGCTAATGTTTTATCCACAGCAATTTTACTCAAATATGAAAATATAGTCCCGATGGTCCCCCATTACAGAAAATTGTGGTTTATTCTCACCCATGTTGCTTTTGCCCTGCTGTTTTTTTCAGCGTGGTGGTTTTACCGGGAAAGGCTGCACGGTGATGCGGGAAGCTACCTTTTGGGTGTAATCAATCGGGAGTGTTTCAATGTGGAGCGAAGCCGCTATATCCTTATGCTTTCCCAGTGGTTGCCTCTGGCTGCCGTGTGCCTCAACTTGCCCCTCAAACTGATTTTGATAAGTTATTCGGTAGGTCATGTGTTGTTTTTCTATATGCTTTTCCTGGCCGGATTTTTTCTCTTGCGCCAGCGTGAAGATGGTGTGCTGTATGTGCTGATACAAACGTTGGGGGTGAATTTTGCCTATTTTGCCTGGCCTTATGGAGAGGTGCTTTATGGCCTCGGGCTGCTGCTGTTCTTACTTTTCTTTTTGTGCAGAGACCAAAAGCTGAAATGGTATCATTCAGGAATTCTGCTGCTTCTGAGCTTTTTTCTCGTAGGCAGTCATCCGCTGATATATATTGTTACAATCTATGCCTTGTTGTACATGATTATGCTGCAGGTGCATATCCGAAAAGCTCTGCTTACGCTGGGATTGTTTACCGGAGTTATCGCGGTGAAGTTTATTTTTTTCCCCGACTATGATGGTGGTCTGTTGCGCGAACGTCTGCAGGTTGGTATCCGGATATTTACTTTGCATGAAATATACGGGATGATGCAAAATCACCCGGTGCTCAGTTGGTGTATGGGCATCGTAGTCGCTATTCAGGCAGTAAGAAAAAAATGGCTTTGGCTCATCCTGACGGCAGTCAGCATATTTGGGATTATGCTTGTTATAGGTCAGTACTTTCCGCTGGATGGAGCTACTCAGCAGTATTATCTTGCCTTCAGTGGTCTGGTTGCCGTCACCCTGCTGTTGGACTTCTTCCATGCATCACAGCTTCATCCACGTATGCGGCAGGTGGTTTTGCCGGCCGTGGTACTTGCTATTGCCGGGGTCAGCTATTATCCGATTTATCAGACTTCCTGCATGTTTACCAAGAGGGTGGAAAATATGCAAACCCTTATAGATTACTGCCGGATGCACGGTATGCAGCGGTGTATTGTCAATGGATACAATTATTTTAAGGATACTTCTTCGGTATGGATATCAGCGGATATTTATCCGGAAATATTACTGCTTTCTGCCGAGGAAGGCACGCCTGTGGAATTACGGATATATGAAAGGGCATGGGAAATGCTGGAGTGGCACCGGCAGGGGATTGCTCTCCGTGAAGGGCCTTCTGATCCGGCCCGCAAGTCAAAACGTTTTCCTGTAAATGAAGCTATGCAGCAGGAGTTGCTGAATCATATACACCAAATCTCGGAGCCGGTAAATCCGCATTTTTTTCCTTTTTCTTCATCAGCATATTGCCTGCTGAATGAAGAAAAGGAAAATGATTGGGAATATCTGAAAGCACATGTGTCTGCCCGGGTTAGTCGGGTTGAGAACTGTGCCGGATGGCGGCAGGCTGCGTTCAGGATACATCTTTACAACACCGGGCCAACGCCCGTCTATTCAGGATTCAGCAATAACCTGCACTATGTGTTACTTTATCAGGAAGGCGAAAGAGAAAAAATACGATTGTTTCCGCTGATGGCTGATGTAGCGAATGGATATGCAGAAACATTGATTGTAAAAGGTGTGAACCTGTGCGCGGATTGCAATTGGCAGATTTTGATTCAAAAAGGCGGAAAGACAGTGGTCATTCCCGAAAGGATAACACATCCGGGTAAAAATGTATTACAGGGGGCGCCTCAGTATCCCGGGGAATCAGGTATGCTCCAGAAATCCGGATGTTGAGCCTGTATAGCCGAGTCAATCAGATGAGCCAGTAGTGCATATCCTTTGTTGTTGAAATGGCTGTCTGTTTTCCAACAGTAACTCATGCAATCACCTGCTTTGAGGTTTTTGCTCAGGTCGTTATACAGAAACAGCGCGGGATAGGCTGCTGTTGTTTTTTCCAGCGCAGGCACATCAGACAAGATATGGTCATCGGTGGCATAACAAACCTTGTGTGGAACCGGATAAATAACCGCCAGGAATCGGATATGATTTTCCCGGCATAGTTGATATATGTTTTGTAAACAGGCGGATATGCTATCGGCAGCTTCTCTGCGTACCTTTTCCGTATGTACACGTTGTATCAGGTAATAGTCGTAGTGGCAAAACGTGTGAGCGATCATGCGTGCGATATGACTATACCGATAAACAGGCAGAAACCAGGGAGGATCTTTATATTGCACACGATTCCCGTCTTTAAAACGGCTGAAGCCGCCCCGTATAATGAAGTCGTCAAAGTCTGAATCATTTACAGAAATCAAAACGTGGGTAGGGCGGTAAGGCAGCAGTCGCTCTTTCAGGGCAACATATGCATAAAAAGGATCAAATCCGGAAATTCCGCATACATACACTTCTGCATCCGGATGTTTTTGTTGCAGCCTGCGTTCCAGATGACGAGCCCATGAGCTATCGTAGGAGGTTCCATTACCTTCGGCAAAGGAATCGCCAATAACCAATGCCCGGATTGCGTGTGGAGGTGCGGTATCCATTTCCCTCTCGCGATATCCCAGGCTGTTGGTGTGGTACTCCCAGCTGTATTCACCTATATCCATCACAAAGGTATCGTTAGGCGGATAGGCGTAGTGGCGATGCGTTTCATAGCCCCATTCATAAAAAAATCTCCCGGTGCTTTTTTCAGATGCGGTAATCCATTTGCCCGTGATGCGAAGAGCCGCTTCCAGTAAGAAAATGAAAAACAAAACCGAAAAGAGAAGACATTTCACCGTTTGGATTATATCGATGCATGCAGTAAATCTTTCCTCTGGCATTCTTCCTGTCTGACCATGGAAGTACCCGCAGAATACTGTGAAGCAATGTTAATTTACATATTTGTATTGCATGTCTGCCGGATATTTACGAAGCAGCAGACTATTTATCTCGGCACTGCTTATGTCGCACAGTGATTTATAAATGCGGAAAAGACCGTACACACAACAGTCATGCAGAAAGTCGCGCTGATTAAAGTGATGACCTTCCAGCAGTTCTTTCAGGAGGTGCATTTTTATTTCAAATGAGGTATCCCGGTTTATTTCTGCGGCAATCTCACGGAGGGCTTGCAGTACCACGTGGCTTAGTTCGTTCCAGGTTTCTGTGTCGCGGGGTTCGGTGAGATTGACTGTGTCTCTGAGGTTTTCAAAATAGTTGAGGTATTTGTATTGACTGATATTGGTCAGCATGCGTTGCTGAATCAGGTCGTATTGGTCGTATCCGCCGGGAGTTAAATTAGCGGGCTTATATTTTTGTATAATCTGATAGAATTCCGGAAAAGTTTCCGCAAAGCTCTCCTTGCGGTAGACATCGTGCCTGTTGACAAGCCTGAAAAACTCTTCAAAAGGCTTATGCACCTGATGCTCCAGGTATTTAATCAGCGTCTCCATGGTTTTGGTTTCCCCTTCGCTCAAGGTATAGGAAGGCCGGATGGTCAACAGTCTTTGGCGGACAATTTCTTTGACTTGGGGAGGAAGTACCTGAACGGAAAACTCCCACGGATCATATAACAGATTCCAGAGCACTTTCAGACCCGGTAAATGTGTATTCAGATAAGTAAAAAATTCGGGGAAGTAGTAAATGTTCAGCGTAGATACCGTACAACATATTTTAAATTCAATATGCTTCCATGCCGGTGTCATGGACTGGCGGTAAACCTTATGCAGATTTTCTTCCACTGTTTTCCATGAGGCGCCATATCGTTGATATTCAAAACGCTTCCCGATGTCATCAATGCTGAAATGAAATCTTACTCTTTTGAATGGCAGGAGACGGGCTTCAATTTCTTCATTGAAAACAGTTCCGTTGGTATTAAAAAGTAAGGCAATATTTTTGGCGTAGCCTTCCCGTATCAGATAGTCCAACAAGATGAGATTTTCTTCTGACAACAGAGGTTCACCTCCGAAAAAACATAGTTCAGTGAGATTGGGAGCCCATCGTTTTATCTGCTCCAGATTTTTACCATTCAGATTATCATGTATTTTTTGATTCCATGCATAAAGATCTTTACCCTCTTTTATCCATTTGCTGGATGCTGTGGGAGTACAGATTCTGCATTTAAGATTGCACACATTAGAGGAGTTTATTTCTATGCGTGTGGGATTTACCGGATTGGCTACCTGTTCTTCTGAGATGCCATATTGATAGGAATCATAGCGCATGGAACGCAGCCCCATTTTCTGCATGCGCCAGCATTCAGCGCATCCGGGAAAAAGGATGCCATGATTGAAATCATGCCGCATTTGCTGCATGTAATCGGAATTCCAGGCATCTTCCAGCGTTGCATTTTTAGTTGTCAGTATTCTGCCCTTATGCTGAATATGGTCATCATGTTTACTGCATGGTTTGTATTTCCCTTCTGCAGTAACCAGAATCTGAAAAAACGGATAGTAGCAGAAATTGGAATCTTCGGGGTTTCTCATAGGTCTTTTCTGATGTAAGCTAAGTTAATCAAAATACGGATGTAAGGAAATACAGATTTAAGGGAGACTAAGCCTGAGCCTGCTGCAGGAGCTTGTGCATTTCCGGAAATACCTCTTCAAAACTTTCCTTTCTGTATATGTCCCCCCGTTTTATTTCTTTGAGACATTCTGTAAAAGGGACGTTGGGAGGCAGATTCAGAAATTCAACCACATTATCCAGTGTGCGGGTGGCTTTTTCCTGAAATTGCAAAGTACGCGGCCGGTAGCCTGCAATTTTTGAAATCACGTGGGTCTTAACCTGCCCGGGCAGATTCCTTACAGACAGGGCGTAGGGCCCATGCAGCAGGTTGAGATACACACGCATGCCGGGAAGGTGCGTGTCTATCCAATCCAGTAACTCCGGAAGGTAAAAAATGTTGAATATGCTGATGGTGCAGCAGATTTTGCATTCTATGGGAGCATCGGCTTTTGTGCTTCCGCCATGGGCAAGATAGGATTGCATATTCTGCACTGCCTCTTCCCATTTTGCACCCTTACGCTGATATTCAAATCGTTTTTCTATATCGTCAATGCTAAAGTTCAGGATGACTTTTTTAAAAGCATGGAATAGTCCCATGAGCCGGTCGGAATAAATTGTAGCGTTTGTATTAATAAGAAGAGTGATGTTTTTGCTGAGCTGCTGTTCTACACAGTATTCCAGTAAAGTATGCGTCTCTTTGAGGTAAAGAGGTTCGCCTCCGAACAAGCCTATTTCTACTATGTTGGGAAGCCAGGCCCTGAGCTGGCTGAAGTTTTCTTCGGTAAGATTAAGATGCATTTCTTCTTCCACACCCAACGTTTCCCGTGCCTCAGGTATCCATTTGCTGCTGTAATGCGGACTGCAGATGCGGCATTTCAGATTGCAGACATTGCTCGGGTAAAGGTCAATTCTTAACGGTGCAGGGCTTTGCTGGATGTGCGTTTCGGTGACAGGATAATCGGCTGAGTCATAACGCATGGACTGAATGCCCTTGCTTTCTTCTTCCCAGCACACGCGGCACCCCTGTGGTTTTTCTCCGCGCAGCAATTCCTGGCGCAGCTTCTGCATATCACTGGAATTCCAGGCATCAAGAAATGTATGATGGGGTGTCTGCAATAATGTACCTGCATGGGAAAGGTGACCGGAAAATTTGCAGCAGGGCTTGTAATTGCCTCCTGCTGTGACCATGATATTAAAGAAAGGATACAGGCATACAGAATTGTCGGGAGCCGGCCTCAGCTTTGTTCCGGGCCTGATATGCAGGTAGCGGAGAAATTTCTCAATCACGGGCGGCCTCATTTACAAAGTTTCATTGGCTATGATTTGCATGGCTTCCGTTTCAGGAAGCAGAAAAAGTTTTTTAAGTTCCCCGGTGTGCGATTCGGACTGCAGCTGGTTTATCTTTTCTTCAACGCACAGGGCCTTTTGCTCTTTGATGGATGCGGGCAGGTAGGCATCTGAGTAAACATAAGATAAAAGTTGTTCCCGCAATTTTTCCCTCAGTTCTGCAGGGCTGAGGGTTTTAAGGTATTGTGTTTTCTGCTGCTCCTTCTGCACAGCCTGTTGCCACCAGTTTTTTATCTGCACTTCCACCAGATTTTTGTAATTGGTGACATTAGAATGATAAACTTCTTTGCGGCAGACGGCTTCCCTGTCTGCTGGATGTTGTGCCGAAAGCACACGATACACTTCCTCAAGCCTGCGCGCCCCCCATGTCCAGAGGGCTTCATCAAAGGGATATACGATGGTATTAAACCACAGGAAGACATCTTTTTGATTGCAGAAGTCCACATACGCTTTCAGTTCCTTCCAGTTTTTCCGGAGCGGATTCACGGATATGCCCATATAAGTCTTTTTCTGGCGGGTATAGTTTCTGAAGCGCTCAAAATTGGAGATTACCTTATCAAAATCGCTGCCTATCCGGATAGCGTGATAGGTATCTCTGGTAAAGGCGTCAATGGACATGATGATGCTGAAGTCCAGGGATTGAAGGATACGCTCAACTCTTCGGTTCCAGACGGTGCCGTTTGTGGTTACCGTAATTTTTATGCGCGGATTAACGGCAATGATTTTTTCCCAGATTTTGTAATAAATCGGGATAAGAAACGGTTCGCCACCGAGGAATTTTGCTTCCTTCAGATGCGGGAGAAATTCGGTAAGCTGCTCCACGAAATTTTCATCATAGGGCACCTCCAGCGGGGGTAGCTGTTCCCGGTTTTTCCGGATAGTGGACGAGAGTTCACCCTTACACATTACACATTCCAGATTACAGGTATTACTAAGCTCAAACTCCATTTCTACCGGAAAATCGGATAAAGGATAGTCCAGATCGTAAAGGCGGGAGAGAGATGAAATATGATTGCCGCTGCGGATATTTTTTTCACAGGTGGTGCAGGCAAAGGATAAATCGCGTTTTTCAATGGCCTGACGTATGTGCCGGAAACGATTGCCCTGCCAGATTTCTTTAATGCTTTTTTCCCGGATGTTATCTGCACCGGTGAGGGTGAGCCAGCAGGGAGCTACCTCTCCATGTACATTAAAGTACATGTTGTTAAAGGGAGCAAAGCATAAGTAGCGCTTATCGGCTATGTAGCGGGAGGCATCATAGGCGGCATAGGGGTCGGGCTGTTCACGGAATAGTGATGAAACATTATTTCTTAGTTTATTCAACATGCCATGAAGTTACAATGATAGCCGGATTCCTGCCATTTTATCTCTATGGCGGGGAGCCCGAAGATTCAGCCAATCCCGATTTTTTCCGTTGTGGTTGCCGATGTGAGATTTGCCTTATGCGGCAGCAAAATCTGGTTTGCTTTTGTCAAGCGGTGCTGACAATTCGGTTTGTATGTAGTCCAGGAACTGCTTTTTTAGTCCCAGGTGTATCGGTTCTTGTTCAATAATGCGGGCTACGATTTCCAGGAGTTCAAAATAATCATGTACGTAAGTCCTTGCAGGGGGGTTAAGCTTTGAGGGAAGAAAAGGGTATGCGTAAAAACCGTCTAAACCAAGAAAATCAAATAGTTCGGTAAAGTTTTGACACTGCTCCAGTTGAAATTCGTATATCCATTCCTTGACCGAATGGGTTGTCTTTAAGTCTTCCATTCGGTCAAGGGCCCTAATGACCTGTTGGGTATATTCGATTAAGTGCTGCCGGTCAATAGACAGGGGCGAGTAATCCGGCTCTACGGGCTGCATGGAAATCCAGAGTTGTTTTTTATCCGAACGGATTACAGATGCAAGCTGTGCTATGATGTTAAGCCTCTTGACGTAAATGATTCTCACCGCAGGATAATTTTTCTGAATGGCATATACAAGATCAGCCGCTTCCGTGTGGGATATAACGGTGTGCAAGCCATAAGCTTTGACCTTCTTCTTCCCACTCAGGGATGCCATCATTTGGAATAGACCTAAGTGGCTATTCTGCTTTTCCTGCTCAGTTTCACCTCCTCGGGTAAACACCGAAATCCCTTCGCTGAAAAAAGGGTGGTATTTTATTTCGTCAATGCAGGCGCTGACCTGCGGATGGGCGGCAAGTGCTAGGTGCAAAACAGTATTTCCGCTGCGTGGCAAACCTACGATAAGATAATACACCTCTTTCATAGAAAATTTTCATCATTAGCTTGTTTCAGGATAGGCGGACGACCTAAAAGGCTGGCATTATAAACAATCCGAAAGTATAGGTTAACTGCATTTTATAATCAATGGTTTTCCCTTTGCATTGTTAAATATGCATGCAGCAGGACGTTCCAAAATTAAATATTCGCAAATTAAATATTCGCAGCCAATTCCAAAGGCGGTCTGGCTCTGTTTTTTTTTCTGCTTTTTAAAGCCTGGAAAAATCCGTGTTAGCTCTTTCTGCGGATTACAGTCAGCAGGCCAGGGCGAAATTGTGCGGCATAGGAGGCGATTATACGCCTGGTGAGTACACGATGGGGCCGAATGCGCCCGATGCAGGGCATGCCACTCATTTTTATAATCACCCGCTCGTTTTCCGGATCAGGGCTACCGTTGAAAATAATACCCAGGGTGCGTATCCCACGTGATTTCAAGGCTTCAGCCGAAAGGAGCGTATGGTTAATGGAGCCTAAATAATTCCTGGATACCAGGATTACCGGAATATTCCAGCGCTGGATGAGGTCAATAATCAGCTGGCTATGGTTGAGCGGAACAAGCAATCCCCCAGCCCCTTCAATGATGAGATACCGGCTTGTCTGTGGCATCCGGATGTGATGCAAGCGTATGATCTTTTTTTCTGCTCTTGCAGCTTTGTGTGGTGACGCAGGAAGTTTCAGCCGCCAAGCTTCAGGATGCAACACCGTATGCGGGTTAGTAATCAGTTTCCTGACCGTTTGAGTGTCTGATTGGCTGAGATTGCCGGATTGCACAGGCTTCCAATAATCCGCATACAGTGCCTCACATAGTATAGCAGACACGATGGTTTTTCCGACTCCGGTATCTATGCCACTGACAAAAATGTTCATTTGACAAAAATGTTCATTCCACAAGCTGATTAAAGGCTTCGGCCAAATGGTCAATTTCTTCTTCGGTGTTGAAGCTATGCATGCAGAGGCGGATACGTTCTTCTCCCCGCGGAACAGTGGGATACAGGATGGCTTTGGCGTAAAAGCCGGCCTTTTCCAGTCCGGCAGATATCCGAAGAGCATTTTCGTTGCCAGGGATAATAATGCTCTGGATAGGACCCGGGCTGAAACAGAGACGTGCGGTTTTAAAAGCTTTCAGGCCTTGCTGCAGACGTCTGGCCAGCCCCTTGATTTTTTCCCTTTTGGCTGACTGACTCGGCAACAGGTCATAGGCACATTGAATGGCAATCAGAGTCAAATAAGGCAGGGCTGTAGAAAACACAAAGGGACGCGCATAGTTGATAAGAAACTGTTTCAAAGTTTCCGTGCCTGCAAGGAGGGCGCCCTGACATCCTAAGGCTTTGCCAAAGGTATATAAACGTGCATAGCAATATTGCTGCGTCCCAGTTTCCACTACACGGCCCTCTCCCTGAGGGCCAAACAGGCCGGTGGCATGTGCCTCATCCACTACCAACCTGGCGTTGGTGGCATGGCATATTTTGGCCAGTTCCTCCAGGTCGGCAAAGGAGCCATCCATGGAATATACGCTCTCCACGGCAACGTAAAAATTTGCATAATTGCCCTGCAGCTTTTGCTTCAGGTCATCCAGATCATTATGCCGGAAAGCAACCGCTTCGGCCCGGCTCATTTTGATGCCGTCATATACGGAGGCATGTACCATTTCATCATAGACTATCCTGTCATGATATTGAGGTACAGAAGCAAAAAACCCTGCATTGGCGTCATAGCCGGAGTTAAAAATCAGTGCTGCCGGTGCCTGATGAAAAACAGCCAGTTTTTTTTCCAGTGCTTCAAACAAAGGATGGTTGCCACTGATAAGGCGCGAGCCGGTAGCCCCTATGGGGAAAAATTGCTGCTGTTCAAGAGCGCGTACGATTTTATCTCTCAACAATGCTGACCGGGAAAATCCCAGATAATCATTGGAGCAGAAGTCTATGAGCCCTGACTTGTCTTTCAGCGTACGCAGATTTTTTTCTGCTCTACGCTTTTCCAGCAGTTCCACAAGCACAGGAGGATCGCTGATATGTATCTGCTGAGTTATCATGACAGCCGGGAATCATTCTTGGTTTTTAAACTGTAATAGGCTCAGGAGCTTTAGCCCGCAATCCCAGCAGTTCAAACATTTTCCGGTCATCTACAAAATTCGGATTGGGGGTGGTCAGTAGCTTTTCTCCTGAAAATATGGAGTTGGCTCCGGCAAGAAAACATAGTGCCTGTTCGGCTATCGGCATGCCATGGCGTCCGGCAGACAGGCGAATCATGGCCGCAGGCATCAGAATACGTGCAGTGGCAATCATGCGCACCAGCTCCCACACAGACACACGTTTTGCATTTTCCATCGGAGTGCCCTTCACCGGCACCAGGGCATTGATCGGCACACTTTCAGGATGAGCAGGCAAGGTAGCCAGTGTGTGCAGCAGATGGATACGATCCTCATCGGTTTCGCCCATGCCGATAATACCTCCGCTGCAGATGCTGATACCTGCCTTACGGACGTGACGCAGCGTTTGCAAACGATCGGCATAAGTTCTGGTGGTGATAATTTTATTATAATAGCCTTCTGAGGTATCCAGGTTGTGATTGTAGGCATACAAACCTGCTTCTTTCAGTTTCTGAGCCTGACTTTCAGTAAGCATACCCATGGTGCAGCACACTTCCAGTCCAAGGGCATTTACTTCCCTGACCATGTCCAGCACCTTTTCAAAATCGCGGTTGTCACGGATTTCACGCCAGGCTGCGCCCATGCAGAAGCGTGAGGCTCCGGCTTCTTTGGCTTCACGGGCAGCAGCCACTACCGTTTCCTTGTCCAGCAGCTTATGTGGTTCTACATCGGTTTGGTAACGGGCAGCCTGAGGGCAGTAGGCACAATCTTCCGGACAACCTCCGGTCTTTACGGATAGCAGGGTACACACCTGCACCTCTCCTGTAGCATGAAATTGCTGGTGGGTGGCAGCTGCGCGGTAAATCAGTTCCAGCAGGGGTAGGTGGTATATGGCATGAATCTCTTCCTTGGTCCAGTCGTTTCGTATTTGCATGTTCGGTTTTTTTTAGGGCGGTTAAATTTAGCTATTTTTCCAAGAGGCTCTCGTCTGACCATTCCGGTGATAAAATACGTAAAATACATACTGCTGAGCGGCTTACTGTTGGTAATTCTGGTCATCATAGTTGAGTTGGCCCTGGGCATTCTGTTTCATTTTAAGGATAGGGGGCTTGAACCTATGGCTATCCATGACTTCCCGTATTTATATTATCTGTTTGATTCAGTGCCGGGTCTCAATGTGCATGGCTTTAAGACGGCTTATCCGGTAGAAAAAAAAGCCGGCCATTTTCGTATTGTTTTGGTAGGGGGCAGTGTGGCAAGAGGCAGAGAGCCGGAACAAAGCATTGCGTATTATCTGGAGCAGAAGCTGAATGCCGCTTTTCATACCAACCGTATTGAAGTAATAAATGCCGGCATGTCAGCTTATGTGGTAGAGCAGGAGTTTCTTCTTATACAGCTCATTGTGCAACACTACGAGCCTGACGTGATTATCGGGCTGGATGGGTATAATGACCTGCTTACGGTTATCCTCAACCGGAGGAATAGGGCAGAATTTGAACTGCCTCCGCATCATTGGGAATATTTGCGTTTTGTGGAGACATTGCAAAAGGAAAATCAGCGGTGGAGAGCTCTATCCCTGCTGTTCAGCAATATCAACCGGGCGGTGCAGTTTCTCCGACAGCGGCAATACGAGCGGCAATTTGACTGGGAGACATTTGTGCGGGAAAAATCTGGTGCTGTCAGCAGGCGTTACTGGCAAATTATAGATGATACCCATGCGTTCTGCAAAGCCAAAGGTATCTCGTATTACAGTTTTTTTCAGCCGGTGCGGTTTGCCGCTTCTCCCGTAAATTCGGATGATCGCAGAAGACAGGCTTTACAAGTGCTATACCGCACATTGGAGAAAGGCACCCACGAGAGAAACTTTGCTTTTTCCCTTGCTGACCTGCTAGGTAATAATCCCCAATGGTTTCTGGATGACTGCCATGTTACGGCTGCAGGTCATGAAAAGATTGCTGAGGCCATGGCAATGCGTTTGGGGCCTGAAGTGGAGGCATGGCTGGAAAACTGACTGATTAATGCCAAGGTTTTTTTTCAATAAATTTACAACCACCACAGCCGGGAATGAAGACCATTGAGTACCTCCCGCATATTGCCGACATGCGCCTACGAATTGAGGCAGATTCTCTGGAAGAATTGTTTGAAGCCGGATTGAAAGGGATGGCCCAGATACTGAAAAAAGACTTCTGCTTTCAGCATACGGATTTTGATGTGGAATACACCATCAGCATAGAGGCTGCCGACCTTACTCTTCTGCTGGTTGATTTTCTCTCGGAAATTCTGACTCAGAGCTACATTGAAACTGTGGTGTTTTGCGAACTGGAGGTAGCCCATATTTCAGAAAATAAACTTACAGCCACCGTACAAGGTAAAAAAACGGATGCTTTTGATACAGATGTTAAGGCAATCACTTACCACGAGGCAGACGTCCAAAGAAATCACCTGGGCAACTGGGAAACTTACCTCATTTTTGACATTTAATTAACACAGCAACAGGACGGCTCAACAGCACGAATTCTGAATAGTTGGCTAATTTTAGCAGCCCTTAGTTACCGCTTTTTTTTATCTGCATGCCTATTTTTACTTTGTCTTTTTTTACCTGTTGCCTGCTTGTTTTGTTTACCTCGGGAGTGACAGCACAGGAAAAGTTTACTATCAGTGGCTACGTGAGAAACAAAGAAAACGGAGAATCGCTTATTGGCGCTAATGTGTATGAAAAAAACACCTTTCGGGGTACAACTACCAATGAATATGGATTTTACTCCCTCACCCTTCCTGCAGGAGAGTATGTGATTGCCGCTTCCTATTTGGGTTTTGTTGCCGCTGAAGCGGAGGTTACCTTACAGTCCGACCGCAGGGTAAATTTTGAACTGTTGCCCCAGGCTAAAGTAACCGAAGAAGTGATAGTTACCTCTGAACGGAAAGATAAAAACGTGGAAAGTTCTCAAATGAGTGCGGTGGAAATATCGGTAGAGCAGATAAAGACACTGCCGGTTCTGCTGGGAGAGGCGGATATATTAAAAACGGTGCAGCTTTTGCCGGGAGTACAGTCATCCGGTGAGGGTAACTCATCCTTGTATGTGCGAGGGGGCGGTCCGGATCAGAATCTTGTTTTGCTGGATGAGGCACTGGTATATAATCCCGGTCATTTGTTTGGTTTTTTTTCGGTATTTAACTCTGATGCATTAAACAGCACCACGCTGCTGAAAGGTGGCATTCCGGCCAAATATGGCGGCCGGTTGTCGTCCGTATTGGACATAACCATGAAGGAGGGCAACAACCGGCACTATGAGATCAATGGAGGTATTGGTGTCATTGCTTCGCGGCTCACCATACAGGGTCCTATTGTAAAGGAGAAAAGCTCTTTCATCGTTTCGGGTAGGCGCACGTACGCTGACTTGCTCATTAAACCCTTTCAGGATAAAATTTCCAATGGAGAATTTGAAGGGAATGCCTATTACTTTTATGACATTAATGCCAAGCTGAACTACCGCTTTTCCGATAAAGACCGCCTCTATGTGAGCGGTTATTTCGGAAGGGATGTATTTACTTTTCGTCCTCCCGACAGCGAATTTACTATATCCATACCCTGGGGCAATGCAACTGCCACCATGCGGTGGAACCATCTTTTCAATAACAAGCTGTTTATGAATACCAGCTTTATCTTCAACGATTTTGACTTCTCCTTTCGCTCTACCTTCAATGAGTTTTCCTTTAACGTATTTTCAGGTATTCGTGATTTCGGCTTTAAATCCGATTTGGATTACATCCCTGGGCTGCAACATAAAATTAAGCTAGGGGCACAGTACACCTACCATATCTTCACACCTTATACTGCTAACACCAAGGCGGGTGATGCGCAGTTTAGCAACGATACCTTGAATAAAAAATACGCTCATGAACTTGCTGTTTATGTTCAGGATGACTGGAGTATCAGCGATAGGGTAAAAGTCAACGTGGGGGTGCGTGGCAGCCTGTTCATGCAGGTGGGCCCTTTTGCACGCTATGAGTATGACTTTGCAGGAAATCCTTCTGATACAACCATCTTTGGAAGAAATGAAATAATAAAAACCTACTGGGGCATTGACCCACGTATAAGTATTCGTTATAGCATCCGGGAAGATATTTCAGTGAAAGCCAGTTTGACCTACATTAATCAGTATATTCATCTGGTGACAAATGGCACTACCACCTTGCCTACTGATCTATGGACACCCAGCAGCGCCCGGGTGAAACCCCAGACAGGTCTTCAGGGAGCGCTCGGTTATTTTCACAACTTCAAAAACAATTCCTACGAGGCTTCCGTGGAAATGTATTACAAACACCTGTGGAATCAGATTGAATTCGGAGAGAGCTATGTGCCTGAACTAAATGTGGATGTAGAAGAGAGCTTTGTCTTCGGTCAGGGCCGCTCTTACGGAATAGAGTTTTTTGTTAACAAAAAAGAAGGAGCATTTACTGGCTGGGTAGGCTATACGCTGTCATACACTCATCGCATGTTTCCGGATTTGAATAATGGCAAACCCTTTCGGGCAAAATATGATCGCAGGCATGATCTATCCGTTGTGGCCTCCTACTCCTGGAAGCGATGGAAATTTTCAGGCGTATTTGTATTCGGAACAGGGCAATCTGTTTCCCTGCCCACCGGGCGCTACTTCATTGACGGGCGTATTGTCAACCAGTATACCGGTAAAAACAACTATGTGATGGAGCCCTATCACCGCCTGGATTTTTCCGTAACCTATGCGCTCAAAAAGAGGGAACGCTTCAACAGCGAACTGGTATTTTCTATCTACAATGTGTACTCGCACAAAAATCCGTATTTCATCTATTTTGATGTTTCGGGTAATATCCAGGAAGGCAATGTAGAGGTAAGTGCTAAAAAGGTTTCCCTGTTTCCCATACTGCCATCCTTAACTTGGAATTTTAACTTTTTAAAATGAACCGTCTGCTTGTTGTAGTCTTTTTTTCAGGCTTTCTGCTTCCGGCTTGTGTTACAGACATTACAGTTACGCTGCCCGATCCGCGGCCCATGATTGTAGTGGAAGGTTACATTGAGCAGGATACTATTCCTTATGTGATCCTTTCCCGCAATGCTCCCTACTTTGGAAAATTTTCCCTGAATGATTTAAGCACCTATTTGGTGCATGATGCTCTTGTTGTGGTCTCAGACGGCTCTGTTTATGACACCTTACCGGAGGTTTGCATTACCATAAATAATGGCGACCGCATTTTTGAGGCCTGCGCTTATGGGCATTTGCTGAATCCATCAAACGCACGCATTACAGGAGCACTGAATAAGACTTACAGCTTGTATGTTGAAGTGGATGACACCATCCTCACGGCCACCACTACCATACCTGATTTATATCCTCTCGACTCCCTGTGGTGGCAGCCCCACAGCAATCCCGATAATGACACGCTGGTGAGCCTGATTGCCCGCATTCGGGATCCGGGCGATGAAGTGAATTACAGTCGTGTTTTTTCCAAACGCAACAGCGAGCCGTTTTATCAGATTTTTGTTACGGACGACCGCTTTTATAACGGCCAGACCTTCAGCATTCCTTTGCAACGAGGCCAGGATCCGGATGATGATTTTGATCTGGTTACCAGCGGCTATTTCTGGAGGGGTGATACGGTTATTATCAAATGGGCAGCCATTGATAAAGCCCATTATGATTTCTGGAACACTCTGGATGCAGAAATGAACAGCGGAGGGCCCTTTAGCTCAGGAACTGTCATTAAGGGCAATATTCAGGGCGGGCTGGGAATATGGGGCGGATCAGCCGTGTTCTACGACACTTTATATATACCCCAATAGACGGTGCTTTACCGAACATATAAATGGCCTGAACCACCATCAGTGGAATTCCCATCAATATGATTCCCATCATCTGAGCAGAAAGGAATATTTTTATCTTGTGTCCGGCATTCTGATGCTCTTGGGGAAATGAGAATACGGATTTTAAAAACTAAAGGCTACTAAATATGAAACGATTAACCACCCTTTTTGCCCTTTTTTGTTTTTTGATATGTGCCCAACAAACGCAGGCTCAAAGCAAAAAGCTTATCTGGTATGGTTTGGACTTCACCAAAGCTAAAATGATTGGCAGCCTGGGATTTAGCGATCCGGAAAAGATCAGGGATTATTATTTTGATGCATGGAATGCCCTCATTCTGAATGAAAAGGAAAAGTATGACATAGCAAAATTTTATAAAAAGCCGGTTGCTTATGATATTTCCAGGGTTAAGGAGCGCAACAACACTGTGGATGCTTTTGAGCTAATTATTGATGATAGCTACAGCATTACGGAAGAGGATGTGAGGCAGGTAGTCAAAAATTATGTAGGAGGGGAAGGTGTAGGATTGTTGTATGTGGTGGAAAGTTTTGACAAAACAAAAGAGAAGGCATACATCTGGGTAGTTCTTTTTAATGCCTCAAGCGGTGAAATTATAAAAACAGCAAGGTTTGCCGGTAAACCGGGAGGGTTTGGCCTGAGAAACTACTGGGCCGGAGCCATACTGGATATCATGGAAAACAGCGGAAAGGTGTATCGCTCCATTCAGTTCTGATACATGTGCATAGGCCGGTTCTCTTTTATATTTATAAACCCGGCCGCATCTGCTTCAATGTGGAAACTTTTCGCTCCGCAAATACCTTAATCATGGAAAGTTTCCCGCTGATACTTCAATTTCGTGTGCCTGGTTTTCATTAAAGCAAAGTCAAAACGTAATGTCAGAAAATATTGAAAAAGTGCAGGTATTGATAATCGGGTCGGGGCCGGCCGGTTACACCGCTGCCATTTATGCTGCCCGTGCCAATCTAAAACCCGTGCTCTATCAGGGTATTGAGCCGGGCGGACAACTGATGATTACTACAGACGTGGAGAACTACCCCGGCTATCCGGAAGGTGTGCAGGGACCTAAAATGATGGAAGACTTTAAAAAGCAGGCTGAGAGAGTGGGAGCCGATATCCGCTTTGGGATGGTTACCAAAGTAGATTTCACCGGGCCGGTACATAAAGCAGTGGTGGATGATCAAAAAGAAATTTATGCGGATGCCGTCATTATCGCTACGGGAGCCTCAGCCAAATGGCTGGGTCTGGAGTCAGAAAAGCGTCTCAATGGCAGCGGAGTGTCTGCCTGTGCGGTGTGTGATGGTTTTTTCTTTCGTGGACAGGAAGTAGCCATCGTGGGCGGAGGAGATACGGCTGCCGAAGAGTCTTTGTATCTTTCCAAGCTCTGCACTACGGTTCATATGTTTATTCGCAGAGATCAGATGCGTGCTTCCGCCATCATGCAGGAGCGGGTAAAAAACACAAAAAATATCCGTATTTACTGGAATACCGAAGTGGAGGAGATTCTGGGCGAAAAGGAAGTAGAGGGAGTGCGCATAGTAAACAATAAAACGGGCGAAAAACGGGTAGTGTCGGTAAAGGGATTTTTTGTAGCTATCGGGCACACACCGAATTCCGGAATTTTCAAAGACTTCGTGGAAACAGACGAACAAGGGTATATCAAGGTGCAGCCCGGCTCTACCAAAACCAATGTGCCGGGCATTTTTGCCTGCGGAGACGTACAGGATAAGGTGTACCGTCAGGCTGTTACGGCTGCCGGCACCGGCTGTATGGCTGCCCTGGATGCAGAGCGCTACCTTGCCCTGAAGGGCCATTCCTGAGCTCGGGGCACTTCAGTCCAGTAAGTTGTTTTTCATAGCATACTTAACCAGTCCGGCAGTATTTTTTACCTTTAACTTCTGCAGGAGATTTCTGCGGTGTGTGTCTACCGTACGTGGGCTGATGCCAAAGTGTTTTCCAATCTCTACATTGGTGTATTCTTCTGCAATCATCCGGATGATTTCCTTTTCCCGCCTGGTGAGGGTGACCTGTTCGGGAGTATCTTTTGCATAGGGCAGTGGTTTGCCAGACACTATTTGTTCCATCATCACCCCCGAAATTTCTTTGCTGAAATAATTTTTACCAGCCATCAGCTGATGAATGGCATTCAACAATTCCTCCTTGCCGGTATTTTTCAGCAAATAACCTCGTGCTCCTGCTTTTATAATTTTCAGAATGTATGGCTGATCATCATACATGGACAATGCCAGCACTTTTACGTGGGGAAATTTTTTTCTGATAATGCGGGTGGCTTCAATGCCGTTCATCTCCGGCATTTTAATATCCATAATGACTATATCATACTTGTGATTTTTTAGTTTTTCAATCACTTCCTTCCCATTGGAGGCTTCGTCAATACGCTCAAACTTTTCATCAGAGAGTATCTGTCGGATACCGCTTCTGAAGAGGGGATGATCATCAGCAATTAAAATGCTCAGCGATTGCATGGCTTATTGATTTTTATCATCCTGAAAAAATCATGACTCAACTGGTTTAGGTTGGTGCAATGGTATTTGTATTGAAGCAATGGTTCCCTTTCCGGGATGGGTATCTATTTCAAAGTTACCGCTTAAAGCCATTGTCCGGGAGGCAATGCTCTGGAGTCCAAACGACTTATCAGAATTAAGCACTTTTTTATCAAATCCGATTCCGTCATCTTCAACGGTAAGAATTAATTGTTTGCTACGCCCAAAGAGTTGCACGGAAATTTCATTTGCCTGAGCATGCTTCATGGCGTTGTTGATCAGTTCCTGGGCGATGCGGTATATTGCCAGCTCTATGGTTTTATCTAGTGGTTTCTTTAATCCGTAAGCCTGAAAGTTGATGTGCATTCCGGTAGTAGATTGCAGACGATGACACAAATTATGCAGGGTATTTTTTATTCCAAATTCGTGCAATCCGGCCGGAATGAGGTTATGAGAAATATTTCTGACTTCTTCTATTGCTTCATTGAGCAGCGCGCTCAGCCTGTTCAATTCAGAGTGTTTTAAACCATTACGGGAAGAAATATTCTCAACAGACAATTTAATGGCAGAAAGTTTCTGTCCAAGACTATCATGCAGGTCTTCGGCTATCCTGCGCCTTTCATAATCCTGACCGGAAACCAGCGCTTTCATAATGCGAAATTGGGTTTGTTTGCGCTCGCTAATATCCAATCCTGTTCCAATAATTTTGACAACCTTTTTATTCTTTAACATCGGTCTTCCACGGGTCAGAAGATAGCGAAGGGAGCCATCCGGTCTTATTACCCGCACTTCGGTTTCAAAGGAATCTTTAAGTTTTACAGCTGTTTCAACCAGCTCTGCTACCAGGGCGCGATCTTCAGGATGAATAAGATTTCGGAATTCCTTACGGGTGAGCTTTTTCTTGTTTTTCAGACCAAAAAGGCGGCATGCCTCCTCAGATAGGGTAAGGGTTTCGCTTTTGAGGTCAACCTCCCAGCTTCCGACATGAGCAATTTTCTGCGCTTCAATCAACTTTTGTTCATTTTCTTTAATAAGTTCCTCTGCTTTTTTCCGATCAGTTATATCAATGGAAATACCCAGCAGATACTCTGGGTTACCTTGCTGGTCATAGAGCGGAATTTTGCGTGTGTGCAGGATGCGCTCTCCTTTCAGACGGGTTTTTATTTTTTCTTCCGGGATGACATAAAGTTTTCTCTTACGCAGCACCTCCCTGTCAATGCGGGTGAAAAAATCAGCTTCACTTTTTGGGAAAAAATCATAATCAGTTTTTCCAAGCAGTTCTTTTTCAGAATATCCCAGAAGAGTTTCCCCGGCCTTGTTGAGTCTTGCAAATTTTAAATCCACTGCATCCTTGATGAAAATCATGGCGGGAATGTTTTCAATAACAGAGCTCAGAAAGGCTTCGCTTTTGCGGAGGCGTTCCTCATGTATTTTTTGCAGGGTGATGTCTCGGGCGGCTGCATAAAGCAGATCGGAATCCAGAGACGGGGTACATGTCCAGGATAGCCATTTGTAGCTGCCGTCTTTACAGCGGTAGCGGTTTTCAAAATCTATGGTAATGCCTCCGGCAGCGAGGTGCTGCATCACCTCTTGCGTTTTTTGTACATCATCGGGATGGACATATTCTATAAAAGGAACTTTCAGCAACTGTCGGGAGCTATATCCCAGAATACGTTCAAAGCTTGGGTTTATTTTCTTGAAATAGCCATCTGTGCCGGCAATGCAGAACATATCCTGTGATAGGGAGAAAAATTTTTCATATTCCCGGATAGTGGCCAGATGCCGCACTCTATCGGTAATGTCATGCACCACCCCGTAGCATCCGGTTACGATATTGTGTGCGTTGGGGATTGGAATGATAGTATCTTCAAACCACCTGTAGGAGCCATTTTTATGCCGGAAACGGTAAGTACGGTGAATGGCCTTTCGGGTTTCAATCATTTTAAAAAAGCTTCTGCGAACTGCTTCGCGGTCATCGGGGTGAACACGATTCAGATAAATTACCGTGCCGTTATGGAAAGCTTTAGCCGGGAAACCGGTGAATTCCTCTACCCGTTGAGTAGTAAACGTTGGAGTGAGCCGGGGATATACTTTTTTGATGTTAGGGGGAAAGTCCACCCTGTAAGCTACCTGATAAATATTTTCTACCAGGGCACGGTAATTTTCTTCGCTCTCGGCCAGCTTCTTTTCATTTTCTCTCTGCTGTGTTACATCTTCACCGGTTTTTAGTATTTCTACTACATTGCCATCCGGATCCGTAATGAGATTATTGTGCCATTTTATAATCCGATTTTGGTTGTCTCCGCATTTCACATAGTGCTCATAACTTTCTACGATTTCTTTTTGGCGAATTGCTTTCCGGATACGTTTTAGTATGTCTGCATGATATTCATCAGGCACAAACTGTTGAAGCCAGTTTTTCCCGATTATGTCATGTCTGGGCCTTCTGAGTAGTTGTGCGCCTTTTGAATTGATGTAGCGTATTTTTCCGCTCACATCCAGAATCAGCACCATGTGGCGGAGGGGTTCATAGAATGCTTCTCGGAGTTCAACTGGTGCAATTTGCAAAACGGACATACCAGGATGAATTTAAGGAAAAGCTTTCAGTGTCCGTTTAAGGCACCATATAATTTAGGCAAAAATTGCTGTTTTTATTGCAGACCGAAGTCCCCGTGCAGATACATTTTGGGCCGGCTTAGTTAATCTCCAGCTCGTAAGGGAGCCTTGCCTGTATGCCGCAGAGCTTTTCTATTTCGGTTAGTTTTTCCAATGCGGAATAGTAAGGAGCCCATCGGGTGCTGCGCAGCAAGGATTGCGTTGTGCCGCTTAATTCTTCCATAAGTTTTTCAAATGGATCTTTCTGTTTTGGGTAATCTTTCAGTTCATAGTCGGTGAGTTGGGCTTTTTCGGCAGCAATGCTGATGGCTTCGTCCAGGCCGCCGATGAGGTCAACCAGGCCGTTGTCTTTTGCCTGCAGTCCTGTCCATATACGTCCCTGGGCAATGCTTTCTACTTTATCGGCTGACATGCCCCGGCCGGAGGCTACTCTTTCTTTGAATTCCAGATAGATGCGGTCTATTTCTTTTTGCCAGATAGCCCGTTCTTCCTCCGTCATGGGGCGCGACACGGTGCCCATGTCAGAGAATTTTCCCGTTTTAACTCCGTCAAAGGTCATCCCCAATTTGTCATTGAAGAATTTTTGCATGTTTGGAAGCAAGCCAAATACGCCAATAGAGCCTGTAATGGTGTTGGGCTGCGCAAGGATGGTGTCTGCCATACAGGCGATGTAATAGCCCCCGGATGCAGCCACATCACCCATGGATACGATAACCGGCATTTTTTCACGGGCCAACATCACTTCACGCAGAATGACTTCAGAAGCCAGTACGCTGCCTCCTCCGGAATTAATGCGCATCACCAGAGCTTTGATTTTCTTGTTTTCCCGGATATCACGAATAGCTTTGGCAAAACGTTCGGAGCCGATTTCATCTTCATCTCCTTGTCCATCAATGATGGCACCCTGAGCATAAAGCACAGCGATTTCGTCACCGCCTTCCTTTTGCCGAAGTGTAGATTTACGGTATTTCTGAATGCTCATGAGGGGCAACTTATCATCTTCGGTAAGTCCGCTGCGCTCTTTAAGTTCTTTAATCACTTCATCAAAATAGGCAAGCCCGTCAATCAGGCTGTAGTGCACTGCGTCTTCTACCTTTACAATCAGCATGTTGTCAGCAATACTATCCAGCAACTCACTATTCAAGTTGCGGGCTTCAGCAATGTTTTTGATGAAATGGGTATAGATGTCAACAATTACTGAAGTGATTTGCTCGCGGTTTTCATCGCTCATTTTTTCCAGGCGCAGGGGCTCTGTAGCACTTTTGAATTTTCCGGCATAGAATATCTGCGGCTCAATGCCCAGGCGGTCAAGAGTGCCTTTGAGAAAAACCAGTTGCGAAGACAGGCCTCTGAACTCTACAAAACCGGAAGGGTTTGCGTAAATCTTATCGGCAACAGAGGCAACATAATAGCCTTTTTGCGAAAGTATTTCGCCATAGGCAACGATGAATTTGCCTGAAGACTTAAAATCCATCAGTGCATTCCGTATTGCCTCCAGGGTGGCGAATGCAGAAGGGGTGGGGGTCACTTCCAGATAAATGCCCTTAATGTTATCATCCGTTTTTGCATCGCGAATGTTTTTCAGGATATCATTCAATCCCAGGCGGGGCGGGTCAAAAGAAAAGCTCAGTTGGGTTAATGGGTTTTTGGGTGTTCTTTCGGGAATAGGGTAGTTCAGCTTCAGGTGTAAGACAGAATTAGGCTTCGCCTTTACCCTTTCCTGAGCCTGTGTAAAGCCGGCTGACGCTGCTGCCAGCATACCCAGAATCAGGAAAAAGACAATCAGCAGGGCAAAGATGGTTCCGAACATGGAAGCGAAAAAGAACTTCAGAAATTGTCTCATGGGAGAGTAGTTTAGGGTGAAGGGAATGGGCTAATTTAGGTGATTTGTTACTTTTACCCAAGCCATGCCTATACTTACCTTTCATCTGTTGCTGGGCAGTAATGAGGGCAATCGGGAGGCTCATTTGCTGCGTGCACTTGATGCGTTGCGTGCACGGGCTGTGGTGGTGGGCGTTTCATCCGTGTATGAGACGGCTCCATGGGGATTTCAGCAGCAGCCGGATTTTTTGAATCAGGCAGTGGAAGTAATCGTGGAGTCGGAGCCTGAGGCCTTTATGCTGCAGCTTAAGCAGATGGAGAAGGAAGCCGGCAGGGTTGCCGCTCCGCGTTGGGGGCCAAGAGTGCTGGATATTGATCTGCTTTTAGCGGAAGACCGTATTATTCACACCTCACAGTTAATTGTTCCACATCCCCGCTTGCATGAGCGCAGATTTGCCCTTGTGCCGCTGGCAGAAATAGCTCCAAACGCAATACATCCCTTATTAGGCCTTTCGGTGAGCGCATTGCTCAGCCGCTGCACTGATCCCTTGCCGGTAAGAATAGTGTATCCTGCCCATGAAGTATAATTTTATTGCAATTGAAGGAAACATCGGTTCAGGCAAAACCTCTCTTGCCTGCATGTTGGCTGAAGAATATAATGCTCAGCTTTGTCTGGAAAAATTTGAGGATAATCCGTTTCTGCCCCGTTTTTACAGCAATCCACGCAGATATGCCTTTCCACTGGAGTTATTTTTCATGGCCGAACGATTCCAGCAGATGTCGAAGTTGCAGGCAGGTCGTGACCTGTTTAAAGATTTGCTGATAAGTGATTATTGCTTTGCCAAGTCGCTGTTGTTTGCAGGAATAAATCTGGGTGGTGATGAATATGTCCTGTACAGAAAATTATTTGATATTATCCAGCGTAACCTGCCCCGTCCGGAGCTTATCATTTATCTGCATAATGATGTGGCTAATCTGATGATTCAGATTGCGAAACGGGGGCGTCCCTATGAACGTCAGATTCAGGAGGCCTATCTGGAGAAAATACAACTGGCCTATTTCCAGTATTTTAGAAGCATTTCCTGGGCGGCCGTACTTATCGTGCATGTAGCTCAACTGAACTTTACTGAAAATAAAGAACATTATCGCAGAATAAAGGACTTACTGAAGCACGATTATACTCCCGGAATACACTATATTAATCCGTAAACTTATAACCTACTCCCCGCACAGAATGAAAATGACGGGGATTCTTTGCGTCTTTTTCAAAGTATTTACGGAAGGAGAGAATGAAGTTATCTATTGTTCGTGTAGAGGGAAACACGTCATAGCCCCATACATATTGCAGTATCTGCTGGCGGGAAACTACTTCGTTTTTATGGTCAATGAGCAGCTTAAGCAGTTGCACTTCTTTTTTGGTCAGATGGAACTTTCCGTTTACCCCTATCGCCTCATAGGTGATGAAATTAACCTTGTTGCCGCCAAATGTATATACGTGAGCAGCAGTTTCATTTTTCGTGCCTTTTAAACTGTGCCTCAGCAATATCTGCACCCGCAGAAGCAGTTCCTCCAGATTAAACGGTTTGGTAACGTAATCATCAGCTCCGCTGCGTAGTCCCTTGATTTTATCGGCCGGAGTATTTTTTGCTGTCAGAAACAAAATCGGAAGGTCATGGTTTTCCAGCCGAATGCGCTGGCAAACGGTAAACCCGTCTAATTCGGGAATCATGATGTCCAGAATGACGAGGTTAAAACGCTGTTCACTGAATTTCTTAAGAGCCTGCGGTCCGGTGGAAGCCACTTCTACCTCGTAATTTTCCATTTCAAGGTTCATGCGGATGGCTTCCTGCAGATTTTTTTCATCTTCTACAAGAAGAATGCGATAATGCATAACTGCCGGCTGCTTGTTTTTATAAATCAGACTTATCTTACGGCTTAAACTAACGGGATAATAATCAAAATTACTGCATGCCTTCTGTATCTGCCGATGACTGCACCTGCTGAGTAATGGTTTCAGATAGTTGTCTGCAGAATTGTTTAGTAGCTTCTGCAATACCGCGGATGCCCGTGGCGCGTTCATAGGTTTCTGCGGAGGAAACAAGAGATTGAAAAAAAAAATCGGTCATCTCATCCTTGCGCATGTTTTGTGTCCACAGATCAATGCGCAGGGTGTTTTTTTCTTGTGTATCCCAGAGGGATAGCATAAGCGCCTCACAAGGTTTTTCTTTCTCACCAACTTCTTCTGCACTCCAGGAGAGAGAAACCGGTAACTTTTTTTCGTTTAAGGCTACGTGTATTTTTATTTCCGATTGATTAACAGACATAGGATAAGCTGATGATTAGGATGAATTAGGGAGTAAGTCTATTTTTATTCAAAGAAAAGAATAAATCATGGAATACAGAAAGTTAGGCAGGTCGGGTTTAAAAGTGAGTGCTTTGTCTTTGGGCAGCTGGGTTACTTTTGGTAGTCAGATTTCGGATGCCGTTGCAGAAGAGCTGATGACGTATGCCTATGACAATGGAATAAATTTTTTTGACAATGCCGAAAGCTATGCATCTGGCCGCTCAGAGGTCGTCATGGGGCAGATACTGAAAAGGAAAAACTGGGATCGTACCACATATCTGGTTTCCAGCAAAGTTTTTTGGGGTGGTGACAAACCCAATCAAAAGGGTTTAAGCAGAAAACATGTAACCGAAGCCTGCCATGCTGCATTAAAACGCCTGCAGGTAGAGTATCTGGATCTTTACTTCTGTCACCGACCCGATAAAACCACACCCATTGAAGAAACAGTTTGGGCCATGCATTCTCTTATTATGCAGGGTAAAGTGCTTTACTGGGGGACTTCCGAGTGGACTGCTCAGGAGATTACTGCGGCTTTTCTTGCTGCCGAAAAGTATAACCTGATACCTCCTGCGATGGAACAGCCGCAATACAATATGCTGCATCGCTACCGCATAGAATCTGAGTATGCCCGTCTGTTCAGAGATTTTGGAATTGGAACTACCATCTGGTCTCCGCTGGCATCAGGTGTGCTTACCGGTAAGTATAATGAGGGCATTCCTCCGGATAGCCGCGTTGCCCTTACGGATATGCAATGGCTTAAAGAAATGGTATCAAAAAAAGAAAATCTTCAAAAGACACAGCTCCTTGCCCAGGTTGCCAAACGGCTGGGTGTTACATTGCCGCAGATGGCTATTGCTTGGTGTTTAAAAAATCCAAACGTCAGCACCGTAATTTTGGGGGCATCCAGACTAGCGCAGCTTAAGGAAAACATGGAATCCATAAAAGTCATCGATAGGCTCACCGCTGAGGTGATGGAAGAAATTGAACAAATCCTTCAAAACAAGCCTCAGGAGGAATGGTTCTAGTCGCTCAGTGCAGAATTATTTTGGCGATAATCCTGTCTCCGTTTGCGGTGGTTGCCTGCAGCAGGTAAAGGCCGGCCGGAAGAAAGGAAAGATTGAATACTACCGGATACTCTGTTGGGAGAATATTCTGATGCCAGACTACTCTGCCTGAAAGTGAGGCAACACGGAATACAAGCGACTGGCTGCGGTAGGGGTCCGGAATATGCAGAGAAAACATACCGTATCCCGCAGTAGGGTATATCCGCATAAAATCCTCATGAGGCGTGAAGGTCGTTGTCAGAGAAAAGAAAAACGGAGCCGAAGTATCAGAGGGGCAGTTTTTGTCGCTTACCACATACACGGTATAAAACCCCTCCTTGCTGGCTCTGATTTGCCGGTTGCCTATGTTGTAGGTAAGACCGTTTCGGAACCATTTATAATTACTCCCCTCTTCGGAACAAAGCAGAGAGTCCATCCCAACCTGTATGATAGAGGGCGTGGACGGAGTAGGATGAACGGTTACAGTGAGGGGATTTGAGCGCTTGCGGCATCCATTGCTGCCCGTTACTTCTACAGAATACGCCCCTTCTGCTGCAGCTTCATATGTTGTTGTCGTGGCTCCCTGAATCGCTACTCCGTCCAGCAGCCACTGAAAGCCTGGACCCTCGGTATTCGTTGAACGCAGCGTGACGCTCTTCCCCTCACAGATGTTGGTTGAAGTGTAAGTGGTAATATTAACATTGGCCGGCAAAGGAAGCACATCTACCCTTACCGAATCGGTTGCTGCACATCCGTAGGTGTTTATCACCGTTACTTTGTAGGTTTTTGATACTGTAGGATTAATGATGATAAAAGAATCTGTGGCATACGTGCTCCACACGTAACCTGTGCCCCCGGATGCCAGCAGTTTTACACTGCTTTGAGCACATACAGCCGTATCGTTGCTTACTGTCGGCTCTGGCAAGGGACGCAGGATGATTTCTTTCGGACCCGATTCCCTGCTGCATCCGTTTAAGGTGACTACCACAGTATAATTTCCCGCATCAGCAGTCATATAGCTTGACCCCGTGGCTCCGGGGATAGCCATTCCATTTTTCATCCACTGATAACCCAATCCACTGCCAAGGTTGGCATTGAGGGTGACGCTATCTCCCTGGCATATTTCCGTGGAGCCACCTGATACAATAATGAACGCATTGGGTAAGGGTTTTACCGTTACGGTAACACTTTTCACCGCTGAACAGTAGCTGCCACTGCTCACGGTTACCGAGTAGCTTTTCGTAGAAGACGGTGCCACAATGATGGATGCTGTGGTGTCCCCGGTGTTCCATAGATAATTTCCTCCGCCTCCAGCGACAAGCGTAACAGAATCGCCTGAACAAATAGTTACATCCGGACTTATAGTAGCAGGCAATACGTTGCTGACATTTACCTGTATCGCAGATGATGATTTGCTGCATCCGTTCAGAGTGACCACTACGTGATAAGTTCCCGTTTGACTGGCTACAAGACGAGAGCTGTCGGCACCGCTGATCAGCACACTGTCCTTAAACCATGCATAGGAATAGCCATTTCCGGTACTGGCGCTCAGTGTTACCGTTTGTCCGGTGCAGATATTAGTTGCGCCCGAAACTGACACGTAGGCATTGGGCAGCGGTTTTACCTCTATGGTTACTTCCTGATAATCCTTGCAGCTGTAGGCATCTGTTATGGTCACCTGGTAAGTGGTGGTAACATTGGGAGTAACCGTAATCTGACTACCATAGCGCCCATTACTCCATTGATAGGTAACCCCTCCGGATGCGGTAAGCGTAACTGCACTGCCCTGACAGATAAGTGTATCGTTGCTGATGGAGCCTGCGGGCAGCGGATGCACCACTACCGTATACGCTTGTGAAAGAGTGCTACATCCAAATGCACTGACCGCCACCGAGTAAGTACCTGCCTGTGTAGTTGTGTAGCTGTTGCCTGATGCCCCCGGAATAGGGATGCCGTTTTCGCGCCATTGATAGGTGTTGCCGGTGCCCAGTGCAGCAGTGAAAACTACCGAATCGCCCTGGCAGAGATTTGTTGAACCCGTCACACTCACGACAGCAGAGGGTGAGGGAATCACCGAAACAAATACATCACCGGTAGCCGAGCATCCCTGAGAGGAAGTTACTGTAACAGTGTAGGTGGTTGAAACACCCGGAGATACGGTGATGGTGGCATTATTTGCACCAGTGCTCCACTTGTAAGTTGCACCACCAGCAGCTTCTAAGTTCAAAGACTGTCCCGAACAGATTGTGGTATCCTCACTTACAGTAACGATTGGTTTGGGGTGCACTGCAACCTGCACACTGTTGGATGCTTTAGGACAGCCATTGGCCGTTATTACCACCTGATAGCTGCCTGAGCTACTCACTTGCAGAGTAGAACTGGTTTCTCCATTTATAACAGCAGGGCCGTTCATCCATTGGTAGCTGTATCCACTACCCGTGCTGGCAGAGAGGGTAGCAGTCTGACCCTGACAGATAGAAATGCTACCGGCCGGATTCACATAGGCAGTAGGTCGTGAGATAGTGGAAACAGTGATGGCTTTTGAGACCGTGCATCCGTAGGAATTGGATACGGTCACGCGGTAGGTGGTAGTGTTCATGGGCGCAACCTGTATGCTGCTGGCACTGGATCCGTTTGACCAGGCATATGCCGTTCCACCTGAGGCATGCAGCGTTACTGTGTCGGCTGAGCAGATGGTCGTGTCATTGCTTACAGTTGCTGCAGGAAGCGGGTGGATAGTCACGTTTGTAGTGACTGAATTTTTGAAACACCCGCTTGCGGTTACCTTTACAAAATAGCTTCCGCTCTGCTGAACCTCATAGGTCTGCGCAGTAGCTCCCTGCAGAGGTGCTGAATCTTTAAACCACTGATAAGCATAGCCGCTTCCGGAACTTGCGGTCATGATAAGTGTGTGATTAGCACAGAAAGTAGTAGGCCCGGAAAGCGACAGGGATGCATTGGGAAGCGGAATGACCGACACTGTTACACTGCGTAAAACAGAACATCCGTTACCATCAGTAATGGTTACTGAATATGTCCGGGTTGATGTGGTTGAAACCGTGTAGACAGCACCGGCAAATCCGGTATTCCATTGATAGGATATGCCTCCGCTTGCTGACAAGGTTACCGTGTCACCGGAGCAGATGGTCGTATCGTTACTCACGGATGTTTGCGGCAGGGGGGTTACTGTAATGGTGATGATTCCCGAGGTATCAGAGCAGCCGTTCAACGTGTTCACCGTAAAGTAGTTTCCCGCCGCGGAGGCGGCATACATATTGGAGGTAGCTCCGGCTATCGGCAGATTATTCCTATGCCATTGATAACTATATCCGGTTGTATTGGCTGTACTTAGGTTTACGGATTGACCGTCACACAAAGTAGTGGAACCTGCAGCACTGACCCAGACCTGAGGGAGGGGTTTCACGGTTATTGTGGTACTGGCAGTCTGAGTGCAACCATACGCATTTGTTACGGTTACGGTGTAGGTTTTGGTTGAAGTAGGTGTAACCGGAAAATCGGCAGTGGTCGGTCCGCCTCCGCTCCATCGGTAGGCCACGCCACCGGCAGCATGCAATACAATAGTCTCCCCAGCACATATGGTGGTATCAGCAGTAATCTGAGGTTGGGGTAGCGGATGTACTACAATTTTCTGCACAGCAGAGGTGCGGGAGCAGCCGTTGAGGGTTACTACAACCTTGTAATCTCCGGCAGTATTTACCGTCAGCGAAGAGTTGGTTGCTCCGCTAATGCTTACATTATCTTTTTTCCACTGGTAAGTATACCCTGTTCCGTTGCTTGCCTGCAGCGTTACGCTTTGTCCGTTGCACAATGTGTCGGAGCCGGCCACAGAAATATTTGCCAGAGGAAGAGGTTTCACATTTATCTGTAGGTATAACACGGAATTGCAACCATAGCTGTTTGTAACTGTCACCGAATAGGTGGTGTTGAAGGTAGGGGAAACAGTAATAGTATTACCACTGGCGCCTGCAGCACTCCAGTTATAGGAGGTTCCTCCGGTTGCTATCAGCTGTGCGGATTCTCCAAAGCATATCGCTCCAGGACCATTCAGCGTGGCATTGGGTGTGGGGTTCACTGTAACTTCAGCCGGCAGTGAGGTTTTTTCACAGGTATCTACTTTCACCGTTACCGTGTAGCTACCACTTTCGCTAACTTCATAGCTCACATTCGTAGCTCCGGGAATGCTAACCCCGTTTTTCTTCCATTGATATGTGTAGGCCGTATCGGAGCTGGAGGTAAGGGTGACTGAATTACCCTGGCAGAAAGTAAGAGGCCCTGAAGTAGTTATTGACGGCACCGGTAGCATACATGCTGCCAGCAGCCCTTCGGGCAAAAGGAAAGCTACTGTAAAGTGTAATAACAGTCCGATATAGAATAATCTGCGTTTTTTCATCCGGATGTTGGCAATGTACGTTAATTGACTGATAGCTGCAATTATTTGCCGGCGGTACTTAATTCCGGGTGCAGGACCCGAAACCCATGTCCGTGTATTTTAATCAAATCTTTTCTCTGATTTTGGAAGAAACTGGAAAAAACGTAACCGACATTTAGGGGGTGCTATGCACGATAAGGGCATCTTATTATCATTGCCGGAATTCTACCCGCCACAGACCACGCACATCCTGCAGCCGGAATCCCGTTGCCTTATCTTCCGGATAAAGGTTTTGGATAGCCTGAAGCGTGGCAGGATGAATTTCTGTATCCGGTTGGCCGTGGCACTGCAAGCATAGGGGGGAGAAAATAAGGATGGGAGAGTAAAAAGTATACTGATTTCCTGCTTTTTGCAAAATCGGTTTCAATGGTTTTTCTTCAGCCAGCTGTTGTTCATAGGCAGCTATCATGCGCAGTTCGTCCGCTGAAGCTTGATTTTTGGGGTTACGAGCCCGGTGTGATACCCTGGCAATGTTTAAACGCAGAGCTTCAGATATACTGTCGGTAAGAGGATGCACATGCAGATTGCAGTAATGAATGGCATAAGCCGCGCCACTATCTTCCATAGCTTTTTTTAAAGCAGCGCTAAGTGTTTGCTGAAGTGCTAAAGTGGCTTCGCTGGCAGTCTGCATCATCTGCAAGCTATCGGTTTCGGATAGGGATACAGTGGTTTTCTCCGCATGATTTGTCTGCTGAACACAGGCATTTAGTAGCAACAGGAAACCCAAAATCACCAACACGACTTTGCCTGCCAGCACATGGAAGGGTGCCGCCATATTTATTTATTGGGTTTTGCTTGCAGGAAAATATCATAATAACTTACCGGTACACTAAAGGTATGAAATAGCAATGAAAAAACCTTTTCGCAATACCTTTTTCCTTTCATTGTTTATTCAAATCTTGCTAATGTCTTTGATAAAAGAAAACAATTATGCTATGACTCTCGGAGGTGCCCGGAAACAAGCCGGTCATGCGCTCAGTGAAGAAGAATTGGATAAGTGGGTTACAGACAGGCTTGCACAGATGAGCCTGAAGGAAAAAGTATATGAAATGCACGGCCATGGCATGTTGCGCTACGGAATACGCATGCTTTTAGGTCTTCCGGTGAAGCCGGTGCGGGCTGGCGGCTCCAAGAGGCTGGGCATTCCGGAGCTGGTATTTCTGGACGGCCCCCGTGGTGTAAGCTTTGTTCGGGGTGCTACTGCCTTTCCGGTTACCATGGCACGCGGAGCGAGTTGGGACCCGCACCTTGAGGAGCGCATTGGTGAAGCTATAGCCCGTGAAATGAAGGCCCTGGGAGCCAACTACTCGGGAGCCGTATGTATGAATCTGCTTCGGCACCCCGGCTGGGGCAGAGCCCAGGAAACCTACGGAGAAGACCCTTACCATGTGGGCGAGATGGCTGTTGCATTGGTGAAAGGCATTCAGCGGCATCGGGTGCAGGCATGCCTGAAACACTTTGCTGCTAACAGCATGGAGAATAACCGTTTCGGAGGAAATATCTCCATGGATATCCGGACGCTGTATGAGGTATATCTGCCTCATTTCCGGAAAGCCGTACACGCGGGTGCAGCTTCAGTAATGAGTGCTTACAACAAACTCAACGGTGAATATTGCGGGCATCACAAATTTTTACTTACCAACATTCTCAGAAATGAGTGGGGATTTAAAGGATATGTTACTTCCGACTGGATGGACGGCTTACATGATGCTGTAAAGGGCATTCAAGCGGGCATGCAAGTAGAAATGCCCTCCGGAAAAGTATATTCCTATAGAAACATTTCAAAACTGCTTCGTGAGGGAAGAATTACCATGCAACAGATTGATGAGCTGATTTATCCGGTGTTGCGCACGAAAAAGCTTTTTAGTACGGACACCGGAAAAAACACTTATCCCCGCGCTCTGGTGGGCTGCAGGGAGCATCGTAGCCTTGCGCGCGAGGCTGCGGAAAAAAGCATGGTTCTGCTGAAAAATGAGAACCACTTGCTTCCCCTCAACAAAGTACAGATACACAAATTAGTAATTACAGGATCACTTGCCGATATTAAGGAAACAGGTGACCATGGCAGCAGTTGGGTAAAGCCGCGATATGTTGTGAGTGCATTAGAGGGTATTCGCAGCTACCTGCAAAATGAAAACACAAAGGTTGAGTATGTGAGCTATCGTAATAGGGCCAAGCTGCATAAAGCCTGCAGCGAAGCAGATGCGGTGATTGTGATTGCAGGAACCACATATCGTGATGAGGGTGAATATATCGGTATGGGGCAAAACCGCAGACGGGACAAGCCACATAAAAAAACCTTTCTTACCCGACTCGGTATATTGGGACTGGGTGGTGACCGCCCCCATCTGCATCTTCATCCCCATGATGTGGAAGCCATTCAGGCTGCATCTGCAGGGCATTCACGGTTAATTGTGTGCCTGATAGCCGGATCAGCTATAACCGTGGAAGAGTGGCAGCAGCAGGTTGGAGCAATTTTACATACTTTCTATGGCGGGATGGAATTTGGTCATGCTTTGGCCAGGGTATTATTTGGAGAAGTAAATCCTTCCGGAAAATTACCTTTTACCGTTCCTGCAGATGCCTCGCATCTTCCGCCATTTGATTCCTATGCTGAGGAGGTGCACTACGGCTATTATCACGGATATACACTCTTTGATAAAACAAACCAAAACGTGCGTTATCCTTTTGGCTTTGGTTTAAGCTACACCACGTTTGAAATTTCAGAATTGGCGCTCAGCAGCCGTACGCTTTGTCCCGGGGATACACTTTACATAACAGCTAAAGTGAAAAATACCGGAAACCGAAGTGGAGCTGAAGTGGTACAGTTGTATATCGGTTTTGGTCATTCAACCCTGGATAGGCCGGTAAAACTCTTGCGTGGTTTTCAGAAGGTGTATCTGCAACCTGCCGAACACCGGGAAGTTGCGTTTATCATTAAACCGGAAGATATCAGTTACTATGACCCTGAACTGAAAATGTGGAGAGTAGAAAATATGCCGCATCAGATATGGATAGGAAAGTCTTCCCGCGATAACCACTTTCTGAGCGACATTTTCACCGTTGAAGGCTTTGAATAGCAACCGTCAAAAATTGCGTATTTCAGGCTTTAAGGCTTCTGCCAGAATTTCCACCGGATGAAAGGCCTTAATGCCCGTGCCATCAGCAATCTGATGCCGGCAGCTCGTGCCCGGAGCGGCAATCAGATCCTGTGGATGTGCTTTTCTGAGTCTGGGAAATAAAACCAACTCACCAATACGGAGTGAAAGGTCATAATGCTCTTTTTCGTATCCAAAAGAACCAGCCATGCCGCAACAGCCGGAAGGGATAGTGGTCACCGAATAGTTTTCCGGCAAGGAGAGCATACTAACGGTATGTCCCAGACTGCTTAATGCCTTTTGATGACAATGACCATGCAAGAGAATATGCGCTGGCTTATCGGTAAAAGATTGGGGGCTGATATTCCCTTTTTTTATTTCCCGGGAAATAAATTCATCAATAAGCAGTGCATGTTGTTTCAGCTGCAGAGCTGTCGGTTTCAGATGCCGGTCTACCAAAAGAGGATATTCATCCCTGAAAGAAAGCAGGGCTGATGGCTCAATGCCTATGAGCGGAGTATGTTCCGAAACTATGGGAGCAAGTTTGGTAACATTGTATACTGCAAGCTTCCGTGCTTGTTGTAACAGTCCCTTGGAAATAAAAGCCCGTCCGCTGTCATGCACTTGCGGTATACATACTTCATATCCCAGACTGCTTAGGAGACAGACGGCTTTTATGCCTGTTTCTACATCATTGTAATTGGTAAATTCATCTGCATACAGGTAAACCTTACCAAGGGGACGATGTGGTATCAGCCTTTTTTGGTTTTGAGAAAACCATTTTCTTAGGGTGAACCGATGAAGGAGAGGCAAGGAACGTTGAGGGGCAATATGCAGCAGGCGTTTTAGCCAGCTGCCGGCAACAGACCGGGATAACAGATAGTTGCTGAGAGCAGGAAATAAAATGGCGAGCCTGTTTAGTGTGCCGATATGTGCAATGGCCAGCGAGCGCAGCGGAATGCGATGCGACTGATAGTATTGATAAAGAAATTCCGCTTTGAGCAGAGCCATATCCACATTGGAAGGGCATTCAGACTTACATCCCTTGCAGGACAGGCACAAATCCATTACCTCAGCAATTTCCTGATGGTCAAAAGGATTTGATTTTTGGGAATGCGTCAGAAACTCGCGCAACACGTTGGCGCGGGCACGCGTGGTGTCTTTTTCATTGCGTGTAGCCATATAACTGGGGCACATGGTGCCTCCGGCAAAAGCCAGCTTGCGGCAGTCGGCAGAGCCATTGCATTTTTCCACTGCTCTGAGCATATTCCCTGCATCGGAAAAATCAATAAGCGTTCGGAGCGGTCTGACGGGTTGTCCCGGTTCATAACGGAGGGCAGTGTCCATCGGAGGGGTGTCTACAATTTTTCCGGGATTAAAGATGTTATCAGGGTCCCAGGTGTATTTGATGCGTCTGAAAAGCTGATATATCTTTTCACCCATCATAAAGGGGATAAATTCACCTCTTACGCGCCCGTCTCCGTGCTCACCGCTAAGTGAACCATTATATTTTTTTACCAGCTGTGCCGAGGCGGTGGCAATAGCACGGAATTGTTTTACATCTTCGGGGTCACGCAGGTTCAGCTTAGGGCGTAGGTGCAACTCACCGGCTCCGGCATGCGCATAATACACAGGCTGTTGTTTAAACTCCTGCATTAATGCAGAGAATTCTCTTATATAATCAGGCAAATCTTCCACCCGCACGGCAGTATCTTCAATTACTGCAACGGGCTTTCGGTCTCCTTTGACATTGGACAGCAACCCCAGCCCTGCTTCCCGGAGCTTCCACACCCTGCTGATATCCGGGGGATATACCTTTGGAAAATGATAACCCAGCCCTGCAGTCTGCAGCGTTTCAATCATTTGATTAGCGGTTTGTTCAAGAACTTCTACGGATGCAGCGCCAAACTCAATAACCAAAATGGCTTCCGGATCACCATGCACAAAAAAGCGGTTGCGTTGTTGTTCAATATTCTCTTTGGTGCATTCCAGAATGTTCTTATCCATCAACTCAATAGCCCGTGGCCTGAAACGATGAACGAGCAAAACGGACTGCAGTGCTTCGTCCAGCGAATTAAAATGAATGCACACCAGTAGCTGTTCGGCTGGGGGAAGATCAACACAGTTCAGTTTTATCTCGGTAATAAACGCTAGGGTACCTTCAGAGCCGGCCAGCATTTTACAGAAATTAAATAACGGCTTGCCCGGAGAAAATGGAGACGTTTCAATCAATGCATCTACTGCATAGCCTGTGTTTCGTCTGTGTATAGCACGATGCGGAAATTGTCTGCGTATTTCCTCCTGCATTGCCACGGGCCCGAGTTCATCGGCAATGTGGCGATAAATCTGCCCTTCCAGCGTATTTAGGGCGGCCTTTGCCCGAAACTCTTCATCTGATAAGGCTTTAAAAACAACCTCGGAGCCATCACTTAAAATAGTTTTCAGTTCCAGCACATGGTCACGTGTAGTGCCATACACAATAGAGTAAGAACCACAGGAATTATTTCCCACCATGCCACCAATCATGGCGCGGTTGGCTGTAGAGGTATTGGGTCCGAAAAAAAGTCCATAAGGCTTGAGAAACAGGTTGAGTTCATCCCGTATGACTCCCGGTTGTACCCTTACCCACCGCTCTTTTGCATGGATTTCCAGAATGTGGTGCATGTGGCGTGATACATCTGCCACAATACCTCCGCCCACGCATTGTCCTGCCAGAGAGGTGCCGGCAGTGCGGGGAATGATATGGGTTTTTTCCCTGCGTGCGAAATGAATCAGCTCCTTGATGTCTTCTGCATGTTTCGGATACACCACAGCCAGCGGCCATTCACGATATACGGAGGCATCGGTGGCATACATGGCCCGCGTCATATTGTCGGTGAACAGCTCGCCTTCAAGACGCTTACCCAACTGCTCCAGGGCAGCATGTAATGACGCGTTTGCAGTACTATAACTTACAGGGGGAAATCTGCTCATGTGCCAGAAGAGTCGCGTCTGAAAATATGCTGAACACTGGCCTGGGCTGAAGGCAGGATGGTTAACTGGCTGATATTGGCGTGGGGAGGCCTTGTGGCGGCAAAAAGAATCGTCTCTGCTACATCTTCGGCACGCAAAGGTTCAAAACCTGTGTAAACTTCTTTTGCTTTTTGGACATCTCCTTTAAAGCGAACCAGTGAAAATTCCGTTTCTACGGCTCCGGGATAAATGCCTGTAACGCGTATGCCTTTATCCAACAGGTCATGCATCATACCTTTTGTGAGGGCATCAACGGCATGTTTGGTGGCACAATATACATTGCCTTTGGGATACACTTCAAAAGAAGCGATTGAACCAATATTTATGATATGGCCCTGCCCGCGTTTTACCATGCCCGGAATCACTGCCTTTGACACATATAAAAGCCCTTTTATGTTAAGGTCAATCATCGTATCCCAGTCTTCCGGGTCGCCTGCATCAATGGTGGCCAGCCCATGTGCATTGCCGGCATTGTTGACAAGAATATCAATGGATTGAAAATCCGGTGGCAGACTTTGAATGGCACCGAAAACGGCTTCCTTTTCCCGTACATCAAAGCATAGTGTGTGCACCGGCACCTTTTCAGAGAGCTTTTTTTGCAACGCCTCCAGACGTTCTTTTCTTCTTCCGCAGACAATAACGGCTATCTGATTTTCGGCAAACAGCTCTGCTGTGGCCTTACCGATGCCTGATGTGGCTCCGGTAATGAGGGCAATCTTTTTCATTTTCGTCTGCTAAGATAATTACAAAAGGCATTGCCGACTTAAGAGGAATAATCTTCATCTTTGCACTGAAAGAAAAGATGCGCACTCATGAACGATAAGCTGAAAGAATTGGAGGCAAAAAGAGCTCAGGCCCTGCTGGGAGGGGGAGAAAAACGTATTAAGCAGCAACACGGCAAGGGTAAGCTCACAGCCCGTGAGCGGATTGAATTGCTCCTGGATGCGGGCACCTTTGAAGAAATTGGTATGCTGGTAACGCACCGCTGCCATGACTTTGGTATGGAACAGCAACTTATTCCCGGAGATGGTGTGATTACAGGGTTTGGCAAAATCAACGGACGACTGGTGTATGTTTTTTCTCAGGACTTTACCGTCTTTGGTGGGTCTTTGTCGGAGACCCATGCCGAAAAGATTTGCCGGATCATGGACCTGGCAATGAAAAACGGGGCACCTATCATCGGGCTGAATGATAGTGGGGGGGCGCGCATTCAGGAAGGAGTGAATTCATTGGGTGGATATGCAGATATCTTCTACCGCAATACACTGGCATCTGGTGTAGTGCCGCAGATTTCAGCCATCATGGGTCCCTGTGCAGGTGGTGCCGTCTACTCACCTGCCATAACCGATTTTATTTTTATGGTGGAGAAAACCTCTTATATGTTTGTAACAGGTCCCAATGTGGTGAAAACCGTTACTCATGAAGAGGTGAGTGCTGAAGAGCTTGGCGGAGCGCATACCCATGCCGCAAAATCGGGAGTAACACATTTCGCCTGCGCTAATGAAGCCGAATGTATTGCCCTGATAAAAAAGCTGCTGGATTATATTCCCCAGAATTGTGAAGACGAGCCGCCCCGTATTCCATATACATTTCAGGGAAGTGAACTGCGCCCGGATTTGAATAATCTCATTCCTGAAAATCCGCAGCAGCCCTATGACATGCGAGAAGTGATTACCGATATTGTGGACGAGGGTTCGTTTTTTGAGGTGCAAAAAGATTTTGCTGAAAACATAATCATAGGATTTTGTCGCCTGGCTGGCCGAAGCATCGGAGTGGTGGCCAACCAGCCTGCTCATCTGGCAGGAGTGCTGGATATTAACTCTTCCCGCAAAGGAGCGCGTTTTGTCCGCTTCTGTGATGCCTTCAATATACCGTTGCTGGTGTTGGTGGATGTGCCCGGTTTTCTGCCCGGCACCGACCAGGAATGGAACGGCATTATCAGCAACGGTGCGAAATTATTGTATGCATTTGCAGAAGCTACGGTGCCCAAGGTGACGGTAATAACCCGGAAAGCCTATGGAGGGGCTTATGACGTGATGAATTCAAAACATATTGGCGCAGACATGAATTATGCCTGGCACACTGCCGAAATAGCCGTCATGGGACCGAAGGGTGCTGCCGAAATCATATTTAAGCATGAGATTGCGCAGTCGCAAAATCCTGAAGCCCGGCTGCAGGAAAAGGTGGATGAGTATACCGAAAAGTTTGCCAACCCCTATCGCGCTGCTGCACGCGGATTTATTGATGAAGTGATAAAACCGGAAGAAACCCGCGTAAAGCTCATGAAAGCCTTTAGCATGCTGGAAAATAAAGTAGCCAGACTGCCCAGGAAGAAACACGGCAATATCCCACTGTGATTTTTTTTTAAGGCAATGGTTTTTATTTTAGCTCTCTTAAAGTCAGGGCTATAAATGTTTAAATCCGTCATACATAATTAAATGTTGAACATAAAATATAAATTACTTATGCCTTCACGATTTGTTTCATTATTCCTGATGGTGCATACCGTAAATGCCTTTGCTACCGTATGGACTATCAACAACTCTGGCAATACGTTCAGGCCTGACAGCATCACCATCACCGAAGGAGACACAGTGAGCTTTGTTATAGCAAACAACCACAATGCGGTGGAGGTGAGCCAGGCCACCTGGAACGCCAACTCAACAACCCCTCTGCCTGGCGGGTTTTCTGTCCCCTTTGGAGGTGGAATCGTTTTACCGTCTAAGCTTCCTGTTGGGACGCACTGGTATGTGTGTCAGCCGCATGCTGCTATTGGTATGAAGGGAGTGATTATCGTGCAGCCTTGTACCCCTCCATCACAGCCCGGTCCTATATCAGGGCAAATGGGAGTGTGTGCTGGCGCCACAGTTACTTATCGCGTTTCCCCGGTGTCGGGTGCAACTGCCTATGCGTGGGAATTGCCTGCAGGCTGGAGCGGCAGTTCAACGGCTGACTCTATTACCGTTGTTGCCGGCAGTACGGGTGGAACTATATCTGTTACGGCTGAAAATAATTGCGGCAGCTCTTTTGCTCAGACTTTCACAGTAAACGTGTTTACATTGCCTGAACAACCGAGCACTATCAGTGGTCCTGATTCTGTTTGTGCCGGGGAAAGTGTAAACTACAGTGTGGCGCCTGTGTCGGGCGCTGATGCCTACACATGGACCTTTCCGGCTGGATGGAGTGGCAGCTCTTCATCAAGTTCGGCATCGGTGGTAGCGGGCAACACAGGTGGAAATATTATGGTAACTGCTGATAATGCCTGCGGTGCATCGGTGCCGCAGGTACTTGCCGTCAGTGTGGTATCTCTGGATCCCACCTTTTCCATTTCAGGGAATATTCTAACGGCCAATAATACAGCAGAAACGTTTCAATGGTTAGACTGCGGAAATGGCTTTACTCCGTTGGTTGCCGAAACAACGGCAGTTTTCGTGGTCACAACTACAAGCAGCTATGCCCTGATGGTGAGTTCAGCAGGCTGCAGAGATACTTCGGCTTGTGAAAATGTGGTGGTTTCTGGTTTAGACATGCAAAGACTAAGGTCACAGGTGACAGTTTTTCTGCAGGAGAACGGAGTTTATCAGATTAACCTTCCGAAGGATGGCAGACCCGGAAATGATGTCGTTTCCCTTTTTGATATCCATGGCCGGTGGATGTACTCTTCCGATAAGATACGAACCGAAGAAGGCCATATCCTGCTGGACATTTCGTCTCTTCCGGCGGGTATCTACTTAGTAAAAATCACTGGACCGCAGAGAACCTACACTACCAGAATTGCCCGCTACTGAGCTTAAAGAAACCGGTAAGGTGGAGTTATGTTTTCTGGATGGATAGGTGGTAGCGTTTCCGTATTTCCCGTAACACCCACTTTTTATAAGTTTCAGCCTGCTCTTCGGTAAGGCTGGTGCGCTCATACAATCCGGCAGCATACCTTTGCCGGAAGGCTTCATATAGTGTAACGGCACACGCCACTGAGATGTTTAAGCTTGTAACCATGCCCACCATGGGAATGGTAAACAACTCGTCAGCATGCGAAAGCATGCGGGAACTTAAGCCTGCATGTTCATTGCCAAAAAGAAGGGCTACTGATCCGGTAAGGTCTGCTTCAAACAGACTTTTGCCTGGATGATCCGAACTAAGGGCATATACTTTTTCGTATTTTTTACGCACGTCTTCCAAGCATGTATCGGGGTCGCGGTAATAGTACACGTCCACCCATTTTTCTGAGCCGGAGGATGTTTTATGACCGAATTTTTTAGGCCGGGGAACCTTTTCATTCACTGCATATACTGTCTGAACGCCTACTGCATCGCAGGTGCGCAATACGGCAGCAATATTATGCGGGTCATGCACATTCTCCAGCACTACCGTGATATCAGGTTGTCGTCTCTTCAATACATCAGCCATGCGTTGTTCTCTTTCAGGAGTCATATTGTCTCATGCGGTTTTGTTTAATCAGATACTTAATTTACCATCTTCTCGGATGTCTGTTATTATTTCCAGAAGGATTTGTCTATCAAACAGCAGTCTTTTCTAATTTAGCCTCCGTTTATAAACTTCACGTATGTTCAGAAAAGTTCTTTGGGTTTTGGTCGTCCTGATTATTCTTTTTTTGGGTGCACTGTTTGCAATTCCATTTGTGTTTAAAGACAGGCTGATAAATCTGGCGCGGCAGGAAATAAACAAAAGCGTCAATGCCAAGGTGGACTTCCGGAACGTGGGCATTACGCTTCTTAGCGACTTTCCCCATCTTACCTTTTCGCTGCAAGACCTGAGCGTCATTAATCATACGCCATTTGAGGGCGATACGCTCGCCTATGTGGGCTCATTTTCATTTAGTATCAATCTCATGAGCCTGCTGAAACAAGGTCCGATTGATATCCGCAGTATTCGCATAGACCGGCCCCTGGCTCATATTAAAATACTTCCTGACGGAACAGCTAATTACGATATCTTCAAATCCGATAATACTTCACAGGGTAAACAATCCGCGTCACCCGCGTCTTATAGTGTAAAACTGAAGTCTTTTGCAATCAATCGCGGTGAACTATCATACACAGACCGGCAGGGGGATATGGAGGCGCGATTGGCTGATCTGAATTTCAGGGGTAAGGGCGATTTCACTCAGGATCTGTTTGATTTTCAAACGCTGTTGTCCATAAGTCAGGCTACCCTGAAATTGGCAGGAATAAAATATCTCAATAATGCCAACATTGAATTGAAGATGAATCTGGGTGTGGATCTGCCGAATAAAACCTACACCCTGAAGGATAACACTCTGCGTGTCAATGCCCTCGTCCTGGGCATGGAGGGATGGGTGTCTGACCGTACTCCTGGTCAATACGGAATGGATGTAAAATTTTCCGCTAGGGAAACTTCTTTTAAAAATATTCTCTCACTGGTGCCGGCTATTTATCTGAAAGATTTTGAAAAGGTAAAGACCGAGGGTCGGTTGTCTCTCAACGGTTATGCAAAAGGCACCTGGCGTGAGGAAAGTTTTCCGGCTTTTGCCCTTCAGATGAAAGTAGAAGATGCAAGCTTTCAATACCCCGACCTGCCGGCTGCGGTTACGGATATTCAGATGGACTTCAAGGCTGAAAATCCGGGTGGTAATCTGGATAATACGGTTATTCATATTCCAAAATTCAGTTTAAAAGCAGGCGGTGAACCTTTGGAGCTGAGAATACTGGTGAAAACACCCGTCTCAGATCCTGATATGGATATACAGGCAAAAGGGAAGCTGAATCTAACTAATGTAAAACAGTTCTATCCGCTGCAGGAAGGCGAAGAAATAGCCGGCCTCCTGGAGGCAAATGCTGCTTTCAAGGGCCGGTTGTCTTATCTGGAAAAAGAACAGTATGAAAAGATTCAGGCCGATGGTAAAGTAAACATCAACGGATTGAAGTATAAGAGCCCTTCACTACCCGCAGGCGTAGCTGTAGATAAAACCTTACTTGGATTTGCCACAAAAGGCAGTAACGTTTCCTCTGCCGGTTTACCTGTGAATGCCTATGCTACACTTGACATACAGAATCTCACTTATGCCGATAACACACTGCCCGGGGGGCGCCTCCACCTGAGCGGTTTACATCTCATTGTAAATCAGAATGATGTGACTTTGCAGCATCTCAAGGCGCAAATTGGAAAAACAGATGCCGAGCTTACCGGTCGTCTGGATAACCTGTTGGCTTATCTGCTGAGCGATGGAACCCTCACCGGGCAGTTGAATCTGAAATCCTCTCTCATTGACCTTAACGAATGGATGGATGCCACTGCCTCAGCGGATTCAGAGGCCGCATCGCCAGCTCAAACGGAATCATCCGCAGCTCTTATCCCGAATAATGTAGCTATTGATCTTGGATTAGCCGTTGCCAGGATGGTGTTTGATAAAGCCGAGCTCTATAATACGAGCGGACGTGCCACTGTTAAAGACCAGGTTCTTACCCTGCAATCCCTTTCTACCTCCGGTATGGGAGGTACTTTGGACGTGAAAGGGTATCTGGATGCCAAAAATCCGACCAATACTCTTGTGAATTTCTCTTACAACCTCAAAGATCTGGATATTGCAAAAACTGTTTCCAGCCTGGAGCTGGCGGCAAAATTGGCTCCTGTATTTACCTATATGAACGGACGGTTCAGCTCCCAAATGTATATGAGCGGGGCATTACTGGAAGATTTATCTCTGCAAATTCCTTCAGTATCGGGCAAGGGAAGGGTAGATATTAAAAATGCTGTGATAAGCGGATTCCCTGCCCTTGTGCGCATTGCTGATCAATTGCAACTTCAGCAGCTCAAAAACCTGCGCATCAGTGACGCCTGGACAGTGTTTGAAATCAGAAACGGCAGGGTTGAAATAGAACCATTTGATGTAGCCATCAATGCCATTAAGCTGCACAACTATGGCTCTTATGGGCTGGATAATACGATAGATTTTAACTCTGTAATAGATGTGCCCACTGAAATGCTGGGTGCGGCCAGTGGATTTATAAATGACCTGCTGGCGAAAAATCCGTTATCGGGTATCGGGCCCGGCAATTTGCCGCAGGTGATGAAGTTCAGAGTTAGAATAACCGAAACCTTAACCAATCCCAAAGTGCAAATAAGCATAGCCGGAAAGGGAGAAGGCTCTGTAAAAGAGCAGATCCGGGAAGAAGTGAAGGAAACTATCCGGGAGGTGAAAGAACAGGTAAGCACAAAAGCACGGGAGGAAGCAGAAAAAATCATGCAAGAAGCCCGACAGCAGGCCCAAAAAGTCAAAGATGCAGCCCAAAAGCTGGCCGACCAGGTGCGTAGGGAAGGATATGCTCAAGCAAAGAAGCTGGAAGACGAGGCTAAAAACCCTCTGGCAAAAACAGTGGCTCAGGCAGCAGCCAAAAAACTCAGAAAAGAAACCGATGATAAAGCAGACAAGATTATCCGGGAAGCCAATGACCAGGCCAACCGTATCCTGGAAAATGCACAAAAGCGTGCAGACCAATTGCTTCAGTCTAAACCATAATGAATTTTTAAGCCAATTCAATAAATGTCAATCTGGAAATCACCTGCGACTGTAGAAGTGTTAAACCAGGGAAGCAGTCGCTGTCTCCCTGCCCATTTGGGGATAGAGATTACCGAAATAGGGGATGACTTTGTCAAAGCCCGCATGCCGGTTGATCACCGCACAACTCAGCCTTACGGTTTGTTGCATGGGGGAGCCTCAGTAGCCCTTGCTGAATCGTTGGGCAGCGTGGCCGGAACCATGTGCGTAAACGCCAATGAGGAAGCGGTGGTTGGACTGGAAATCAATGCCAACCACATTCGCTCCGTCAGAGAAGGCTATGTGGAAGGCATTGCGCGTCCCCTGCATTTGGGAAAAACCACTCAGGTGTGGGATATCAAAATCACCAATGAAGAAGGAAAGCTGGTTTGCATCAGCCGCCTCACTCTTGCAGTAGTACAATTAAACAGGGTAAGTTGATTACTCGTTGGCTGCCGCCTGCGACTGCTGTTGGGTAAGATCTTGCTCAGTGGTGGAGAAGCTCTTCTTTTCCACAATACGGGCTTTCTTCCCTTTCAGGTTGCGCTGATAGAAAATTCTGGCACGTCTTACCCTACCTACCTTGTTCACTTCTATGCTCTCAATATTGGGAGAGTATAATGGGAAAATTCTTTCCACACCTACACCATTTGATATTTTCCTTACCGTGAATGTGGTAGTCAGCCCGCTTCCCCTTATCTGGATAACATCTCCGCGAAAAGGCTGTATTCGTTCCTTGCTGCCTTCCACAATCTTGTAGCGCACCGTGATGTTGTCGCCTGCCTTGAATTTTGGCAGCTCCTTATCAGGCAGCAGCATTTTTTCTATCGCTTTTATTTTGTCCATGACGCTGGTCTTTTGAGGTAAAAGGGGATGCAAAGGTAATAATTAATCAAGACACGAGAAAGGGTTATTTTCAGCGCCTGACCTCCCTTCAACCCCGGACTTTTCGCTTTGGAAACTCTTTTCCTTCACAATACAATCCCTGATATTGTCAGATTACCTACTATTAGGTAGCATTTAATTTAGCGTACTTTGGAAAAATGCGCTTCATCGGCTATTTTTGTTGTTTAGAAATATTCTAAATAAAGTGCCTCATCGTATCATCATCGCTGACCGGGATTTTCTTTTAAAAACGGGCTTGAAGTGTTTGCTTGCTGATCAGCCCGATTATGAGGTCGTTGGGGAAGCGGCAAACTATCAGGAGTTGAAAGCGGTTTTGCGCAACACTATTCCTGATATGCTGATTATGGATTATGATCAGCCCGGGGCATTTTCGCTGGATGACTTGGTGTGGATAGCAAGAAGATATCCTCAAATCAGAATTCTGGTCATTTCCAACAATAAGCATAAGCATGACATTGTCACCGCCCTGCAGGCAGGTGTATCCAGCTATCTGCTTAAGGAATGCGGTAAGGATGAAATTTTCAGTGCCCTGAAGGCTACCATGCATGGCGAACAGTTTTTCTGTTCTCAGATTGTAGATAATGTGTTGGAAAGGCGCTATCCGGTTTCCTGCGAGGGCCTCGTCTTAACGGAGCGTGAGCTGGAAATCGTTAAACTGGTGGCAGAAGGATATACCACTGCCGAGATTGCACGCATGCTTTGCCGCAGTGTACATACCATCAATACACACCGCAAAAACATCTTAGGCAAATTGGGCCTGAAATCACCTTCAGAGCTTGTGCTTTATGCCATCAAACGCGGACTGGTGGCCGCCTGACCGTTACCTGTCTTCGTAAATTTCCGTAAGCGCCTCATCTACCGTCAACAGGCGTCCCTGATGAATGCAGACCACATAGGCATCTTTATAGCCTTTGTCTTTAACCGCTGAGAGCTGTAGGGTGGCACGATGAGCCGTTTCAAACTTTCCTACAAAATACCGATAGTAGCCATCGGGGAAAAGCATTCCTTCGGCTTCGGGAAAATCTTTAAACACCTTTGCTCCTTCAGGTAAAGGTGTTCTGGAGGCGGCTACCTTTATCCGGAAAACGTACGCTTCGGTTTCCTCTTGTGCAAAGCCTGCCGTGCTGAAGGCAATTAAAGTCAATATACAAATAAGGAGCTTCATCCGTGGCGCGAAAGATAATAAAATAAAACTCACACATAAATAAACACCTCCGTTGCGTCTGATTATTCGGACGATGCTTTTCACAGGCCGTGTAAAACGAGACGGTATAATAATGGCAAAACTTATTACCATTGTGATGCTTAATAAATTGCTACCCGAACAATCATGAAACTGACCCGTCTTTTCAGCAACAGGTCAAGTAATACTCAAAAAGATGATGACCTTGAGGTGCGTCTGCAAATGCTTGCTGATATTAAAGACCCAAATGTACTGTTGGAAACTGCCAAATTTGATACCAGCCCGTACGTGCGAATGGCAGCAAAAAAAATGATTACTGACAAAAAGCTGCTTGCAGAGCTTCAGCATACCCGCGAAAATCTCAGCATAGATGAAGTGGAAAAACTGAATAGTACTACACTGCTGGGTGTGGTGGCCACCTGCAGTGAAAGTAAATATGTGCGCTTGGCAGCCGTCAAAAAACTGAACGACAAAAACCTCCTTGTGCGCATTGCCCAGCATGATCCCGACAAGTTTGTCCGGATAACGGCTGTACGGAAAGTGAAGGACAACTCTATACTGGCACTTATTGCCCGCTCAGATCCGCATCATGAAGTCAGGATAGCCGCAATAGAAAATATTGAAGATGACCAGGTGCTTCTGGAAATTCTTAAAACCGAAGAGCATACCGATGTCCGTAAAATTGCAGTGTGGCAGATGAAAAATCCGGATATACTGGCCCGGATTGCAGAACAAGACAGGGAAGAACCCGTCAGGCATGTGGCTGCCTTGAAACTGGGCAGCAGCAGATTGCGCAAGAACAAACCTGAAACAGAAGCACATGCGACAATTGTGATTGCCGAAAATGGCCTGATTAAGAATCCGGTTGAAGCGATAACAGATTCTGATTCCGGAGTGGATGCTTCAGAAAAAGAAACCCGAAATTCCACTGCGCGCACGCATGCCGAATATCAGCAAGCTGAAAACCTATCGGACAATGCTCCGGCTTCCGAAAATGCAGGTATGCCCGATTCGGAAGGGTCAACCGCACTGAATCTGCAAACCATTGAAATTTTTACCGATAAAAAACTGCTGGCTGAAATTGTGAGGAGCTCTGAGCCTTTGCCTCTGCGCAAAGCTGCCGTAAACAAAATTGATGACATAAGCCTGCTGAACGACTTACTGGAAAAAGTAAAGGATGAGCACGTACGTTATCAGTTGATAAGACAGAAAAAATTTCTGGAACTGCTTCATTCCACAAAAAAACCAGCGGCAGCATCCCGCGCCAGAAGCATGGTTACCGAACAAAGTGTGCTGGAAGAGGTGGCGCTGAATGCCCGGGATAAAAAAGTGCGCAAGGCCACTGTGGAGAAGCTTACTAATCAGGCAGTGCTTGCCCGAATGGCCTTGCATGATCCTGATGCGGAAGTCAGAAACGCTGCGGTGTGGGAGATTACCGATGAACAAATACTGAAGCAAATTGCCAGTGGCTCCGATGACTTTTCTATCAGAAAAACAGCCATCCGTAAAATTCATGATGCGCAATTTCTCATAAGCCTGGCTAAACGTGACAAACAGATAAAAATCAGGCAGATGGCTTTGCGCAGAATAACTGACCAGCAGGTATTGCGAGCCATTATATTTGACAACGTGCCCGATGAATTGAAAGAAGAGGCCATTGACCGGATTACCGATCAGCAAATACTTGCTGAAATAGCGCAAAAGACCAGTCATGAGTTTCTCCGCAACCTGGCAGTATGGAGCATTACCGATGCGGAAGTGCTGGGTGATGTAGCCATCAGTGCCGAGGAGTTGCATGTAAGAAAAACAGCGGTTTCGCGTGTGGAGTCGGAGCCGGTTTTGAACCGTATAGCCAGGCAAGCGCAAGACCCTTATGTCCGCAAGCGCGCTGCTGAAAAAATCACGGACCAGCAGATACTCAGAGAGCTGGCGCTTTCTGCTCCCGATATGTATGTGAGAAAAACGGCAGTGGAAAAGCTGAATGATAAGGAAGTGCTTTTCCAGGTAATCCGCGATGACCAGATTGACTTTGTACGCAATGCAGCGGCAGAGCGGCTTAATATGCTTCAGCAAATTTAGCCGGCAGGGTGCAACGCAGAAAATGTCTCTCCAACACTGGGCCTATAAGCAAAATATCTTTATATACGGCTGCCACGCTGGAACCTGAGAGAGCATTCCCGGAGTTAAGAAACACCTCATCGGAAGTAAAGCTGCCATCGGCATGGCGCACTACCCGAATCACCTGCGATGGGGCCTGTCGGCTCGTATCTGCCGCATGGCGCACAAAAGTGAGCAGTTTGGGATGGCATCCAATCCATAAATTGCCGGAATAATCCAGTTCTATATTATCCACTCCTGTATGGAGATCAATGGACGTTTTCAAAGTAAGCCCCCCATCAGTTCCCCGCTCATAAACATGCACCCTCTTTTCGGTTGTGGCGGCAACATAAACTTCTTTCCCGTCTTTACTTACCTGAATTCCGTTGGAAAAGCCGATTCCTTTTGCGACTACACGAAGTTGCTTCCCATCATAATACACAACATGGGAGCGCTGCAGTTGCAGATAATCTTCCAGCATTTTGCTCACTTTCCCCGCTGATCCGTGGTCGTTTGTGCAGTAAAACTTGTCTTCATCCACTGCTGTTATATCATTGGGGCTAACCAGCATTGGATGGTGTATTATGCGTTTCAGAGCAAGTATAGAATCACCTTGAAACTGATAAATCAATATAGCCTGCCTTCCTCCGGTGTGGTCAACCACAAACAGAAAAGCCTCTCCCGAAGGAGACAGGTAGTAAGAAATCCCGTGCGGGTGTATCTCCTGTTCGGGAATACGTTTCAACAAAAAGGGTTCTGCACCGGCAATATCCAGCCGCAGCCCGTAAATGCCGCCTTGCGCAGGCCGGCCCTTTATTGCGGCATAGCGGTCGTCAGAGCTGATATAGGCTATGGCTTTATCCCGGGCAATCGTAATATCCTCTGCTCCGACAACTCCTTCTACACGGCTTATAATACCGGCAAAGTGTGGACGTAGCTTTTTGAATTCTCCGGCATCTCTGAGCGTCTTCAGGATAAAGACAATGCAACAGGTCAAAAACAACCCAATTACTGCAAGGACTTTTTTTGACATGATAAATTATGCGCTAAAGTAAAACAATTCTCATGCGTTCGGGCTTGCCGAAAGATATATGGTGAATCCAAGTGATGCCGTTTTACATCCTAATCAGCGGGTAACTTTGGCTTTGCTCATGAGAAAACGATTTGCCGGAATACCTATCGTATGCCTGTGTGCCTTATTGCTGCATGGCTGCATCGGCACGATTCCCTCCGAGGATGAGCTGAAGAAAATCAAAAACCATACAGCCTCAGAGGTGTATTCTGCTGATGGTGTGTTGCTGGGGCGGTATTTTATTCAACATCGCACCCATGTAAACCTTGCATCCGTTCCTCCTTTTGTGATTCAGGCGCTGATTGCCACCGAAGACGCCCGGTTTTATTCCCATCAGGGCGTGGACACCCGTAGCTTACTCAGGGTGCTGGTAAAAACTATTTTACTGAACGATGAGCGGTCTGGCGGAGGCAGTACTCTGAGTCAGCAGTTGGCGAAAAACCTGTATCCCCGGAAGAAGGAATTTCTGGGACTCCTGCGTAGCAAAATCCGGGAAGCAGTCATCGCACAGCGGCTGGAAAAGCTTTACACCAAAGAGGAACTGCTGGAGTTGTACCTGAATACTGTACCGTTCGGAGAAGAAGTATTTGGCATAGGAACTGCGGCCGAACGCTATTTCGGAGTGAAGCCGGCTGAACTCAATGTACAACAGGCGGCCATGCTTGTGGGTATGCTGAAAGCTCCTTCCTTTTATCATCCGAAAAACAATCCTCAGCAAGCCCTGCAGAGACGCAATGTGGTGCTCTCCCAGATGGCAAAATATGGCTATCTATCCCCTAAAGAAGCCGATTCCATAAAAGCACTGCCCCTGGAAATCCGTTATACCCGGCTCACCCACGAAACTGGTCTTGCTCCTTATTTCCGGGAAATGCTTCGCCTCTATCTGGATAGCCTCCTGACTGCGTACAACCGGCAGCATACTACCCATTACAACCTGTATACTGATGGTTTGAAAATCTACACTACCCTGCATGCAGGTATGCAACGGTATGCCGAAAAAGCTGTTCAGGAGCATCTCAGACGATTGCAAAGGAAGCTTGATGCACAATGGAGCAAAGAAAAGCCCTGGGACAAATATCCAAATTTGCTCACCGAAGCCGTGAAAAATGCCCCCCGTTACCAGCAGCTCAAAGCCAGAGGATTGACGCACAAGGAAATTGAAAAAACCATGGCTACGCCTGCGGAAATCCGCATGTTTTCATGGGATAATGCAGATACAGTTGTGCGCATCAGTCCGCTGGACTCAGTGAAGTATGCCCTTATGCTGCTGCATTGCGGTTTAGTGGCCATGGAGCCCAGGACAGGAGCCGTCAGAGCCTGGGTTGGGGGCATCAACTATGCCCACTTTAAGTATGATCATGTGTTGGCCCGCAGGCAGGTGGGCTCCACCTTCAAGCCTGTTTTATATGCAACAGCCCTGGAGCATGGCGTGCATCCCTGTGACAGATTTCCCAACGAGCGGATTGTATTTCCGGAATATGACAATTGGTCACCGAAAAATGCAGATGACTATTATGGCGGATATTACAGCATGCGCGGAGCCCTTGCCTATTCAGTAAACACAGTCTCTGCCCAGCTTATTCAGCAGACTGGCATCCGGCCGGTAATAGCGCTGGCGCATAAGTTGGGCATCCGGTCCACCTTGCCGGAGGTGCCGGCAATTGCCCTGGGTGCTGTCGAAATACCCCTGCTGGAGATGACCACCGCCTATTGTGCTTTTGCCAACGGGGGATATCGTGTTGTGCCTTATTTTCTTGTGCGGGTGGAAGATAATAAAGGACGTGTGCTTTTCAACTATACCCCGCCAGTTCCGCAGCAGGTGCTTCAGCCTGCCACCGCTCAACTAATTACGCTGTTCCTCGAAACGGTAGTGGACAGCGGCACGGCCCGGGCACTGCGCACTCAATTTGGATTTCACAACGACCTGGCCGGCAAAACAGGCACAACCCAGAATAACTCTGACGGCTGGTTTATCGGGTACAATCCGGCTTTGGTTTGCGGAGTATGGACGGGAGCCCAGTTTCCTGCCGTACATTTCAAAAGCACCGCAGAAGGGCAGGGGGCAAAAACCGCTTTACCGGTATGGGGCCGGTTTGCCAAACTCCTTCAGCAGGACCAACAGCTCTCCGGGCTCCTTAAGCATACCTTTCCGGAGCCTGATGCAAGACTAATAGCTATGACTGATTGTCTGCTTTATCAGGAATATGACAATTTCTGGGAGCGTCTTTTTTCCAGAAAACCGACAAAACCGAAAGATAAGAGGGGGAAAACCGAAGCACCTGCTCCCTCATCATTCAAAGAGCGAGTAAAAAAATTTTTCAGAGGCAAGAAATCTGAGAGGTAAAATGAATTTTGCCTCCGTTCAGTGTTTGTTGATACCGGCTGCGTGCGGCAGCTTAGTTGCTGTATCGCGTGCTTCAGCCTTTCAGCATCGGCAATCCTGTTTTCGGATTTTCCACAACCCGTTTTCCGGCAGGTAGTGCGTCCAGCGCACCGGGTTTAATTTCCTTGGCAAAGTAATAGATGGTTTGTTTTCTGCCACCCTTGAGCTCTACTTCTTTTGCATGAAGATAGTAGGTGACCCCTTTTGAATTGGTGTGTGCATAAGCCATGACGTAATGTTTTTGAGGTTGTAAAGTGTTTTGAAAAATATTCGTTCTTTGTAGTGATGTGGTGAAATAACAATAAAGGTCTGGTAATTCCCGCAGGGTGTATGAAAAAGTTTTTAACACTTTGTATGATGGTATCAATTCTGGGGGCATGCAAGAAAGACGAACACAGACCCCAATCTTTCAGTCCGGACATATTTTATAAGCGCATGTCCACCCTGCGACTGGATGTGGCCTATGAGCCTGGAGCAGAACCCTACATGTACACTGTAACCGGACATGCGGCCTGGGAATTTTCTGAATATAATATTGAGTCAGTCTTTGCCCCCCGGCCACAGGGTATGGACGTATGGGTGCCAGCTTCGTTGACTGATATGCTGGCGATTCCTCCTCAGGGAAAGACCAGTTTTACGGCAAACGACATTAAACGCCTCGCTGACAGCTACCGTCTGGAGGAAGGTACGGATACGGATGGGAATATCTTTATTTTCTTTTTGAACGGGTATTTTTTTCAGAATGATTCGGTGAATTACAATGTGCTGGGTGTGCATCTTTCAGGAACTACCGTGATTGCCCTGTTTAAGCCGGCCATCAATAAAGCCAGTCTTACCCTCGCTATGCGGCAGTTTACGGAGCAATCGGTGGTGATACATGAGGTGGGGCATGCTCTGGGTCTGGTGAATAAGGGAGTTCCCATGACTGCAGCACATGAAGACACCGTGCACCCGGCTCATTGTACCAATGCAGACTGCGTCATGTACTGGCAAAATGAATTTTCTTTGAGCATTGCCGGGCAGGTACAGCATTTTCGTGATGGAGTAAAATTTATCGTATTCGGGCCGGAATGTGTGGAAGACATAAGCAGCTACTTCCCCTGAAACACCATCCCTGGACCTGGTCAGGGAATAATTTATCCACATCTAATACACACCTATTGTAGGTACAATGCACATCCGGGAATGGTTCAGCACTCTATTTCCACATTATATGCACAAACCCAAAGGATTTATCCACAGCTACGAGTTGTATAGGAATAAATAACCCTTTTTACACATCATGGAACACGCTGCACACCTATATAAAAAAGATCATCAGCTATTTTAAATGCATGCTTTTTTTGAAGCTTCAGGGGCATCTCTTGCCATTGAGTGGTGGGGTAAATACGTGCCATGCTGTCCGGGGCAACTGTAACCATCACCGGCATGTTGAAGGAGCTCACTTCTGTTGACCAACGATAGCGCAGAGTTTTCTTTTTCAGTTGATAGGTAAACACAGGCAGAGATGCATGACGCAGGTATTGATCAAAAAAAGCATCCAGGGGTATACCTGTATAGGTGCTGATAAAGTCTTCTATTTCAGCTGAGCTGCAGGTTTTGTAGCTGAAAGCATCCACAAGGGCATGCAGCAGCGAAAACCAGATACTATCATTACCGATCACACTGCGCAGCGTATGCAATATCAGAGCGCCTTTGTTATACATGTCAAGAGAGCCTTCGCGGTTAAGCTGATACACTCCGATAATAGGGCTCTCGTTGCGCACGTACTTCTTTTTATGATTCAGGTAAGCCAGAGCTGTTGCATAACCATGAAGGCATTCCACATACAGGGCTTCTGAATAGGTGCAGAAGCCTTCATGAATCCATAAATCAGCCAGGTCACTGCAGCTTACGGCATTTCCCCACCATTCATGCCCGCTTTCATGAATGATGATATAATCAAAATCCAGCCCTATCCCTGAATAGTCCTTGCCGGCATAACCGGTTTGGTAGTTATTTCCGTAGGCAATGCACGATTGATGCTCCATACCCAGATAGGGGGTTTCCACCAGCTTAAATCCATCCCGCACGAATGGATAGGGCCCCAGGTAACGGGTAAAGCAGCGAAGCATCGGTTTTACCTGTGCAAAATGCTCGCGGGCTTTTTCTTTGTTGTAAGACATTATGTAGTAGTGCAGGTCCAGTACCTCACCGTTATGCACAAAAGTATCGGTGAAATCCACATACTTACCCACATTGAGTGTGATGTTATAGTTATTGATCGGGTACGATACTTTCCATGTGTAATAGGCCCATCCCTCTTTGTAGGATAGCTGCTGGAGCCGACCATTGGAAACAGCCACCAGCGTGTCCGGAACGGCTATGGTTATCCTGGCGCTGTCAGGCTCATCAGAGAGGTGATCTTTGTTGGGCCACCACAGGCTGGCACCAATGCCTTCACAAGCCACGGCTATCCAGGGGTTACCTTTGTTATCGGTAGTCCAGATAAAACCGCCATCCCACGGGGGCAGGCGGGCAATAAGAGGCTTTCCGGAATAAGTTATCTGCAGCGTATATATCTGCCCCTGCAGGGCTTCTTGCGGTAAATGAACAAATACGGCATTATCCATGCGCTCCCAGGATGCGGTATCGTTCATCCACCTAATCCGGTGAATCTGCATGTTATCAAAAAGGTCAATCTGCATCTTCCGGAAGTTTTCCGTTGCGATAAAGTGTATCACTACCGTTCCCCGGATGAACTGGCTGTCAGGAAACACCTGCACCGAAAGGTCATAAAAAGTGACATCATAACAGGAGCGTAGGGGCGTCAGAGCTCCGCGCAAGGTATCTGCCCGGGTGAATGTCAGAGAAGAAACATGCTGTGCTGAAGACCTTTTGAATGTGAGCGTCAGAAGAAAGAAGAGGAGCAATCTGGGAGGCATGTTTTGCTTTTGATTTCCACGAAATAAACATTTCCTTGCCTAATATTGTTAAAGCGCAACGTTGAATTCTGCATCATGCGATATTTGATGTTTTATTTGGTCATCACCGGGTTTATTTTAATTGTAGATACTTACGCATTCCAGGCCGTAAAATCAGCCACACGTGAACTGGCAGCTCCTTTCCGGCATTCCATCCGGTTTCTTTACTGGAGTTTTACCGCATTAACCATCGGGGTTTTTACCCTTGCCCTTGTATTTCAGTTTCAAGATTGGTCGCCAGGAGTACGCGCCTTTTTATTTTCTACCATTATGCTGGTTTATATAGCCCGGTTGTTTACCATTCCGTTTCTTTTAGCAGAAGATATATATCGCATCGTAAGCTGGATAGCCGGCCTTTTCCATTCCTCTCAGGGCACCGCCACAGGTCAATCACTCATTACCCGTTCACAATTTATCGGGCAGGTAGCCATGGTAGCCGGTGGCATCCCCCTCATTCTCGGGCTCCACGGCATGATGCGCAATGCATATAATTATCGCATCTACCGCACACGGCTCGTGCTGCCTCATCTGCCTGACGCCTTCAACGGACTTAAAATTGTTCAACTGTCTGACATTCATACAGGCAGCTTTGTGTCGCATGCACAGGTGGAAAGAGGAGTGAGGATGGTGATGGACGAAAATCCCGACCTGGTTTTTTTCACCGGTGATCTGGTAAACTACTATGCCGATGAGGCTCTGGGTTTCATTGATATCTTCAAGCAGATTAAGGCTAAAGAAGGGGTATATTCCATTTTTGGCAATCACGATTACGGAGATTATATCCGCTACGGCTCTGAACGGGAGCGCATAAGGCGGAAAGCCGAATACAAAAAGCAAATGATTGACATTCATCATCGCATGGGATGGGACGTGCTGCTGAACGAAAACCGTTTGCTGCGCAAGGGGAATCAGTCTCTGGCAATAATAGGTTCGGAAAACTGGAGTGCAAACGGGCGCTTCCATACTTATGGGGATATGCAAAAGGCCGTCAAAGGCAGTGAATCGGCTGATTTCAAAATTCTGCTCTCACATGACCCCACCCACTGGCGCGGGGAGGTATTGTCAAAGTATCCTGATATTGATCTTACTCTATCAGGTCATACGCATGGGGGGCAGTTCGGCATAGAAATACCCGGCTATATCAGGTGGAGCCCCAGCCAGTATATCTATCGCGAATGGGCTGGTCTTTACAAGGAAGGCAGACAATATCTTTACGTCAACCGGGGCTTTGGCTTTCTGGGTTTTCACGGACGGGTAGGCATTCTGCCGGAAATAACCGTTATTGAATTGGTCAAAGCCTGAATCCAGCAGTGTTTCAGAGTGCCAGCGGCTGATGCCGCTGGATAATCTCCATACAGGCGACCCCGTTCGGAAGGTTGCCATGCAGGTGTCCGTTTCGGTTGCCCAGCCGCGACACACAAAATGCTTCTGCCACTGCCTGATTCCCATATTGCAATAGCTGAGCTGCCTGCATTGCTGTTGCCAGACTTTCGGTAAATCGTCTTGCCTGTCCAGGCTCGTTTTGAAACATCGTCAGGTTAATTTTAAGATATTGCAAATACTCATCGTACATCGGGTGTTTTCCCCGTGCCTGTTCCAGTTCCGACAGAAATACGTCAAGGGCTTCAGCATTTTTACTGATTGCTCTTAATACATCCAGACATTGCACGTTGCCGCTGCCTTCCCATATTGCGTTGACGGGTGCTTCGCGGTAAAGACGGGGTAAAATGCTTTGCTCCACATAGCCGTTGCCTCCGATACATTCCATGGCTTCGGCCAGCAAAGGGCCGGCACGCTTGGTAATCCAGTATTTCCCTACCGGCAGCAGCAGGCGCAGCAGAAGCTGCTCTTGTTCGGAAGAGGCGTTTTCCAGACATCGGGCTGCACGGCAGGTAAGAGCCAAAGCCGCCTCAGCTTCAATACACAGGTCGGCCAATACATTTTGCATCAGCGGGTGATGAATGAGCTGCTTACCTTGCACCTTGCGATAGCTGCAATGGTGTACTGCTTCAGTGACTCCGCGTTTCATCAGCCCTGAAGAGCCAATCATACAGTCATAACGGGTCATGGCCACCATTTCAATGATAGTAGGTACACCACGGCCTTCTTCTCCTATAAGCCAGGCAGTGGCCTGCTCCATTTCAATTTCGCTGGAGGCATTGGAACGATTGCCCAGCTTGTTTTTCAGCCGCTGAATATACCAGCTGTTTTTTGTGCCATCTGGTAGCCAGCGCGGAAGAAGGAAACACGATAATCCGTTATCGGTATAAGCCAATGTAAGGAAAGCGTCACACATGGGGGCTGAACAAAACCACTTATGACCGGTAAGGGAATAGGCTTCTCCGGGTCCTCTGCGGCTCAGAGGAACAGCACGCGTGGTATTCGCTCTGACGTCTGTGCCTCCTTGCTTTTCGGTCATGGCCATGCCAATGGTAATGCCTGCTTTTTCGGTGTAAGGTTTATTGCCGGCATCATAGTGGCGGCTCAGAATGCGGGGTATCCACTCTTCCTTCTTCGGAAAATATTTGCTGAGCGGAGGTATGCAGGAAAAGGTCATCGTGATAGGGCAGCAGGTGCCTGCTTCGTTCTGCGCATGCAGGTAATTTAAAGCCAGCCGTGCCATGTGGGCTCCCTTTCTTTCTTCCACCCAGGGCAACGCATGAAGATGATAGTAAATGCCTGCTGCCATCAGCTCGTGATAGGCAGGGTGATATTCTATATAATCAATGCGGTTACCAAAGCGATCATGGGAATGAAAAACCGGAGTGTAGGTATTGGCAAGAAATCCTTTTTCAATCCATTCAGGGCTGCCCAGCTTACTGCCGTATTCTTTTAGAGTAGATTCCGCCCATTGAGCTCCATGTGCTGCAATCAGTGAGGTGAGCAGCCGGTCCGTATCATACAAATTAAAATGTTCCAGAGCAGGAGGTTGGTTGAAGACTTCATGGGTTTTCATGGGCTCTTGAGGTTTTATCGGTAAAGATAAAAGAAGCCATTCGCCCGGTCAGGCTTTCTTTTGTCGTATTTTTGCAACCGATTTTAAAAAATATGACCAACATTCGCAATGTAGCTATTATCGCCCATGTAGATCATGGAAAAACTACCCTCGTTGATAAAATCATTCATGCGTGCAAGGTTTTTCAGGAACATCAGGTTACCGGAGAGCTTATTCTGGATAATAATGAACTGGAAAGGGAGCGCGGCATTACCATTGTTTCCAAAAATGTGGCAGTCATCTACAAGGGAGTTAAGATTAACATCATTGATACACCCGGACATGCGGACTTTGGCGGAGAAGTAGAGCGTGTGCTCAACATGGCCGATGGAGCCCTGGTGCTGGTAGATGCTTTTGAAGGCCCCATGCCGCAAACGCGCTATGTACTCTCCAAAGCTTTAAATCAGGGGCTCAAGCCGTTGGTGGTTATCAATAAGGTGGATAAGGAAAACTGTCGCCCCGATGAAGTACATGAAGCGATGTTTGAACTCATTTTTAACCTTGCTCAGCAGGATGATCAGATTGAGTTTCCTACCGTGTATGGCTCTGCTAAGCAAAACTGGATGTCCACAGACTGGCGCGTAAGAACACAGGACATCACGCCTTTGCTGGATATGATTCTGGAGCATGTGCCGCCACCTCCTGTTAAGGAAGGCACCGTGCAGATGCAAATCACTGCGCTGGACTATTCCAACTACATTGGCCGCATTGCCATAGGGCGTGTTGCCCGTGGAACCCTGAAGGCAAACAGCCCTGTATCGCTGGTGAAACGGGATGGCAGCATAGTGAAAAGCCGCGTAAAAGAACTTTTCACTTTTGAGGGGTTAGGCAAGGTTAAGGTGGAGGCGGTAGCCTGTGGCGATCTATGTGCGGTGAATGGTATTGAAGGTTTTGAAATTGGCGACACTATTGCCGACTTTGAACAGCCCGAAGGCTTGCCACCTATCACCATTGACGAGCCTACCATAAGTATGTTGTTTACCGTGAATGACTCGCCATTTTTTGGTAAGGAAGGCCGGTTTGTTACTTCCCGTCATTTACGTGAGCGGCTTTTCAAAGAAACAGAGCGCAATCTTGCCATGCGGGTGGAAGAAACCGACTCGCCCGATAGCTACATCGTATATGGAAGAGGCATTCTGCATCTGAGTATTTTAATTGAAACCATGAGGCGTGAGGGCTACGAGCTACAGGTGGGGCAACCACGGGTAATCATCAAGGAAATAGAGGGAAAGAAATGCGAGCCGGTTGAGGTCCTCACCATTGATGTGCCGGAAGAAACAGCCGGAAAGGTGATTGAGCAGGTAACCAGGCGCAGAGGCGAACTGATTGTCATGCAACCCAAAGGAGATAGTATTCATCTGGAATTTACCATCCCGTCCCGGGGATTGATCGGATTGCGAAATATTATTCTTACCGTTACTCAGGGAGAAGCCATCATGGCTCATCGCTTTAAAAGTTTTGAACCGTGGAAGGGAGATATTCCTGAGCGTACTGCGGGTTCGCTCATTGCCATGGAAACCGGAACTGCTATTGCTTATTCTATTGACAAACTTCAGGATCGTGGAAAGTTTTTTATTGAACCCGGAGAGGAAGTATATAGCGGACAGGTAATAGGGGAGCACAATCGTCCTGATGATCTGGTGGTCAACGTAAATATCACCAAGAAATTAACCAATATACGGGCTGCGGGCTCCGATGACAAAATGAAAATTGCCCCTGCCGTTAAATTTTCTCTGGAAGAAGCTATGGAGTATATCCAGGCTGATGAGTATGTGGAAGTAACCCCCAAAAGTATCCGCCTTCGCAAGATTTATCTTGATCATAACCTGAGAAAAAGAAAAGAATCAAAAAAAGCTTTTGCTCCATGAGCGCTATTGGAGAAAATTTACCGAAAATTAATGTGGATTGTTAGTGATAAATTGCTTTCTTTCGCAGATTCAAAAACGCATAAGGAATATGAAGACTATAACCATTAAGAGCTTTACCATGTTAACAGTTGTGCTGTCTGCGCACCTTGTTAGTGCCCAGAGCACATGGGAAAATATTTACCAGGTGCTGCACACCAAATGCAGTTCCTCATCCTGCCACGGAAGCGGTAATCCTATCAACTCTTTCAATGTGGATGCTCCGATGGCAACTCTCTATGGTCAGCTCATTAATGGCACCCCGAGAAATCCTTATGCAAAAGATTCAGTTGGTCATAAGCTTATAGTGCCGTTTGCTCCCGTGCAGAGCTATCTGTTGCGAAAAGTGATGCGTTGTGCGGGCAATACTCCCATGGCCCTTAAAGATCCTTTTGAAGGGGCAGACATGCCCGATGGTCAGCCGAGTCTTCCGGATTCCACCCTCCGGTTGCTGTTTTCCTGGGTGCTTGCCGGAGCACCTGATACGGGTGTAATTGCGGTGAATGACTCTATCAGCATCTGTGATTTCGGGGTAAGTACCGAAGACCTGCTGACATTTGGCAGTGAATTATCCGTCAGTCCCAATCCGTTTGCACATACGTTTAAGGTGGACTTTTTTATGGAAAATACCGGGCATGCAAGACTGGAGTTGTTTGATGTGCATGGTAAAAAGGTAGCTTCTCTGATGGAGTCAGTTGTTGCATCGGGACGTCATTCCGTAGTACTTCCTGTTGATCTGCATGCAGGTGTGTATCTGCTGCGACTGAGTGCAGGAGAGGCATTAGTAGTCACACGCAAAGTAGTGAAACTCTGAGGCTGAGGAAGTTTCCTCAGTTTTGCTTGGGAACATAAGGCTTGGACGGAGCTCCTTTAGGCAGCTCCCGCTGATGGTCCACAGCTATTCTTACGTAATCAATTTTATCACCTTTAAAGGCTATCTGAAAGAGGGCATAACGCTCGTTATAGGTGATCAGGTTGCCATCGGCAGATGCCGGTTCGCCCAGTTTTTTCAGCAATGCCTGCCGTGTGTTTTCCATCCTGATGCCAAAGGGAAGGTCTAGTTCATAGGGCTTAAAAACGTAATCTTTATAGCCGGTGGGTTGTCCACCTGCATAGAGGGTGATACTCTCAATGCTTCCTGAAGAATTAAACAACACATCCACTCCTTTATCAGCAAAGAGCTGTCTGGTTCGGCTGTAGTAGGTCGGTAGTCCCAGTAAGTCGCGGAAACGACCATACTCCAGGTTATACTGGTTTTTCCGCATCATGGTGAAAAAGTCATTACCCTTGAATCCGGCCATGGCGGCTTCCACTTTTTCAGGAGTGTCAGCTCCGCCAGCGCCTCCCTCAATGTAGGAAAGCGACATGACTACCATCCTTCCCACATTAAATTCAATTACCATTTTATAGTCATCATTTTCATTGAGCTTAAAAATTTTGATGAGCTGAAAAGCACCATCTACCTCACCGGAGGTTTCATAACCTTCTCCTATGCGTTGTTTAACCTGAAATATAGTGTGATTAAAGCTGATCCCCAGAGGAAGCTCACCCGGGAAACGCTTAAACTCAGCGCTATAAGGGTTGTTTGAGTTGTACAGGTCAATGCTTTTTACGATAGACCTTTCAATATTTACCTGAATGCCTTTGCCGTAATTAAGAAACGAGATTTCTTCTTTAGGTTCTTTGTTGCCAATAAAGGCATTCAGCTTGGATACATATTCACTGTTTCGTGGCTGGCCCAGGCATTTCAGAAGATCATCGCCCTGTACGGGAGATTCCTGAGCTGACAACAGAAGGCTGCCAAGCAGCAGGGTGGTAGTAATCAATAGCAACATGATTTAAATATTTAAAAACAACAAACGCTTTATCACCTTCACACATGAAACGAAGCTGACGTTTAAAGTTAACCTTATCTGATGTTTTTTGATTCAGCAACCGGTAAATTGCACGATGACTTTGCGGTTGCGCGGGCAGGTATCAAAATCAATAAACACAATTTGCTGCCAGGTACCTAACAGGAGCTTCCCTCCTGTAAAGGGAACGTTCAGCGAAGTACCAATGAGTGCCGAGCGCAGGTGAGAAGCCCCATTATCGTCACCCCATGTTTTATTGTGAGCATAGTGCTGCTTGTAAGAGGCAATGTGTTCCAGCATGTTTTTCAGGTCATGATTGACTAAGCCTGGCTCAAACTCCAGCGTGCAAATGCCGGTAGTGGAGCCCACACCGAAAATAAGCACCTGTCCCTCTGTGAGCCCTGAGTTGTCTAACAGAGACTGAATGCTGTCAGTTATGTTGTAAATACTACTGAACCCTTGTGTGGAGAATTCAATCTGCCGGGTGATGATGTGCATGGTGCAGGTTTTTTCTGACAATTAAAAAACGCTCATTGTTATACATATCTTTTTCTATCACTACATGGGGGTATGAAGAGGAGAAAACCGAAGCCACAGCAGATGCATGCATGCTGTTTAGCTCCAGCAGGCAATAGCCGTTCGGATGCAGATGATGCGCCAGAAAAGAGGCGATTTTGCTGTAAAAAATAAACGGGTCGGGATCATCGGCCATTAGTGCCTTGCGAGGTTCATAATTTCTTACACGGGCATCCAGCATCCTGAATTCCTGCCGAGTAATATACGGGGGATTGCTAAGGATAAAATGAAAAACACCCAGCATATTCCAGGTAGATTCCCGGAGAAAATCCGCTTCTACGAAGTGGATCATGCAATTATGTGCTGAAGCATTTTCCTGCGCCACTTGCAATGCTTCCGGGCTATGTTCCAGAGCGGTGACTTTAATGGAAGGAAATGTTTTCTTTAAGGCTATGGCTATACAGCCGCTTCCTGTTCCGATATCTAAAACGGTTATCTTCTCAGAATGCGGCATTGCCTCCAGAATGCGAGATGCTTTTATCACCAGCTCTTCGGTTTCGGGACGTGGAATCAAAACGTGCGGGTTTACCTTAAGCTTCATTCCGTAAAAGTCAGCATAGCCCAATACATACTGTATCGGCTCATGCGTGGCCAATCGCGCTACGGCATTGCGGAAAGCGGCAATTTGCGTTTCATGTAATACCATATTTTTTTGTAGCCTATACCCGCGCAGAGACAGTAACTCTTCACACAGCAGTGTCAGTACATTTTCCATTTCCCGCTTTTCATAGATCGGGGCAAGTTGCCTGCGGGCATCTTCTAAAAGGTCGTTCAAAGTCATAGCTTTGCGAAGTTGTCAAAAATAATCAGCGCAATGCCGGCAGAGGAAAAGACGGATGAAAAATATATGTTGCGCTGCCTGGATTTGGCTGCTCTCGGAGCCGGACGGGTTGCTCCCAATCCTATGGTAGGGGCTGTGCTGGTATATGCCGGCAGAATCATAGGGGAAGGATATCATAAGGCATTTGGTGAGCCACATGCCGAGGTGCATGCCATTGCTGCCGTTCCCCGCGAGCTGAACCCCCGGATACCTGAATCTACCTTATACGTGAATCTGGAACCCTGCAATCATCAGGGTAAGACCCCGCCCTGTACCGACTTCATACTGCGTGCAGGAATAAAAAAAATTGTAATAGCCAATGTAGATCCCAATCCCGTGGTGAGCGGAAAAGGCATCCACAGGCTGAGGCAAGCAGGCTGTATGGTAATCAGCGGTGTGCTTGAAGGAGCGGGAGCGTGGTTAAACAGAAGATTCTTTACGTTTCATAAAAAGAAGCGCCCATACATCATGCTTAAATGGGCGCAGACTAAAGATGGGTTTTTTGCGCGCAAAACAGGCCGGCAGGATTGGATAACGGGTGAAACCGCACGCAGGCTGGTGCATCGCTGGCGCAGTGAAGAGAGCGCCATCCTTGTTGGAAGCGGCACGGTGTTGACGGATAATCCCCGGCTGACCAACCGCTTGTGGTGGAATGCTGCGCAGCCTATGAGAGTGATTATTGATCGCTACCTGCGGGTGCCTCCATCGGCTCATGTTTTTGATGATACAGGACAGCAGGTGCTTGTTTATAATTTAAAGAAAGAAGACAAAAACGGTCATATCACCTATATCAGAATACCAGACGGGCCCGAATTGTTGCATGCTATGCTAAATGATATGTACCGCCGGGGTATATTGTCGCTCATGGTAGAGGGAGGAGCGGTTATATCTGAATAGCTTTATTGAAAGCGGTTACTGGGATGAGGCAAGAATATTAACCGGCAGGGTGCGCTTCGGGAGCGGCATTTCAGCTCCTGTAATCACCGGAGATGTGATAGCTGAAGACACTGTGGGCGAAGATAGTCTGACGATTATAAAAAATCTTTAACCCGAAACAAAGGCGGGCGATTGTTCACGGAGCAGCTCGTTGAGGTTTTTACCTTGATGACCTTCTTTCTCCGGTATTTGCGCCATCGCATATTCACTTAATGCGGTAATCGTGAGACTGGGATTGACTCCCAGATTGGCCGGCACAACCGAACCATCCAAAATGTACATATTCGGGTAACCAAATACTTCGAATTTGTCGTTAACGACACCGGTTTCTCTGGAATCACCCATCGGACAGCCGCCAAGGATATGCGCTGTAGTGGACATATCCAATAGGATTTCCGTGATGGCGTTTATCCCGATGCCGTTTACTTTTTCGGCATAGCGCTGCATTACCTGCTGTCCGATATCAATATATGCCGGCACTCTTTTCCCCGGATTTTCCATATGCATTCTGCCACCGAAGAGACCCTTTTTCCAAACCATCTTCATGGAATTATCCAGCGTTTGCATAACAAGGAGGATAACTGTGCCCCGCATAATTTTCGGATTCAGGTAGCTACGTAGTACTTTCCACGGATTCCGCAGAATATTAACCAGGAGTTTCAGTGTACGTATAGCAGGTTTGCCGGGTCCTGTAGCTAAGGTGCCCAGCCGGCCCAGCAATCCGGATGTATCCGGAAATTTTACCACTTCTACATGAGTTACTTCATCGGGATTAAAAACACTGCTGATGGCAATGCCATGATTGAGCTTGCGGTCAAAGGAGTGTACTCCGCAGATCATCTCCGAGTTGGTTCGTACTTGGTTGCCTAACTGGTCGGAAAGGTTTTGCAGTGTGCGGGTTTCATATTTCTGTTTCAGTAGGAGCTCAAGAGTGCCCAATACACCACCGCTAACGACCAATCCCCGGGAGCGATATGTTTTCTTCCTTGCAGAAAACCATGAGGTGCTGCTACGGGTATGAACGGTGTAGATGCCATTTTGATGTTCAATGCGGGTGGCCAGGGTTTCTGGTAAAATCTGTGCTCCGAATTTTTCGGCAAACCAGAGATAGTTTTTATCCAGTGTATTCTTCGCATGAAAGCGACAGCCTACCATACATCCGGCACATTCCACGCATCCTTTGCGTGCGGGTCCCAGTCCGTTAAAATAAGGGTCTACTTCTTTTTCAGTGTTGCCAAAGTAAACGCCCACGTTCACGTTATCAAAAGTTTCGCCACGCCCCATTTCCTCGGCTATTTCCTTCAGCACGCGGTCGGCTTCATATATTTTTTGGTACTTGGTGGTGCCCAGCATAAACATGGCCTGCTCGTAGAAGGGAAGCAGGGTTTTCTTCCAGTCTTTAAATTTTGCCCACACCGGATTTTGAAAGAAGGCATCCGGGGGGACAAAGTGGGTGTTGGCATACACAAGGCTTCCGCCTCCAACGCCTACTCCGCTGAGCACAAACACCTCTTTGAAAAAACTGAGCTGCTGAATTCCGAAACATCTTATCAGCGGTGCCCACAGGTATTTGAAAATGTTCCAGTTGGTTTTCGGAAAATCCCCGGCAGTATAGCGCTTGCCTTTTTCAATAACCAACACAGAATAGCCCTTCTCTGACAATCGCATGGCGGATACGCTACCGCCAAAACCGGAACCGATGACGATATAATCATAGATTTTATCATCCATACGCGAAGGTATTTTTAAAAATACCATTTCCGTCTCAATCCAGACGAAATATATTTGCCGGTAATGGCCAACAGGAAACTTACACGCAAAGAGAAATTTGCCCGGCAGCGCACTGCTGTGGAGAAGAGAAAGGAGGAGCGGGTACAGTTCACAACAAACAAGAAACAACGATTGCTTATCGGCCTGTTGCTGGCAGCTATTGCCTTTGCTTTATATGCCAATACCCTGAGGCATGGCTTTTTGCTTGATGACTCCAATGCCATTATTGAAAACCATTTTGTCAAACAGGGTATTCGCGGCATTCCTGATTTGTTGGTTACCGATTACCGGGCTGGTTACTGGACTGCGAAGGGGACGCTCTATCGTCCGCTTTCCCTGGTGATGTTTGCCATAGAGTGGGAGTTGTTTCCCAACAATCCTTTTCCGGGACATCTTATCAATGTGTTGCTCTATGCCCTTACGGCATTTCTGCTTTTTTCATTGCTATGTCGGTTGCTTTCGGGGGTTGCCCTTATCATTCCTGCGTTGATTACTCTTCTGTTTATTACGCATCCTATTCATACGGAGGTAGTGGCGAATATCAAGAGCCGGGATGAAATACTATCCTTTCTTTTTGCACTGGGAGCGTTGCACATGGTGCTTGATTATAACCGCAATGCAAAACCTGCCTCACTGGCTGCAGCAGCGGGGTTGTACTTTCTGTCCCTGATGTCCAAGGAAAGCTCTATTACACTCATTGCGGCCGTTCCGGTGATGGTTTACTTTTTCAGCAATGTACCGGTAAGGAAAAACCTTATCATAAGCGTCTGCTTTGCATCAGGTGCAGTGGTTTACCTGGTACTGAGAAAATTTATACTGGGCGAAATAAGTGATATCCCGGATGTGTTGCTTATTGATAATTTCCTGGTGGCTGCAAAAAGTGTTTCTGAAAAAACTGCGACAGCGTTCATGATTCTGGGAAAATATCTGTACATGTTGTTTGTTCCGCATCCGCTGTCTATTGATTATGCCTATAATCAGATTCCGATTGTGAGATGGACGGATTATCGCCCAATAATTTCTTTGTTGGTTTATGTTATCCTTGCCGGCATAGTTATCCGGAGAATGAAAAAGAAAGAGCTGTGGGTGTTTGGTATAGCTTTTTATTTGATTACGATTTCTCTTTATTCTAATCTGGTTATCACTATTGGTTCAGGTTTCGGTGAACGTTTTTTATATGTGCCTTCACTCGGGTTTAGCATAGCTGTTATCGGTCTGCTGGAAAAGCTTTTTCCCGTGCGTGGCGGGGAAGGCAACCTGGCGCTATTAATCAGGCAGAATGTATGGATGGTGGGGACCATAGCAGTTGTTGCCGGAATATTCTCCGTGCTGACGATACACCGCAACCGGGCATGGAGCGATCACTATACGATATATGCAACGGACGTACGCCATGCGCCAAACAGTGCGCGGCTGCACTACTGGTTTGCCAATGAGATTATGAAAGAAAAAGCCATGAAGGCACCCAGCGAGGCATTGAAGATGCAACTGCTGGATTCTGCTATTGCCGAATATAACCGTGCTTTGGCCATTTATCCCGATTATGCTGATGCTTTCGGACAGCGGGGCCTGGCTTATTACCGCAAGGGAGAATATGATAAAGCTATTGCTGACTATCAGAGCGCCATTGACAGAAAAGTAGGCCAGTGGAAGGTATACAATAATCTGGGAGTAATTTATGGTGAGCGCGGTGATTTGGATAGGGCTATGAAATATTTCCGCCTTGCACTGAAGATTGACACGCGCTTTCCTGATCCTTACAAAAATCTGGGCAGCGCCTACTTCATGAAAGGGGATTATGATGCTGCGATAGAAGAATTTAACAAAGCACTCAAATACGTTTCTGTTGATCGCATGCTGGAAGCGGAGCTATATCAGAGTCTGGCCTTATGTTACGAGAAAAAGGGTGACACTGCTACCCAGCGTAAATATCTTCAGATGGCTGAGCGGATACTAAAAAAGCCTTAAATATCTGTTCTGCGGATTTCAATTTTTACAGGCATTACGGCTCCGTTGAGAGCGGCAACTCTGTTGCTGTCGGAACGCAGGGAATAATACCGGTTGCTATGCCGGTCAACTTCCAGCATAGCGTCCACATAGCGGTCCAGTTTTACATAGATCCGATTAAACGCTACCAGATTCCATCGTCCTTCGGTGGTGTAGATGAGGGAATCATTGTGTATATATGTACCTGAACAGGTAAGGTTGCTGCGAAAGTCAACCAGATAATGGCAGCATGCTGCAAAAGATGTGTAGTTGGCCAGAAAATACTCCATCGCATTGCCCGGCTGATGGTTTAGCTCTACGTGCACCACCTCCCAATTGCCTTCTATAACCAGCCTTTCCTGAGCTGGTCGGCAGGAAACTATCACCCCAATCAGTAGCAGTATGGGCTTAAATGTATAGTTAGTTAGTTGCATTATCAGAAATGATCATTCTTCTGCATTCACTTCCTGAAAGCAGGGCGAAGCCCCCAATGAGTCCGGCTGATGCACCGCAGAGCAGAATGAGCAGGGCCGGATGGCTGAGATGAAATAGCGGGGCTATTTTTTCAGAAAGGATAGATTGTGTGCGGATGTCTATAATCAAAGCATAAACCCACCATACTAAGGCAGTGCCGATAAAGCCGGCAATAAAAGATTGCCACGGGGGCAGCACCAAAATAAAACCCGTGAGGAAAGCTGCAACAACCAATGACCACCAGGGCAAAAACCATTGCAGCACAAGGCTGATGATTGCGGCAAGAATAAGTGCTATGCTAAACTTCACGGACGTGGTTTTATGGAAGTTTGAAAAATAATTTCTTCGCTGCCTTCATCAACATGTTGAAGAAACAGCAGCGGATAATACTGGCCGTTAACCCATTGGATGGTATATGAGTTATACCAGGGACTTCCGGGATTACCTGATTGACCACCAGGATATACGCCCCATGCCTGCACGGGACGCCCGAGGGCAACAACCATTTTCCACGACTGTCCATGTGTGCGATTGGTGGCGTTGACAATATGAAGGTCACCACCCACGGGCAGATGCTTTACATGAAAAGATTCCACGGGCAGAAAATGTGACAGGCGCGTATCCTTGTAGGCTGCCCATACAGGAACCATGCCGGTGCTATCGGTCCAGGAATTTATCTGAGCAATCATTTGTGTAAAAGCCTGCTCTACCAGCATATTGAGCGTTTCTTTTTCCGGGGTGGTGTGGTTGTCAATCAGCGGATGGTTAGGGTGATTGATGATAAAGCTGGTAGTGTTATAAGGGTCAGGTGCAGTGAGTGGTTTATTCTTTTCCGCAAGAAACTCATCCCACAGCGATTGGTAAAAGACATTCCACATGACAGTAAAACGGGTAGGTGCGGTAAGGTCAGGATTATTATAAAAATTCCATGAAGCCAGGTCATTAAAGGCCTCTTGTCCGGCTTTACTTAGAGCAGAAACGTCCAGCTGGGTAAGCAAATAGGGCAACACTTCAGACGCCATAAGATTATAGTTATCGTTTTGCAGTGTTTTCATGTCTTCGGGTGAAAATTTCTCCTTTCCCTGCAGAAAGGTATTGATCCTGCGATTGCGATAATATTCATAGATGCCCGTATAGTAATAAGGATAGGTGGAGTCGGTAGGATGCTGATTGGCAGAGCTGACAAAGCCACGAGAGGGATTTTTTATATGAGGGTTATCCTCTGAGGGGATATACCCCTGCCAGTCTGTGGCCGATGAGGTTCCATCCAGAATAAATTTACCTTCGTTTTTTCTGCGCAATACAAAGCGCCCCTGTTGCTTTATTGCGATGTCACCATCTATGCTGGCGAAGACAAAATTTTGTCCCGGACATTCAAAGTAGTTCAGCGCAGTGAGGTAATCGTTGTAGTTGCTGGCGCGGTTGAGCAGATAAAATGTTTTTAGCTCGTTGGAGGGATTATGAGCCGTCCAGCGTAGTGCCAGCATCAGCGTGTCCTGGTAGCCAAAGGCTCCGTCATACACTACCGGTCCATGATGGGTGTAAATCACCGTATCAAAATAGGATGGCTTGTTGCGCATCTTTATTTCCTCCACTACCTTTTTCGTGTTCAGCCATTTGTTGTCAAACAGATATGCATCTTTGGCTTCATCTTTAAAAACGATGCGATACCAGTCGCGTACATCCATGCTGCCGTTGGTAACTCCCCAGGCAATATTTTCATTAAATCCGATGATAATACCCGGTGCTCCGGGAATAGTAACTCCATAAACATTTATACCCGGAGCCTGAAGCTGCATCATATACCAGATAGAAGGCACCTGTAGTTTCAGATGCGGGTCATTGCATAATATGGGATAACCGGTAGTGGATTTATCGGCTGAGATAGCCCAGTTGTTACTGCCGACACCGGGCTGATATTCAGGCAGGCCTGGCAGAGTAAACGACAAAGAGCAGGCATGAGAAGAGACATGATGCAACCGGACAGAGCCAATTTTGCTGGTGTCTGCAAGCGTACGTCTAAACGGGGTACCCTTGGGAATAATCGGATCAATTCCCTCCGGAAAGTCAGGAAACAACAAATCAAAAGTCACGGGGTCCAGAAACTGCAGGATGTTGGTGTACTCTATATCATAGTCTTTACCCGTAAGCATGTTGGCCATATATTTAAGCAGCAGCACAGTGTTGTAGGGTTTCCAGGATTCGGGGGCGTAATCCAGGAGCTTATATTCCAACGGCAGGTTTTTGTAAGATAAGGAGCCGATAAATGCATTTACTCCATCGGCAAAGGCCTGTAGTACTTCACGGCTCACGGAATCATCCGGAAATTGTTCCAGCGCCTTGTGAGCTGCATACGGGAGGCCGCTGCGTCTTTGAGTGCGGTCATACTCCAGTGCGCGGGGACCAAAGATCTCCGACAGCCGTCCACTGGCTGCCCTGGAGATAAACTCCATCTGCCATAAGCGATCACGGGCAACCACGTAGCCTTGCATAAAATACAAATCATAATTGTTCCGGGCGAAGATATGCGGCACGCGATAGGTATCCAGTTTCACTTGTACTTCTTCCTGCAGGCCAGACAGATGGGCCGGCAGTGCCGGAGACTGATGGGCGGTTTCGGCATTTTGCCAGAAGCCTGTAAAGGGGCTCAAAAAATATCCCAATGGAGGGAGAGGACCGATTTTATAAGAAAACAACATGCATAGCAGCAAGGTAAGCGATGCAGACAAAATAAACCGAAATGCGCTCATAGAATTGGATAGCTAAAATATTAAAATCTCTTTGCGGGTAGATGAAAAATGTATCCCTCGCCACCGGGTAAAACCACCGTGGCATAGTACTCATAGCCGACTGCCGTGTGTGCGTGGGGAAAGGTACATAATCCTACAATGCTGCAGGTTAGTTTAATTGATTGAGAGCCGCTTCCACTGTGGTGACCGGCATTTTACAGGTCTTTGCCCGGCAAACGTAAATGGTGGTTTGTTTTTCCACAAATTTGTTTTGCAGCAGAGGAAGCGAACTTTCGCCAGTGCTTCCCAGCAAAAACACATTCGGGAGAAAGTGCTGGTCAAACTCGCTCCTCAGCCGGTCAGCTTCCTTTCCCACTATAGCTATTTCAAAGGGTTCCTCAAGCAACCAGCAACCCAGCAGCGCCCAGTTGGCATAAAATGAAGGGTGCTCTATCACATCGTTTTTCATGTTGCTAAACATCTGAGGAGGTAATTTAAGATAATCATCGCGGTAAAGCAGTTGTCCGAGCTGATAAAGATTTTTGGCCATTACTGAATTGGACGAGGGGATCACATTGTCGCTCAGTTCCATTTTGCGGGCTACCAGCAATTCATGCGCATCCGAGGTGTAGAAAAACATGCCACTGTTTGTATCGTGAAAATGTGCCAGAGCATAATCCATCCATTTTTCAGCCTGATGCAGGTAGCTTTCTTCAAAGGTAGCCTGATACAGGGAAATAAAGGCTTCTATGGTGTGAGCATAATCGTCCAAGAAAGCATCTACATAGGCTTTACCGTTTTTATAATTTCGGGAGAGACGGTTCTTTTCAGCAACCCTGCTGAGCAGAAATTGTGCACCGGAGCGGGCTGCTTCCAGGAATTGCTTTTCTCCGAATACGCGGTATGCATCGGTATATCCTTTTATCATCAGGGCATTCCAGGAAGTAATCATCTTATCATCCAGTGCCGGACGCACGCGTTTTTCCCGTTCTTCAAAAACCTTTTTTTTGAGGGCTTCTATTTTTTCTTCCAGTTCAGCCGGTGACAGGTGGTATTGTCGGGCAATCTTTTCCTGTACGGCTGTTCTGTGCAACACATTTTTCCCATGTTCCCAGTTTCCCTGGGGAGTTACACCGTAATAGTCCATAAACATGTCAGCGTCTGTGCCTAAAATGCGTTTAAGTTCCTCTGCGGTCCACACATAAAAGCGCCCCTCTTCGCCTTCGCTGTCTGCATCCAGTGAAGAATAAAAGCCATTTTCCGGTGAAGTCATTTCCCGTTCTACCCAGCGGAGGGTTTCGTACACGACTTTGCGGTATAAGGGTTTCCGGGTTGCCTGAAAGGCTAATGAATAAAGGCTCACCAGTTGGGCATTATCATAAAGCATCTTCTCAAAGTGTGGCACATGCCAGGCATCATCCACCGAATAGCGTGCAAAGCCTCCTCCTATATGGTCGTAAATGCCTCCGTGGGCTATGTTGTCCAGAGTTAATTCGGTTACTGTGAGGGCTTGTTCATGCTTAAGCTGGTAGAAAGCCGTGAGGAGAAACTGATAATTTACCGGCATGGGAAATTTTGGGGCACCTGCACGGCCGCCCTTTTTTACATCCTGAGTTTTGAGCAAATGGAGAACCGCGGAGTCTAACTCTTCCCGGCTGATAGGCCTCTGAGGTTTTTTCAGATGCACTACTTCAAGGCTGGCAATGCCTTCTTTCAACCTCTGGGCGTATTCTCGGGCTTTTTCCGGATTTTGTGTATAAAAATCGTACACCTGCTGTAGCACACGCATCCACTGTTCTTTCGGAAAGTAGGTCCCCGCGTAAATAGGGGTGCCGTCCGGTAGGGCAATAGCATTCAACGGCCAGCCTCCTCCGCCTGTGATAAGCTGACAGGCATGCATGTAAAGCATGTCCAGATCCGGTCTTTCCTCCCTGTCCACCTTAATAGAAACAAACTTTTCATTCATCAGCCTGGCAACAGAGGTATCTTCAAAAGATTCTTTTTCCATCACGTGACACCAGTGACAGGCCGCATACCCGATGCTGATAATTAAGAGTTTGTTTTCCTTTTGCGCTTTTTCCAGTGCCTCCGGTCCCCAGGGATACCAGTCAACCGGATTGTGGGCATGCTGCAACAGGTAAGGGCTGCTTTCATGGATCAGGTGATTGGTGTAGCGATGCTCGTTGCTCATGGTGGATTGGTTTAATTTACTGTTACAGGAATAATTACAACTGCCTGAAGCGATAATTGCAAATAGTGTAAGCAGCCTGTAATGTATAACCGGCCATGCCTGGATAGCCCGGTAACATGTGGATGCATTTCCGAAGGTGATGTTTTGATTATATGACATAAATACAGAAGCAATCAACGCTTATGCCCCGAGGATTGCTCCATGCCTAGTTGTTTTTCAATGGCAGACAGTCGGTTTTTCAGCTCAGCATTTTCGGCCATCAGTTTAAGGATTTGCTCTTGCAGGCTGGCAGTTCTTTTTTCCAGTGCCTGCAGAGCAATATAGCTGATGCCAATCATATCTCCGGTGTTGATGGTGGTGTCATTTCCCACATAGCCAAGACCATCATAACCGAATGCTGCATAAAAATCCTGAGCCATAGGACCGTAGTGGCGATGAGTAAGCGGACTGTATCCCTTGTAGTTCCAGGAAGTGATTTCCAGTGCTGATAATTTTTTCAGGACAGATTCATGGTCCACCTGGCGGAAATTTTCCTTTTTGTTCCGGTCAGAAACCATGCTCCAGCTGGAATTGCCGGGAGTAAGGAACACTCCGGTGGTCAGTCCGCTGTCAGAATAAAAATATGCGCCTCCGCTGGCCCTGACGATGAACTGATTGGCTCCTGAAGCATTTTGGAGGGTGGTTCGGGAATTATCGCCAAACATAAAGGTACCTGCAAAGTTGTTGGTGGAAACCATATTCCCCAAGGTAACCGAATTCAGTCCGGCAGCAGTAGTGCGATAGCCCTGAGCGAAGGAATTTTCCCCTGCGGCAATGGTTTGGTTACCTATGGCCACCGATTGACTACCAGCTGCTGTGGTATTCCATCCCATAGCTGTGGATTTGGTTCCCAATGCATTGGTGTTGCTGCCCAGCGCGGTTGACTGCGGGCCAAATGCATTGGTATTTTCTCCGAAGGCGGTGGAGATAGCTCCCTGTGCCCGAGCTGCCTCTCCCATGGCTACCGCACACGGGCCACTGGCCAGCGTGTTGTTGCCCATAGCCACAGACCAGTCGCCAATGTTGGGTTCGTCCCAGTTGGTGCTTAACACGCGGCCGGCACGTATGGCTGCCCGTTTGGGGTACCACATCAGCCGCACTCCTGCGCCAGCAGCGGGCAGACTGCCGGTGCCCAGCGTTCCGGTAGCCAGCAACCCATCATCACCGGCAACATGTAGTTTAGCTGTCGGTGCTGCAGTGCCGATGCCTACATTGCCGCTGTTTGCGTTGTATATGTGGTTGCCGGAAATGATCCAGTCATTGTCGGGGGTGGAAACGGCCAGCGGGCTCAGGTCCACACTGAGAGAGGAGCCGCCATCGGTGAGTGTGAGTAGCCTGGTAGAGCTATCAAATGTAAAGGCAATGTTCATTTCATTGAGAGAATCCAGGTCACCGGTGTTGAAGATGGTGTTTCCTGAAATGAGTATGCCTGTGCCTGCAGAGTAGGGGGCCGAAGCCAGCGCACTCAGATTGACGGTGTGGGCAGTGCCCGCTTCGGTAATGGAAAGCATTCCGTTGGAGGAATCAAAGCTGAAATCGGTGATGAGTTCATTTGCTGTACTCAGGTCGCCAGTGTTCGTGATAATGCCGGCAGAGATGTCTATACCTGTACCTGCTGAGAGGGAAGTACCTCCCAGGCTGCTGAGATCCACAGTAAATGTGTTTCCTGCATCAGAAAGGGAAAGCTCTTTGGTGGCTGGATTGAAGGAAAAGCCTGTGTTGAGTTCATTGGTTGCATCCAGGTCACCGGTGTTGGAAATAATGTTGCCGTTAATGCTGATGCCACTGCCCGGTGTTAGAGGTACATGGGCTAAAGAGCTCAGGTCAGCGGTCCATATATTACCATTGTCTTTAATAGTCAGTATGCCCGTAGCGGTATTGAACGCAACATCGGTAATCAGTTCATTGCCCGGGTCGGCATCGGCATCATCGGAGTTTACCGCGGTGAGGGCCATGAGCGCATACGGCACAGAAACCAGTTCGGACTGCCCCATGAAGGTGAAGTCAGAGCCGGCATTAGGGTCAATTTCCACGCGCATCCATTTGTTGCCGGTTTGCCAGGGTATAGCGTCAAAGAGTCCTGAGGGCTGTATTCCTCGTCCTATTGTGATGGCATATAAGCCAAACTCATTGGTTGCGGTTTTATGCACTTCCTGGTAAACCTGCACTCCACCAGAGGAGCTGTCAATAATACTGATGCGCAGATTAATGTTTCTGCTGCGATAAGGCTGGCCTGTCTCATTGCGCGCAACTCCTTGGTATTTGAACCCCTGCGGCACCTGAGCATAAAGCGAGAAGGTGAACAGGCAGAGCACAGGAAGGAGAAATCTGCTTATTGTTGTATCCGGTTGCATAGCTGAATGATTTTAGGAGAAATAAAGGTAAAGTATTTTACGTGTAGTTAGTTACAACAAGCCCCGGAGGAAGGCGGTCAGGCTGCAGCTCGTTCCCGTTTTATGGTTTCATAGGCCTCCAGTACTTTCTGATATTTTTCTCTGGCTTCACGTTGAACGTCTTCGCCAAGGTGAGCTACCTTATCGGGATGATACTGGAGAGTGAGCTTGCGGTAGGCGCTTTTGATTACGTCCATGGAGTCGGTTCTTTTTACGCCCAGAATGTCGTAAGCGCTGGTCTGTATTTTTTCACTCCGAAACATGGAGCGAATAGAGTTAAACTCCGTTGAGTGTAAGCCCAGCAACAAGGCTATACGTCCGATCATACGTATTTCCGGTTGCGTGACATACCCATCGCACTGAGCTACACCGAAAAGAAAGTGCACCAGCTGAAGCCGTGAAGGGTAGTCTATCAGTTGTCTTACCTGTGCACAGACCGATTCGGCAGTAATATAGTTTTTGTTAATGCGATTGAATATGCGCATGCTGGAGTTGGCCTTATCTACTCCGAATTTGCGCACAAAGAAATCACGAACATAGTTCATCTCCCGTTCGGTAGCTTTTCCGTCAGCCTTGATTACCAGGGCGGAAAGCAGGAGCAGACAGAGCCTGAATTCCGCCTCCGGGCTTAAAGTTTCTTTAGAGCCCAGCTCCTTTTCAATTACTTCAACAGTGTCATTATCCAGAAGAGAGCCGAAAGCAAAGCCAAGCAGCCCACCGATGGGCCCGCCCAGCAGCCAGCCCACGCCTCCACCAATCCATTTTTTGTAATTGGGCATGACTTTTCTGACTATGGTTTTCGCTGGTTTAAAATTATGGAGAATGGCTGAAAGAGTGCAGGGGAATATGGAAAAATATCTGCCGATGACCAATTGCAAGGGGCTGAAATCAGGGGTGCAGGCTTTTATGCGAAAGCTAACCGGAGATATAGCAGGCCGCAAAACTATTGGGATGTGCCTCGTTTACCCAGTTCAATAACTTCCAGATTACTCAGTTTGTTACCGAGGATATCAAACCGCAGCAATGTTTTGATTTTATGAAACCCTTCATTGCCTGCTGCTCCGGGGTTGAGATAAAGGAGGTTAAACTTCTTATCAAACATAACCTTAAGCATGTGGCTGTGTCCGCAAATGAGCACGTGCGGGCTTTGCATAGCCAGCAACTGTTGTATGCGTGCGGTGTAGCGACCCGGTTGGCCCGCTATGTGGGTGATGAGGAATTTCATCTGTGCTATTTCAAAAATCAGCTCTTCCGGAAAGCGCTGCCGGATCTGGTTGCCGTCAATATTGCCATATACTCCGCGCAGGGGTTTAAAGGAGGCCAGCTTGTCGGCTACCTCCGGTGAACCAAAGTCACCGGCATGCCATATTTCGTCACAGTTGGCAAAATGCCTGAATACAACCTCCGGTAGGTGGCCATGTGTGTCAGATAAGAGCCCGATTTTCATTCCAAGCGGTCTGGAGATAGAGTAGAAAGAAGATACAAAGCTAAGGAGCAAAATTTTTCAGTCATCCGCAGCACCGGCTTTTTACAGAAGTGCATAGGAAAGGATTGTTTTAAAATAAAGTAAACGGAAAGGGTAAAATCATGTCGGCAAGTTGGTGATTCTTCTTATTTTCCCGCAAAGCTATGTCCTATCAGCGGCACCTGATGAAAGACAAAAAGCTGGCACCTTTGGTGCTGCAGCATGGAGCGATTTCTTTGAAGAAAAGAAACAATGTTGTATTACGGCTGTGCGCCTCTATTATGAGCCAGCAGCTTTCCGGAAAGGTTGCTCAGGTAATATATGCCCGTTTTCTGGATTTGTTTGACGGAGCTGAGCCGACTCCCCGGCAAATATTACGTGTGCCGTACACAGCATTGCGCGCAATAGGCCTTTCCCGCAACAAGGCAGACTACGTCAGAAACGTGGCACTGTTTGCCGTAGAAAAGGGGTTGAATGACGCCAAGCTGTCGGCCATGACGGATGAAGAAGTGATCAGGTATCTGACCCAAATCAAGGGTGTTGGGCGCTGGACGGCAGAGATGATTTTAATTTTTACCTTAGCACGTAAGGATGTATTTGCGGTAGATGATTTAGGCATTCAGCAGGCTATGATTCGCCTTTATAGCATCCGAACCAATCAAAAGGCTAAGCTAAAAGAGCGGATGTTGAATATAGCTGCGGCCTGGAGTCCTTATCGTACCTATGCATGCCTGCATTTATGGAAATGGAAAGATGAGAGCAGATAAGAAGCTGGTCAGGGAGCTGGCAGTGCAGCTACTGTTCAATGGCTTTTCTTACGCTGCCGAAGCGCAGCAGCCGCTCACGGGCTGAATTATAATCCAGGCCCAGGGCTTCTTGTACCATGCGTGTACCACGATCAATGAGTTTATCATTGCTCAGTTGCATATCTACCATTTTATTCCCTTTCACGCGCCCGAGTTTAATCATTACTGCCGTAGATATCATGTTCAGCAGGAGCTTTTGTGCGGTACCTGCCTTCAGGCGTGTGCTGCCGGTGACAAATTCAGGACCCACCACCGCCACCAGCGGATGGTCGGCATACTGCGTAACGGGTGCATCCGGATTGCACGTAATGCAAGCCGTGAGGATTTGGTGTTGCCGGCATCGTTGCAGGGCCCCCACCACATAAGGGGTAGTGCCCGAGGCAGCGATGCCCACCACCGTATCATTGGATTGAATATGGTGTGCCTCCAGATCTTTCCATCCCTGCTCAGGATCGTCTTCCGCGTGTTCAACGGCTCTTCGGATGGCCTGGTCGCCTCCGGCAATAAGACCGATAACCAGCCCGTGCGGAACACCAAAAGTAGGCGGGCATTCAGAGGCATCCACAATACCAAGCCTGCCGCTGGTACCGGCACCGATGTAAAATAATCTTCCGCCACCCAGCATGCGGTCAACAATATCTTCTACCAGGCGGCTTACGGCCGGAATAAGCTGTTGCACTACCAAAGGCACTTTCTGATCCTCCCGGTTCATGTATACCAGAATTTCCTCTACTGTCATTTTCTCCAGATGATCATAGAGGGAAGGCTGTTCGGTTATTTTTTGCATGCCGATGCGGTTTCAGGATAAAGCATTGAGCTGCATATTTGAATGAAAAGCGATAAGCCCTTCCATGGGACTTTGAAGAAACAGGCCTTTGGTTAGGCCGGCCTTCAGGAGCACTTCAGTTAAAATAGACTCATTTAGTTTGGCCACTGATCCGATAAAATGCACGGGAAGTTGCTTATGTCCTGCATATTTGCACACATGTCTTTGAATGAATTCCGAGAAAGCTTCGTATAACAGAGCGTGTGCAGCCGGATGCTGATTGTTTTGCGTAAGGAAACGGGAAAAAGAAGCTACAAAGCGATTGGGGAGAGGTTGATGATAAACTGCATTCAGGATGGTTTGCCGGTTCATATCATGGTGTTGTTCCAGAGAGGAGCGAAGGTCGTCTGGCAATTCACGATAAAAATAGGCCTGCAGAAGTTTACGGCCCAGAGAAGCTCCGCTACCTTCATCACCCAGAAAGAAACCCAACGAAGGGATATTGTCTGTAATTTTTTCCCCGTCATACAAACACGAGTTGGAGCCTGTACCCAGGATACAGGCTATTCCGGGGTTGTTGCGACAGGTGGCCCGGGCGGCTGCAAGCAGATCGTGTTCTACTCCCACAGGGACGGCAGGAAATAGTGCCTGCAGTGCCTTACCTACGGCCTGTACATTATCGGGCTGCGAAAGCCCTGCACCGTAAAAAAAGATAGCTGAAGGCTTATGGGGTAAATTGGGCACAAGTTCGTTGAGCAATAGTTGCTTGATTTCTTCTATGCCGGTATAAAAGGGATTGATACCCGCAGTAAAAAAAGGAATGCTTTCCCGGCCGTTGGTCAGAACCCAATGGGTTTTTGTTGAACCACTGTCTGCTATAAGTATGTGGGGGGGGGCCTGAGCTATCATATTCCGGGAACAGAGATACCCTTTCGGGAAGCAGCATGTGTTTGTCTTCAAAAATACGTCAGCTATAAGAGAAGTGTTAATTTGCACGCACATTTTCTTTTTTTTTCAGGCAAGACATGCAAAACAGGAAGCTGAATATTTTATTGCCACTGATGTTTTCACTGGTGTTGGTGGTGGGAATGATTATAGGTTTTCGGCTGCGGGAATCTACCTGGAGTAAACCACCTGTTGCTGCCCGTGGAGATTATAATCGGCTGGAAGAAATTCTATCAATTATTGAAAGCAAATATGTGGACACCTTTGATCGGCAAAAAGCTATGGACGGGCTTATTGAAGATCTGGTGACGCAGCTTGACCCGCATTCATTCTTCATTCCTGCATCTGAGCTTAAGGAAGTGAACGAATCGCTGGAAGGCAATTTTGAAGGTATTGGCATTGAGTTTTATATTCTGCACGACACGATAGTAGTGGTTACTCCTATTTCAGGAGGTCCTTCGGAAGCGCTGGGTATCATGTCGGGTGATAAGATTATTAAGATTGAAGACACTGTGGTGGCAGGTACCGGCATAACCAACAATGATGTGGTGAAAAAGTTGAGAGGCAAAAAGGGAACCAAGGTGAAAGTAAGCATTCAGAGAAATCAGGAAAGCGAGTTGCTGGATTTTGTCATTACTCGTGATAAAATACCCATTGCGAGCCTGGATGCCGCCTATATGGTGGACAAAGAAACAGGCTATATTCGTCTTACCCGCTTCAGTGGAACCACCTACAAAGAATTTGCCGAGGGGGTGAAGCGGCTCAAGGAACAGGGGATGAAAAGATTAATCCTGGATTTACGACAAAACCCGGGCGGTTATCTGGAGGCAGCGGTGCATATTCTGGATGAGCTGATAGATGATGAAAAGCTGGTTTTATACACAGAGGGACGCAGCTATCGCAGAAAAGAATACCGTGCACGGCTGGATGGGCTTTTTGAAAAAGGACCTCTGGTGGTGCTCATTGATGAAGGCTCTGCGTCAGCAAGTGAAATTGTCGCGGGCGCAGTTCAGGATCTGGATCGTGGCCTGGTAGTAGGAAGACGCTCTTTCGGAAAGGGATTGGTGCAGGAGCAATACAACCTGCGTGACGGTTCTGCCTTACGGCTTACGGTTGCCCGATACTATACCCCTTCAGGGCGCTCTATTCAAAAACCTTATAGCAACGGAAAAGAAAAATATTACAACGAAATAACCGAACGGTTTTATCATGGAGAATATCAGAGTGCCGATAGCGTGATTCAAAACGATTCGCTGAAATATTATACCCTTTCAGGTAAAGTTGTTTATGGCGGGGGAGGTATCATGCCGGATATTTTTGTACCGATAGATTCGCTTACCGATTTACAGACGCTGGCACAGGTGAGAAGTTATATTCCTGAATTTGTCTTAGACAGGTTCTCCAACAATCGGGAATTTTTTGAGCAATTTCCATCGTTGGATGCATTTGCTGATGGCTACTATATGCCTGACAGTTTGTTTGCCGACTTTATCCGTGCAGCCCGTCAGCAGGGACTGCAAACGGATGATCAAACGCTTATTGGTTTGCGCCATAAAATTAAAGTGTTGCTGAAGGCGCAGATTGCCCGTCAGGAGTGGAAAAATGAAGGGTTTTACCGCATTTACAACACGATGGATAAAACCTTTCTTAAAGCTTATGAGGCGCTGGATTCCCTGCATGCAGCCGGTGGAAGAAAGCCTTAGTGGGAAAACAGTGGTTATTTTTCTTTAAAGACCAGAGTGAGCGGAACTCCTTTAAAATCAAAGTGGCGCCTGATTTCGTTCTCCAGATAATTGCGGTAAGGAGCTTTTACTGATTTAGGATAGTTGCAGAAAAAGGCAAATGCCGGATTGCGGGTTTTTACCTGTGTGGCATATTTTATTTTAATCAGCCGACCTCTTTCGGCAGGAGGAGGGTACTTCTGCACAGCCTGCTGAATTACTTCGTTTAAGGTTGATGTGGGTATCTGGGCATGGAGATTTTTGTGCACCTGAAGGGTTGTTTCTATCAGTTTATGGATGCGCTGTTTTGTTAATGCGGATATAAATATTACCGGCACATCTGTAAAAGGGGCAATTTTTTCCTTGATTTCCTCCACATATTCTGAAACACTACGAGATGACTTCTCTTCAATCAGGTCCCATTTGTTTACGGCAATGACGATACCCTTTTTCTTCCTGACGGCAGTGCTAAAAATCTTTACATCCTGCGCTTCCATTCCTTGCGCAGCATCAATGACGAGCACGCAAACATCTGATTCGTCAATAGCACGGATGGCCCGGATGACCGAGTAAAACTCCAGATGATTGATCACTTTATGTTTTTTACGGATGCCGGCCGTATCTATAAGCAGCAGGTCTTTGTTAAATAAATTGTAGCGGGTATGTACCGAGTCGCGGGTAGTGCCCGCTATTTCTGTTACAATCTGCCGGGGCTCACCCACCAGGGCATTCAACAGAGAAGATTTACCTACATTGGGGCGTCCCACGATAGCCACTCGGGGAAGCTCGGGTTCGGTTTCCTTTTCCAACTGCTCGGGCATGCGCTCAGTGATGGCATCCAGCAGCTCACCGGTGCCACTGCCACTAATAGCAGATATGGGAAAATATGCTTCAAACCCCAGGCTGTAAAATTCATTCACATCATAGAGACGACTGCTATTATCTACTTTGTTGATAACTACAAGCACTTCTTTATTGGCCTTGCGCAGCATTTTGGCCATTTCCAGTTCCAGATCGGTGATGCCCACAGTAACGTCAAGCAGAAAAATAATCAGCGAAGATTCTTCAATGGCAATCTTAACTTGTTCCTTGATTTCTTTTTCAAAGACGTCAGAAGGCCTTGGCACGAAACCGCCTGTATCCACGATATTAAATTCTTTGCCTCCCCATTCTACCATGCCGTATTGCCGGTCACGGGTTACTCCACTGGTATTATCAACAATAGCCTGGCGTGCACCTATCAGGCGGTTAAAGAGTGTAGATTTACCCACATTGGGACGTCCGACTATTGCTACGGTATAACTCATAGTTTCAATGCTATGCAAATTTCGGGTTTTGGCAGATAATTCAGGTAAGCAACTCAGCTATAGCCCAGTCTTTTCAGGTAAGACCGGTTATTGCGCCAGTTTTTTGCAACTTTCACATGCAGTTCAAGCATCACCTGTTTGCCAACCATTTCTTCAATGTCTTTGCGGGAGGCCATGCCAACCTGTTTCAAGGCACTGCCGCCTTTCCCGATAAGAATCGCTTTTTGCGAGTCACGCTCAACAAGAATTTCAGCCCTTATGTAATCCATCTGGGGAGTTTCACGGTAGTCGGTAATATATACTTCGCAGGAATAAGGTATCTCCTCGCGGTAGTGCAGAAAAATTTTTTCACGAATGATTTCCGAAGCCAGGAAACGCAGCGTCTTATCGGTAAGTGTATCTTCAGGGTAGTAGGGCGGATGAGTGGGCAGATATGCAATGAGGGCAGACTTTAATTGGTCCAGATTGGACTGCAGCAGGGCGGACACAGGCAGAATTTCAGCAAACAGGTTGAGCTGTTTCCAGTTTTCTATGCTTTGGTTTACTGTTTCGTGGGTAACCAGGTCGGTTTTGTTAAGTACAAGAAAAACAGGTTTACGTACATTTCTGAGTTTATCCGGAAGTTCGCCTGCCTGTTCAGGGCTTTCCCGTACATCGGCCAGCAGCATCAGAATATCAGCATCTTCCAGAGCCGATTCAATAGCCCGCAGCATAGCCCGATGCATTTCGTAGCGGGGGGTGTCTATCCATCCGGGGGTGTCGGAAAAGATGATTTGGTAATCTTTTCCGGTTAAAACGGCTGTGATTCTTTGCCTTGTTGTCTGGGCTTTGGGTGTGACGATGGACAACTTTTGTCCGCTGAGAGCATTTAACAAGGTGGACTTGCCGGCATTAGGTTTGCCGATAATATTTACAAAGCCGGATTTAAAAGCCATCAGGGTAATAGTTTCTGATAATCCGCAGCATGCCCAACCAATATCCCGAAAGCTCAGTGTTCACTGCCTGCAAGCGAGCTGATGCACATATGCAGATATGACGTGTAAAGATACTTTTAACTAAAAGACTTTTGCATGAAGTCGTTTATAGACGGGCAAAAAACAGATATATCGTAAAGTGAGAAATCAGGAGAGCCTGGATGCCCGAAATACTTGCGTTTCGCTGCGTTCATCTCCCTGATCAGGGATCCACACTTTTTTGAGGTTTTCTTTTAGCCGCTTTTCAAATATCGGGAAGCCCGGCATGGTGGAATCCACCGTGATGAAGTCATGTTCACTCAGAAAAATAGTGATGCAGGACTTTTTCAGATAGTCATTCATATGCTGCTGATAGGACTCCGCTCTGAGAATATCGTTCCAATGGATGTTAAGACTTTTACCGTCTTTGGTGATTACGGTGAATCCTCTGGGTGTATATTCAAAGATGCCCTCATCGCTGTAATAGGTATTAGCGGTTTGAAGCCACTTTCCCGGCTCCACTTTTCTTACAATTTCTGTGGAGTACAATATCAGTGTAAGAGAAAGGGCAGCAGAGATGCCACCGGTCAGGAGCAATTGCACAAAGAGCACGCTGTTGTGTTCTACTCTGAAACTCAGCGTAACAAGGGCAATAGCCAAGCCCAGCAATAAAAAATAGGTTACGTATAAAGCCACTGGCCCTTTTATGATTAGCCTGGATTTCATACTCTTATAATACACAACAGCGGCCGGTACTCTTTGGTTTGCCTGACCTGAGGGTAAATGTACGAAATTTCCGGAAATTAACGCATCAATTTATACTGTCTGATATTTTGTCCACTATACCATAGGACAAGGCTTCCTGCGCATCCATCCAGTAGTCACGGTCAAAGTCCTTGAGTACTTTTTCCACAGAGTGGCCGCAGTTTTCAGCAAGTATTTTGGCGCCCAGTTCCTTGGTTCTGCGTATTTCACGGGCCGTGATTTCCAGGTCTGAAGCCGTACCCTGGGTGCCGCCAATGCTGGGCTGATGAATCATCACCCGCCCATGGGGCCATATATAGCGTTTGCCTTTTTCTCCGGCAGACAAGATTAATGAACCCATGGAGGCTGCCAGTCCCATGCATACCGTTGCTACAGGAGCGCTTATCAGTTTCATAGTATCCAGGATAACCATGCCTGAAGTAACAATTCCACCTGGGCTGTTTATATAGAGCGTGATGTCTTTGCCTGGGTAATTGGCTTCCAGATATAGCAGACGATTTACCACGTGAGCTGCTGATTCATCCGTAACCGGGCCCCAGAGAAATACCTTTCTTTGTTCAAGGAACTGTTTTTCAAATCTCACCAGATCGTATAATTTCTCCAGAAAATCACCTCCTGGTTCCTGCAATTCTTCAGCGCTTTTCATAAAGGGGAAATGGGTGCTCTTCATAAATAAATATTTGTTGGCCAAAACTAAGCATTCCTTTTTATGGTTAGCGGTTAGACGAGCAGATTTATCCACTTCATGAGAGGGCATTAATTGCTGTGCTCATTTAGGGTAAAATATTTTTACCGTTAACTTTAACGCAAACATTCTTTTTATGAAGAGCCTTCTCACTGTTATTTTGCTTTGTGCAATGACGGGCCTTTTAAGGGCGCAAGGCTATTATGCAGAATTTACTATCACTTCAGAAAAAGATACAGCCGTACGGGGCAGCCTGATTCTTTATTATCAGGACGGCTACAGCCGTTCGGAATGGAGGATGAAAGATAATGGCGCTGATACCGTGCTTATCTATCTGGCTATGAAAGACAACAAGTCGGTAGTCTATGCACTCAATGCCTCAACCAGGCGCTACACGGAAATACCGGTAGCGGCAAGTGATGAATGGAAAGACTATCCTCAAACAGACTATGAAGTGATTATGGGCGGAAAGGCAAAGGTGAATGGATATAAAACAAAGCAGGTCACCGTAAAAATAAAAGGACAGGACTATGTACAGGAGCTCTGGCTCACCCCGGCTATAGAAAACTATAATGAATTGATGAAAATGAAGTCTCCTTTTACGGGACGCGAAAACTTCATCAGTGCCCTAAAGGCCAGCGGGGCAGAAGGCTTTCCTGCCAGAATCAGAATTCAGAACGCAAAACAGACTCTCCGGTTTGATTTGCTTAAAGTGGAAGCACGGAATAATGCCGATGAGCTGTTTTCGCTGAAGGGCTATATCAAACAGAGTCCAATTGCAGGAAATCCTGAGTTGAGAGATGAATTGAAAAAAATGAGGGAAGGCATGGAAAATATGACCCCTGAGGAAAGAAAAAAAGTTGCTCAGGAGATAAAGAAAAAACTAGGCAAGGAATAACCCCCGCAGGTTGATTTAATGAACTGAAAAAACGTGATCGTAATAACCGGAGCAGCAGGATTTATCGGTAGTTGTCTGGCAGGGTTTCTCAACCGCCAGGGCATTACCGACATAGTTGCCGTGGATCGCTTTCGGAATCCTGATAAGAAACCCAACTTTGAAGGCAAAATAATAGCCGAGAAGGTAGAACGTGAGGCCTTTCATGATTGGCTTTCCCGCAACCATGGTCTGGTTGAATGTATTTTTCATCTGGGAGCCCGAACAGATACGGCAGAAACCGATACGGCCATATTTGAGCGCCTTAACCTGAATTATTCCAGGCGCCTTTGGGAACAATGTACCGAATACCGCATTCCTTTAATTTATGCCTCCTCGGCCGCAACATATGGTAAAGGAGAACACGGTTTTGATGATGCACATGCCTTGCTACCCAGACTCAACCCGCTTAATGCGTATGCCCGTTCAAAGCATGCCTTTGACCTCTGGGCACTGATGCAGGAAACGCATCCTCCCTTTTGGGCAGGACTCAAGTTTTTTAATGTGTATGGCCCCAACGAATATCATAAGGGTCGCATGGCTTCGGTTATTTACCATGCATTCCGGCAGGTTTCTGAAAGTCGTTGTATAAGGCTGTTTCGCTCATATCATCCCGATTATCCCGATGGCGGTCAGCTCAGGGATTTTATCTACGTGATAGACGTGCTGGAGGTCTGTTGGTTTTTTTACCGCCAGCGCCCCGAAAGCGGCATTTACAATGTGGGAACAGGTAAAGCGCGCACATTTAATGAACTCGCCAGCTCCATAATTCAGGTCATGAACCTGCAAGCACAGGTAACATACATTGACATGCCAGAGGATATTAAAGACAGCTATCAATACAATACCTGCGCTGTTGTCTCTAAGCTCCGCAAAGCGGGCTTTGTGCGCCCATTTAATTCTCTGGAAGATGGCATTGCTCATTATCTTACTGAGTTTTTACTGCGCGGCAAATATTTTTAATTCTGAATGAATTCTTAATCACCCTTAACAGTATCGTAACTTCTTAAATCCTGCATCGCCCAACTTAAATCTTATCTTTGTATAACAACTTACTTACATAGATGAAGCAATATACTTTATGCGCAGTATTGTCTCTGACTTGTTCGGCCATGCTGTATGCACAGATTCCCGATCCGCGCATGGTGCCTTTTATTCACGGGGTTGCCTCCGGTGATGCACTCAGCGATAAGGTTATCATCTGGACACGTATTTCCCGCTCTGATTCATCGTCCTTTACCGTGCGCTGGCAAATAGCTACGGATACATCCATGACACAGATCGTAAATCAGGGAACGGCCACTACGGATGCTTCAGTTGACTATACAGTAAAAGTTGATGTGGGTGGATTGCAGCCTGATACCTGGTATTACTATCAGTTTGCACATGATGGAAGAAAGTCCCTAATAGGCCGTACCAAAACCTTGCCTGCAGGCAACAACTTCAGAATACGGGTAGCAGTGGCGTCCTGTGCGCGTTATGGTAATGGAGATTACTACAACGCCTATCGTCATATAGCTGAGAGAAATGATATTCAGGCAGTCATCTTTCTGGGTGATTATATTTATGAAGGAGGCGGAGGGATTTCAGGCAGAGAGGCGGCAAACGCTTACCACAGTTTTGGTTGGTGCAATTGCTTTGCGGGGCTGTGGTATGTGTGTGACTGCTATTTGGCGCATTATGCGGGGTTGTTTAAGCCTGCAATCATCCGTATTTCCGGTATGGATTTCATGCCTTTTAAATTTACCCGTACAGGATGGTCATGACGATACAGGCGATTGAAAACCGATTTGCAGATATTCATTTTCTGCTCCTTACTCATTCTATCGCATTTTCAATGATGTTTATCTCCTCCTCCGTTAATTCATACAGCTGGTAAACCAGCAAGTCTATTTCCCGCTCCAATGCCGTGGTGTCTTCGTCTTTTTCCTTTTTTGACAAAATCTGCTCTACCAACGCTACAAAGGGCTGTTGCACGGATGAGGAAAGTAACTTGACCGGTGTTCTCACGTCACCCCGCCTGAAGCGACCGATAGGTAGTGCAGAAAGAAAACTCGTGTTAGTGGGTTGTTTTTATCTATATACTTTTGTGTAGTTCTATTTCGGGCATTTCGTCCCAGGTTTTGCCTTCTAGAAGTCGTCCAGTTTTCTTTTTATTAGTTCCACCCCACTGTTTGAAAAAGAAGGCAACGCCTGCTTTTAAACACTGATTTTTTATATCCGTAACCCATTCTTCTTTCATAGGTCTTGGCTTTCTTCCGCTTTCACCACCTACAATTACCCAATCTATTCCTGTTAAGTTCATATTCGGAATTGGACCAATTAAAGGTTCGCAAGAAAGGAATTTAACTCTTGCACCTGTCTCACGAAGCAAGTCAATTCTTTTGGTTACTTTATTATTCTCTACTGAAACGCCCATCCAAATATTGTGTGTCCATTCCAACCAGCCTTCACTGTCATAATATCTTAGAATGTCCGCTCTCTTTGTCAATACTTGAAAAACGTGTTGTGGATTATCTTTCATTACTTTAAAGACCTTCCTAATAAAGCCAATCGGAACGTCTTTGTGAAAAAGGTCGCTCATAGAGTTTACAAAAATAACTTTGGGTTTTTTCCAGTTATATGGAGCATGTAACTCATCTTCGTGAATGGTTACTTCAAAACCGTTCTTGTATTTCTCAACGCCCATTGCTTGCAAACGCTTTGCCATAACTTCTGCATAGCAGAACTTACATCCCGCTGAAATCTTGTCGCAGCCCGTTGTCGGGTTCCAAGTCATTTCAGTCCATTCTATTTTTGTATTATTCATTTTTTTTATTTTTTTATTTTCAATTCAATTATCTGACCGGCAATTTTCTTAGCACTCTTGTTATTGGAAGCAAATATAAAATGATAGATTATCACTTTTTTTGAGTTTTTTAATTCAAGCGGTTTTTCAGTTACATATTTAAAAATTTTCTTTAATTTTTCTACATATGTTTCAGCAATAACGTGAATAGTATTCTTTTTCTTTTCAGTAATTTCTATTTCTCCGAATAAGCTTTGTGAGGCTTTTTTTTGATAAAACTTCTGCATTATCTCTTCTTTACTCATTCCCAGATATTCTTGAAGTTTTTCAATGTTTTTAAGATTTCCATTTCTATCTATTAACCTATTGATGATAACCCCAGATGGTACCAAAATCCATAAATCAATTCTTTTGTCTTTCATTTTTTGTATGGTACTCCATTTTACTTGCATGCCATAAGGGTCCAAAAGCACTAATGCCACTTTATCTTTATTCCATTGACTTAGAAATTCACAAATAACCTCATTTACATCACCTGTTAGAAAAAAACAACTTCGGTTTATCAAGTTTTTTTCCAACAATTTTTGTTTTAAGTTATGTAATGCGCTATTATCCAAATCTACAAAATAGTATTTATCAAACTTTTTAGTTAATGACAATACTCTTTCACTACTACCTTGATACACTTCCGCCTCTTCTTTTTGAATATCTAAATCTTTGAAAATACTCTGCATTGACATCTGATCATTATCGTTTTCCATTCTTGAACCACTGCCAGCAAATCCATCAAAATAAATAATTTCTTTTGGCCATCCATTATATTTTTCTCTTGTAGAATGCATTATGGTTAAATATGCTTCTACATACTTTTCAAAAGCCTCTAGTTTTTCCTCTGTCCAAGAACCACCCCAGTTTTCTTTTTTTGCCATATACTATTATCATTTTTAGATGTTCCATTTTAGAGAGTACAGAAATTTTTATTCTAACTTAATAGCTTCATACGCCTTTTTGCTCAATGCAAATTCAGGGTCTATGACTTTCACTTCCTCGTAACTTAACTCGTAAAGGCGATAAACTAATAAGTCTATTTGTTGCTCTAAATCTGTGGTGTCTTCGCCTTTTTCCTTTTTTGACAAAATCTGCTCTACCAACGCCACAAAGGGCTGTTGTTCGGGTTCGGAAAGAGGTGGAATGGGTATATTTTCAAAAAATATCTTACTTAATTCTCTAGTTCCCCCTTGTAATTCAGGGCAATTTTGACGTATCCAACGATGAGATACTTTAGAATTAAAATATGCAACTAAAAATTTTAAGTTTATCTTTTCTGATGTAATTATAAAGCATTTCTGATTAGTGTAATATCCTTTATCGTCAAATATAAAAGGCAGAAACAAAGTCATATTAGGATAAACAATCTTTTCTTTTTCAAATTCTTGGTAATAGGCAATTTGGTCTTGGGTTTCAAACCATTTATTTCCCGTTTTTTTTCGGGTTTTTTGTTTTACGCCATTTTCATCAATGTATTCTTCGCCTGTTTGGTGTAATTTTTTACCAAAACTTTTTAAATAATCTCTTACGGCAGGATAGTCATCAATATTGAGTTTGAGTGCAGGAAAAGTAGCAATCAGCCACAAATCGGCAAAATCGGCTTTGTAGCGTTTAATGTCTCTGCCTCGCAAAATGGGTTTGATGATTTCGGCACTGCGGGGGTCTTGGGCAATGAGTTCGTCTTTCTTTTTGCCATCTATAATGAAGGCTTCGTTGTAACCTGTTTTTATGCCATAGTTAATTTGTATATCCCATTCTTTGAGGGGTTTTCCTTTGGCTTCTATTTTGGCTTTAATGCGTTGCTCTATATCGGAAGCAATCGTCCATGCTTCTTTGCCCAAATTTTTAAGGGTGTACCAAGTCAGGTTTTCAAAGTCTGTTTGTTGGGTTTTGGATAGGTCAGCGGCTTGGCAATGGTTTTGGTTGGGGGCTTTTTGAATGATTAAAATGTTGGTATCAACGGTAGCACTTTCAAAAATACCACCGCCTAAGTCAATCAATTTAATAGGGTTGTATGTTGCAAAAAAGGCACGGGTTTTTTCGCCATAGCCTGCCCGCATCCATTTATTGGAAGTTATGTAGGTAAGATGTCCGCCCGGTTTAAGCAGTTGTATGCCTTTTTCGTAAAAAAGGGTGTAGATGTCGCCCGTGCGTTCAAAAGTTTGGTAATGTTGGTTTTGTAATTCCTGGGCTAATTTGCCGCCCTCTTTTTGGAGTTGGATATAAGGCGGGTTACCGATTACAATGTCAAAGCCTCCTTTGTCAAATACATCTTTAAACCACAAATGCCATAAGAAATAGGGTTTATCATCTGTTTTTTGTAGAGCAACTAATTTTTCTTCAACGGCATCCAGTTCTTCTAACTGCTTTTTCCATTCTAAGTATTGTTTATACTCTTTCGATTTTTGGTTGAATTTACTATGGTCGGTTTTGCCTGCAGCCTCCCATTTCTTTTCAGCAGCGTTAATTTTCTTACTTAAATCTCTTTGGCATTTTAGAATAGAGGCGTGGATTTTTCCTTCAACAAAATCATTGATTTGACGCTTTACCACCGCTTTGTCAACTACTTCACTGGTTTGTTTTTCCCACTCATCGGGGTCAAAGTATTTCTTAATGAGTGTAAATAGTTCTTCTTTGTTTGCTTTGGAGAAAACAGTCAACTCCCTGTTAGGAGCTTCAAATTCATGGCCAAATGTGAGTTGCTTTTTTTCTTCCACCATCACATCATCATCGGCATTGATTAGGTTTTGCAAATCCACCGTTTCAAAGCATTCCAACAAACTATTGCCTTGCATAATTTTGTAATCTAAATTTGGCAAGGGTTGTGGTTCGGTTTCATCTACCACCAATGCCAACCAAAAACGCAAACGGGCAATTTCTACAGCACCGTTTTCTATATCAACCCCATAAATGTTTTGTTGAATGATGTCTTTTTTTATTTGTGCAGGGTCGAATTTTTCGTTGGTTTTTAAGTAGCCATACAATACCCTGCGGCACTCAAAAATTTCTTTGAGTAAACCCATAGGAAAAGCGCCCGAACCAATGGCGGGGTCGCAAATTTTTACCGCCTTTAGTTTGTTGTTTATTTCATTGGCTGTTTTGTAATCTGCAAATGCACCAGAAACCTGATTATTTCTTACCAGCAGTTCAAAATCGGCTTTATTGTAGTTGGGCAATTGAGTGTGCAGGTATTCAATTAAACTTTCCTGACACATGTAATGCACAATTTCTTTCGGAGTATAGAAGGCGCCTTTCTCTCTGTTTTCTTCCAGCAGGTTTTCAAAAATGTGCCCTAACATTTCAGGGTCAATACCTACTTCGCTGTCATAGGGGTCGTTTTCGTCAATGGTAAAGTTGTATTGCTCAAAAAAGTCGAGCAAATTGGCAAAATAATCTTCCGGAAAATCAATGTCATTTGAATAGGAAATGTCTTTTTCAAACAAACCCCCATTGAGGTAAGGGATTTTAATATCCTTTCCGAGCAAGGCAGTTGCAATGTTGTTTGTACGTTTTTGGTTCAGTGTTTCAAAAAATAAGGTTCTTAATTCCTTACTATGGAAAACAGATTTGTTTTTGCTATTGGCGAACAGAGTTTGAAGAAATTTAATGTCGCCCCCTTTCCAATCAGTGTTTTTGGCGGGAACGCCCATCCAACCTTTTTTCTGCAAAAATTGAAGGAAAACAATTCTACCTAATAATTTTTTTGTAAAATCACGAATGGGCTTTTCTCGTTTTACTTCATCGTCTTTGTAGCGTTTATCGCTTAATAGCTTGCTGTAATGTTTATGTGCTGCAAGGTATTTCCAAAACTTTTCGTAAAACTCTTTATAGGTTTTAAAGAAGTCCTTGTTTAGTTTTTCAACGCTAAAGGCTTCAAATAAATCATTGAGATAAATCGGCTTTCCTTTTAGTTTGTCAAAACGTTCGGCTGCTGTACGGCAACTCTCCCCTTCGCCAAAAAGATAAGTGTAGCGTTTCGGCTCGGTTTCTTTTTTCCCTTCTGCCGTTCTAATTTCACTCACATAACTGAAACGCCATTTCTTTGCTTGTATGTAAACAATTAAAGCAGCATCAAGGTCATAACGGATAATAGATTTAAAAAGGTTTCTTAGTCCAACACGGTTGCGTTCTATCAGTGCTTTATCGGTTAGTTTCACCTCATAAATGCCAACAATGCGTTCATCAGCGGTGTAAAAACTACCCAACTCAACGGCACTATGAGCAATTTCATTGCTTGGTAATGAAACAGGTTGAGGTTTTTGGTGAAATTTCTTTGCGCCAAAATATTCTTTCATCACATCCAACCATTTTTCAGGTTGATATGCTTTTTCGAGTATGCTATTTTGTAATGTTTTTTTGTCCATTATTCAATAAAAGTTTCTGATAGCACAATTTCAGGTGCAATGTTGGTGTCAATTTCTTCCAGTTTGGTTTCTTCTTCGTCACTGGTAAAAGCATCGTATTTCTTTGCCAAGGCAATCAATAAACTGTCCACTTGCGAAGTGGTAATTTCTCGTTTGCTGAAAAACTTCTGACTTAGCTTTTTCAACTCATTTGCCAAAGGCGTGTAAGTGCCGCTTTCAACAATGGGTTGCAAGGTTTGGCAGATTTCTTTTACAATGGCCTGGTGTGTAATGGCTTTAAAGTCACGCAGAAACTTTAAAGCCTGTTTGGTGTTTGCATCGGCTTTGTCGGTGGCTGTAACTTTTTCAGTTGTTCCACCTAAAAAGTCTTCTTCAAATGCTTTCAAGGCTGCCTGAACATGGTCGTAATGATTTTCAGGCAATGCAAAAGATGGTTCTGTTGATTGTGCTTCAAAAATTTGTGCCGCTTCTAAAAAGGTCAATGGATTTACTTTGTTTTTTTCGGTAATTTGATAAAATTCCATTTTATAAGGCGATTTCAGAAACACTACTGTTGAACCGTGTGTGTCTGCTTTTTGAGCATACTTATTATTTCTTGCTGTTCTTGCCTTTAACGGAAATGCTTTGATGCGTTTAAATTCTTTCGGATTGTTGTCTTTAAACTCACGGATGTAACGCAAGTAATGCAGTCGCTTGTCTTCCTCATCCGGCAAACCTTCGTTGAATAATTTAAACTGCTCTAACATTTCTTCGTGTGTATAAATTTTTGCGTCTTCACCGAAAGCAGTATGAAAACCTTGCAGTTTAATTAAGGCATTTTTGTATAGTTTAATTTCTTCATCGCCTTGTTGAGATGGGTAGAAGTTGTAGTTGTAAATAACACCCGCTACGCTTCCAATTCGGTTTACACGTCCAATGCGTTGCATCAGTCGGGTTGCATTCCAAGGCGTGTCATAGTTTACAATAACATTCGCACGGTGCAGATTCACCCCTTCTGCCAATACATCGGTTGTAATAATGATGTTGTAATCGTTCTTTTTCTCTCCAATGTAGTTAGCATCAAAATTTTCCTGAATGGTTTCAAAAATCTTGCTTCGATTGTCGCTCGAAACATTCAAAACTTTAGTTTTAAGGAAGGCTTCAACTTTTTCGGTCAGGTAATTTGCTGTATCGGTGCTTTCCGTAAATACTACCAACTTGCCTGTTGGGTTGATTTCTGGATTAAGCAATTCGTCTTTAAGTGTTTTTAAGAATGTATCCAGTTTTGGGTCTTGTTCCACTTTGCTCCATTCTTTTACCAATTCTTGCAAAAGCAAATGGTCTTTACGCAAGCCATCAATAAAACCACTATCAAAATCATCAGGACTGAAAACATAGTTTCTCGGATTTTCAGCACTCATTTCAAGAATCATCACTTCCAAATCTTCAATGCTGAAACCCTTTTCCATCAGGTCGTTCACACGCAAGTCGGGAGCAATTAAAACTTTGCCCTTGTTAAACATTTCAATCATTCTGCCTGTGGCAGTAGTAAGATTCTTTAATGATGATTTAAAAGCGGTGAAGCTGCTTTCTAACCTTTTTACCATTAAAGTTTTCATGATACCTGCCAACGATTGAGAAACTAAAATCGCTTGTTCGTAATAGTTTTCTCTTAATTCAGGTTTCAAATATTTGATAGCCTGATAGCGGTAATATTGAATTTTATCATCGTCTGTCAGGTAGAAAATGGTATGATAAAACAATTTGCTCAACTTGGCATCAAACTCATAAATCTTTGGCTTGGGAGGTGCAATTTCGGGGAACACAATACCTTGTGCTTTTAAATCCTCAATGTATTTAGGATAGTTCATTAAATCTCGTCTTGTTCTGCGAACTGTTATTTGAGAAATGATTTTTTCACGAATGGTTGAATAAAGTTCTCTGATGCGTTCAATGTTCGGTTGGTCTTGTTGCATAATTTCTCTGAACTCACGAATGATTGGCCCAAAGAAACTTTGCAAGTTGGTTACGGGTAAGGTGCTTCGTCTTGCATCTTGAAACAAAAGCAACTGATAATATAAATCTTGCGGCCGGTTGTTAAGCGGTGTAGCAGAAATAAGAATGACTTTTTTCTTTTTTCCCGGTACTAAGCCTTCGCCATTTCTTGGTGCTTTGCAAATTCGTTGGAGCAATCCGAATGATTGCGAAGTGTGGTTTCTGTATCGGTGTGCTTCGTCAACCAAAACCAAATCATAATCCTCTTTTGCCCAATAGTTCAAATCATCACCATTTACAATTTTATCCAATCGTCCGTTGGTAATAAATTTGGTGTGTCGGTCAATACCGAAAAGCCTGAATGTGTTTTTCCAGTTCTTTTCCAATGCAGGCGGAAACACCACCAATATTTTAGTGTTCAATGAGCCATTGGCAATTAAAAACCGCTTGGCAATCATAGCTGCAACAACGGTTTTACCTAAACCTACCACGTCAGAAAGGAAAAAGCCATTGTGTTCCATCAGCATTTGAAAGCCTTGGTTTACGGCATCAATCTGATAAGAAAGTTTTTTATAAGTCTTCGGTAAATCTCCAACCGTGTCCGGGTCGTAGTCTATGTTTTTACCGAAGTATTCAATTAAAAATTTGATGTAAAGTTCATAAGGCGTGAAAGTCTGCCCGATATGTGTTTTTTGTTTGAAAGCTTGAATGTCGGCAGGTAGAATCGGGGTTGAATGTTCCCATAATTCAACAAACTCCTTTTTGGTAAACTGAACATCGTCAAAGTCCTTCAAAGCGATATTCAATTCATAGTTCGGTGATTTTTTGATTCCAAGTCCTGCTTCTGTAAGGTTAGATGAACCCATGATAACCCAACCATCTGAATGCTCGCTGTGATGTTCGGGTAAAAACAAATAGAACTTGGCATGAATGGCTTTTGAGTTGTGTGCCCTTACTTCAATTCGTCCGTCAATCAAGTCGTTCACGAATTGTAAAATACCTTTTTCAACTTCTTCAGAATATTTGGCTTCTTTGATGTCTTGAATAAACCATTTCAAAAATTCCTCTTTTGTTTTTTCTTCGTCTCCGAAATATAAAAGTCCTTTGCGTTGCGATTTGGCAAACATTTGGTCAACATTGATGCCGACTAATATTTTGATTTCTTTTAAGTCTTTAAGGTATGGTTGTAAAGCGAAGTAACCCGAAGAACGGAAGTAACCAACAACCGCATGAAAAGCATATAAGTCTTTCATGTGTTCGATAATTCCTTTGAATTTCTCGAACATGCTTCGTTCGCTGTTATTTGTAAAAAATTTAGATGACATTATCTCTTTTTGTTTTTTATCTGTTTTTCTGCCTCTTTCAGTCCTTCGCTTAAATGTTCCAAACCTCCAAAGTCTTTGTTGATTTTGTCAGCAATGAAATTTGTTTGAACTTCTTTTAAGTCCAGTTCAAGTATCTCTGCCAATGGTCTTAGATAGTCCGGTGAAGCTGGTCGTTCACCTCTTTCCACTTTACTTAATGTTGAAGTGTCAATGTCGAGATGGGCAGCAACCTTCCGTAATGGAAGTTCCTTTTCTTTTCTTCGTTTCCTGATGTAATCCCCGAATGTTATTTTGCTCATTTAGACAAATTGTTTTGGACAGATTTGTCAAATATATCTTTTATTTTGAAACCGCCATGGTGCGGTTGGGAAATTTGGCTCGTTTGGTTTTGCGAAGGGTCGGTCCCGATAGCTATCAGGATGTCGGGCAAAACCAAATGTCCAAAATGAGGGCAGGCAGAAAATTATTTTTTAAAATGTGCGGTGGAAAAAATTTTTAAAACTACTGGGTTGGCATGATTGTCGGCAAGTAGGTCTGTGTCGAGTTATAGCGAATTAGTCTGTCCGTTGCTTGGTCAAGATTTCAAAGTTTAATGTTCAGTTGTCTTGCTTATGGTTGTGGTGTCGTCCTTTACACTTGCTGCCAACGGTTTGCCGCTTGGCGCAGTGGCGGATTTCGGAGCTTAAAACTGTCAACCCAGCACTAAAGCCCAGTTGGAAAACTGAACTTGAATTTAAGCACTTCACCCCGCATTACGCCAAACCGCTATACCTGTTGCACAACTTACCAAATATAGTTAATAACTTTCTTCCGTTACTAGAGTAGTTAAAACCTTGTCTTGTACATGTACTTCATGCAAGGACGCAAGGATATTACCCCGAAAATGATGTATCAGGTAAACCTGTATGATAGGGTATCGCCTGATAATTGAACTATCAACGCCCGAAAAAACATATCAGAAAAAATCAAGTGAAAAAAGATGCGCTTCAAACGCATCTAATGAGGTCATATTAGACATACAAAAACTAATTTTTTTTCAAGAAAGGAGTTGTGCAACGGTTACCGATGCTATCGGCCACGTAGTGGCAGCTCCTGTTGCCGCTTTCTCTCCGGATCGGATGCGGATGCATTTATCCGTTGGCGGTTTGCCAAAGGGAATATATTTTCTACGCGTATACAGCGGAGCCGGACTTTCGGGGAGTTCTTTGTTTGTAAAACTATGATACCGCGGATAACTGCAGCTATAGTAACCGCTTTCTTTAAAGTGTATGGTAGGCGATTTCCTCCAGGGGTTCCGCTTTTAATCCAAGTTGTGGCAGCTGCTGCCACAACAGGGGAAAAGAACTCTTTATTATTTCAGCATCATCCAGCAGTAGCTCTCCCTGCAGCATGACCAATGGAAGGAGGGCCAATGATACACGATAGTCATTATGGGTTTTCAAAACGATATCGCTTGTGCGGATGCCATCTGCAGAAGATAAAGTTATCCGAAGGTCATCGCGATGTACTTCTGCTCCCAGGAGAGAAAGTTCATTTTGCACCAGGCTCATGGAATCAAAGCCATAGTTCTTAAAATAGGGCACTCCGCTGAATCTGGCAGGCAAATTTAAAGCAGCACAGGTAACCAGCATCATGGGTGCCAGCTCGGGGCATTGCTGGAAATTGTATTCAAAAACACGTGGCCGCACTGCCTGCTTTTTTGTAATACGTATTCCGTTTTCGGTAAAGGTGGTCGCCACGCCAAACTGTTCCATGATTTTCACGATAGCGGCATCGCTCTGCAGGCTGATGCGATGCAGGCCGTTGAGCCGGATGTCCACGTGGTCTGAAAGGGTGGCAAGCTGATAAAAGAAGGAAGCACATTTCCAGCTTGCCTCCACAGTATAGGGGTGTGGTTCGTAGTCTTGCCGGGCTATGCTGATCATGTTCTGTGACCATTCATAGCGAATACCAAAGTGACGAAGAATGTGAAGAGTTAATTCAATTTCAGAACGATGCAGGTTGTTGCCTTTCATGCGGATAATCAGACCATTGCGCAGCAAGGGAGCAATTAAAATCAATGCCGTGGCAAAGTGGCTGCTGAGGGTTGTATCCAGGTCTATCAGTTTGCCCTTAAGCATTTTGCCGCGGATATATACAGGAGGGTAGTGTTTCTTTCCGATGTAGCGAATATCAGCACCGAGTGTATGCAGAGCGCTTACCAGCGGTTCTATCGGATAATCCAAAAGACGGTCAGAGGCGGTTAAAACAATTTCTCCTTCATGCATAGCCAGAAATGCCAGCAGATATCGAAGGGAAGACCCGCTGTCATTTGCATTCAGCACTTTGTCATTTGAGTTGATAAGATTCAGCAGCCTTTGTGATTCCTCAGAGCAGGAGTAGTTTTTTAAATCAAAGAAACCGCTGGTAAGGGCCTTAATAATCAGCAGGCGGTTTGTAATCTCAGTGCATCCGTCCAGGTTAATTTCACCGGTGAGCGATTTGTCATTTTTGTGAATAAGATATCTCATATCAGCTGCCAAACAACATCCACCGCTTCCTCCACAAGCGTCATTGCACAGTTGACGTTGATGACCGGATTTCCGATGGAATGTAACAGCGTAAAGTTAAGGCTGCCTGCAGCGGCTTTCTTATCATGGGTTATCCACGCCTTCCAGTTCATTTCTTTTAAATCTTCACTGAAGTAGTCACAAAAGTGCTTCAGAATAGTATTTTGAACCTGATGAAGCTGCGCTTTGGGCATACCCATCTTTTTGTTTGACAGGTAGGCCTCCATAAGCATACCGAGAGCAACGGCATGTCCATGACGCAGAGGCCTGCCTGCAGACAGAGCTGCGCTTTCCAGGGCATGTCCTAATGTGTGGCCGAAATTGAGCACCTTCCTTAGATTCCGTTCCAGGGGGTCTTTAGTTACAATGTTTTTTTTGATTAAAAGGGATTCGCGGATAAGATGTAAGTGCTTACCAATGCGGAGGGGGTTGGTTTTTTTTAACGCATTCCACTGGATTTCAGACGCGATAAGAGCGTGTTTGAGCATTTCGGCAAAGCCACTGTACACTTCGGCATCCGGCAGGGTTTTTAAAAAAACAGGGTTTATAAAAACCAATGCCGGCTCCTGAAACAATCCTATTGCATTTTTTACGTGATTATGATCCACGCCCAGCTTGCCGCCCACGGTAGCATCTATTTGCGCCAGCAGGGTGGTAGGTATGTTGATAAAACGGATTCCTCTTTTGTAGGTAGCAGCGGTAAAACCTCCCAGGTCACAGATTACGCCTCCTCCCACATTGATCCACAGAGCCTCCCGGCTGATATTTTCCTGCAGGGCGGTGCTCCAAAGCTGACTGCAGGTTTCAATGTTTTTATAAGCTTCTCCGGACGGTATTTCCAGAATCAGTGCTGAACGGAGTTTGGGTACATCATGTAATAAGGCTGGCAGGCAGAGCGCCCGTGTGTTTTCGTCACATAGCAGGACTATCTCCCTGTATGGCCTGATGAGGCGGGAAAGGTCTTTCAGCGTATCTGAAAGATAAATGGTAGTGTGCTTTGTTTTTATGGTTTCCAAGCCGCACAAAGATATAACAAGCCTCCTGTGGTGTTTTTATTAAATTTGATGTAAAAAGATAAATCATGTATAAAACAATTCGCATCTGTGGACTGATTGCCTTTATGTATTTCCTGTGGACTTCCTGCAAAAAAGACAAGGCGGATTACCGTCTGCTGGCAGAAGAATCTGCTATCGCTGAGTCTGTCAGTGAAGACGTTTTTAAGGTGGTTGATCACGAATCAAAAAACGGTCAGTATAATGACCAGGTGGGCAAAACCTCCTATACTTACCTTTCTTCGCTGGATACCTGTGCAGTGGTTACACTGAATACTACCGCTGGCGGTTTCCCCATGACCCTATCTATTGATTTTGGCTCCGGGTGCACCGACATGTACGGCACGGTGAGAAAGGGCGTCATTCAATGTGTGTTTAAAGGGCCCTATTCACAAGCCGGTGACTCGGTGATCGTTTCTACAGATAACTATTATGTAAATAACTATCGTCTGGACGGCACCCATATCATCGTTAATAAAGGGCGTAATGGCAATGGGCATCTGGAGTTTTCCGTGGATGTAAACGGAACCATAACAAAACCCAACGGGGGAATTATTAGCTGGCAATCAACCCGAACCAACGTATGGGTAGCGGGCGAAGATACCAAATGGGTGCCTCTGGGGTGGCTGAGTGTGTGTGATGATATCTACGAAATCACCGGATACGGAACAGGAGTAACCAGTGACGGACACACCTTTCGTCTGGACATAACCCAGCCGCTGGTGAAGAAAATCTGCTGTTATTGGCTTGTACAGGGCAAGGTGGCTATGCAGGTTGATGGCACTCATGTGGCAGATATTGATTATGGCGATGGCACCTGCGATATGACTGCTACCCTGACTTATGGCGGCAATACGTATGTGGTAGTTATTCAATAGGTGAAAACCCCAACACTCTGCAAAAGAAAAATCCGGTTTCTTTGATTTTACAAAAGGGTTTGGTATTTTTCTATAAAATACAATTGTTATGGGAAAATATAAGGGTCGTAGTTTCAAAGTTTTTCTTGTGGATGATGACCAAAAACATCTGTTACTGCTGAAAGAACATTTATCCAAGCACCTGCCCTATGAAGTGGCAATTGAAACCATCACCGATGGGCAGGAGTGTCTCAACCGGCTCAACGAAAATCCAGATATCATTATTCTTGATTACTATTTTGACGGGATAAGCGATGACGCACCTAATGGTGTGGAAATACTCAAAAAACTGAAGCATACCCGCCCTGAAATTCCTGTTGTCATGATGTCTCACCAGGATAAGCTGGAGGTAGCCGTTACGTGTTATGATTACGGAGTAAAAGATTATATCATCAAGAATGAGACCGCTTTTGCCCGTGCACTGCTCGTAGTCAGAAACATCATCCATGAAATTATTAAGGAAGACCGGGCGAAAGAATACCGCGAAGGTGTCAAAATTGCCACTTTTCTCATTGGAGGATTTGTGGTCATTCTTATTGGTGTAATTATCTTTCTGCTCAGGAGTTAATGTCGTGTTGATTCCTGTTGTGTATAACTTCTCCCGCGGCATGAGTTCGTGTCACTAACTTTGGCCTTTAAGCCTGAGGTATGGAATCCGGTGACAATTTAATTGACTTGAGGGGCGCTTGCATTTTTCAGGGGAAAACACTTGTGCTCAATGGGGTTGACCTGCATGTGCATAAGGGTGAGTTTGTTTATCTCATTGGAAAAACCGGAAGTGGCAAAAGCAGTCTGATGAAAGCCCTTTATGGAGATTTACCGCTTCAGCAGGGGGAAGGGCAGGTTGTAGGATTTGACCTGAAGAAGCTAAAGCCTGGTCAGGTGCCTTATTTGAGACGGAAGCTGGGTATTGTTTTTCAGGACTTTCAGCTGCTGATGGATCGCACGGTGTCAGATAATCTTATCTTTGCCCTGCGGGCAACCGGATGGAAAGACAAGGCACAGATTCAGGAACGAATAAATGAGGTATTAACGCAGGTTGGTTTGCGAACAAAGGGCTTTCGCTTTCCCCATGAGCTATCGGGAGGCGAGCAGCAGCGGGTAGCCATCGCCAGAGCCTTACTGAACCATCCTCCGCTCATTTTGGCCGATGAGCCTACCGGCAATCTTGATCCGGATACTTCCGATGATATCATGCAACTGCTGCTGCGGCTCAACAGGGAATTGCACACAGCCGTCCTGATGGCAACACACAACTATTACATTATTGAAAAATTTCCTGCCCGCATTATCCGCTGTGCCGATGGCAAGCTCATTGAAGAGGATGGTATGAAGGTGGTTGGGTAGGGTGTCAGTTATCCATTCTGAGACCGAGGGTCCCGCAAAAACGTTGCAGCCAGTTTTCCCGCTCCGGCAGGGCAACAAAATTTTCACGTATGGCAGATGAGACGTCCGGCTGCGGGATTTGAGGACTGAATTTTTTCAGTTTTTTATAGTCTATCGGTAATGCCTTTACGGGCAGATTACGTTGCCTGATGAAAAAAAGCAAAAAGAACGTCTGAACGGGGTCAGTGGTTAGCACTGTCTTCTCAAATCCCTGCTGCCTGGCAAGTTGGTAGGAATAATACACATTCTCCGTGCTGTGTTCAGCGCGTGTTTCCGTAAAAATATGTTCTTCCTTCACGCCCAGTGCCCGGGCATATGCCGCCATCACTTCAGCTTCTACATAAGGCGTATACACCGCACTGCCGGAAAAAATCAGATTTTTTACCTGTCCGTTTTGATAAAGCAGGCATGCCCATAAAATACGTGCACGCATCAACGCACTCAGCTGCTTGCCATCATAAGGAACGCCCGGCACTATGGCAGCATCGTATGGCGAATAGGGCATGTTTTGAAGGTACATTTTTTCCGGCAGCATTTTAAAAATGTAGAAACCCAGCCCCATGGATATGGCAATCAGCAAAAGGTGAAACCATAACAAGATGTGGAGCAGTTTCTTTGTTTTACTCATTTTATCTGCATCTCTTGAAAGGAAATGCCCAGTTTTCGCAGGTCTGACAACACGGGCTCGTAGATTTCTCTGAGAGTTGGTATCAACACACCCCGGGCTTTTATTTTATTACTCAGAATTAAACGGGCAGCCAGGGCTACCGGTAATCCTACCGTTTGAGCCATAGAGGTTCTGATATGATCTTGCCCTTTCACAACAAGGTAAGCATGCAGCTCTTTGTCTTCTTCTCCGATGCGATAGTTAAACTTATGCCACATCACCAGCATGTCTTTGTCTTCTTTTTCCAGCGTCCATTTATCTTCCAGTATTTTTTGCAGAATGCGTGCGGGAGTAGCATTTTTCAGACCCACTTTTTTGTTTTCAAATATACCCAGCCATCTGAGCCTGTGCATTTCTTCTGAATCAATATCCCAGTTCATATAGTGAGCCAGCTTTAACTCTACAGGTGCTATAGGATCGTAGTACAAAAAGGAGTTGATAAACTCCCGATAGGTCATTTCCTCGGTATCTTCCATAATAAAGGAATCATCGGTGGCGCCAAGCTGAACAAACGCATTCCATGTGCGGCAAAAGCCAGGTCTGCGCAAGGTGCCGCGATAGATGGTTTTCACTTCCTCCAGATTGTATGCACTCAGATATTTCAGGGAATCCCGGTTTGCGTAACCCTCAAAGTATCCATAGCCGGGTATTTGAATAACCTCGGTGCGTCTGAACAAACGGTGATAGGGAATATACTTGTATTTGCCTTCCTGGCGAAATTTAACGGTTCCTTGTCCTGCCAGTACTACATTACGCGGATTCCAGGTAAACTTATATTTCCAGGGGTTATCTTTCTCGCTCTCAGGAGCCAGCAATCCTCCGGTAAAGCTTTCAAAGGCCGTCATCGTTCCGCCCGCAGCGCGAATGCGATGAATGACCTCCATTGCTGACATGTGGTCTATTCCCGGGTCTACACCCATTTCGTTGAGAAAAATCAAATCGTGCTCAACAGCTGGGTGATGTAGCTGTTGCATTTCTTCTGAGACATAGGAGGCAGTGAGTAGATGACGTTTTTCCTCCAGACACAGGCGCGCCACAGCCGGATGCATGTGAGCCGGCAGCATGGAGATTACCAGGTCAGCGTTGTGTATAAGCGGTTTCAAAATGGATCCATCTGAAGCATCGGCTTGTATAATTTCCAGACGTTCGGAAGCACTGACCCACTGTTTGATGTTTGCAGGATGCTGATCCCCTACTACCAGCTTCAGGTCTTCTTTTTCGGCTTCCGTAATAAGCTGCTCTATGAGTACGCTGCTGGATTTTCCAGCACCCAGTAATAGAATTTGTTTCATCTGATTGCTTTAGCTTTAGTCTCTGAACTCGACAAACAAAGCTAATCATGAACCATCTTGAAATTCAAACAGTAGTCAGGATATATGCCGAAAAGGAGTTGCCGGAAGAAGACCGACAGACACTCCTGCAGGCCAGGCAGGCACTGAGCCTTGCTTACGCTCCTTATTCACGTTTTCAGGTCGGGGCCGCCATTCGTATGTCCGATGGACAAATAGTGCGGGGCAGCAATCAGGAAAATGCTGCCTTCCCTCTCGGCATATGTGCTGAAAGAATTGCACTGGCTGCACGCTCGGTCCTTGCACCTAATGGAACGATTATCTCAATTGCTATTACCTCGGCTGAAAAGCATCCCCAAAAGGTTATCTCTCCCTGCGGGATGTGCAGGCAGGCACTGCTGGAAGCCGAATTGCGTCAGAACCATCCAATACGTATAGTTCTTGACGGATCCGACCAAACGGTTTACGTTCTGAACTCTGCAGCAGACCTGCTCCCTTTGCCTTTCAGCTCCGGAAATCTTTGAGCCGCGTATGTAGAACACATTATCTTCTTAGGATGCTTCACACACTAAATTTGGACATTTTCTTGAGTTAGAAATCTGTATCTTTGCTCGGTTTCATGCTGAATGTGCTTAGCTCAGGATTATAGGCTCAGGCAGACCATAGTTACATCTGAATAACTTGCGAGTAAAAATGAACAAGCCGGCTGTAAAAGTTGCTCTTTTGTTTTTTTACATCACCTGCAGTGGTCTCGTCTATGCCCAGCAGGTAGGTATCAATATCCTTTATCCGGATTCTTCAGCTATTCTGCATGTGGAATCCAGGGACAAAGGTTTCCTGTGGCCAAGAATGACAACCGCAGAACGGAATGCCATCCCCAATCCTGCTTTCGGATTGACCATCTTCAACGAAGAAGATTCCACCATACAATACTGGAACGGAATATGCTGGCTTAATGTATATCAGGAAAATTGCAATGCCTGCTATTTTACGGTAAGCGCCAGTTCAATTGCCGATACGATAGACCGCACGCAAACCGACTCGGTAAATATTCAGCTTACCATCAATCAAAATGCCGGTACGCCTCAGAACATAGCTTTTGCTGTGCTGGGTACTTTGCCCAATGGCATGACGGTTAACATCACGCCCAATCCTCAATTTTCTTCCGGTACAGCTACGGTTACCATTAAAGTAACCCCTTTTACACCGGCAGGTACCTATCCGGTAATAATTCAGATGCTGTGCGGATCTTACTTTCAAAACTTCATCTTTTCAGTTACCCTTACCCCCTGCTACCAGCTTGTTGTGAACAATAGTATTGCCAATTACAACCTTGCAGTTGACTTATATAATACCTACCCTGGAGCGCCAACAAATAGCCCGGTATGCGTGGTAGCTACCGTTACAGCCGGTGTGGATGTTACTTCTGTATCTGCATCCCTGCCGGCCTTTACCACGGGCACTTTGCCGGCAGGCTCGTTTGTGGCTATCGTCAATAACGGTAACATTCTCGGCAAAGGCGGGGATGGAGGCATAGCTACGGATCCGGCAAACGGATGGACAGGGGCAGGCTTTGATGGCGGAGATGCTATCTACCTGACAGCGAATACTACAATACAAAACAACTTTAACATCTATGGAGGTGGCGGGGGAGGTAATGCTATGGCCTTTGGTTTGAGTTACAATATACCGGTGATTAACATAACTCTGGGTATTCTTATTGGTGCCGGTGGCGGTGGCGGTGCCGGTGGCAGTGCGGGTGGCAACATACCCAACATTGTGGGGTTAACTTTTTACTTTCCAGGAACCGGAGGCACAGGCGGCCAGTATGGTGTGCCCGGTAAAGGCGGACTCCTGATAGTGCCTATTTCTACCACGCAGGGGCCTGTAAGTATCAGCATTAATCCTAATGCTTTTGGCGGAGATGGCGGTGCCTATGGATTCCCCGGAACGGTGGGCGCATTTCAGGTAACCCTGTCCGTGCTGCTCACGGTAAACATTCCGTTTGTGGGGCCCGTAACTATTCCGGTAGTCAACAATCTGAACGTGCCTATACCGGTGCCCATTCCTCCTCCGGGTAATGCGGGATACGCAGTGAGGAGAAATGGTTTTACAACAAATATTCCTGACAATAATTATAATACATCCTTTCTGAAAGGAAGGGTGGGTCCTTAAGCATACAAGCACATGAAAACGGTAATATACACTTTGTTCTGGATGGCGTTGATGCCGGTATTTGCGGTTTCGGGACAAACTTTTGAAGGCGTAATAGAGTTCAGCTCTTACCTGAGCCAGACAAAAGATCAATCTACAGTTACCTGGTATACCCTTAATGGCAACAGTCGTTTTGAGATTTCAGGAGTGGCGGACGGAAAGCCTTATCAGTCTGTGCTGTTGTTCAAAAAAAATGACCCTAATATCTATTTACTCACACGTATCGGGAACGAAAATGCGGTGTACACTATTCCTCAGAGTGCATTGACTCCCGAAGAACAACTCATCGGGTCTGTAGCGGTAAAACTGCCTGAAACCAAAACTATTGCCGGCAAGCAGTGCTACCGGATAAAACTGGAATCCTCTGAGCAAACAACCTACTGTTGGATCACAGATGAGTTACGCATGGAGGAAGGAAGTTTGCCGCAGGTGTTGCGCTCCAAAGGTATCATTGCTGCTTTATCTGCAGCAGGATACAATGGCTTACCCTTGGAAGTGGAAGCCAGAAATGATAAAGGGGAAGTGGTGTTTTCATATTCGGTAAAAAATATACGAAAAATGACACCTGATACCTCCCTGTTTACCGTGCCTGCCGACTATGGTGACGGTACTGAACTTTTCTTGAAATCTATAAAAGCCGAATAACTGAGTCTAATAGATATCAGGAATCCGGAGACCTCACTGTAAAGTTTTCCGGAGGTTTTTCAGCATATCGGTTGTCATCTTTTTCAAGTCGTAATATGGTTCCCAGCCCCAGTGTTTACGTGCAGGTGAATCATCAATGCTCTGTGGCCAGGAGTCGGCAAGAGCCTGGCGAAAATCGGGCTGATAGGTTATTCTGAATTCCGGAATGTGCTTTTTTATTTCAGCAGCCAATTCTGAGGGGCAAAAACTTATAGCCGCCACATTATATGCAGAGCGGATTTTAATTTGACTTGAAGGGGCAGCCATCAGTTCCAATGTTGCCCGAATCGCATCTGGCATATACATCATCGGCAAATAGGTATTTTTTTTCAGATAGCAGGTATAGCTTTTGTATTGAACGGCTTTAAAAAAAATATCCACGGCATAATCCGTAGTGCCGCCACCGGGAGGAGTCTGGTAGCTGATTAATCCGGGGTAGCGCAGGCTGCGGACATCTACGCTGAACTTGCGGAAATAATATGCACACCATCGCTCTCCAGCAAGTTTGCTGATACCATATGCCGTAATGGGCTCGGTGATGGTAAACTGAGGAGTGTTTCTGCGTGGTGTGGTGGGTCCGAAAACAGCAATGGAGCTTGGCCAGAAAATTTTTTGAATAAGTCCATCACGTGCAAGTTCCAGCACGTTAAAAAGGCTCTCCATGTTAAGTCTCCAGGCAAAATGCGGATTGTCTTCTGCTCTAGCTGAAAGGATAGCAGCAAGCAGATATACCTGATTGATTTTGTATTTGCGCACAATAATTTTTAACCGCTCTTTGTCCAGCACATTCAGGTGTTCATAGATTCCTTCATAGTTGCGAAGGGTACGCTTCTCTACAATATCAGAAGCTATGACGTGCTGTTCACCATAAATTTTTCTCAGTGCAGATGTTAGTTCTGAACCTATCTGGCCCAAGGCTCCGATGATAAGCAGATTGTCCGTATGCATATAAAATTCGGGCGAAAGATAAGCCAATAGCTTTATTCCCGTATAGCAGGAAAAAAGCCATTAGTATATTTGTGGAAAACACTATGACATGTATAACACCGTTCAGGATAGATTAAAGAAAGAATTGGAGGAAATACAAAGCAGTGGTCTCTACAAACAAGAGCGTATTATCACCACTCCTCAGGGTGCTGAGATTAAAACAGATGCTGGAAAGACAGTTATCAATTTTTGCGCAAACAACTATCTTGGTTTGTCCTCACATCCGAAGGTGATTGAGGCCGCAAAGAGAGCTATTGACACGCACGGTTACGGCATGTCATCGGTGCGTTTCATCTGCGGCACCCAGGATATGCATAAAACGCTTGAAAAAAAAATTGCTGATTTTCTAGGAATGGATGATGCCATCCTCTATGCAGCATGCTTTGATGCCAATGGAGGTGTTTTTGAACCTCTGTTCAACGAGCAGGATGCCATTATTTCAGATGAATTGAATCACGCCTCTATCATTGACGGAATACGCCTTTGTAAGGCCCAGCGCCTTCGCTACAAGCACAATGATATGCATGATCTGGAAGAAAAACTGAAAGAAGCCACATCTGCAAGAAGCAGAATCATTGTCACGGACGGAGTGTTCTCCATGGATGGCACTATAGCGCAGCTTGACAGAATCTGTGAACTGGCTGAAAAATATGATGCACTCGTAATGTCGGATGAATGCCATGCAACCGGTTTTATTGGAAGAACGGGGCGTGGTGTGCATGAGTATAGGAATGTGATGGGCAGGGTGGATATTATCACAGGCACACTGGGTAAAGCCCTAGGCGGTGCGTTGGGAGGCTTTGTGGCTGCGAGAAAAGAAATCGTGGAAATTTTGAGACAGCGCTCCCGGCCTTACTTGTTTTCAAACACTCTTGCTCCGGCTATAGTGGGGGCCTCAATAGCAGTAATTGACATGCTTTCAGAAACCACCGCTCTGCGGGATAAACTGGAAAAAAACACTAAATACTTCCGTGAAAAAATGACTGCTGCAGGCTTTGATATAAAATCCGGGGATCACCCTATTGTGCCCATCATGCTGTATGATGCCGTATTGGCGCAAAAATTTGCCGAAAGACTTCTGGAAAAGGGAATTTATGTGGTAGGGTTCTTTTATCCGGTAGTGCCTAAAGGGCAGGCACGTATTCGAGTGCAGATATCAGCTATACATGAACAATATCATCTGGATAAGGCGGTGCAGGCATTTTTGGAAGTGAAAAAAGAATTTTTGCAGGAAGGAATCTTCATATCTGAGGGACAGCGTGTCTCCCGTAAAATTTAACCTTTAAATTGGATGCCTCCTGTAGGCGTGGAGAATGTTGGGGTGTATGCTTTCTTTACTTTTTACGTTTTTCACTAATATGACTCGCCTTGATGCTTATGAAGGAAATTTTATGTGTCCTTGAAAAATCCGCCAACTGTTGCCATTTTTAAGATGAATTTCTGAAATTTGTACTAGTGAACTAAGATTTTAAAAAGGCGGTTTTGCGTTTGTACAGTCATTATCAGTTAGAAAACAACACACTGTTGGTCTGTTCCGCCTTGCCTTTAGTCTTCTGTGAAGGAAGAATTTGAGTATTTACGTAATAAAAATCTGGATTTACTGATGAAAGCATTGACTTATCGTTCTTATTCCTTGCACAACTTTCGTCAGATACCGCAGATGAAAATATTGCCCGAAGAAATAGTTTTTGATATTGAGATAGTAGGCCATGTGCTCCCGTTTAAGGTAAATAACTATGTTATTGAAAAACTTATTGACTGGTCACATGCTCCGGAAGATCCGATTTTCACGCTCACATTCCCTAGAAAAGAATTGCTTGAACCTCATCACTATCAGCGGATTGCTGCCCTTCTGAAAAGAAATGCTACCCGGGAGGAAATAAAGAGTGAGGCAAACAAAATACGCCTTTCACTTAATCCGCATCCCGCTGGTCAAATGCAGCTGAATGTGCCGGAGGTTGATGGAATAAAGCTTACCGGCATGCAGCATAAGTATCGGGAAACGGTATTGTTTTTCCCCAGTCAGGGACAAACGTGCCATGCTTACTGTACTTTCTGCTTCCGGTGGCCTCAGTTTGTTGGCATGCAGGAATTGAAATTTGCTATGCGCGAAACGGAACTTCTGGTCAGATATGTGAAGAAAAATCCTGAAGTTACAGATGTCTTGTTTACCGGAGGTGATCCGTTGATTATGAAAACAAAGGTTCTGGCATCCTATATTGAACCTTTGATAAATGCGAATATGGATAATTTGCAAACTATCCGTATCGGGACTAAGGCTTTTGGCTATTGGCCGTATCGTTTTACGCATGATGCAGATGCTTCAGAGCTTTTACATCTTTTTGAACGTATTGTAAAAGCAGGAAAGAACCTGGCTATCATGGCTCACTTTAATCATCCTGTAGAGTTGTCTACAGAGGAAGTAAAGGAAGCCATTCGGAAGGTACGCAGCACGGGCGCCCAGATCCGCACGCAGTCACCTATTATGCGAAATATTAATGATTCTGCCGAGGTATGGGCCGAAATGTGGAGGCAACAGGTTAATCTGAATTGTATTCCCTACTACATGTTTATTGCCCGGGATACTGGCGCTCAGCACTACTTTGCTATTCCGCTCGTAAAAGCATGGAACATTTATCGGAAGGCCTATCAGAAGGTCAGTGGTGTTTGTCGCACGGTGCGAGGTCCAAGCCTATCATGCACGCCCGGCAAGGTGCAGATTATAGGCGTTTCTGAAATAAATGAGGAAAAAGTCATTGTTATGCGCATGCTGCAGGGGAGAAACCCTGATTGGGTATGCAAGCCCTTTTTTGCCAGGTATGATGAAACGGCAACCTGGCTTGACGAATTACGCCCTGCATTCGGGAAAAAGGAATTTTTCTTTGAGAGAGAATTGAAGAACATGTATGGTGAATCCCTTGCGGAAAGTCAAAGGTTTAATTTTGAATAATGCTGAACGAATCTCTATCCATTGGAAAAAGCCCTACTCTGGACAAAGCCCATATAAACCCGCACGTTGCACAGCTTGGCATTTCGGGTACGCTGGCCATCAATGAAAGATGTAATCAACTGATTAAAGATGGCAAAACGGTATACAAATTTGGATTAGGGCAATCTCCGTTTCCGGTACCGGTGCCGGTTGTGGAGGCACTGCGCCTGTTTGCCCATGAAAAAGATTATCTTCCGGTAAAGGGTCTTCCGGCATTACGGGAGGCGGTGGCATTTTTTCACCGGAAGAAAGATCTTGTGGATGTTGCGCCCGAAAGTGTGTTGATTGGCCCGGGTTCCAAAGAACTCCTTTTCTTACTTCAATTGGTTTTTAACGGGCAGATAATCATCACCGGTCCGAGCTGGGTGTCGTATAGGCCCCAGGCACGTATTCTGAATAAAAAAATTTCGGTACTGCACACATCTTTTGAGGATAAATGGAAAATAGATCCTGAGAAACTACGTGCCGTCAGAAAGGGTAAAACACATATCCCGGCATTCCTCATTTTGAATTATCCGGGTAATCCGGATGGGGTTACTTATACTTATGATGAATTACAGGCACTAGCCGAAACGGCTCGAAAAACAAATATATTTATTTTATCAGACGAAATATACGGACAGCTGCATCACCGCGGGCAGCATGTGTCAATTGCACGCTATTATCCCGAAGGTACGGTCATTAGCTCCGGGCTATCCAAATGGTGTGGTGCTGGCGGATGGCGGCTTGGCACTTTTTCATTTCCCCGGAAACTACAATGGCTTGCTACGGCTATGGCTGCGGTGGCCAGTGAAACGTACACTTCCGTAAGTGCTCCCATCCAATATGCTGCTGTACGTGCCTTTGAGGGTGGCATAAAAATAGAAGAATACCTCTGTCATGCCAGACGTATTTTATCAAAGCTGGGAACACATTGTGCTTCAAGACTTGCTGCCGCTGATGTAAGAGTACATATGCCTGAAGGTGGATTCTATCTGTTTCTTGAATTTTCAAACCATGTGCATCGGCTTAGGCAGAAAGGATTAACTACTTCTGCACTGCTTTGTGAAAAACTTCTGGAGGATACCGGAGTGGCTTTGTTGCCGGGGCAGGCTTTTAATCGTCCCGATGAGGAGTTTTCTGCTCGCATGGCTTATGTGGACTTTGATGGAGCCCGGGCATTGGCTGCAAGCGAAATCATACCCCTGGATGAACATTTACCGGATGATTTCTTACCTACGTATTGTGGTAAGGTGCTGGAGGGGGTTGAGCATCTCTTGCGCTGGCTGCAGGAGTAAAGCATTTCATCAGCGCTGTTGCTTTCCTTTATTAAGGGACATACATGATTCCTCAGGACGTATTATCTTACTGCCGGGATGCTGATTTAAATTCCTTTTTCGGATAAAATGAAACGCAGGGAGATGATAAAAAAATCGGCACTTGCCGCATCTTTGTTGCTGATGCCGCGTGCACTCAGAAGCTCGGTTTTAACGACTCCCTTTACCAGATACGATTTTGGTAAAGATTTTAAATGGGGTGTTGCTACGGCAGCATATCAGATTGAGGGAGCCTGGAACGAAGATGGCAAGGGCCTTTCAATATGGGATACATTTTCGCAGAATCCGCGCAATATAAAAACCGGAGAAAATGGCAATGTGGCCTGTGACTTCTATCATCGCTATGCATCGGATATTGAGCTGATCCGGCAGCTCCATATGGATGTATTCCGTTTTTCTTTATCATGGTCTCGGATTTTTCCTGAAGGTACAGGGAAAGTGAACACGAAGGGTATTGAATTTTATCATAAAGTCATTGACGCCTGTCTGGCCCGAAACATTGAGCCCTGGATAACCTGCTATCATTGGGATTTACCTCAGCGTTTGCAGGACAGGGGTGGCTGGCCTGCGCGTGAAAGCATAGGCTGGTTTTCGGAATACGTAGACACCATCAGCCGCGAGTATGGCGATAAGGTGAAGCACTGGATGGTTTTTAATGAACCCATGGCGTTTGTCGGTCTTGGCTATCTGATGAAGCTGCATGCTCCGGGCATAAGAAGCATTAAACAGTTTAAGCAGGCCGTGCATCATGTAGCGCTTTGTCAGGCCGAGGGTGGTCGTATTATCCGGGCAAATGTTATGGGCGCCCAGGTAGGAACTACGTTTTCCTGTTCGCCCGTTGAACCGAAAAGCGACCATGAACGACATCATAACGCCTGTCGGAAAATAGATGCCCTCTTTAATCGCTTATTTATTGAACCGTCTCTGGGAATGGGTTATCCCGCAGAGGACATTTTCATATTAAAGGATATGGATAAGTATTTTCAGCCCGGAGATGAAGAGCGTCTGAAATTTGATTTTGATTTCATAGGACTTCAGAATTACTCACGCGTGGTGGGCAGATTTAGCCTGTGGCCACCCCTTGTGTGGGCTAACCAGGTGAAACCTGAAAAAATACCAGGTGCCGAATTAACCGAAATGGGATGGGAAGTATATCCGGAAGGTATCTATAAGATACTAAAACAGTTTGCTTCCTATCCCGGAGTGGATAAAATTATCATTACTGAAAACGGAGCGGCTTTCCCTGATGTGGTAGAAGGCGATTCAGTGCATGACTATCAGCGCATAGACTTTTTCAAACAATATCTTGCCCAGGTACTTAAAGCCAGGCGTGAGGGTGTTAATGTACAGGGATATTTTGTTTGGACACTTATGGATAATTTTGAATGGGCTGAAGGCTATCGCCCGCGCTTCGGGTTAGTGTATGTGGATTTTCCTTCGCAAAAAAGAATAATAAAAGACTCCGGATACTGGTTTCGTGACTTCCTGAAAGGGTAGAAGCTGCCTTACAGGGTTACTTCTCAACGGGTTTGCCTTTCTGCTGCCAGGATAAAATACCCCCTTCCAGGTTGTATATCGTTTTAAATCCCTTTGCTTTTAATTGCTCTGCTGCCAGCATACTACGCCTGCCCGAACGACAATAAACAAAGACGGGAGCATCTTTTTCCAGCGTTTTAATTTCCACGTTAAATCTCTCGTCTTCCACATTGATATTTCTCGCCCCTTTCAAATGAGCCTCTGCATATTCTTCAGGAGTTCTCACATCAATAAGCTGTGCATTGGGTGTCTGCTGCAGTTTTTGCTCAAACTTTTTGACATCCAGTGAAACGATTTCCTGGGCAACAGCCTGATTGCCACTGTGGCTATTACACCCGGCCAGAAAACAAAAAAGCAGGAGGAAGGTGAATCTTTCAGCTGAAATAACTTTTTTACTTTGCTCAATCATAGTCTGCATTAGTGGGTTGTATGTTTTCAAAGATACAGCATTAAAATTTATATGAGATGTATCATTGTGCTTCATAGCAGGTAACAACTGGAACATAGAGGGAACAGGTATATTGAATGAATGGATTGTCTTCCCTTTCCTTTACCCAGGCCTGCGTTAGTTCCGATTCTCCACAGAAGGTATCGGTAAAAGTCTGATTGCCGGAAGTAAAACTACAGTCTGCGCACTGATAAGCCTTTTCGAGCACGCTTTTATGTAACTCCGGATTTTCGTTGCATGAAACTTCAGGCTCTTCATACATGACCTTGTTGCTTATAGAGTCGTAAACGCGACACTTAAAGCATTTTTCGCAGGCAGGAAAAAGCAGGAGCTCAAAAAGGAGCAGTGAGGTCAAAACTATTTTCATGAATGCGCATTGTCCGTTTAAGATAAACAAATTATGATTATTCACATAAAACCGGCTCAGGTCTTTCGCCTAGTCAGATTACTCAGCCATTTTCTAAGTTCTTTGCCCGTCTCCGGATGTTCCATACCGAATAAGATATTGGTTTTCAGAAAATCCAGGCGGTTGCCAACATCATACCGTGTGCCTTCAAAGAGCAATCCGAGAAGCCGTCTGCTGGCTGCCTGAAACCTAAGCGCATCGGTAAGTTGAATCTCGTGGTTTACTCCTTTCCTGAGATTTTTCAGATAATGGAAGATATCTGGAGTGAGGATGTAGCGTCCGGCTACAGCCATGGGGGAGCGTATATGTTGACGGGGTTTTTCTTCAAGACTCACTGCTTGGAACAGGTTGCCTGTTATTTTTTCCCCACGAAAAATGCCGTAGCGATGAGCCAGAGCTGGTAGCACCTTTTCCAGAGCGGCAACGGGTGAATGGTACTCTGCATAAATATCCATAAGCTGGCGTGTAAGTGGCAGCCGATGTGTAGTGATAATCGTGTCTCCCAGCAACACGGCAAACGGTTCATTTGCGACAAACTCTTCTGCACATCGGATGGCATCTCCCAGTCCGCGGGGATAATTTTGATATGCAAAATGGATGCGGGCCTTTCCAGCGGGAAGATGCGCAATAAGCCGACTTCGTGAATTGCTTTTTTCTTGCAGGAACTGTTTGAATCTGCTTTCCGGGGCGAAATGTCTTTGCAGGGTTTCCTTTCCCGGAGCAATAATGATAAGAATATCCCGAATACCGGAGGCGACAGCTTCTTCCACTACGTATTGAATCACCGGCTTGTCCACTACCGGAAGCATTTCTTTAGGCTGAGCCTTTGTGGCCGGAAGCAATCGTGTACCCTTGCCTGCAGCCGGAATGACAGCTTTGGTTATCCGGGGTGAATCTGTTTGTTTATAATGCATTATGATGTTGCAGCGAAAAGCTACAGTTTAAAGCTTTTTATTTGGTTTCTCATGCCTGAAATAGCCGACATCTATCACCTCCGGTAAAATAACTATAGCTCTGATTTTTTTCATTGCCGCCTGCAGCCGGTTCAGGGTTGTTTTGTTTTCATAAGTGCCAATGATGGCTCCGCCAGATCCGGTGAGCTTGGCACTAGCACCTGCAGCGCGTGCGGTTTCTACGAGCTCAATGTTTCCCCTGCTCACCGTGCACACCTGTCTGCGGATGTCAAAATTGCGGTTAAGTAATGCCCCGATATTTTTGTCGCCTTGCCGGAGTTTGTTCCAAACCTGTTCGGTCAGATGGAGCCATTGTGCTATGGCTTGCAGCACAGCAGGATCTTTTCGCTCATAGCGGGCCGCAAGGTCATTATGTGTCTCTTCGGAGCCCTCAGCAAGTTCCCTCCTGAAGGCAATGTACATATCGGGAAGCAGCTCCTTTTTAAAAGGCAGGTATTCACCATATCCTCTTTTAGTCATCAGGGTTTTACTAAAGTTCATATACACGGGGCAGGAATACACCTGAGTAACGCGGTCCTGCAGTCCTGCAGCAATACCTAACTCATCTTTTTCTGCTTCCAGGATAAGGTTGGCGAGTATTGGGGTTGGAATACTGACCCGGTAGTATTGCAGAAGCGCTTTCATCACTCCGGTAATAATTGCGCTGGAGCCGGCCAGGCCGAGCCGTTCGGGAATAGTGGTTTCATAGCGTATGGTGAAATTTTTTGGTGGAAGGGTGATTTTAGTGCTACGGCAATAGTCTGAGAACTTCTTTATGGCGGCTTTCACCAGCCGGATGCCTCCGTAATAGCCGTGCAGACGAATATCTTCCAACAAATGATCAAGGTTGTCAAATTCAAGCAGGTCACGTTTGCCGGGCAAAATGTGTAAAGTTTTGGAAGGGGTTAGTTCCACTACTGTTTGAAAATTCCCGAAGGGAAACGAAATGGTTTTGCCATAGTATCCGTCTGAAGGGTTTCCGATAAGTCCGGCCCGGGGATATGTTGTAACCCTAATCAGATTTTTTTAGCCGGGGAAGTTAACATCTTTTTTATATTACAGACCAGTCGGTCGCATGCAGGCTCCTACACATGTGCTTACCGGAGTCATCATTGAGCAGCTATGCCGCAGAACGCAACCGCCTTGGGTCAAAGCGGTGATTCTATGTGGCAGTGCCCTGTTATCGCATAGTATCTTGGATCGGCTGGCACGGCTGACCTATCATCCGCCTGAACCCGATTTTAGCAGCTTTTTCTGGGTGAGTTATCATTTGGGTGTGTTGGCAGCTCTGATTGTTTTTCTTCGTTGGTTCTGGAAGGCTTATCGTTATGGCATTATTTTCTCTGTTTTGCCTGATCTGGATTGGGTTATAAAACACGGTTACTCGGTTTTAGGTATATCTCCTGACTTTTATAATCGCCCTTATCTGCATACCCTTATCCATTGGGTTTCCGATCATATACCTGTTTTAAATCACCTGCAGTATTTGCCTGATTATACTGCTTACAGGCAAGGTGCATTACTGGAAGCCAGTTTGGTAGTGATTTTGCTTGGTATAGCGTGTCGTATGCATTTGTGGAGGCACTTCCGGGAAGTATGAGAAAAGAATGCTGTTCATTCGGCTCTTTTCAGAAAGGAAGTACTTAACGGCAGCTTTGGGGTTCTCTGCTGAGGGAATGATTGTCGGGGTGGCGGGATTCGAACCCACGACCTCCACGTCCCGAACGTGGCACGCTAGCCAGCTGCGCTACACCCCGAATTTTTCGGACGTAAAGATAACAGAACCGAGCATAAAGACGAAAAACAGAGCCGGCAAGCAGGTTATTTTTTTACCCGCACATAATTTCTCCATTTATCCAGCAAAGCCTCAAAGTCTGCGGGGAGCGGGCTTTCAAAGAACAGTTCTTTCTGCAATACCGGATGGTAGAATCCCAGAGTGCGGGCATGCAAAGCCTGACGGGGAAGCACAGTAAAACAATTTTGCACGAATTGTTTGTATTTGGAATACACTGTTCCCTTCACGATGCGGTCTCCTCCATAGGTAGCGTCATTAAACAGCGGATGACCGATATGTGCCATGTGTACGCGTATCTGATGGGTGCGCCCTGTTTCCAGCTGCACATCCACAAGGGTCACGTAGCCGAAACGCTCAATGACGCGGTAGTGCGTGACAGCTTCTTTCCCGTGTTCTCCTTCGGGGAACACATCCATGATTTTGCGGTAGCGGAGGTTGCGGCCGATATGCCCGGAGATGGTGCCGGCTTCATCCGGCAGGTCGCCCCATACGAGCGCGGTGTAGTTGCGCTTTATGGTACGTTTGAAAAACTGATTAGCCAGATGCATCAGTGTGAATTCATCTTTGGCGATGACCATCAGTCCGGTTGTGTCTTTATCCAGGCGATGCACCAGACCTGGACGTATCGGGCTGGTTCCACGGGCAAGCTGGTTGAAATGATAGAGCAGGGCATTCACCAGGGTACCGGTGTAATTGCCCGGAGCAGGATGGGCTACAAGTCCGGCCTGCTTGTTGATAACCACCAGATGATCATCTTCATATATGATATGCAGCGGTATATTTTCTGGCTCGCTGACCAATTCATGGGGCGGGCTGTCCAGCAGAATAGTGATGACGTCCAGCGGTTTAACGCGGTAGTTACTTTTAACCGGATGACCGTTCACCAGGACGGATTCGGCCCGTATGGCGTTCTGGATTTTGTTGCGGCTGATGCCTTCCAGCCGGTTGAGCAGAAACTTGTCTATGCGCAAGGGCTCCTGACCCCTGTCAGCTACGAAGCGGTGTTGCTCGTAGAGTTCATCTTTGAGTTCATGGTCTGGTGAAGCGGAATCAGCCTGCATGATACCTGATGATTTACGAAACATTTAATCCTGTTTTTTCATGTTTTCGGCATGCCTGGCCAGAGTCTTGAAATAAAGAAAAGTTAAAATGTCACTGAGCTGTTCGGGGCTGAGTTTTTTGGTTACTGCATGGTTGTCGGGGTCGCCTCGGGTGGCGGACGTTTTGTAGTTGTCAAGCTGGTTGAAAGTGAATGCGGGTATGGTGTCTTTACCGGTTGAAGACAATCCATGGCATGATGAGCAAGTAGCCTTGTACAGGTGATATCCGCGCAGGTAGGTGGATTTAATCTGCTCTTCGCTGAGAGTTGATACCCCCTGAGGGGTATAGGTAAGTATGTTGCGTATATCTGTATGCATCGTACGCTGCAGACTGCATTGCATGAGCAACAAGGCGCAGATTATCCCTATAACAGATTGTATTCGCTTCATGAGTTTAATAGAGTCCTCCCGGTTTTCTTGTGTTTAATGCACGATTGGATGATTCTGGCAGGGAAGCCGGAGGGGCTTCAAAGCGTACTTTTTCTGTCAATGCATGCATAAACAAAATTAAATCTTCTTTTTCCTCTGGTGTCAAATGCAGCGAATCGGCAGAAAGGGTTTGATGAGGAAGAGGCAGCTTGCGGCCCAACGCGCCACCGCCATCATAAAAATCTATTACCTGTTCCAGAGAGGAAAATACTCCGTTATGCATGTAGGGTCCGGTAAATTGAGTGTTTCTCAGCGTGGTTGTTCGGAAAGCATGCAACATTTCCGGAACCGGTACAGCCTGATAGCGTCCGCTGTCAGGACTAACCTTAGAATAGAAAGTGTCTGCCGGTACTCCGATTACTTCAAATTCGGAATTGTTAAAAGGAGGTTTCACGCCATTAAACAATGGCACAAAATGACAGGTAGCGCATTGACCTTTGCTCATAAACACATTAAAGCCGTTTTGTACGCGGGCATCTATTTCAGTATTATTAAGCATGGCCTCGTCAAAAGGCGAATAGTAGCGGCTGAATTTGCTGTAATAGAAAGTAATGGCAGAGACAATATGCTTCAGATTCACTGTTTTTTCCCCGGGGGTGTATCTGAGCAGTCTTTTAAATAGAGTTCGGTATTCCCTGCAGCTCATGATTTTTTCCATGATTTCTTTTTCCGTTCCTGCAAGCTCAGTAGGATTGGTTATCACTTCACGGGCTTGTTCCTGCAGAGAGAAGTGGCGGCCATCCAGCATCACCAGATGATTATAAATCACATTGACAAGAGATGGGGCATTGCGCGGCAACCGGTTTATGCTGTCATACTGCAAAGGGGTGCGCACAGTAGTGTCAGTAAAATATTGAAAAGGTTTATGGCAGGAGGCACAGCTGCGCTGGTTATTGCCGGAAAGAATGGGGTCATAGAACAGCAGTTTCCCTGCACGATCCATTTCTTCCAGCACAGCGCTGTCTTCTACCAGTGAGAAGATGCCTTTGGGATACTGAATAGTAAAGAGCGATTTATCAAAGATGGATGTTGCTTCATTATTTAATACATAATCATTGATGCTGCGGGAAACTGCTCCGTGCTTCCGGATAAGCTGTTGGTTCATGGCAAACAGAGGATTCACGTAGTCGCGGATAAAAGTGAAATGATCAAACCGGGTAAAATCATCCGGCTGATTGCGTACAAATATCATCATGGTATCATACAGCAGGTGATAAGATTGCGGAAGGGCCTGTGCCGGAAAGCTTTTGTCAAAGCATTTACAGATCTCACTGACGGAAGCCAGTAGCTGCCGGAGTTCGGGTATCACCCTTTCCGGATCAGGGCATTCAAAGCCGGTAGTGTAAATAGCCGCAAGGTTCATCAGAAACAATCGGTTGGCAAAGAAAAAATGATGATAACTATGCAGCGGTTCGGTTATGGAGTCTGCAAGAAACAGGGCGGTTGCTTCGGCTGCCTGCCCTATAAGCCTCAACAGGGTGTCGCGGCTGACGTGGTCTTCATTCAGATGTAATTCGGCAAGCGTAAAGCCTGCTGCTTCCCGTCTGGTCGGCTTATCCCATTTCCGGTATACTTCCGATTCCCATTCCACCGGAAGTGGGCCGTTAATTTTTTTGTAGCCCAGTGGGTCAAGATAGCGTAGCCAGAAATCGGCTGCTTTTAGCTTTAAGCGACACTGCGCAATTTTTTTACCGATACGTGCTATTTCTTCAGAGGATAGGCTGTCTGTTGTTTGCAGAAACGCAACTAGCTCATGCTCCTCTTGCAAAAGGGCCGAGATGGTTGCTTCGTAGCAATGAATGTAATCTGTCTTTGGGTGCAGGGTATTAAAAGAATAAAGGGTAATAATCAGAATGCCGCCAAAGTATGCAACCAGTCTCATCATGGTTTAAATATAAATCCGAAAAAGCTTGGCGTAAGATTTTTCACGTGCTGTTGGTCATTTCCGGATGAGGGTTGACATGCAGTTCTCTTCTTCCGGGTTCATATTGCACGAAAAGGTTTATCCAGATTAAACGGGAAAGGGCATAAGTTACCGGCATAAGAAATACGATGCACGCACAAATTATCCCAACCTGTATCCAGGGTGACCAGCTTTCGGGCAATAACAGGGAGGTTGCTGCCCAACCGATGAGGAAAATGCCGATGCTGAGGGCATAGGCAACATACATGGCCCCGTACCAGAATCCAATTTCCAGATAATACGACATTCCGCAATGTGGGCAGGATTTATAGAGCTTACCTCCGTTACATAACAAGTTATAATATGGATTACCCGGCCAGAACTTCCCTCGCAGGCATCGCGGGCATCTGTTGAGAAGGATACTGTATAGCTTGGCTCTTAGCTTATGCATTTTTCACTGCATCAAAATTAGGATTCCTATCCTTGATCTCAGGCCGGAGCGCAGCTTTTATGTGAGGAGGGAGACATCTGCATTGCGGTTAAAACCTGCTCTGATCGGTAATATAGCACTGCCTGGTGAAGCAAGATATGCATAGAAAGACCGTATCCCGATTAAGCACTATGCATGCCTGGCAGCCCTGCCAGAACAGATTCTTTTTTAAGTTTATGAGCCTTTGTACAATTGAAAAAGTATTAAATCAGCAAAGACATGCTCTTTCTCCTAAACCCCGCTTTTTAAGGTTTTCCTATATTACTTATGTATCCTGTAAGTATTAATGAAGATAAACAATAAACCGGGGAAAGGCGTGGAATCAGCGAACCGGAACTGGTAGCTAAATTTTTTACATAAAAATATAACCTTGCCCTGGTGAATATGAACGGACAGTATTTCTTGCATTTACATCTGATGTCCACTTCCTACAAGGAGTGTTTGCCTAAGGGGTAGGAGATTAAGTGTATTTTGTCCAACGGGAAAACCGTTGTACTTAACACTACAGATGAAGCCTGCCAGAATCCGGTGGGTGGATTTGCAGGTAGCGTAAAAATTTATTTTTATCCCGAATACCCTTCAACAAGCCGATGGTTTCCGATTATTTTAGTAAAACTATTCCCTGCGTGGAAAACGACTAATGAAACTATAGAATATACCGTATGCCAGGAACTGTTCATTATACACTGGAAAAGACTAGCATGTTTTTAATGAAAAACAGCAAACCATGATAGACTTCTGGAATCAGAGATATGCGACTGAAGCATACGCTTACGGTGAACAGCCCAATGCGTTTTTCAAAGAGCAGATTCAGCAATTAAAGCCAGGTGTAATTCTATTGCCCTGCGAAGGCGAAGGACGCAATGCGGTGTATGCTGCAAAACTGGGGTGGGAAACTTTTGCCTTTGACCAAAGTAGTGAGGGGCGAAAAAAAGCCCTGCGGCTGGCTGAGAAGCACGCAGTAACCATCCATTATGTCCTCAATACTTTTGAGGATCTTCCCTACGCCCCTAAACAGTTTGACGCAATTGCACTGATTTTTGCGCATTTCCCCTCCGCCCTGAAGGCTACATATTTCGGGCAACTGCATCCGTTGCTGAAGGCAGGCGGTACCGTAATCTTTGAAGGGTTCAGCAAACAGCATTTACGCTACAACTTGAAAAATGAAAAAGCAGGAGGTCCCAAAGATGCGGATATGCTGTATTCGGCTGAAGAGATAAAAACACTCTTTTCAGGTTATGCGATACAAAAGCTGGCTGAGGAAGAAATTGTGCTCAATGAAGGGCTCTTCCATGTGGGAGAAGCCTCTGTAGTGCGCTTTGTCGGACAAAAAACAAATGATACCGGAAGCTGCCGGCATAATGCTAATTTATGAAAAACCATTTCCATGACTAGAAAACCCAAACGCAGCGGAATCGTTTATTCCACTGATCCTGACTTTGTATACCAGTACGAAGGCAATGACGAACCTGAAACCCTGCCTCCTGCCCGCCAACACCTGGTGGTAAGAATGGAGCGGAAAGACCGGGGAGGCAAGACAGTTACCCTGGTGGAGAAGTTTGTCGGTAAAAAGTCTGATCTGGAACAATTAGGTAAACAGCTGAAAACCCTCTGCGGAACAGGGGGGTCGGTGAAAGACGGAATAATTATTCTGCAGGGTGATTGGAGAAAAAAAGTAGCCGAAAACCTTATCAGTAAAGGATTTCACGTGAGTGTTGGCTGAATGTCAATAACTTTTTCCGTCTGCTTTTTCGGGCCTTTCGGCAATAAGCTATTTTTGATGCAGGCGCGTTTTTCTCACAAATGGTTACGATAATAACTATTGCGGGGCTCTTGCTGTAGGAGGTTGTTTACCGGTGTTGACCGATTGCGCCATTTCTGTACCCAAACAGTAAAACAAAGAAAAGTATGCAATTTACTCACCTGCATTGTCACACCCAGTTTTCATTACTGGATGGCGCTGCCGACATTGACCGGCTGATGGAAAAAGCAAAGAGCGATAATATGAAGGCGCTGGCCATTACTGATCATGGCAACATGTTCGGGGTGTTTAACTTCGTGGCTTCTGCAGGTCGCCATGGCTTGAAGCCCATAGTGGGCTGTGAGTTTTATGTAGTGGAAAACCGCCACAAGCGCCAGTTTACACGAGGGGAGCGTGACATGCGCTATCATCAACTCATGCTGGCAAAAAATGCCGAGGGATATAAAAACCTCATCAAGCTCTGCTCCCTGGGCTACATCGAAGGACTTTATGGTAAATATCCCCGTATTGACAAAGAGCTCATTCAGCAATACCATAAAGGACTGATTGCAACAACCTGCTGCCTGGCTGCAGAAGTGCCGCGTACCATACTCCGGCAGGGAGAAGAGGAAGCAGAGAAAATTTTCAAATGGTGGCTGGATGTGTTTGGAGAAGATTACTATGTGGAGCTACAAAGACACGGCATTCCGGATCAGGAGAAAGTAAATCAGGTGCTGCTGCGCTTTGCCCGAAAATATCATGTGAAAATAGTAGCCACTAATGACTCACACTATGTTGAACAATCTGATTACAACGCCCACGACATACTCCTCTGTATTAATACGGGTGAAAAGCAATCCACTCCGCCAATAAAAGAATTTGGTGATGATGATGAAGTGCAGCGCAGCAAAGGTCGCTTCGCATTTTACAATGACCAGTTTTATTTTAAAACCACTGCTGAAATGTCAACGCTTTTCAGCGACCTGCCAGAAGCAATTGACAATACCAATGAAATAGAAGCCAAAGTAGAGCAGTTGAAGCTGAAGCAGGAAGTATTACTGCCCCATTTTCAGATACCTCCGGAATTCAAGACACAGGATGATTATCTGGAGCACCTTGCTTTTGAAGGTGCCCGCAGACGCTACAAAGAAATAACACCTGAAATAGAAGAGCGACTGCGGTTTGAGTTATTTACGATAAAAACAATGGGTTATGCCGGCTACTTTCTTATTGTTGCCGACTTTATTAATCATGGTCGCGAGATTGGGGTGTTTGTCGGTCCGGGAAGGGGCTCTGCTGCCGGCTCCGTGGTAGCCTATTGCATCGGCATCACCAACATTGATCCCATTCACTACAATCTTCTGTTTGAACGTTTTCTTAATCCCGACAGAAAAACCTTGCCGGATATAGATACCGATTTTGATGACGAAGGACGACAGAAAGTAATTGATTATGTAGTGGAAAAATACGGCCGCAACCAGGTAGCGCAAATCGTTACCTTTTCTACGATGGCTGCAAAAATGAGTATCCGGGATGTGGCGCGGGTACTGGATTTGCCCTTACCGGATAGCAATGCCCTGGCTAAATTAATACCAGGCAGGCCCAATATGGTATTGAAGCGGCTGTTACACGCCCCGTTGGAGGGCGAAGATGGTCTGAAGGCAGTAGAAAACCTCTCGCTGGACGAACTGGAAGATATCAAACAGCTTCGCAAGATATATAATAGCGACACTTTACAATCCAAAGTGCTGCATGAAGCTGAGCTGCTGGAAGGATCCGTCCGCGGAACGGGTATACATGCTGCCGGGATCATCATTGCCCCGAAAGATTTGATGGAAATCATACCGGTATGTACTGCTAAGGACTCTAACCTGCTTGTTACACAGTATGAGGGAAAAGTCATTGAAGATGCTGGAGTGCTTAAGATGGATTTTCTGGGGCTAAAAACACTTTCGGATATCCGTGATACCCTTGAACTGATATGGAAAAAGAGAGGTATTCGCATAGACATAGATAAAATTCCTCTGGATGATCCGAAAACCTTTGAACTCTATCAAAAAGGGGCAACCAATGCCACCTTTCAGTTTGAAAGTCCGGGCATGCAGAAATATCTGAAAGAACTCCAGCCCGATAAATTTGAAGACCTTATTGCTATGAATGCCCTCTATCGGCCGGGTCCGATGAAATATATTCCTGATTTTATTGCATGCAAACATGGCCGTAAACCTATTGAATATGACCTCCCTGAAATGGAAGAAATACTTCGGGAAACATATGGCATCACGGTGTATCAGGAACAGGTGATGCTACTATCCCAAAAACTGGCCGGATTCACTAAGGGCGAAGCAGACATATTGCGTAAAGCAATGGGCAAAAAAAAGAAAGAAGAGCTGGACAAGATGTATGAGCGGTTTATGGAGGGTATGCAGAAAAATGGCTATGACCGCAAGGTGAGTGAAAAGATCTGGAATGACTGGAAAGCATTTGCCGAATATGGATTTAATAAATCCCATTCCACATGTTACGCCTTACTGGCTTACCAGACAGCCTATCTGAAAGCCAATTACCCGGCAGAATATATGGCTTCGGTCTTATCACACAACATGCAAAATATCAGTAAGATCAACTTTTTCCTGAAAGAATGCAGACGGATGAAATTACAGGTGTTGGGTCCGGATGTAAATGAAAGCGATGTGCAATTTACAGTCAATCAAGCCGGTCAAATCCGTATATCGTTATCGGCTATTAAGGGCGTGGGAGAGTCAGCCGTGAAAGAGATAGTCAGGGAGCGCAATGAAAACGGGCCTTATAAGAGCATTTTTGATTTCGCCAGACGGGTAAACCTCAGAAGTGTAAACAAAAAGACATTTGAAAGTCTTGCCTATGCCGGAGCGTTTGACTGTTTTGGCTATCCGCGCTCGGTTTATTTCCAGGAGCTTCCTGATGAAAAAATCACCGTTATTGAAAAAGCTATTCGTTTTGGCGGGCAAGTACAAAAAAACAGCACCGCGGCACAAAACACGCTGTTTTCTGAGATGCCCATAGCCACTGCCTTTCAGGAGCCACCAATGCCCGAAGTAACCCCATGGCCACTTGTTCAGGAGCTCAAGCTGGAAAAAGAATACATCGGCATATACCTTTCCGCCCACCCATTGGACACTTATCGTCTTGAAGTAAAGACATTTGCCCACACCCACATCGCTGATATAGAAAAGATGAAGCCCATGGGTCAGGAGGTATCGTTGGCGGGCATTATAACCAAAGCGGTGCATCGCCCATCCCGGAGTGGCACGGACATAGGAATCTTCACCCTGGAAGATTACTCAGGCTCATGCGAACTGGGCGTATATCGTGAAGAAGATTATCTGCGCTTTAAACATCTGATAGAAACCGGTCTGCTGGTGCTGGTGAAAGGCATCTTTCAATATAATGAGTGGAGAAAAGCCAATGAGATACGCATCACCGCTATCATGCCACTGTCGGAAGTCAGGGAACGATATTCAAAAGGGCTTACTCTTCAGATACCTTTTGAAGAAGTTGACCGGCATTTTATTGACGATCTGGAGCGGATATGCTGTGCATACCCCGGTAGGTATCCGCTCAAAGTGCATCTGGTGAATCGCAAAGATGCTTACAACGTAGAGCTGTTGTCCCAGAAGTATAAGGTGGATCTGAACAACGAGCTCATCGCTTCTCTGGAAGATTATGAGTATGTGGATTTAAAGCTCAATACCGAATAAAGGGGATATTCCCTTGCCTGAAGGCCGGTAAAAACCCACACACCTTGCTGGAACTATTCCGCAGGGTTATTGTTAAATTTGCTGTCACCTATTTTTCAAATTCTAAACCTGATGTTTTATGCCTTTAGAAGTAACGGATGCCAACTTTGAAAATGAAGTCCTGAAGTCTGATAAGTTGTCCCTCCTTGATTTTTGGGCTGAGTGGTGCGGCCCCTGCCGCGCCATCGCTCCAATTGTGGACGAATTATCCAAAGAGTATGAAGGCAGGGCAATTATCGGCAAAGTGAATGTAGATGAAAATCCAGAGGTAACTACTCGTTACGGTATACGGAACATACCTACTCTCTTATTTATTAAAAACGGACAAATCGTGGATAAGCAGGTAGGTGCTGTTCCCAAGAGCGTTCTGGAAGCCAAGCTCAAGGCTCACCTGTAATCCTGTTTGCTTGGCTGCCATTCAAAACCCCGAAGACCTCCACCGGCTGGATAACCTGGAGTTCATTGCCCGCCAGGTAGTGGAAGGTTTCATTATTGGGCTCCATAAAAGCCCTTATCATGGGTTTTCAGTAGAGTTTGCCGAACATCGCCTCTACAACTCTGGCGAATCGGTAAAAGACATCGATTGGAAGGTCTATGCCCGAACTGACAAGCTTTTTGTCAAAAGGTTTGAAGAAGAAACCAACCTGCGCTGCCAGCTTGTTCTGGATGCTTCGTCATCCATGTATTACCCTAAGGGAAGCCCGAATAACAAAATCCGGTTTTCAGTGGTCAGCGCAGCTGCGCTGATGTATCTGATGCGGAAACAGAGAGATGCCGTGGGGTTATCCATTTTTGATAATCAACTGGAAGTACATACCCAAGCCCGCTCTACCAGCATACATCATAAACTCCTGATGACACATTTGGAAAGGTTGCTGGCCTCCGGGCCTGGCACAAAGACAACTGCGGCCGCTGCCTGTCTTCATCAAATAGCCGATCATATCCCCAAGCGCTCCCTGGTGATAATTTTCAGTGACATGTTTGATAATATGGAAAGCGAGGCCGAATTGTTTTCCGCTTTACAACATCTCAAATACGCACGCCATGAGGTCGTGCTTTTTCATGTTACAGATACACGCAGCGAGCTAGACTTTGAATTTGAAAACAGGCCCTATGTGTTTGTGGATATGGAGACAAATGAGAAAATCAAACTACGGGCCGGAGAGGTGAAAGAATATTACACCCGTCAGATGCAACGCTATAAAAAAGAACTCATGCTCCGTTGCGGCCAATATAAAATTGATTTTGTGGAAGCGGATATCTCCCGTGATTATATGCAGATTTTGTTGCCCTATCTTACACGAAGGGCTAAGATGATGTGATGCAACTGCACTATAAATCATTCGGACAAGGCACACCGGTTATCATACTCCACGGTCTTTTCGGTTCACTTGATAACTGGCAAACCTTTTCCCGCAAACTGGCTACCGCCTTTCACGTGATTGCGGTGGATTTACGCAATCATGGAAAATCGCCTCATAGCCAGGTTCATAGTTATCCTGAAATGGCAGATGACCTACTTGAATTTTTTGAAACACATAATCTCACACGGGCTCATATGATAGGACACTCTATGGGCGGAAAAGCAGCTATGACTTTTGCCTTGAAGTATCCGGAAAGGTTGATCAAGCTGGTGGTGGTGGACATTAGTCCTCGCGTTTACCCTGACAGACATGAGCATATTCTCCGGGCGCTTTCCTCTCTCCATCCATCAGACCTCAAAACCCGTGAGGAAGCGGATACCCTCCTGGCTAAATATATTCCTCAGCAGGAAGTACGCCAGTTTTTACTCAAAAACCTGGATAGAATGCCCGAAGGCGGCTTTCGCTGGAAATTTAACCTTCATGCATTGCTTGCAAATTACTCCAACATTAATGCTCCGGTTCGGGCTGATGTGCCTGTGGACGTGGATACTTTGGTTATCCGGGGTGGCCGCTCTGACTATGTGGATGAAGCACGCGATCTACCCCTGTTTGAGCAATTATTTAAGCGAGTGCAGATTATCACGATTCCGGAAGCAGGCCACTGGGTTCATGCCGAAGCGCCAGAAAAACTGCTTCTAGCGGTTCAAACTTTTCTGGGCAGCAGCTAATGCTAACCTTATTGCTTTCTTATCGTACACATAGGTGAGATGTTGTATGAAAGTGTATGGTGGGCTTGTCCTTACTGGTAATTTTCTTTTTGCTGCACCTGGTTTCCGTAATTGATGAGAAAGGGAAAAACTGCTGGCAGGAAGGCAAGTTTTGGCTTTCAGTAACGCTTATACTGTTTCTTTTTCTTATTGCCGTATGGGGAAATTCCTGACACCCACAGGCAGGTCGGTGCATTATGACTGTTCAATCAATGCAAACTGCAGATGTACCAGATGGCGATACAAACCATATTCATTTTGCATCAGCTCCTCATGTGTACCCTGTTCTATCAGTTCGCCTTTGTTCAACACAAGGATATGATCGGCCTTGCGAATGGTGGAAAGCCGATGTGCTATGATGATACTCGTGCGTCCTTTCATGAGCTCTTCCAGCGCCTGCTGCACAAGAATTTCAGATGCGCTATCCAGTGAGCTGGTAGCCTCATCCAGAATCAGAATTGCCGGATCTTTGAGTATTGCTCTGGCTATGGCTATGCGTTGCTTTTGCCCGCCGGAAAGCTTTACTCCCCGTTCTCCCACGCGGGTATTCATTCCATCGGGAAACGATTGAATGAATTCCAGGGCATTGGCTTTTGCAGCAGCCTCCAGGATGGCTTCTTCTGAGGCATGAGGGTTCCCGTAGGCTATATTTTCCCTGATGGTGCCGCCAAACAGAATGATTTCCTGCGGTACCATCCCTATGTTTCTGCGCAATTCGTACAGGTGATATTGCTCATAAGGCTTATCATCAAGGAAAATTTGTCCGCTGTCAGGGCTGTGAAACCGAATCAGAAGCTGAATGATAGTGGATTTTCCGGCTCCGCTGGGCCCCACAAGAGCGACCTTTTCGCCTTTGTTGATTTTAAAACTGATGTCTTTCAAAACGGGAATTTCTTTGCGGGAGGGGTAGCTGAAGGTAACATGTTCAAACCGGATATATCCCTGCATACGTTTCACCTCCTTGGCCGCATAAGGTGTTTTCATTTCCGGTTCTTCCTGCATTATCTCCAGCAATCTTTCTGAGGCTCCTATGGTTTTTTGAATCTTGCTATACATCTCTGCCATGCTTCCGGCAGCACCCCCGATAAAAACCGAATATATCAGAAATGCAGTCAGTTCACCTATCGTCATGTTGCCGAGATAAACCAGGCGGGCTCCGTACCAGAGTACCAATACCAGCCCTCCAAACAGCCCAACGATGACAAAGGTGATGAATACGGCTCGGAATTTTGATGCCCGAATAGCCAGTTGGGCTACCTTTTGTATGCTTGCCGCGAAACGGTTTTTTTCCAGTTGCTCATTGGTAAAAGCTTTTACCACGGGTGCATTTTGCAGAGTTTCCTCCACAATCACGTTAGATTCGGCCAGTGCATCCTGAGCCTGACGGGAAAGCCGCCTGATGTAGCGTCCGAAAATGACAGCAAGGATGATCAAAGGGGGATATGTAACAATGACAAGAAGGGAAAGATTGGGAGAGGTGACAAAAATTACGGTGGTCCCTACGATGATAGTGGCAACCTGCCGGAAAAATTCAGCAGCGTTAATGGAAATGGTATCCTGAAGCTGGGTTACATCCGAAGTGATTCTGCTGATAAGTTCTCCGACTCGTCTTTGTTCAAAAAAAGGAATAGGCAGAGAAATGATACGTGCATATAAATCTTTTCGTATATCGGCAATGGCATACTCACTGACTTTGGCGAAAAACATCACCCTCCAGTAAGAGAATACTCCCTGTAGCACCAGAATGGCAATGAGCAGTCCGGCAATGCTGTTGATGTCATTCACTATCCAGTGTATTTTGCCTGTTGCAGCATCCATAAGCTTGCCCGCCACTGCAGGGAAGGCTAATACGGTGGCGCTGGAAAGCAGAAGAAAAATGATGCCGGCAATAAACTGGCCGCGGTAGGGCTTTACATATCTGAAAATTTCCAGAGTCTTTTTCACGTCAGCCCAGCGTATGGCCCGCCTTGCTGATGCGTTGGATGATTGTCCCGGAGTTTCGTTGCTGGAGTTGGGTTTTTCCACCTGCTGGTTTCGGCTACAAATTTAGTTACCGGCAGTGAGTGGCAAACGTAATTTTACAAAGGATAACAATCAAATTGCCATAAAGGCTGCCCCGCAAGCAGCTTTAACTAGGAGCACAACGTAGTTAATGGCTTTTTACTTTACTGCAGACCGTGGCCAGGGCAAATGAGGCAACTTAATTTTTGTACACCACTTTTCTGATGATACTATTTTCACCGGATACCAGCTTCAGGTAGTATATTCCTGGTGCATGGTTTTCCAGACTGATGTTTTCTTTTAGCTCACCGGTAAAATCAGCTTTTGATTCGTGATAGATAATCTGTCCCAGATGATTGAATATCTGGATACCCACATCATTTGGTTCATTCACCATGAATTCCAGCGTGAAGCTGCCGCTATTGGGGTTAGGATAAATAGCAATGTCTTGATCGTCAGCAGGTGGATAGTCGGACTGTTCACGCTTGGCACCCTGGTTTACGATGGTAAAGTGAACCGTATAAGCCGGACCTTCGGTACCTGTGGCGCCTGTTCCGCTGTATGGGATGACCGTGAGCGTGTAGGGAATGGTGCCTACATACCATTTCTTAAAGCATCCTATGGGGCTATCGCCATTAATGGCAAAGGGTGCTGTATTTTCCACTCTTACAGTGGTGCCGTTTACAATGAATTTCACACTACCCACAGCGCCTTCAGAGCATACATTGGCACGTAAGCTGAATTCAGGATGTATTGCCAGATTAATCACCATACCTTCGGTCAGCTGAGCAATATCACCACTGGTACAAATGCCTACGATAGTCACTGAAGTAACAGACAGGGGAGCGCATGGACCCCCTATGCAGGAAGAGCCATCACCGAAGCATACTCCGCAGCTGTCCTTATCGGCATCGGGCGTGATGCCGGTGGTGCCGCCAGCACAAATGCCGCAGTCGTCTATGCTTGCCGAGCCGTTGCATACACCAGCGCAATCTTTACCGGCATTGGCATTCAGGCCGGTGGTGCCTCCTACGCAGATGCCGCAATCGTTCACAGAAGCACTGCCACCGCAAACACCCGCACAGTCTTTACCCTGATCGGCTGGCAGGCCGGTAGTGCCACCTACACAAATGCCGCACTCATTTACGTAGGCCGTTCCATTGGTAACTCCTGCACAATCAGTTCCGTTGGGTTGGTTTATCACCGTGAATGATATGGTTTTGCTTATGCCTACAGTACCTGAACCGCTGGGGCCTGAATAGGGTGTAGCTGTAAGGGTGTGGTTACCTAACGGTACATTCCATGCCAGGTAATTTCCGTACGGGCTGTCACCATTTACAGCATAGGGAGGAATGTTTTCTGTTTTAATCAATGTATTGTTTAAGAAAAATTTTACGCTTCCCACATTCTGGTTATTGCATGTATTGGCACGTACGCTTATGGAAGGCGTAACGGCAAGATTAATTGTCATGCCATTGGTCATGGTAACAATATCCAGATCTGTATTTGCATCAATCAGGGTGAGAGCAACAATTTGCAGCGGTTGACAGGCTGAACCAGAGCAGGAAGAGCCATCACCGAAGCATACTCCGCAGCTGTCCTTATCGGCATTGGGCGTGATGCCGGTGGTGCCGCCAGCACAAATACCGCAGTCGTCTATGCTTGCCGAGCCGTTGCATACACCAGCGCAATCTTTACCGGCATTGGCATTCAGACCGGTGGTGCCTCCTACGCAAACCCCGCATTCGTTCAAATATGCCGACCCGTTGCAGGTTCCGTTGCAATCCATACCTTGGTTGGCAGGCAAGCCTGTAGTACCGCCCACACAGATGCCGCAGGCGTTCATAAAGGCCGTTCCGTTGAGTACTCCGGCACAGTCAGTAGTATTGGGCTGATCAATGATTGTAAAGGTTATGGTTTCGCTGATGCCGGCAGTGCCTGTGCCACCGCTACCTGTATAGGGTATGGCGGTAAGAGTATAGTTACCCGGAGCCGGGTTCCAGGCTATGTAATTTCCAGCTGGACTATCTCCGTTGATCGCATAAGGTGCTGCACTTTCAGTTCTGATGGTGGAGCCATTGAGGATAAATTTTACGCTGCCCACATTCTGACCATTGCAGGTATTAGCACGGATGCTGAAGGCACCAATGATTGCCTTATTTATGGTCATGCCGCTGGTGAGGGGGGCTATTTCACCTGCTGTACCCGCATGCATGAGGGTGAAAGAAACTACTTCGTTGGGCACACAAGGTGGAGGGGCACAGGAAGAGCCATCACCAAAGCACACTCCGCAGGAATCTTTGTTTGCATTGGGAACAAGTCCTGTAGTGCCTCCGGAGCAAATGCCGCAATCATCCAACGAGGCTGTTCCTCCGCAAACGCCATTGCAGTCTTTTCCTTCATTGGTATTGAGGCCTGTAGTGCCGCCCACACAGATACCGCAGTCATTGATGAAGGCTGTTCCTCCGCAAACGCCATTGCAGTCTTTTCCTTCATTTGCATTGAGGCCTGTAGAGCCGCCTACGCAGATACCGCAGTCATTGATGAAGGCTGTTCCTCCGCAAACGCCATTGCAGTCTTTTCCTTCATTTGCATTGAGGCCGGTAGAGCCGCCTACACAGATACCGCAGTCATTAAGGTAGGCGCTTCCGTTTTGTTCTCCATTACAGTCAAATGGGGCGGGGATAATTGCTATGGCGGATAGTTTAGCGTTGCCTACCACAGCTGCCAGGCGGATATTCACGAAGCTGTCATTAATGGAAACGTTGTTGAACGTCTCAATAACAGCCTTTTCAGCTCCTCCAGCGGCTACCCAGATGTCGTAACCAGCTTTTACAAGGGAGTCTTCCACGTAAATATTGAAAATCCGTTTTCCGGGACCTCCGTTAAGCGGAGCACCTCCCGTAGCACCGTAGTATATTTCTGCAAAATAGATTTTAATGTTGTAGATGCCATTTCTAACCGGGATGTTGTAGCTCAGAGTTCCGGCATAGCGTTCTGTTCGGAAAAGCGGATCATCCCCGGTGTTTTGAATATCCGGGATACTATTATTTGTATAAGCAAAGCTGGGTGTGGAGTAGTAGTTGTCTGCCTTAAAGGTGTCTCCATCCAGTGACAGGTACTGAGGGCCACCGCAATTTACAAAAACCGGCAACGGCTGATTGGCTGTGTAGGGGGATACTGTAAGGGTAAAGGTTTGGCTGGCAACATTATTGACAGGCTGCTGATCATCCGCAAACACGGTAAATACCTGAGTACCGTAAGCATTATTAATGGAAGAGAAGGTGATGATACCGGTAAGGCTGTCAATAGTAACGGTTGCAAAGTTTGCTGATGGGGGCGACAGGGAATATTTTACTACCTGACCGACTTCATCGGCAGGCACCGGAGCGGGCACTACCTGTATGCTTACCGGAGGAGAAAAGTTTTTAGCTAAAACTACATTGCTGGTCAGGGAGAACACGGGAGGATCATTCACCGGCTCAATATTCAGTGTAAAGCTGCGCGAGAAGGTACCGAACATGCGTCCGTCATTGGCAGTAACCGTGAACACGGCACTACCATTTTTGTTCGGGATTTTGGTTATGGTAACGGTACCTGTAGTTGGGTTAATGGATACGTTGGCCAGAGAGGATGTGGATGGCGACAGCGTGTAGGTAACCACATCAGCCGAATCGGAAGGAGGCACGGGATCCGGAATCACGCTAATTGTTTCCGTGGTAGGGAAATCTTCCAGCAGATTGAGTACAACAGTACTGAGATTGAAAGCAGGTGGTGTGTTGTCGGTGTAGGGAATTACGCAAATACCTGATACTTTGGCTTTGTTAACAACGCCTTCAAAGCCGATATTCAGAATGCCGTCATTGACCAGCACACTATCAAATTCCCGGATCAGCGCACGTTCCGCTCCAAGTGCCTGGGTATAGATATCAAAGTTGTCCAGCACCAGATTACCTTCAAGAGTTACGTCAAATACACGGCTGCCAGGTCCCGCAGCCTGATTTCCACCAGTGGCGCCAAAGTATATTTCAGAAAAGAGAAGTTTGACTTTATAATATCCTTCAGGAAGTGGGATGTTGTAACTGAAAGAGTTTCCGTTGCGTTCGGAGCGGTAAACCAGGTCATCATAGGTGTTCTGGATATCCGGAATGGCATTATTGGAATACGTAAATGTGCCGCTGGAGAAGTAGAAATCCGAACGGAACGTATCACCGGAAAAAGAAAGATACTGAGGACCTCCGCAGTTCCAGCAAAAGGCACGACTATAGGTTTCATTTACTGCAAGAATAAATTTTTTGGATGCAGTGTTGTTTACAGCCTGCCCATCATTGGCCGTAATGGTGAACTCCTGGATACCGGTAGCATCAGGAACTGAAAGAATATCTACCTGACCGGTGTTGCTGTTGAAGGAGATACTTGCAAAACTTACAGCAGGTGGCGTGAGAGTGTAGGTAACCGTTTGATTTGCTTCCCCGGGCGGAACCGGATCGGGGATGACAGTGACTGTGCGGGTTCCGGTGAAATTTTTAACCTCTATCACGTTTCCGCTGATGGTAAAAGTTGGCGGACGATTAGCGTTTTCATCCGGCACAATGCAGATGCCGGAGATTTTAGCCTTGTTGATTACGGCATTAAACTGTATATCCAGCATGCCATCATTCACCACCACATTGCTGAATTCACGCTTGATTGCTTTTTCAGCACCTCCGGCCTGGGCGAATATGTCAAAGTAGCTTAGCACCTGAGTGCCTTCAAGGGTTACATGGAAAACGCGGCTGCCCACACCTCCGGTGGGATTACCACCCGTTGCCCCGAAATACGTTTCGGCAAAGTAGAGCCTTACTTTATAGACTCCGTTAGCTACCGGGATGTTGTAGCTGAAAGTTGTGGCGTTTCGTTCAGATTTAAAGATGAAATCGTCAAAGGTGTTAGCAAAGTCAGGAATGTTTTCATTTGTGTAGGTAAGGGTTCCCGTGGAAAAGTAATAGTCGGATTTAAAGGTATCGCCCATGACCGATACATATTGTGAGCCACCACAGTTGAAGCACAGTGCCCGGCTATCCGGATTTTTTACGGCAAGATAGAATTGTTGAGTGGCTGTGTTGTTTAGAGTTTGTCCGTCATTGGCAGTAATGGTAAATACCTGAAATCCGAAAGAATCAGGTTTGGCTGTAATGCTTACAGTGCCGGTAGCACTGTTGATGGAGACATTTGCAAAGGGTACAGACGTAGGGGAGAGAGAATAGGTTACCGTTTGCCCGGCTTCATTTGCCGGCACCGGATCGGGGATAATGGTGACTGTTTGAGTACCGGAGAAATTTTTGTTTACCGAAATATTTCCGCTGACATGAAAGGTGGGCGGGTCATTTACCGGGGTAACGGTAAAGGTAAAGGTCTTACTGAACAAATTGTTTTTGGATTGTCCGTCATCAGCGGTGATAGTAAACTGCTGTGACCCGGAAGCATTGGGTTTTGCTGTGAAGGTCACATTACCGGTTGCGGGGCTAAATGATACATTGACAAAACTGGAAGTGGTGGGAGAAAGATTGTAAACCGGCACCTGGTTCTCTTCTCCGACAACCGGAGGCAGCGGGTTGACGTAAATGGTTTTTGTTCCGACAAAGTCTTCGGTAGCAACAGTATCTCCGGAAATGTTAAAGGCTGGCGGAACATTCAGGCCTTCTGTTAGCCAACGGACTGCCGCATCAAACAGCCTCCAGCCATTGGAAGTAAGTAATCCGGCTCCCTGGTCATGCAGGAAAAACCCAACCCTTCGTGCCGGGGCATTAATGCCTATCATAGGAGCGCCTTCTTCGTATCCATATATGGAGATGTTGTTGGCGTTGCCGGCAGTGGCGGCAATTTTAATTGCACTGCTGCCGGTAGTGGAAGAATAAATAATATTGTCATTAGCTGAGTATACAATGGCCTGCCCGGCAGGCAATCCACCAGCCAGAGGGTGTGCGGAATTGAGAATCTGAATCTTGTTTACACCGGTATTGGTATTGGAACTGCTGGAGGTCATTTTTAAATCGTCAGATAGCGCTGGCTCCCAGTTCAGCAGCGGCACATTGACGTTGGTGAATTTCGTATTGATATCGGTTGACAAGCTGGTGGAAGAAATTACAATCAGTTCTTTGCCGTTAGCATCAGCGGGTTGTGCGTTTTTGGCGCTTTTGGTGATGACATTGAAGCCAAGGTTCTGAAGCCGCGTTTTTACAGCAAGGTCAGCGGTGGTGAGGCTGGTATCCCCTGCCACAAAAAGGGCATCCCCTATGGTAGCTCCGGAGTAATTATAATTGGCAGCCCAGCGTATAGCTGCATCCAGCAGAGTAAGTCCAGCGTTAGTCAGCTTGCTGGCGCTGAGGTCGTTTAGGAAAAAGCCCACCCTGCGTGCAGGAGCTTTTATGCTGACCATTTGCGTATTATTCTCATAGCCGAAAATGGCTATTTTGGTGGTGTCCGTCAGCGACCGGGCTATAATGGTAGCAGCCGGCTCAGGTTTGCCCCAGGTTATTTTGTCCAGACTATTGTAAACAGGAATAACGCCATTCGTTAAAGACCCTGCCAGTGGGTGCGGAGCACCTGTGAGTTTAATTTGAGTCTGGTTATTATCCGCTCCGAAATTAGATGTGCTGGCTGCTGTCATCAGCAGATCATCCATGAGTGAGGATTCACAGTTGATAAGCGGTACCTCCAGGTTGGTGAATTTAGTGCCCACATCGGATGAATTAATCGTGGAGCTCACAAAAATCAGATCCATAGCTGATGCAATCAGTGAGGTTGCCTGAGCTCCGGTCATCACAGTAACATCAAATCCGAGCTGAATGAGGCGATCTTTAATAGCCTGATCGGATGAGCTTAAGGGAATGTTGCCAACTACCAGTAGGGCCTTTGGCGCCCCGAAGCCTTCGTCAATAACTCCGTTGCAGTTATTATCTATTCCGTCTTGCACCTCCACAGCTGAGGGTTTAACAGCCGGATTGTTATCATCACAGTCTTTATTGTTCAGTACATAGCCTGCGGGCTGCACTACCGAGTAAACCACATCGCCTAGGTTACCAAACAGGTCAGCGTCATTATCAGCATACCAGGGTAGTTCAATGCAGCTTATGGGAGAAGCAGGCGGCAGAGCGGTAGTGGCCTGAGCTTCTGTAATGGGGCTTTGATACAGAATGAAGCGGTCAAGCATAAACATATTTGCTCGTGCTGATACATGAATTTCATAGGTGCCCGGTGCATTGAAGTCTACATAGATATCATGCGGGTTCTCTTCTACCGTAGAGGTTTGATAGCTCCATGTGTTGGGATGATTCTGATACACTTTAAACCAACCGATCAGAGGACCTTTGTCCACTCCCAACTGGAATTTTCTTGCTCCGCCATGAGGAAATTTCAGCCAGTAATCATTGTGAATGTTGCTCACAGAACTATTGTTTCTTGACCGGTTTTGAAAGCGGTAGCGACCCGGATGATTGATATTTACTTTGTAAACGATAAGCTGATTGCCGGGGGTATACAGATATTCCGGACCTTCATAGCGCAGGAAACCGCTACCAGTATAGCCGCTTACGTCTGTGACGAGTTTCCAGTTTGCCGGCCTGTTGGTAGCTATTTCACATTCCACTATCAGCAATCCGTTTTCTTCGGTGGGATATTCCTCGCAGGGGATAGTTTCCACGCATTCACCGGTTAAGAAGATATCAATCGGGCCGTTGGCTCCTGTATGTTCTATATGGATAAAAGCATTTTTTACTCCCAGTGAGAGAGGGTGAAACTGAATGTTGAGGGGTACTTGCTGGTTGGGAGTAACAGCCAGTGGAAGGTTGGGCATGTTGGTTATTCTGTAGTTCACCGAGTCGCTCAGAGATATTTCGTTAATCATCAATACCTGATTGCCTCCGGTACTGACCAGATTGATAGTGGAAGAAACAGTGTCAGCAAGTAAAACGAGACTGAAATTTTTTGTCGTAGTGCCGGGTTGCAGGTTGCCTTTTGTTATGGTCGTGGTAGTGGGTGGCGTAGGGTTGAAGAAGTAAAATACTTCCTGGGAGTTGATTTCATCATTGCCTCTTATTTTACTTCCTGCAGCGACAAACACGCCTCCGTTTGAGACGATGGCCTGGGTACCATGCCGACCTTGATTGAGGGGAGCCAGCGTGCGCCAGGTATGGCTGATGATGTTAAGGGCTTCAGTTTCACTGTGGGCACTGGAGGAGGCTCCGCTTTCCCCGCCAATGACGAGAATTTCGTTACCTAATACGGCCACAGATGCAGCAGCCCTGGGCGTGGGTAGATTGCCGGAAGGCGAGGGTAACGTAGACCATGTTCCGGTGACTATGTCATAAATGTCCACTTCGGGCACTGTTGCATTAAAGGTACTGCCGCCATAGCCTGTTTTGCGACCACCGATGCAGTAAATCTTTCCATTGACAAGAGCTACGCTGAAATGGTCACGCTCACGTGGAGCATTCTGCAGAGGAGTCCAGGTATTCGTTATCGGATCAAATACATCCAGCCAGGGTACCCATCCGTCAATATGACCATTTTGGATACCACCTACTACATAGATTTTGTTGTTATACACTACGCATCCGGCTGAGCCACGTCTGCGGTTGGCCGGAATTTCGGGTCCTACAGACCAGCTATCGGCCACGGGGTCATAAATGTAAATATTGGGCAGGGGCGTTTCGTTGGGAAAATTTCCCGTGAATGCGCAAATGGCATAAATAAGACCGTTGAATTCAACCGCCTGAAAATGATGAATCTGAACTGGCGGTGCTGAGCGGCTTGCCCAGACACTGTCAGTGGGATGGTAGCACTGTACGGGTTTGATGCCTCTGCCTCCCAGTAAATAAAATTTGTCTCCCGCTTGTACATAAGCACACTCGTGGCGGGCCGTAGGGGTTGTAGTGGTGTTGATGGTATACCAGTTGCCGGTTACAGTAGACTGGTCAAAGTAAACCCGGATAAAATCCCACGTGGCAGGGAAAGGAGCGCCCGGACCATTGGATGAAGATATAATGCCCACTGCGAGGGCATTGGGTGATATCCAGTTGGCAGGAATGGAAACAGGCGGCCCCACATTGATGGGGGTGCCTCCGTTAATAGAATAGCTGGGCTGCACCATCAATGTGGTGGGGTTGATGTTGAAAAAAAAGTCCACATAGCTGGTGTTTAAGATGGGCGCAGCATAAACGGTGCCAGTCGGCACTCCACCTACTTCTTTCAGCACCTGAATACCACCGGCACCGTTGTTGGCATGACAAATTATGCGTAGATAGTTATCCTGATCGCCTGTGCCGATAAACATACCCATGGATTGATAATTTACGGGAGTAAAACCCTGATAGGGGCCCATGATGCGGGTGTGTACAATATAGTTCCACTGTGTATTAGTGATTTTCACTCCAAACTGAAAGGCATTTTCCTGAGTGTTGGTAGCGCCAAAGGCTTCTCCTTCAGAAACGGCATCAATGGTAAACTTCAGGGCGGCCCCGCCAACTGTCATACCTACAGGATTATAGAGGTTTTTGTAGTTGGAAACTCCATTGATCATCAGACCCGTGAACCCCCAGTTTTCTATTCCGCCATCGTCTGAATTGTCAAAATCCAAACTGATGGGGATAGGTGTGTTCATGCCGTTATAAAAGTCTAAGGCGAATTTGTCGTTGATGTCGTTGATGCCGTCATTGTCATCATCGGGGTCCAGCAGGTCGGTGAGGAAGTCATGGTCAAAGTCAGGGGGTATGCTGGCCGGGGAGCAGGGGTCGGTGCTGTTGAGGGTTTCATCGCCATTTTTGTAGCCGTCACCGTCTGAGTCAACCAGCATGCTGTTGGGGTCGCCAGCACAGGAGGGAGCGTCAGTGGGCTCAAAGATGGTGATGTTGCCTGAGCCATAGGTAACTACCCATATAGTGCCGGGGAAGATGTCGTTATCGCCCTGTGCAATGACATCCAGGGGGGTGGAACCGAAGTTGGAGGCAAGTACGGTTTTTCCTCCGGGCACGAGTGCGTCACCTGTAGCGTTGAGCTGAAAGCGGTAGAGCTTACCGTTAAAGGACGCAGCGATGAGGTTGCCTTTCATGGCGTTGCTGAAGTTAGAGGCTGTGTATTCGCACAGACCGTTGGTGGAGGAGCACACATCAGATATCTGGCCGGGTTTGCTTCCCGGCGGCAGGTAATTGCATTCTATGGGGTTTTCCATACCCGGAGGTATAGGCGATTGCGGATTGGTAATGTTGAATGTATTATTTCGGTTCGCACGGGTGGGGTTGGGGCTGCCGGCATAGTGGCCGGGGCCGGTCACGTGAATCAAAACATCACAGTAGGTGACACCCGGTTCGCTTTGCTGGTTAGTGCAGTTGATGGGAGGACCTCCCCAGCCGGCATTGGGGCCATTGTCAAAGCTGTACATTTTACCCGCCTTGGTGATGACGATATCATAGTTGTTTCTCCAGCCCGGTGAGTATATCTGAACAGGGCCGTTGGGTACAAGGATAGCCTGATTCTTACCATTATTGCCTCCGAAGGGATCATAGGGGTCTTCAAAACCGGTAATGGAGTTAATGTTGGTCCGGTCTTCATCATCCAGAGTGGGCAGGTCATAGGTGGTTTCTCCAATGGCATTGAGGTCTACCTTCAGTATAGCTGTGGAGTACGCGTATTCGGGCAGCATCACAAAGTTGTTGGAGGGGGCACCCATATTGGTATTGCAGCCTTGGGCTACATAAAGAGTGTTTGTAGCGGCATCCAGAGCAAGGCCATTAATGGAGTGATTTTCCTCGGAGCGTGGCAACCCGCGAACAAGATCAAGCTTAACCCATTCAGTGCCATTCCAGGTCAGGCGCGAAATGACACCTGAGTTGGTATCCAGATTCAAATTCTGGGCGTTGAAGCCGCCTCCGATACGGGGGTCACTGGAAGTAACGTAAATCACCGGGTTGGTAGGTGTGCCGGTAACCAGCAGACCGGTAACCTGACGGGTGTTTACTGTTGGAGCAAGACTACCGTCATCATTATGATTGGGTATTTGCTGTATCAAATTGATAACTTCCGTGGCTACTACCTGATAGTTGTTGGGGGCGTTCTTTACAATAGTGTAGACGAGTATCGCCCCGTTTTGCTGCGCTACATACAGTCGCCCGTCAGGACCAAACTGCAAGGAAGTAGGGTTGGAAAGGTTTTCGCCTATGAGGTTACTGGATGTAAAACTTACTGTCTGAGCGGATACGCCCACCGACAGCAGGAAGGTGAGGAGAAAAACTAAAAAGCATGGAAACAGGACAGGGCAGGAATAAATGTTGAGGGTAATGATTCGATTCATAGGATATTGGGTAAAATTTTATCATTGGGGTTGAAGATTCTGGTCGGGTTACACTTGTAACAACTCATAGCAATGTATATTCTGATTATGGCACTTTCAAGATTTAATTACACAGGCAGGACAAGCTTCCTCGTTCTGGCTCTACCTGAGCCCGATTGGAAGACAAGTTTAACAAAACGGGAAAAGGAAGTTGCGAAATTGCAGGAAATCAATGAAGCTCTTTTCCACAACCTTTCCTCATAGGGAGTTAAGAATGCCGTTTACCGGCTAATAATTAATCGGGTAACGGCATCCTTTACCTGCACATAATACAACCCGGCCGGCCAATCTCTTATTGCTATACATTGCGGATTGCTTTTCAGAGGATAGTTGCCCATCAGAGTGCCCGAAGCCGAATAAATTCTCACAAAGGACACACGTTCGGGGAATAGTTTTATGCAAAGTAAAGTGGTAGTGGGATTTGGATAAATGTATAGCAGTTGTGGTTTTTTGCTTACAGCTGCAGAAGCAGGTATCGCTTCCAGCAGCATATAACGCCAGACTGCTCCAAACAGGGGGTTACCCTGGTTGTCCAGCGGGGTATCCGGATAGATAACGGGTGCGTTATGCGGAGAACCACTTATAGTACTGTTGCTGTAAAGGCAGTGAGAGTTTAAAAAGGGTGGTGTAAGCTGGTCAATGCAGGTTGTGTCATCGGCAATCAGCATGCCGAGAGCGGCAATGTTGGCATATTGCCTTTCAAAGGGAACGATTTCATCCTGCAGGTGTAAAAAGACATAATACCGGCCGGCAGGTGTCTGTCCTTGCTCGCTGAGCCAGGGAGCAGGACGGCTGTAATACGTGCTATAATCGTTAGGTCCTGAAAACATTACCACCCGTTCAGCAGCATATAGCTTGGATAAATAGCAGGCATGCCCTGAACCCTGTGAGTGTCCACTGAGGATGATTTGGCTCCAGTCAGGAGAGTCGGGGGCGGAAAGATACTGTGCCCAGTTGTGTGCCGGATAGGCAGAGTCTAGATATCGGAGGAGTTTTACCGTTCGGGTATAAATGGAGTTCAGGCTATCAACATTCACCCAGGGACTAAGGGGTGTGCCAAAGCATATTTCCTGACGGAATTTGTTAAAAGCAAGGCTGTCGCTGCTGCCGGCAAGCAGTGTGGTGAGTACACTATTTGGATAGGTGAGGCTGATTACATCAAAGCCCAGCGAGGCCGCATAGCCTGCGAAATAAGCGTAGTGTTTCGGGCTGCTGAATGTGCCGCCTATAAACAGAAGCAGTTTATGGATACGTAGCGTGTTGTTGTAGACCACCAGATGGCTATCCTGTTCGGCATAGGCAACATCGGTAGCTGAAGGTTTGACAAAAAAACTCTGAATCTGACCAGATGCATTTCCGGCACAGCTGCCCAGGAAGAATAAAATACCTGTCAGCTGCAAAATAATACTGTGTACGAGGGGCTTTAGCGTGATATAACTGCACAGCATCGCTACCTGTGTTTTTTAAGCGGATTAGAAAAAGAACTCCGCAACGGGTTGATCTATTTATCTTATCCTATTGGTTGAAAAAGAAGCATCCCTGTATTTAAAAACATTTCCGACTCTTCGTATTCGTGTATGCACTTAAAAGTTATTAATCTTTATCTTCGGTTACGCAGGCATTTGTTCCATTCAGAGAGAAAAGAAATCCAAAGTTATGGGTTAGAATATTCATGTCTGTATCTTCCTGAAGCCGGTTGATTGCTGTAAAGTTATTTCATACGGGTGGAGCTTTTATTACGCTGTGCATGGTCCTTTTCTTCATAAAGTTGTACGGGCCGATTTATGCTCTCTTCCAGGGAGATAAAGGTTTCGGTGCGTTCAATCCCATCAATTTTCTGAATCTTATCATGCAGCACCTGGCGGAGGTGCTGTGTGTCACGACAGATAATTTTTAAAAACATGCTGTAATTACCGGTGGTATAGTTTAATTCCACGATTTCGGGAATTTTTTTTAGCTGAGCGGCTACCTTGTCATACAGTGAATTTTTTTGCAGGAAGATGCCCAGAAAAGCCTTTACATCATAGCCAAGTCTGGCGTAATCAATCAGAATCTGGGAGCCCCGGACGATGCCCATATCCTGCATGCGCTTCATTCTTACATGCACGGTACCTACAGAAACGTAGATTTTTTTGGCTATTTCGGTGTAAGGCATCATAGCATCCCGGGTAAGAAAGGCAAGAATCTGAAGGTCCGTGTTATCAATTTTAAAATTTTCGCTCATTGAGTTGATTGATTATTAAAATATTTTTAACAAAAGTACGTCTTTATTGAAAAATCTATAAATTTTTACGTTTCAAAGTAAAAATATTGCAACATACGTAGAAGGATAATAGATTTGCTATTAGTTCTTTCAATGATACTGTTAGGTGATGAAACCGGCAGCCATGCCCTCCTGTCTCGGGGGTGGGGATACAGGGATAAACCGGGCAACACTATTCTGCAAGGGATGCCGTTGCTTTGGCTAACTTCCCCGTGAAGGTTCGAATCCTTCCCTAACAGCAAGCCCCTGCAGAATTTTTGCAGGGGTTTTTTATTTCCCTTTGGTCAAAGAGAAGAGGGCTTCATCGTAACGCGGAGCCATGCTGCACCAGTCATAATGTTCAACAAACTGAGCCACGTTTTGCTTGCGCAATACTTTCACATCCATAATCATTCGTTGCAGGCGGTTGATGAACGCACGGGAGTTGTCTTCGGTATAAAAGAAAGTATAATGGAGCTGTGGCGGAATATGTTCCGGATAGGCCAACCGCTTCGGCAGCAAGGGCACCACATTGCAATACATGGCTTCCACTACGCTTGCACCAAAGAAATCCTGGCGGGAAGTTACCGGCAATATATCGCTCATTTGAAGCCATTTGCCATATTCTTTTTTTTCTTCAACAAAACCAAAGTGCAGAATTTTTTCTTTCAGCCGTTGTCTTGCTTCATCAAAGATTGGCGGATAGCGATCAAATTTTTGACCCAGTACAACCAGATGAAATACAATTCCACGCTCCTGTAATGCAAACAGGGCATTGAAAAAGTCTTCAGGGTTTTTATCATACTCCCAGCGATGATTCCACAGAATTACTGCCCTGAGCGGTTTGGAAGGTGCTTCGTGCTGCTGCAAGCCAAGCTGTTTTAGATCCAATCCCAGAGGTAATACCGAGCTTTTTCTTTCAATGGCGCGCACCGTTGTAGTTTCCTGATAGTCCGGAAAGGCTCTCAGAAATTGCGGCAGCGCATTCAACAGGGCTTCCCGGTGATACTGGGAATTGAAAAACACATGGTCTGCTACTAGTGCAGAAGCGTAATTGATAAAGCTGTAGTGATTGTCTCTTCCGGCAACGGCATCCGGATCAGCAGGCGACCAGGGATAAGTGAGCTGGTTTTCGTGAAAGTATAAAACCACCGGAGTGGAAGCTGTTTTCTTCCGGGTAATGCTTAAAAATACCGGGAGGTTGAGCATATCGGACGCGAGGATGACATCGGCCTGGAAATGACTTTCCATATACATGCGGGCCAGAGTGACTGCTCCTCCGTGCATGCGCCATTTCCAGTGGTGCCCGCTCAAAGAAAATATCCGTACTTCATATTTGCTGTGTTGCGCATAGCCTTCCGCCCATGCCCGATGCGATCCGCTGAAAAAAGGTTCTATGAGGGCTATGCGCATATGCCACAAATTTCAGACTTATCCCCGAAGCTACTCCTTGAAGGTTCGGGCTTCGGGAATATGCAAAGAATCCCTTTACTTACCAGGCTCGTCTTCTTGTTTCAAAGGCTGAACAAAAGAGGCAGGAACCACAAAATATCCTTTGTCATCCAGAAAATTAAATTCACCCAGCAGATCACTCCCCTGAAAATCAGCTATGAAATCCCCTTTCTCAAAAAAAAGAGAATCAATCTGAAAAGATTGGTGAGCCGGTATGTTATAAAGGCTGATGCGCATGGTGTCTTTTTTGTTTATCAGTTCAAAATGAATCAGGTAAAGACCGCATAGGGTGGGAAACATCAGTTGAGCCTGACTGTCCGTTGAAATGAAATTATATCCTTTCTCATTATGGCGTATGCGATACACTTCAGGATACCTGAAAATAGTGTCCAGCGGCTGAACAGGCTGCGTTTCTTCATAAAATTCATTTTCATCATGAGTAAAAACATACCAGATGTTTTTCTGTACCTTTTCAGCCAGAGGCTTCTGGTTTTTTTTGTCATAGACTCCGATGGTAAATACCCCCACACAGGTTTGTGCGGCAGACGTAAGAGAAAATACGAGCAGCATTTTAATCAGTAACAGAGCGTGTTTCATAGCCTTAAAAGAGTGCAATTTGTTTTACTTGCCATCCAAGTTAACGAGCATCTGATAATTAAAGCAATATTTTTGTTTAGCGACAGTTATTCGTTGAAGATAACAGGTAAAATAATTTTACCGTTAAGAAAGGGATTTTTTAAAAGGAACTTTCTAAACGCATCTGCAGTGTCCATTTTGTAAATTTGAAAAATATGCACTTCTGGCGATTACTTATCCCGCTTTTGATTGCAGCAGTCTCCTTTTCCGGTTGTCGTCCGGATAAAAACAAAAAGGCCACCTTTATCCTGGACGTTAAAGCTATGGTAGGTGACAGCATACTGGTGCTGGGACAAACTTACCTCAATGATCAGCAATACAAGTTTAGTATTGAAAAGCTGCGCCTGTATGTCTCACATCTTGTACTTGTGCGGGAGGACGGCTCTGAGTATGAGGTAAACGATGTGGCTTTTCTGAACTTTGAAAACAACCACAGTACACCCAGTATGCAGGGAGAGGAAGTTTCAGGCACGGTGGAGGAAGGGACGTATAAAGCTGTGCGTTTTGCAGTAGGGGTGGACTCCGCCCGCAATTTTCAGGATCCGGGACAATACACTCGCTCGCATCCCCTAAGCATATACAATGGCATGCACTGGAACTGGAACACAGGCTATATCTTTTTTATGATAGAAGGCCGAACAGATTCGGTGCCGCATGGCAATGGAACCCTGGATAAAGCAATTGTTTATCACATAGGCACGCAACCCTTGTATCGTGCGGTTCGGTTTGATCAGAATTTTACAATAGGCGGGGAAACTACCCATCGTTTCCGGTTAAAGTTGGACATCAACCGCGTCTTCAGCAGTCCGGGAGACACCATCAACCCGGCTTCAGAGGGTGTCACGCAAACGATGGAAAACTTTCCTCTTGCCGAGCGGGTAGCCGATCATTTTTCGGAGGCATTTATGCCCAGGTGAACACACATGTCCTACACCTATCTTGGCAGTATCATTTTGCTGATTATCGGAGTTGCCGGGTGCGGCAAAGATGTGCCTCTGGAGGTTGATGAACCTTATTTGCTTCAAATACCTGAAGGCTTTCCCTCCCCACCGATGCCGGCTGAGAATCAACTCACGCAGAAGCGTGTGGAGCTGGGCAGAATGCTCTTTTTTGACAAAGCCCTCTCGGCGGATTCCACATTAGCATGTGCCTCTTGCCATTTACCCGCTCTTGCATTTACTGATGGTCGGAAGGTGAGCCAAGGCATTCAACAGGCGCCAGGTTTTCGCAATGCCCCTACCTTAGGCAATATTGCCTATCATCCCTATTTTTTTCGGGATGGCGGAGTGCCTACTCTGGAGCAGCAGGTACTGGCTCCGATTGAAGATCCCGCTGAAATGGGATTCAGCGTGTGGGGAGTGGTTGACCGTATGATGGGCAATCCGCGTTACGTTGCACTGTCGCAGGTTGCATACGGACGACAGCCGGACGCCTTCGTACTTACCCGGGCCCTGGCTGCATTTGAACGAACCCTCATTACCGGCAATGCTCCTTTTGACCATTTTTTCTTCAAAAAAGATACGGCAGCAATCAGCCCTTCGGCATTGAGAGGATTTCAACTATTCACCAGTCCAAAAACCAGCTGTTCTGTATGTCATGCCGGCTTTGATTTTACGGATTACTCTTTCAGGAATATCGGGCTTTACGAAGCATATCCTGATACCGGCCGTAAGCGCATCACCGGCATGGATAGTGATTATGGCAAGTTCAAGGTGCCTTCGCTGCGGAATGTACAACTCACAGCTCCCTACATGCATGATGGCAGCATTGCAACGCTTCGTGAAGTCATTTTGCATTACAATGCCGGTGGAGCCAATAACCCTTATAAAGACCCACTTATCCGGCCCCTGCATCTCACGGCAACCGAAGTGGAAGACCTGGAGCATTTCCTGCATGCACTGACGGATTTAACATTTATTGAAAATTCGTCCCTACATCCTTAAGATATGGAATAGTAAATTTGAAATATGATGGTAAGAATAAGGCTTCTTTTTCTCTGCATACTCCTGCCTTTACTTTTTCATGCCTGCAGTAAACCGGATAAAAACCCTCCTCCCGGCTCCTGTGTATATGATCCCACTCCGGTAATGATTGACCCTCCGGACTATCTGCCCCCTCTGGAGAGCCCTCCTGATAATCCGTTGACGGAAGAGGGCATCCGCTTGGGAAGAAAATTGTTTTACGAACCTCTGCTTTCTGCCGACACGACCTTGTCCTGTGCCGGTTGTCATAATCAGACTTATGCATTCAGTGACCAGGGCAAAAGATACAGCACGGGTATAGACGGCATTGCCGGAACACGCAATGCAATGGCATTATTTAACCTGGCCTATGCAAGTAGTTTTTTCTGGGACGGGCGGGCTGCCACTCTGGAAGAACAGGTCATTGAGCCTGTTCCCAATCCTATTGAAATGCATCAGGAGTGGCCTGAAGCTATTAAAAAGCTCCAAAATCATCCTGAATATCCGTGCCTGTTTTATGCAGCTTTTGGCGACTCCATCATCAACAGAGATAATGCGGCAAAGGCTATGGCGCAGTTTCTGCGCACGCTGATTTCCGGTAATTCCCGCTATGACAAATACCTCAGAGGTGAGCTATTTGGAACAGGCAATGAATTTACGGAGTCTGAGGAACGCGGTTTGCAGATTTTTATGAATGAATTCGGCAACCCCGAAGGTGGAGGGGACTGCTTCCATTGCCATGGGGGTATTCTTTTCCAGAATGTAGATCCCTCTCTTCAGTTTCGCAACAACGGTTTGCAGGAAGCTGCTACACTCAATGATTTCGCGGACAAGGGAAGAGGGGCAGTCACTGGCAACCCGCAGGATAATGGAAAATTTAAAGTGCCCTCCCTGCGCAATATCGCGCTGACGGCTCCATATATGCATGACGGGCGCTTTGCCACGCTGGAGGAAGTGATTGATTTTTACAGCGAAGGACTAAAGCGTTCGCCCAACGTAGATCCGCTTATGAAGGGAGCACAGGCCGGAGGCGTGCACCTAACTCCGCAACAAAAACAAGACCTGCTGAACTTCCTTTATACACTCACGGATGAGGCGTTTGTTACCAATCCGGAGTATGCTAGTCCTCACTGATTCTTCATTTTTTGTGGCAAAAACCGGGCAGTTATGATGCAAAGCTTTGTATAATTTTGAGCTTCTGTAGGCAATGAAAATCGTTATAGCCGGTGCTGGTGAGGTAGGCTTTCACCTCGCGGACATGCTTTCCCATGAATCACTGGACATCACCGTGATTGATATAGATGAGGAAAAGCTGAAAAATATAGAATCTCATTTTGATGTACTGGCCCTTGAAGGCTCCTCTACTTCCTTGACCACGCTCAAGAATGCCCGTGTACATGCTGCGGATATGCTGGTTGCTGTAACCGACTCAGAAGAAGTAAACATAGCCACTGCTATATTGGGCAAAAAGCTGGGAGCTGGGCGCACCATTGCGCGGGTGAATAATCCGGAATTTATTCAGGAAAAGGATCATTTTGACTTTCATGCGCTGGGCATAGATAATCTGATATTCCCCGAAGAACTGGCAGCCAAAGAAATCAAACGCCTCATCAAACGGGCATCTTTATCAGAGTCGTTTGATTTTGCCGAAGGCAAGCTGACTTTCAGCGGTATCCGGCTTACACCTGACTCACCAGTTGTGGGCAAAAGTGTTGCTGAATCGGCTGGTTTTAATCCGGAGCTGAATTTTATGCTGGTGGCAATTCGCAGGGGCACCGAAACCATCATTCCAAGAGGAAACAGTGTTTTTAAGGCAGATGATCATCTCTATTTTATTTCTCATCCCGAAGGGGTTAAGTATATCATTGCGCTCAGCGGGCGAAAAGAAATAGAAGTGAGGGATATTATGATTCTGGGAGGTGGTAAAATCGGCAAAATGACTGCCCAGCGTCTGGAGCAAAAATATCGTGTCAAGATTCTGGAGATGGACCGCGAAAAGTGTGAAGACCTTACCGAAGAGCTTTTAAATACTTTGGTGATTCACGGTGATGGTCGTGATGTAAACCTCCTGGAAGAGGAAAATATTTCCAGTATGGATGCCTTCATTGCCGTAACCGGTGATTCAGAAACCAATATCATTACCAGCCTGGTTGCAAAAAAATACGGAGTTAAAAAAACCGTAGCCCTTGTGGAAAATATTGACCTGCTCAATTTGTCGCAGGATATAGGAGTGGATGCACTCATCAACAAAAAACTTATTGCGGCAAGTTACATTTTCCGCTACGTGCGCGAAGGAGACGTAAACGCCCTGACCAGTATTCATGGAGTAAATGCAGAAGTGCTGGAATTTATCGTTAAACCGCGCTCCAGAATAACCAATCGGATGATCCGGGATTTGCATTTTCCGAAGAAAGCAATTATCGGAGGTGTTGTGCGCGGGCTGGAGAGTTATATTCCACGTGGCGATTTTAAGATTGAGCCCCGCGATAGGGTAGTGGTTTTTGCGCTTCCGGAAGCTATTCATGAAGTGGAAAGTTTCTTTAAATAGCATCATCCGCACTTCGCATGATTAATTACCGGCTGGTATTTAACATTCTGGGCACGCTGCTGCTCTTTAATGGGGCATTCATGTTGCTTGCACTGTTTTTCTCCTGGCATTTTAAGGAAGATTTAATTCCCTTGATGCTATCGGGAGGCATCACCCTGTTGATCGGACTGAGTTTTCGGCTGTTTACAACCCGCAAAATCAGTCTGGATATGCACATGAAGGAAGGGTATCTGGTAGTAGCCTTGGCGTGGGTTTTCATGTCTCTTACCGGGGCGCTGCCCTATGTGCTCAGCGGAGCAATACCTTCCTATACGGATGCCTTTTTTGAGACGATGTCCGGGTTTACTACAACCGGAGCCACCATTCTCCCGGATATTGAATCGCTCCCGCAGGGAATCTTGTTCTGGCGTAGCCTAACACACTGGATAGGCGGCATGGGTATTATCGTGCTGGCTATTGCCGTCATGCCGGTGTTGGGCTTTGGAGGCATGCAAATGTTCGCAGCTGAGGCCTCGGGATTGACTACCGATAAGCTGCATCCCCGCATTACAGACACAGCCAAACGGCTATGGATAATTTATGTATTGTTTACGGGCCTGGAAACGGTTTTGCTGATGTTGGGGGAAATGGATTTCTATGAAGCCCTTAATCATTCCATGGCAACCATTGCAACCGGAGGATTCTCCACTTATAATACAAGTCTGGTAGATGCATCGGTGTATACACAGTATGTGGTTACCATTTTTATGTTTATTGCCGGCATCAACTTCTCCCTGCATTACTTTGTGCTGAAAGGCAGATTCGGTAAAGTTTTTCGCAATGAAGAGTTTATTTTCTATACGGTGATTACGGCTCTGCTTGGCTGTGTTGTAACAATTTCGCTGTTCTGGCGGCATCATCTGCCGTTGGAAGAAGCTTTCAGGCAGGCTTTTTTTCATGTGGTTTCCATCATCACCACTACCGGATTTGTGGCTACAGATTATGAGCAGTGGTCACCGTTTCTGGTGTATCTCATTTTTGTCATATCGTTTTTCGGGGGTTGTGCGGGCTCTACGGCCGGAGGACTGAAAATGGTCCGCGTCAGGTTGCTGCTCAATGACAGCGCCCTGGAGCTGAAGCGCCTGCTGCATCCCCGCGCAGTCATTCCCGTGAGAATAAACGGCAAAAACGTGCCTCGTGAGATTATGGCGAATGTATTGGCATTTTTCTTTTTCTATATTCTGGTATTCGGAGTTGCCTCGTTGCTGCTCGCTGTGTTAGGCATGGACCTGATCTCGGCTATGGGAAGTGCAGTAGCCTGTCTGAGTAATGTAGGCCCGGGAATAGGTACGGTAGGTGCTATGGATAATTATGCCCACGTGCCGATTGCAGGAAAGTGGCTATTGTCTTTCCTTATGCTGATGGGCCGGTTGGAGATTTTTACCGTCTTGCTTATTCTTATTCCCGCCTTCTGGAAGAAGATTTAGTCTCCTTATCCGCTTTGATTGGTTACTTTTGCAGAATAAAAATTCCTTGCAATGAAAAAAGAAGATTTTCTTAAAGAAAAGATTCAACATATGGACATCACCAGGTACAATGTGGTGCCGCTGGTGGAGTCCATGAAAGACATGGCATTTCAAGCCCGTAACCTGTATAAGGCTTCGGCCATTTTTGATATGATGCAAAAAGATAAAGAATGTGTGGTGTTTCTTACTCTGGCCGGTTCGCTCATCAGTGCGGGTCTGAAGAAAGTGATTGTCACGCTCGTAGAAAACAACATGGTAGATGCCATTGTCTCTACCGGGGCTAATATCGTAGATCAGGATTTCTTTGAGGCACTTGGTTTCAGCCATTATAAAGGCACTCCCTATGTTGACGACCAGAAACTGAGGGAGCTGATGATTGACCGTATTTATGATACTTATATTGATGAAGAAGACCTGCGCGTATGTGATGAAACGATAGCCAAAATCTGCGGGCTGCTGGAAAAACGTCCTTATTCTTCCCGTGAGTTTATTTATGAGATGGGGCGCTATCTGGATAAAAACGAACAATATGTTGCCACCCGTGAAGAATCTATCGTGTACCAGTGTTATAAAAAAGGTGTACCCGTTTTTGTGCCTGCTTTTTCCGATTGTTCGGCCGGCTTCGGACTGGTTTATCATCAATACCATACGCAGGGGCCGAAGGTCACTATTGATGCGGCAGCCGATTTTCTGGAGATTACCAAAATAAAAATGCAATACCGCGAGTCGGGTATTTTCATGATTGGAGGTGGAGTACCTAAAAACTTCGTACAGGACATCGTGGTGGCTACCGACATTCTTGGTGACGAGGCGCCCATGCACAAATATGCCGTTCAGATAACTGTGGCCGATGAGCGTGACGGAGCTTTATCAGGTTCAACTCTTAAGGAGGCTTGTTCATGGGGCAAGGTGGACACTGTCCATGAGCAAATGGTCTTCTCAGAAGCTACCATTGCTTTTCCATTAATTGCAGGCTACGCCTATCACAAACAAAACTGGAAGAGCAGAAAAGAAAAGCGCCTCAATGACTTGTTTGCTTCCGTAGAAGCATGAGGCAAAAAGGAAAAGCAGCTCACAGAGCTGCCGGAGTTCAGGGAATGCAGGGCAAAATCTTATCTTCGGGCAGTTGGTTTTTGCAGAACTCTGATCATCGGATAACAAACCTCTATGAAATTCTCTTTGCTGTTCACTATCGGATGGATGATGGCACTTTTTGCCTGTAAGGCCTATCCGGAAAAATCACAAAACACCGCTCCCGAAAAGCCTGTTGACATGCAGAGCACCCATCCTGCTCCCTCTGATTCGGTGGAGGAAGGTGGTATAGAGAAAAAGATTCAGGGAGCATGGAGATGGTATAAAACCAGTTGCTGTTTCAGAATGCCGCGCATTACCTACGGAGATTCACTTCCCCAGCCTAAAGTACTGGATTTTAATGAGGGCACAGTAAAATATTTCTCAGGAGATAAACTTACAGATTCGCTATCCTACCGCATTGATTATAATCTCATGCGCGAAAACCGCCCGGTTATTGTGATTGGCGATAAGCCTCCCGCATTTGTATATTTTAAAGATGATACTCTGGTGATTGACTACGGGTACATGGATTTGCAGACCGAATACTATCTGCGGAAGTAGGCAGCTAACGAACAGGCCGCCACCTATCGGGATGCTGCCTCCATTGATGAAGTAGTTCCAAATCATCAGGCGAGATGCATTTTTTTCGCAAGCCTGCTTTCAGCAAAGCCTCCCATCCGGTGAGAGCCTCGTAGGTGTAGCCTGCCTTCCTGAAGTTATTTTCCGCTTCCGGAAAGCCATAGCTGAAAGTGGCAACTATGCCCAGTATCTTACAGCCCTCAGCTTCAAGCGGGCGAAGTGCATTCAGCGAGCTTTTTCCCGTGGAGATAAGGTCTTCTATGACCACCACTTTCTGCTCTGGAAACACCCTGCCTTCTATCTGTTTGGCCAGTCCGTGTTTTTTGGGCTCTGGGCGCACGTAGGCAAAGGGAAGGTTTAACCGGTCAGCTACGAGCACCCCCTGTGGAATGCCGGCTGTGGCTACTCCGGCTATAAGCTCTGCTTCAGAAAATGTGTCCCTGATTCTTTTTACCAGCTGATGGCAGATGAAAGAGCGAAGTTCAGGGTAGGATAAAGTAACCCGGTTATCGCAATACACCGGAGAGAGCCATCCGGAAGCCCACGTAAACGGAGTTTTAGGTTGAATTTTTATTGCATTAACTTGCAGCAATTGTTCGGCTAATTTGATTGCCGTTTCATCTCCTTCTATCATGTCTCAAAAGTATTTAATTTTTTGTGGCACCAATAGCATTTCCATACAGGAAAATGCAACCTCTGATAACATAACGGTTGAAGCGGATGGCAAAACCAAACATGTAGAGCGGCTGGCAGATATCCGGCCCTATGTGGAAATGATTGAAAATGGCCAGAATCGAGCAGTCGTTCTCTCGGTGCCGGATGCCGGGCAAGCTCTGGAAACCATCAAATCCTTTTATGATGCCTTCGTGTTGGCAGCCGGGGGGCTGGTAATAAATCCTGCCGGTCAGTTGCTGATGATCTACCGCAATGGAAAATGGGATCTTCCGAAGGGGAAAGTAGAAGAAGGAGAGATTGTCGCGGAGGCTGCACTAAGGGAGGTGAAGGAGGAAACAGGCCTAAAGCAATTGATGCTACTTTCCTTCTTTGATGCAAGCTATTATACTTATACGCTTAATGGAAGGCGCTTTTTCAAGGAAACGCTCTGGTATCTGATGTCCGCCACGGATACACAACTCACTCCGCAGCGGGAAGAAGGCATTGAAAAGGCAACATGGTTCAGCCCCGTTGATCTACCCCATATTTTCTGTGATACGTATCACAATGTAGAGCTCCTGATCAGGCGATATTTGTCGGAAAAAGAAAAACTGCATTACTGAATGCACGTACTGGGTTATTTGGGAGCCATAGTCATGGGTATTATGCTGGGACTGACAGGAAGCGGTGGCGCTATTCTGACAGTTCCTATCCTGGTGTATTTATTCCATATACCGGCAGTGATAGCTACAGGATATAGCCTGTTTGTAGTTGCCCTCACCAGCTCTGTCGGCTTTGTGCAGTACTACAGGCAGGGCAATGTGCACCTGAAAACAGCATTATTGTTTTCCGTACCCTCCATGATATCCATTTTCCTTGCCCGCAAAACCGTGCATGTGCTGCCGGAAGTGCTTCTGCGTGCAGGAACGTTTGAGCTTACCACCAATCATGCGCTTTTGACATTTTTTGCCCTGATGATGATTGCTGCATCCTATTATATGATAAAAAACTCTGTACGGCCGGAATTGCCGATTACGAATACGGGTAGCAGGTATAACTACAGCGTATTACTGCAGGGAGTGCTGATAGGTTTCTTTACCGGATTGGTGGGATCAGGAGGCGGATTTATGATTGTGCCGGCTTTGGTGCTGTTTTCTAATATCCCCATAAAAATGGCTGTTGGCACTTCTTTACTTACTATCTGTCTGAATTCCATGATGGGGTTTTTGGGTGATCTCTCTTCTCAGGTTGATATTCAATGGTTCCTGCTGCTGTCTTTTTCCTTTTTATCTGTCGTTGGCATACTGGTGGGAAGTAGCCTCTCGCGCCTCATATCCAGTGCGCGCCTGAAGCCGGCATTTGGTTATTTTATCTTGATAATGGGAATCGCCATACTGATAAAGGAATTATTTATTCGCTGATTTGTTTAATAAATAAACTTTTTCACCATGAAGGTAGAACAGATTTACACCGGTTGCCTTGCGGAAGCCGCATATTATATTGAATCGCAGGGAGAGGCTGCAGTCATTGACCCCCTGCGTGATCCACGACCCTATATTGAACGGGCAGAACAGGATAAAGCAAAAATAAAATACGTATTAGAAACCCATTTCCACGCAGACTTTGTTTCGGGTCATCTGGATCTGGCCAGAGCTACCGGAGCTACTATCGTGTATGGTCCCAATGCCGAAACGGCTTTTGACGCCTACATCGCCAAAGACGGAGAAGAGCTTAAACTTGGAAAGGCAACAATCCGTGTTATCCATACACCAGGACACACGTTGGAGTCAACCACGTATTTGCTGATTGACGAAAACGGAAAGGAGCATGCCATATTTACCGGTGACACGCTTTTTATCGGTGACGTTGGCCGGCCTGATCTGGCCGTAAAATCTGATCTGACTAAGGAAGATCTTGCCAGCCTTCTTTACGACTCTCTACGCAATAAAATCATGCCTCTGCCGGATCATCTAATCGTTTATCCCGCTCACGGTGCGGGGTCGGCCTGTGGCAAGTCCATGAGCAAAGAAACCTTTGACACACTGGGCAATCAGAAAAAATTCAACTACGCTCTGCGCAGCGACATGAGCCGTGAAGAATTTATTCATGCTGTTCTGGAAGGGCTCACTCCACCTCCTCAGTATTTCCCCAAAAATGCAGTCCTGAACAGGAAAGGCTATCCGAGCTTTGAAACGGTGGAGCAAAAGGGATTGGTTGCCCATAGTGTGGATGAGTTTATTGAAACAGCCAATCAGCATCATGCCCTTATTCTGGATACACGTTCTCCTGATGCTTTTGCCAGTGGACATATTCCCGGCTCCGTTTTTATTGGTATTGATGGAAATTTTGCTCCCTGGGCGGGAGCGCTTATCCCTGACCTCAATCAGCCTATTTTATTCGTGGCTGACGAGGGGCGTGAACAGGAGGTGGTCATGCGTCTCTCCCGCGTGGGTTTTGACAATACCCTGGGCTATCTGAAGGGAGGAATGGAATCCTGGCGGCAGGCGGGCAGGCCCATAGAAACCTGTGAAGAGATTACCGCGGAAGATTTGAAAAAATTGTATTCCGAAAATCCGGACGCACTCAACATTGTAGATGTAAGAAATCGGCAGGAATACTTCTCCAACCGTCTGAACAAAGCCTTGCATTTACCGCTTGATCAAATCAATAGCCATATGCGGGAGCTGGACAGAAATGCCCGCTACTTCATCCATTGTGCCGGAGGCTACCGTTCCATGATAGCTTTATCTATTCTAAAAGGGAGAGGTTATCGCCATCTGGTAAATATAAAAGGTGGGTTTAAAGCTATTGCTGATACCGGCCTACCTGTTGTTTCAGGCCCACCAATGGTCACAACATGATATTTTTGAAGTAACGGGTAGTGGTATTTGCACTCTCGGAGAAAATTTTCACGGATAAAAGGTCAATGTGTTATGGATAACATAATGGATTTTTTGCGCCAACCTTGGCCTTGGTATGTGGGTGGTGTTTTAATAGGGTTGATGGTACCCTTGTTGCTGATATATGGCAATAAGCGATTTGGGTTGTCCTCTTCCTTCCGGCATATTTGTGCCGCGGTGATTCCGGCAAAGATGGAATTCTTTAATTATGACTGGAAGGCATATCGGTGGAACTTGCTGTTGGTTGCCGGTATAGCTATCGGAGGCTTTGTAGGAGCCACTTTTCTGAACAATCCTGCACCTATAGCCATTTCGGAACGCACAAAGGCTGATCTTACTGCATTAGGCATTACCGATTTCAGTGGTTATGTTCCTCGTGAAATTATTAACTGGGATAACCTGTTCACCCTTCCTGGATTTATTTTAATTGTGATAGGGGGCTTTCTGATTGGCTTTGGTACGCGCTATGCTGATGGGTGCACTTCAGGCCACTCTATCACAGGATTATCTATGCTCAGTTGGCCTTCACTGGTGGCAACTGTCTGTTTTATGGTCGGAGGCATACTGATGACGCATTTTATTTTACCCTATATTCTGCAGTAGGTATGAAACAGATTGGTTATCTTCTATTTGGGTTCTATTTTGGAATTGTATTATACAAGACAGAAGTGATTTCCTGGTTTCGCATTCAGGAGATGTTTCGCTTTCAGTCTTTTCATATGTATGGTATTATCGGATTGGCTGTGATAGTGGGTGCCATTTCCGTGCAAATACTCAGGCGGTTTGGCCTGAAGTCTTTAGATGGAGAACCTCTCAATTTCAGCAGGCATACCTTTAGCAAAGGTCACGTTATTGGGGGACTTTTGTTTGGTTTAGGCTGGGCAATGGTTGGAGCCTGCCCCGGTCCGCTGTATGCATTGGTAGGAAGCGGCTACTGGATTATGGCAGTTACGCTTCTCAGCGCCATTATTGGTGTGCTTGTATATGGTATCACAAAGAAATGGCTCCCACATTGATGCCCTTTTATTATTCCTTTTTTGGAGATGGAGCGTGACCGGACTTCTTCAGATGAATAATCACCGGAGTTGCCGCTACCGTAATATGCATGGTCTTTGATGGGCGGTCAGAGTGGACGAGGGTGTTGCGTAAAGTGCCCTGTGCAGACTGCCCATCAATAAGCCAAACCGATTCAGCTTCAGAGGTAAAGGGAAGGTGAATGACATTCGTATTTGTATCGTCAGCGCTGACGGGGCGCCAGGCGATCAGGTGGGTAGGATTGCCTGCCGAATCGCCCATAAGGTAAACCCAGGCAGCATCATCTTCGCGGAGCACATCCAGAAAATAATCCCTTCCGCTGTGCAACACCAGCGCCTGCAAGGCGCGGAAGGACTGCTTCTCGGCAAATCCGGTTTTTTTTGACCCCAGCAGTCCGCAGCGGCTGTACAAACCACCTGTTCCGTTTGCAAAAAAATACCAGAACAGACGATCAACCCCCAGCCTGATAAAGAAGAGAGCTCCTCTTACAGCATACAGGGCTTGCGCCTGTTCGGAAACACATTCACTATGCCGGCAATCTTCCCCTGCTCCTGCGCTGTCCCATCCCCATTCGGTCACGAAGATTTTCTTGCCCGGCATGTTGGCATCCCGAAAACGCAGATCATTAAAGATTGCCCGTAGTGTGGATTGCGGGTGCTCTGGAAAAATGCCTATGCGCAGACCTTTTTCGTTTTGCACATAGCTGTAGTGGTGCACATTCAGACCATCTATATAGGGAATGGCCTGCTCGGTTAAGCGGGCTCCGGCAAAATTTCCTCCCTGCGGGCGCTCTTCGTAAGGGAAAGCCGACTGTAATGCGCAGGGGAATACCTCTATGGCTGGGTCAGCTTCTTTGATTCCTCTGGCCATTCCCAGCAGCACCTCACGGTAAAAGGAGGCCGCATAGTCCCATGGCTCGTTGCCTATTTCAATGCCTTCAATCAGGCTGTTACCTGCTGTAGGCCCGAAGTGGCGGGCGATGGCATATCCGTAGTTGTAGGCAGCCCGGTAGGGATTCTCCCAATCAGCCTGAGGAAAAGTTTTACCGGTAAACTGGATGGAAGCCTGAATAGTTAAGCCTGCGTCTTTCCACGCCTGATACTCGCGATCCCAGTTTAGCCACTTCATTGCCTGCGTGCCTTTTACGGGCATGGCGGCATAATCAGGAATAATGTCAGGATCCGTCACATCCCACTTCATATCATGAAAATTTCTGGCATGACGGAACAGGGCACTGAATTTTTGCGGGCCAGAGTCTGCCGCCAGGTTTACGGCATATCTATCAAAGCCCCAGCCCCAGATTGCATTGATACCCAGAAGCTGCTGCAGAGGCTCGCCAGACCTTTTGGGCGGGGGCATGGGCCCATAGGGGCCATCTGCATCCCATGCGTTGATTTCCCAGATGAAAACTTTTGCATAGTCAGTTTCTTCCAGCGTGTGTTCTACTTTCAGATAGCGTGCTTTGACCGGATACGGCAGATAAGTAGTAACACGATGATGCGCTGCAGGGTTAAGTTTAGCCAGCGAAGTCCAGGTAATTAAATCATTGCTGGCCAGTAGTTCGGTTTCCTTTGCTTTTCCTCCCGCCCAGTGGCGTGTTTCAACCCATGATATACTTTTCGGAGCGCCAAGATCCAGAACGACATTTTCTTTCAGAGGCTGAGTGATAGCAGAGATTTCAAAAATGCGGAAAGTCTTTCTGCATATCAGTTTGACACCTTTGATGGTAGTTCCTATCGGGAATCGTTTCCATTTGTAACTGTCAGAAGGGAGCAACACAGCTACTCGTTGAGAATCACCTGTAGTATGGAAAATATACATCTCCATCTGCGTTTCAGAATGCCATTTCAGCGATATCGAATGCACCATTTGGGCAGGGAAACCCACTTCAAACCAGAAAGTACTTTTGCCGGAAATCGTAGCGCTGGTATTTAAATTCCCATCTGTTGCGGGAGAAATGCTGCCGTCACCGGAGCTTTTACACCAGCCGGCTACACTGGCATGCAGAAAAAAGTTTTGATCCTTGCGGCCAACAAATCCCTGCGGCAGCGGAGCGGCTGATTGCCAGGCCGTATTTTCGTCATGGTCAACAACCAGGTGTGCATTCCCTCCTGAAGATACGGTGACTGTGGCTTTCCATGTATAGGAAGGGATGACTCCCGCATGCGGATCCCACGCTGATGCAGGAGAGAACACAACTGTTAAAAGTACGGTCACCAGGCAGGCAATCCATAAACCGGGCTGCAACCGGCTGTGCCGGTAAGTATTCCGGTGCACAGCTTGATTCTGTCTGGAGAATAAAGATTTCAAAACAGATTTTTGCGGTTTGTAAAATGAACAATTTGTGCCACTTTCACCAAACAAAAGTGCACACATATGGCATCCGTCATCTTGCAGGAACATGAAACCGGCAACGGGAAGATATTGCAAATTACGTTGAATCGCCCTGAGGTACATAATTGTATTGATGGAGAGGCTGCACAGATGCTCCTTCAGGCATGGCAACGCTTTAGCGATGAAGATGATCTGGTGGTAGCTGTGCTGCACGGAGCGGGGGAGGAAGCCTTTTGCTCCGGTGCTGACCTAAAAGCTCTGCATACTCTGGTAAACGTGGAGGCCGATCAGCAGCAGCAACAGCACTTTATTGAGCACGGCACTGGACCTCTGGGCGGAACCCGTCTCCTGCAGACAAAGCCGGTTATTGCCGTAAGTCAGGGATACACGTTTGCCGGAGGATTGGAATTGTATTGCCACGGGCATATCCGTCTTGCAGAAGAGAAGGCTACTTTTTCGGTTTCCTGCAGACGGTGGGGAGTTCCGCTGGTGGATGGCGGCACAGTGTATCTACCCCGACTTATCGGGCTTGGCTATGCCTTACCGCTGATCATTACCGGCCAGAAAATTGATGCCAAACGGGCTTACGAAATTGGGTTGGTCTGGGAGGTTGTACCTCAAGGTAAGGGATTGGAAAGAGCTATGGAATATGCACGACAAATTTGTTTGCTTCCTCGTGAAGCCATGCTCGCTGACCTTTCTTCAGCCATACATGGGCTGCATCTTTCCTGGAATGAAGCGCTTAAACTGGAGGCCAGCAAGATGTATGAAGTGCTCCGCGGTGAGAGTATCCGCAGAGGAGTGGAGCAATTTATACAAGGTAATCGCCAGTGGTTCAAGTAAGCATTTTGCCCGGCTAATTTTGCATTGTCATTACAAAGTCAAAAAACCACGCTACTTACTATTGGGTATTGTCAGACACGATGTGATGTGAGAGATTTGCGTCCATTGCTTATTAAACAAATCCGAACACATGAAAAATATTGTATTTATATGTCTTTTCTGTTTTGGTGTCCTGCATGCACAAACTACTGTAAGCGATAGTGTGGTGCTGGGTCCCGGATATTCCAATATGGTTTATTATAATCTGGGAAGTGGTGCACAGACGGTAGTGCCGGCCGCCGGCTGGGATTTGCAGATATGGACTAACCTGATGTCGGCTTCTGTGCGTACGAATGACGCGGCCGGAGTGCAATTGTATGAGCCGGTGAATCATGATACTGCTTTCTGGACATCGCTGGATACTACCGGGATGGTTCCTGTGTACAATGCGGATACTTCATGGGAGGTCAGCGCATTTAATGCACATCAAACGGGTCATCCTAACTATGGCTGGGGAGTTTATCAGGGAGCGGGCAATCTGCTGGGAATAAAAATTTTTGTCATCAAAACCGCCAACGGTAACTATAAAAAAATCTGGATAAAGCGCCTGGTGAGTGGTGATGAATATCAGTTTACAGTAGCCAATCTGGATGGCTCCCAGGAGCAAACCTTTTCCATCCGCAAGAGTGACTATGGAGCCAAAGCCTTTGTTATGTATGGTATTGACTCCATGCAAATAATAGATGCCGAGCCGGATAAAACCAATTGGGATATTGTATTCAGAAAATACTGGGCCACGGATACCTCCTATGTGGTGACCGGAGTTTTATCCCATCCTGATGTGCAGGTGGCCGAGGCCAGGGGTGTGGATGTATCTTCTGATGATTATGCGGGGTTAAGCTTTTCTTCCAACATCTCGGTAATAGGCTATGACTGGAAAAGCTTTAATATGTCCACATTTCAATGGCAGTTGGCTGACTCGCTGGCTTATTTCATTGAAGCGCAGGATGGTTTTATCTACAAGGTTGTATTCACCGCTTTTGGAGGCTCGTCTTCGGGCAAAGTAGTATTTGCAAAAACGCAATTACCCGGGGTAACTGCTGTGCACGAAAAGACTGCTTTACGGACTCTTTCCGTGTCTCCTAATCCGGTTGCGGAGAATACCCGGATTCTTTTTTCAGTCATGCAGAATGATCGCCTGAGCCTGACACTGCATGATGTAACCGGCAAGCAGCTTTTCCATACCGTTTTGGATGCGCAGGCAGGGCTCAATGTGTATCCGTTGCAGACCGAGAGTCTTACTGCTGGATTTTACCTGCTTACGCTGGAAGGCAAATCAGGCCGTTTGACATACCGGCTGCTCAGACAATAAGCAGCAAAGCCGGAGCATCAGCTCCCTTGTGCGGCAGGATAAATTTTTTTGTTATTGCTTTGCGCTGGAAAGTAAGGATTGAAGTATCCATATCGCAGACGGGGGAATTCTTTTTTCAATAACTGCATCATGCGGGGTATTCCCAGCGGAGCACCACCGGGTTCAATACCGGTCTTTTTGAGGTACCAGTCAGGGTCAATATTGAAATTGCGCCACTGAATCATGGACAGGTCGGTTTCCCGAATCAGCTTGCGCAAAGCATAGTATTCTTCCTGGCTGTCAGTGAGGCCGGGATATGTAAAATAATTAATGGATGCCCAGCCCCCAAAACTGCGCACCACGCTTATGGAAGCCTTCACATCATCAAAGTTGTAATTGCGTGGCAGATAGTAACGGGTGTACCATTCCGGCTGAGCGCTGTTCATACTTACCCGAATACTTTGAAGACCTGCCCGGCAGAGTTCTTTCACTGCCTGTGGACGGCTGCCATTGGTATTGAGATTGATAATTCCTTTTTGTGTTTTTTTTCTGATGAGATAAATAGCCTCCCGTAGCGTTTCCCAAACCAGCAAAGGCTCTCCTTCGCATCCCTGTCCAAAGCTTACAATAGGATTGGTAGCCGTGTTCAGATGGTCAATGGCTATTTCCGCTATTTCTTCAGCGGAAGGAGAGTATTTCAGCCGGAAGTGAGCCGATGATACGGGATGTTCTTCAGGCTGCAGGGAGATGCAGCCGATACATTCTGCATTGCAGGCCGGAGAAACCGGCAACGGACATTCCCAGCGGTTGAGAAAGTAATTCTGTGCAGCCCGGCAATGATAGCTAAGGGCGCAGTTTGTTGCCAGGTGATCTACCAGCCTGTTGTCGGGATATTTTTTCCGGAACAATGCCACCTGCCTTTGTATCGTGGAGAGCCTGAATTGGTTTACATCCTGGCGGATATCAGAATCCACACGCAGAGCGGTGACATAAAATTTACCATTCAGCCAACCTGCAGCAGTGTAGGCATACAGAGGCAACACCGGTGCTTCCGCTGAAGAGGCATAGGCAGAGAGAAAAGTTTGGGTGTGCGCGGGTGCAATAAAAGCGGCTACAGCTACTCCCGCAGGAGAGGACTCTATTTTACGGGTTTGTTTATTATAGCCAAGAGGTGTACGCCCCGGAAGAAAAAAAAGCTCACTGCCTTCGGGTAGCTCAATAAAATCAGAGGGCCGGAGCCTGTAGATGTTTTTCCCGCTGCGCCCCACTGCTTCATAAAGAGGGTTTTCCCGAATGCGCCCCTTCTCATCGGCATAAACCATGTAAGGTACTCTGGATGGGTGTTTGCCGTTTTTCATTTCAGCAAAGTTAGGTATTGGCACATGTTTATCCCCGACAGGCGGCTTATTATCCGGTATTTTTGCAGAGTTATTGTAAAGGACAATTATTTTCCGGATAATAATGCATGCGTAGATTTTTTACACCAAAATGGGTTCAACGATATAAAGAGATATATCGTCAGGAAGGAATCAAAGGACTGATTAAAAAAGGCGGATGGAGACTGTTGGTTATCCTGTTTTTATATTATTTGATCCGTGATTCCATTCTTTATATACTCATTCCTTATCTGGTTGCCAAGGGACTCTGGAATGTATTTTAGCTATTACCACTCCGGTTATCTCCAGGCCGAACCTGTTGAAGCAGCCCGGAAAAATGCTATCGTCCCTTAAATTGCGGTTTGCGTTTTTCAATAAATGCCTGCATGCCTTCCTTCTGGTCTTCCGAAGCAAAGAGCATGTAAAAGTTTTTTCTTTCAAAGGCAAGCCCTTCATCCAGGCTTGAGTTAAACGATTGCAACACTGCTTCTTTGGCAAGTCTTACCGCAATCGGAGACATTGCGGCAATGTCGCGGGCAAGCTTCACTGCCTCATCCAGATAGAGTTCGGCAGGTACTACCTTATTGATAAGACCCCACCGCAACGCTTCTTCTGCAGAAATAAATTTACCGGTCAAAACCATTTCCATAGCCTTAACTTTTCCTACCGCATGCGTCAGGCGCTGCGTGCCTCCGGCTCCGGGTATGACACCGATTTTAATTTCCGGCTGTCCAAACTGAGCCGTTTCCGAAGCAATAATCATATCGCAGGTCATGGCCAGTTCGCAACCTCCGCCCAGCGCAAAGCCAGAAACGGCAGCTATGATGGGTTTTTTGGTTTTTTTAATCTGATCCCAGGTGGAAAACTGGTCTATCTTCACCATGTCAATTGCTGACTTGTCGGCCATTTCTTTTATGTCGGCTCCTGCAGCAAAAGCACGTGCATTGCCCGTGAGAATAATGACGCGCACCTCTTCGTCATCATCCAGCATTTTTAATGCATCCCGCAGTTCACTCATCAGCTTGCGATTGAGGGCATTCAGTTCATTAGGCCGGTTAAAACGGACCAGCGCGATGTGTTTTTCATATTCGGGTTCAACAAGAATATACTCAAACTGCATACAGGGAAGTTTTTTTCAGAGTTAAGAGTTGGCGCTAAAATATTAAAAATCGCCTTTTAAATGTCGGTAAACCATACCATACATCAGGGAACCGATAGCGGCACCCAACAGTGCGCCACCCGCAATATCCAGCGGATAATGCACCCCCACATATATTTGACTGTAGGCAATAAGCAGTGCCCAGATCAGCCCGACAGGCAGTACCCAGCTGAATTTTTTCTTTAGCAATAGCCCAAGAAACAGGGCCACACCAAAATGGTTCGTTGCATGCGAGGATACAAAGCTATAGCCGGTGCCACAGCTCACCAAAACGCGTATTTCTTCCAGCCACTCCGTATGATGACACGGGCGGGGACGAGCCAGCAAGGGCTTAATCAGATCGCTGCTGATCTGATCACACAGTAAAACCGTCAAAGCGAGATAAATGCTGATCAGTAGTCCCTTTTTATGATAATTCAGTAATAAAAAACTGCCTATAAACAGATAGAGAGGGGCCCACACATATTTGTTTCTCATCCAGGGCAACACCGAATCCAGCAAGGGAGACGTCCATTTTACATTGATACATGTAAAAAGCTCTTTATCCAGTTGAAGGAGCCAGTCTGTCATTCCGGTTTGCGTGCGATGATAATCAGTCTGTCTGACGATTGCGGAACATAAGGCTGCAGGTCATAGGAGCCGAATTGCTCCTCCACCACAAGTCCGGATTCTGATATGAGCCGAAGCAGTTCAACCGGAGTGAAGGCGCGCACCCGTTCCAGGTAATTGTATGTTTGACCGTTGTGCACAACTTTGATTGTCTTTATAACGAAACCCTTTTCCAGGCTGCGTTGAATATCAAACTGCACTTTTCCGATGTGTTTGTTCTCATGTTTTACCAGGGTGCGGCTTAATTTCACGGTATTGAAAAAATCCAGCACAAAGCGCCCCCCGCTTTTCAGTCCCAGAAAAATATTTTTCAAAACACGTTTATGATCATGGTCGGATTTAAAATAGCCGAAACTGGTAAAAAGATTCAGGATATAGTTATAAAAGTTTATTCTGAACTCGTTTCGCATGTCGTGAACAAAAAACTCCAGCTTGTCGCTTTCAGAGCTGCGCGCTTTTTCAATCAGTTCTGCGGAAAGGTCAATGCCGGTTACCTGGTAGCCGAGGGAAGCCAGGTAAACAGCATGGCGTCCGCTGCCACAGGCCAGATCCAGTATGCGTGATTGCGGAGCGGGCTTCAAAAATGCAACAAGGGCATCAATAAACACCCGCGCTTCGGTTTCATCACGATGATAATAAAGCGCTTCATAGTAAGGGGAATGAAACCATGTTTCGTACCAGTCTTTCTCCACAACAGCCGATATTTATATAATGACGAAGATTGTTTTAAACTTGCAGCCGATACTAATTTAGCCTCGCAAAAATAAGGAAACTTGACACTGATAAAATCTATCTCGGGAATCAGAGGAACTATCGGAGGTACTGCAGGCGAAGCACTTACTCCGCCTGATATTGTGAAATATACATCGGCTTTTGGCACCTGGCTGCGTAAACGTGCAAAAAGCAGAAAGGTGGTTATTGGTCGTGATGCCCGTTTGTCCGGACCCATGGTAAAACAGCTCGTGGCTGGAGCCTTACAGGGCTGCGGGCTGCATGTCATTGACCTGGATCTGTCCACTACGCCTACGGTGGAAATTGCCATTCCGGAAGAAAAAGCCGCTGGAGGTATTATCATCACCGCAAGCCATAATCCTAAAGAATGGAATGCCCTGAAACTACTCAACGAGAAAGGAGAGTTTGTGTCAGCTGCTGACGGACAGGAAATTCTTCAAATAGCAGATAAAGGGCAGTTTCACTTTGTGCCAGTCAATGAATTGGGTGGTCTGGAAATAAAAAATCACTACCTGGAAATCCACATACAAAAAATTCTTGCTCTTTCCCTGGTAGATACAGAGGCTATCCGCAAAAGAAATTTTAAAATAGTTGTAGATGCGGTCAACTCTTCCGGAGGCATAGCCGTACCAAAACTGCTCCGTGCACTCGGAGTGGAGCAAATTGTAGAATTGTATTGTGAGCCTGATGGACGCTTTCCGCACAATCCCGAACCTCTTCCGGAGCATCTGCTGGAAATAAGCAAGATGGTAAAAAAACAAAAAGCCGATTTGGGCATTGCCGTTGATCCTGATGTGGACCGCCTTGCCCTGATAATGGAAGACGGCAGCCCTTTTGGCGAAGAATATACCCTTGTGGCCGTAGCGGATTATGTGTTGCAGCACAAGAAGGGCGATACCGTGAGCAACCTTTCTTCAACCAGAGCATTACGTGACGTTGCCGAAAAACGCAAAGTAAAGCATCACAGTGCTGCCGTAGGAGAAGTGCATGTGGTAGAGATGATGAAAAAAGTAAAGGCGGTGATAGGAGGAGAAGGCAATGGAGGCATTATCTATCCTGAATTACATTATGGCCGCGATGCGTTGGTGGGCATTGCCTTGTTTCTCAGTCATCTGGCCAGGTCGGGTAAAACCGTTTCCATGCTGCGTGCCGAATATCCTAACTATTACATGTCTAAAAATAAAATTGAACTGAATCCCGCTGTGGACATTGACCGGGTTCTTCTAAAGATGCAGGAAAAATACAAAAAGTATCCACATGCGACCATTGACGGGTTAAAGATTGATTTTGATGATCATTGGATTCACCTCCGCAAATCCAATACAGAACCCATTTTACGTATCTATACCGAAAGCAAGAATTTAACTACTGCTGAAAGTATAGCGCAGCGGATAATGAAAGAAATAGGAGAGTTGTCAAAGCAAGCACAATCCTGAAGAGGGATAACAATCATGCGGGTGTATCTGGATAATGCCGCTACCACGCCTGTGGCTCCGGAAGTAGTTGAGGCTATGATGCCTTACTTTACGGAGCATTACGGGAATCCGTCATCCATTCATGCACATGGACGGGCGGCCAGGGCTGCATTGGAGAAAGCCCGAAAAACCATTGCCGGATTACTTCATGCAGCACCGGCAGAAATCTTTTTCACCTCAGGAGGTACCGAAACAGCCAACCTAATTATTTATCAGGCTGTGCACCATCTGGGAGTTTCCCGTATCATCACCTCAAAAATGGAACACCATTGTGTGTTGCATACTGCTGAATCGTTGTTCAGACGCCTGAAGATTGATTATGTGGAGCTTGACGAGCATGGGAACATTTTGTATGAATCACTGGAGCAACTGCTGAAAAATCAGCATAAGACTCTGGTTTGCCTGATGCACGCCAATAATGAAATCGGCACTATTACCAACATCGCCAGGGTAGGCGAACTATGCAAACAACACGGAGCCCTGTTCTTTTCCGACACTGTGCAAACGGTTGCACATTATCCGATTGACCTGCAGGCAGTGCATGTTCACTTCATTAGCGGGTCGGCTCATAAGTTTCACGGACCTAAAGGAGTGGGGTTTGCCTATATCCGCAGCGACTCTATGCTGCGTCCGCTCCTGCATGGGGGAGCTCAGGAGCGTAACATGCGGGCCGGCACGGAAAATTTACCCGGCATTGTGGGAATGGAAAAAGCAATGTCTCTGGCTTACGCCAGACTGGAGGAAGACCGTAGGCATATCAGCGGTTTAAAAAAATATTTTCTCGAAAAGCTAAGGCAACATTTTCCCGACATACGGGTGCATGGTAATGAAGCAGAAAACAGTTTATATACCGTGTTGAATATCGGATTCCCCAGAAAACAGGATTCCGGCATGCTGGTATTTAATCTGGATATTCATGGCGTTTCAGCCTCCGCAGGCAGTGCCTGCTCTTCCGGGTCAGATGTCGGATCACATGTGCTTGCAGCCCTTGGTGTTACGGATCGGTATGAAGGAGTACGTTTCTCTTTCTCCCGGTATAATACCACCGAGGAAATGGATTATACCATTGAAAAGCTCAAAGAAATAATCAGACCTTGACAGTTGGTTTAGCCGTCAGGGTTTAATTGAATCGCGTTGAATAAGGGCATACTGTTAACTTTAAGCAATATGGAAACTGCTTCTTTATCTGCTATTGCGCTGGAAGAGCGTTATGGGGCATATAACTATCATCCGCTACCGGTAGTGCTTACACGAGGGCGCGGGGTGCACGTGTGGGATGTGGAAGGCAAAAAATACTACGATTTTCTGTCAGCCTATTCCGCGGTAAATCAGGGGCACTGCCATCCGAAAATTATCCGCGCTCTGTGTGAACAGGCAGAGCGTCTGACCCTAACCTCCCGGGCATTTCATAGTGATATGCTGGGGGTCTTTGAGCAATATATATGTGAGTATTTCGGTTATCAGCGGGTACTTCCCATGAATACGGGTGCCGAAGCCGTGGAAACAGCCATTAAGCTCGCGCGGAAGTGGGGATATAAAAAGAAAGGCATTCCTGAAAACCAGGCTAAGCTGATTTTTTGTGAAAATAACTTTCATGGACGCACCACAACCATCATCTCTGCTTCAACTGATGAAGCTGCCAGAAAGCATTTTGGCCCTTATATGCCCGGGCTGGTGGTCATACCATACAACGATCTCACCGCCCTTCAGGAAGCACTTACCGACCCTACTGTAGCTGGTTTTATTGTGGAGCCCATTCAGGGTGAGGCGGGAGTGCTCGTTCCGGCAGAGGGATACTTAAAGCAGGCTCAGCAGTTATGCCGGGCTGCCAACGTGTTATTCATTGCCGATGAAATTCAAACCGGTTTGGGACGAACCGGACGTTTGCTGTGCTGTGACTATGAGGAGGTGCGACCTGACATTTTGATTTTGGGAAAAGCCCTGGGTGGGGGCGTGATGCCCGTTTCTGCGGTTTTGTCTGATGATGAAGTAATGCTTACCCTGCGGCCTGGAGAACATGGTTCAACCTTTGGCGGCAATCCACTGGCCTGTAAGGTGGCTATGGCCGCACTGGCCGTTGTCCGTGAAGAAAACCTGGCTGAAAATGCCTTTCGCATGGGCGAACTATTCAGAAATGCGCTACGCGCAATAAAAAGTCCTGCCCTGCGGGAAATCAGAGGTAAGGGCTTGTTGAATGCTATTACTCTTGCAGACAATAATGTAGCGTGGAATTTCTGCCTGCAATTGAAAGAAAACGGCTTGCTGGCAAAACCCACGCATGGCGACAAAGTGCGTTTCGCACCGCCCTTAATTATTAATGAAGTGCAACTGGAAGAATGTATTGACATCATCCGGGAAGCACTGGATACATTGCATTAAAACCACACGATAGCGCTTTCCGAAGGTGAGCCCCAAAAGAAGCAAAAACATGCTGGTGTTGAGTAAGTATTTTGTTATATTTGCCAGCGCTTTTTGCGGGAGTAGCTCAGCTGGTAGAGCATAACCTTGCCAAGGTTAGGGTCGCGGGTTCGAGTCCCGTCTCCCGCTCAAAGGATGTTTTATCGCTCAGATGAGTTGCCGGCTTCTGGCCTTAGACCAGATTTCCAGCATATCCCCCAGATGATGAGCCGGTGTTAAGCGGTTTCTTTCCGCAAATCCTTCTTTTACCGTAAGCCGCATATCACAAAAGCGCTCAATAGCTTGCTGCCAGTCTGCAGGTTTGAACGAAGGGATAACGAGCCCTTCATCCGGCTGAACCAGTTCGGCAGCCCCCGTTTTTTGCGACACTATAACCGGTGTGCCACACATGAGGCTTTCACTCACGATTTGTCCGAAAGGTTCATAGGCAGCCGGATGAATGAGTGCATCTACTGCCGGGTAAACCTTTTGCATGTCGGGAGTAAAGCCCAGAAAAGATACATTATCCGGAAGCCTATACTTAACCGGTGCTCCGGCAATATACAGATGCACAGCTTTGCTGCGCAGGCTACTGAAAATCTGCAGTAAGAGGGGAAGTCCCTTCCGCTGATGTCCTGAGGATACGAAAAGAAAACTTTTTTTATGCGGGGCAATACCCAATGCACGTTGCAGTTGCAGGCGCTGCCTGCGCAGGGAGAAGTTGAAAACATCCGGATCAGAAGGGGGATAGAGGGTTTGCACTTTTTCCTGAGCTATCCGGTAGAGCCCGGTTACTTCCCGGGCAATCATCCGGGAAGCTGAAAGAATGATTCCGGACGTGCGAAATGCCTGGCGATCAAGATATATGTTCAGGTAGTCAACCGGTGAAGGCACCTGGATATGCATAGCCTGCAGATAGCCGATATGCGTACCGGGGCAAATCAATAATTGCTGTCCGGGTGTGCGACCCAGTGACAGGCTCAGGTCAAACTGCGATTGTTGTAGAAAAGAAGCACTGTGTTTTCCAAACCACCACATGCGCAGAGGTTTGGGTATCCACCGGCAATTAATTTTATGCAGATGTACTCTATCGGGCAGCTGGATGTGCATGTCTTGTCGTGCGTGTACAATGGTTACCTCATCTCCGCGCTGTGTGAAATAGTGCAGGTAATTTTTCAGACGTGTTTCCAGACCGCCTACCTGAGCTATTCTGAAATGAATGAGGGCTATTTTCACTGTAAAAGAGTTTGAATGCCCACGCGCAGACGGTTTAACCGTTTCCGCAACTCAGAGGGCCCCGCACTGTGCAGCTCTCCCTGCCAGGGTTGGCCCATGCGCAGGTAATGGCGGTAGAAAAAAGAAGGGGTCATTCTCCACTTTTTCATGAAGGTGAGACGTCCATTATTAGGTTTAATGCGTGAGGTAGATCTGCACTGGAAATGGTAAACAAGGCTGTTACCTGCTCCCCGGAAATAGCGTACACCGGCTTGCCAGACTTTCATAGCCAGGTCCGGGTCGGAATATAAGCCCGGAGAGAACTCTTCGCTCAGCCCACCTGCTTTGCGCCACAATGATGCAGGCATCAGCACGGGAGGCCATGACGAACCACTCCAGTCGGCACGTTTCAGAGAAGAATAGTCTGCAAGCAGTTGTTCTTCACGGAAAGATGTCAGGTCACTGCCATAGTCGGCAACCACCACACACGGATTGCCAGTGTGCCGCGGCTCAATCATGGTGGCCGATATCATCCATGCATCGGTGTCAGGCATAATGTGCAGCAGGGCCTCATCCCAGCCGGGCAGCACGTACATGTCATCGTTTAAAAAAGCTATAACCGGCCTGGATGCTCTTGTCAGGGCTGTATTAAAAGCTTTACACACACCAATGTTGCTGATACTATGCGTGAAGGCTATACCCTCGCTCTGCAGCCATTGTAGAGTGCCATCCACGCCTTCGTTCACGTGCACAACGATTTCGTGCCGCCATGCACTGTTTTGTCTGATGCTTCCCACGCATGTGCGGAGAAAGTCAAGATTATTCCACGTAGGGATGATAATGCTAAAAGCCTGCGCTGACACACGGTAAAATTAGGTTGCTCAAAGCATACCACCTTCAGGTGTCGTTAAATTCGTAAGGCTGCTTAAAACACATTAAATTCGCAATGCGGTTGACCCCTGAAGAGATGATGTCATTATGCTGTAAGCCCGGGTGGTGGAATCGGTAGACACGCAGGACTTAAAATCCTGTGGGCAGCAATGCCTGTACGGGTTCAAGTCCCGTCCCGGGTACATCTCAGAGGTATAATCCAACTGGCCTTTGGTATTTAGTATAAAAAAAGAGATTCCATAAGGTTAGGCTTCCCCATAATAAGAACGCCCATTCATTTAACCGTAACGAAGCGGAATTGCTACAACGGACTGTCAATGCGGGGCTTGTATTTTCAGCTTATTGGGGTTGATTAAAGTAATAGGTAAGAGGATATGACGCGTTTCAGCCAGCGAACACTAAGTTATGAAAGGAATTGGGCGAATGTGCCAGGGTTCGGGAATTTCATGTCTGACAGATTTAAGGGGTTTATTTGAATTTGTTTTCTACTCCAATTTTACCCCATCTGTCAGATTAAGTCGTAGCTACTTCAATTTATTCCTGTGTGGACTTATAGGCTAACCGATAATTTAGCTTCCGGCTTATCAAATACTATGTTTGAAGGCAACTCAAACCCTGCAATTGTACCTAATCCGGCAAATGATATTGCAAATATTAATCTGCAGACGAAAGGTATTTAGCAAATGTTTGTGACCTATCTGGCAGGTGTGTATTGGTCCAAAACTCAATTACGGGTAAAATGCAAATCCATTTGGCGGCCTTGAATTCAGGACTTTACTTTTTTCAGATAATAGGTGGCACGAACATATTTACCGGTAAATTAATAAAGCAGTAGCTCATGACAGAAAGAAGATTGAGCAAGGGGGATTCTCACCCCCCGAGCCACTGGCAAAACCTTACGTGAACCTCTTTTGGCGTGCTATTTAGACTGATGTTCATCGTTGCTTACACAATCAGATTACAACCCGAATGGTATTTTTAACCGCTTAACTGACACAATACGGTGAACAGACCCTGATACCTCAGAATATTTTTTTCAAATCCGCAAAACTGCGCATCAAATCAACTATTTTACAACCTTGTTTATTCAGACACCGTACTGCATATTGAAACATGAATACTTCGTGCTGGCTTATTATATGTTCATTGTTTTTTACTGTTGGAATTACCGGGAAAAGCGCTCGGGCCAACAATCCCGATTACGAGCAGCGCAGAACAGCGTATATTGATTCCGCGTTGGCAAATTTTTCCGATGATGCGGTAACGTTGCAGGCTTACCGCGGACTGCCGGTTGACACGCAGGCCTTGCATAACCTTCTTGCTGCGGTCCCGGTGAAAAGCACTTCCGATTTTGACATCGTCAAACTCATCAGGATACTGTTTTTCACCAACGGCACTTATGACGCTCAGATATTGCCGGTGTTGGCCTCTGTACCTTTTTGGCTTACCAAAGGCGATAAGCTGAGAGTATATTGGTCGGAAAATCATATGATCATGTGGATGTCGTCACACTGGCTGCTGCATGAGCGCTACGGCTGGCCAATGGATTCATCGCTCAGCAGCCGGTTGAGACATTATTTAAGATTGAAGATTCACTACGGATTTTATGAATTTTTCTCCTCCACTTACGCCCCTTATACGCTCAGCGGATTACTTAATCTGACTGATTTTGCCCAGGATACTGAAGTCAAAAATCTCGCCACGCAGGCGGCTATCCGTTTACTCAAAGACCTGCTCATGCCGGTAAACGACAAAGGGGTTTTCTATCCGGTAGCAGGAAGGAATTATTACTCGAAATATGAGGATCCCTATCATCAGAATCATCATCATTTGGTTTACCTGCTCACCGGTCTGGGTCAGCCTCCGGTTGGCGCATCACATTCCGGAGGTTTTTTGGCGAGTTCTTCCATTCCGGTTGACAGCATTATTGCCTCCTGGTCTCCGGTGCTTGACACCGTTTATTCCATCGGGCATAGCCTTGACAGCATTAGTCATCCATCAATCGCAAACCACGCTTGACCGGATCATTTTTCAGTGGAGTGCTGGGGCTTATTTTCATCCCCAGGTGGCGTTGGAGTCGGTAAATCTTATTGTGGATTCCAATCTGTGGAATCATGTTGATTTTACTGAATTTGTTCGGTTCTCCGGCATACCTCCTGCCCAGGCTCCACTGATAGCCGAGTTAGCCAGTTCTATTTCGAAAAGCTCAGTCATCTCCGGACAGGATATTGCAATCTTCAAAAGCCATTCGGTTACATTGTCATCGGTTCAGGATTTTTGGAAAGGCAAGGCGGGCTATCAGCAATTCCCCTGCGTAGCTGCCATTGGCACCACAGCAGTAATGACCGCTTCAGGAACGGTAAAGCCGGTTTGGACGGATCGCCCTTCAATCAGGGCGAATGACCATCTTCCGTATGTAAAGCAGGAAAAAAATGTGGCGCTGATTATGTATCGTTACGAAAAGGCGCTGGACTTCTTTGGCTTGGATAATCCGGAAGTGGCGCTGCACTGGAATGCCGCTGACTTTGATGAGACCCTCGTTGACGGACTCTGGCTGCTCGGAAGACAGGGCAACGCCTTTGTTGCCGTCAGGCTTGGATGCCCCGGCCTGATCAACGGAGTGATTGCCTGCGCCGGGCCGGATGCCCAGGCCTGGGCTATTGTAGTCGGTGATTCATCCATGTATGGCAGTTTCAGCAATTTTGCGGATGTGATCAGCCAATCTTATTTTGAAGAAGCATGGTATGTGGATACCGCCAATTTGAAATCTGTTTATTATTCCAAAATAATTGTTGACTCTATTACCATTGATTATGCCTGGGCCGTTGACACGAGTCTTACCAGCGATCTGCCCGATCTGGAGCCGGCCGCCAACAGTCTGAAAATATTCCCAAACCCTGCCAGCAATCAGATCATTGTTGATGTGGCTTCTCTTAGTAACAATGCGCCAGTTTCAATCAGGATATTCAGTCTTGATGGGCAATTGATTTATTTCAAAGCAATCGCGCCTCTTACCAAACTGGCAACACTTGACCTTGCCGGCTGGAAACAAGGGATATATTGGATTGTAGTTGAAAATAGCCAGCAACGTCACACAGGAAAACTGTTCAAAAGTTTTTGAATTCATATGACTTCTAATACTGGTTTAAACGGACGCTTGCGCCAGGCCTGGGGATGTGCATGATTTGTTGTTCGGAATATTTTCCGAAGGCATAATAAAAGTGGTTTAGCAGACTAACCGACTAACCCGGCAGTTGAGCTGCAAATAGCCTCCTCTAATTCTGGTGCGAGATCCACCTGCACTCTTAACGCTTTGACGTAAAACTTCTGAAATCGTACTGAATATAATTTGATAGAAGTTCCAAGGCTGGCTGTTATAAAAGCACATGCCATGTCTTGATGCACCCTGTGTGCTATTTAAGATTTTTTTCTATTGGGGAAATCTGAAACTTATGAGCAGAAATTTTTTTGTATTCGTTTTGCCGGCTTCTTTTAACTGATGGAAAAATCGGGAAGCAGACCGCATCTCAGAATATGGCTAAATCCGCTTGTAGCGAGGGAGGGAGTTGAACCCTCGACCTCAGGGTTATGAATCCTGCGCTCTTACCGACTGAGCTACCTCGCCTTCGGGCTGCAAATATAACAATTGCATGTTTCAATGAATACGCTTAGGCTTCTGTTCTCTATAGATGTTGCTGTAAGACAGCGGGGGTCATGTTTATGAGGTTAAAATATTTAAGGACTAATTTTTTTTCTGCGCAAAACGGGGCTTGCTCAAAGCATCTTTTTATTAGCTTCAGTTCGTGAAATTTTTAGAGGTTCTTATAGCATTGATGCGTAGAGGGGTGCCTTCTCCCTTTACGATTGCCGTTTTGCTCACGCTGTTTACGGCTATCATGGTATGTATTATTCGTCCTGAGCCTCCTGCACCCGTGCCCCGTTATGAGATTATTCTCGGAGGAGTAAAAAAGGCATTAAGCCAGGAAGAATATGAGGCGCTTGCCGGAAAGTATCATATTCCGCCTGCTGGTCAATCGCACCAGCAGCAGTTCTCTTTTCCTGCATTGCTGCAGTGGTGGGAGCAAGGGTTTTGGGAACTGCTGGAATTTGCTATGCAGATGGTGCTTATTCTTGTGCTTGGACATGCTCTGGCACTCACCCCGGCTGTATCGGGTTTTATCCACGCAATTGCCCGTCAGTGTAGAGGTGCGGCACAGGCAGCAGCGATTGTTGCGCTGGCATCCATGGCAGTGGCTTTAATCAACTGGGGGCTGGGTTTGATTTTCGGAGCTATCCTGGCAAGGAAAGTAGCGGAAAAAGCTTCGGCTACAGGTATTAGGGTCAACTACCCGTTGCTGGGCGCAGCTGGCTATGCAGGCATGATGGTATGGCATGGCGGCTTCTCCGGCTCCGCGCCTCTGAAGGTGGCAGAACCTAATCACTTCCTTGTGGCACAAACCGGTATTATTCCCATAGACCTCACACTTCTGTCCGCTATGAATATTACCGTCAACAGCGTGCTTTTACTCCTCGTACCTGCATTGTTATTTATTGTTGGCAGCAACATCCGGCACAGGGCGGAGCATCCTGCTGGCTGGTTACCTCCGTCTGCTTTTCCGTCACAGCAGCCCGCTTCAGTGTCGGAAGCGGCTTCCCGCTTGGATTCCTCCCGTCTGTTGGCTTATTTGTTTGCAGCTTTGATATTGTCCGCTGCTGTTTACAAGGCCTTTATTTCCAGGGGTGTATCGGTATTTTCATTTATTAACCTGAATTATATCAATTTTTTGCTCCTGGGTATCGGCATTCTGTTGCACGGTAATTTCTCCCGCTACCTCAGGGCTATTGATGAGGCTGTGGGTGGGGCATCAGGCATCATTATTCAGTTTCCGCTTTATGCCGGCATTATGGGCATAATGAAATATTCCGGCCTTATAGCAACTTTCAGTGATTGGTTGGCACAACTGGCGGGCAGCACCACATTGCCGCTATTCACATTTATGAGTGCTGCTGTAGTAAATCTGTTTGTACCCAGCGGGGGAGGACAGTGGGCCGTGCAGGGTCCTCTGGTTGTGCAGACCGCCCTGGAGTTAGGTTCTTCTGTACCTAAAAACATTATGGCCCTTGCATATGGCGACCAGCTTACCAACATGATACAACCTTTCTGGGCACTGCCGCTACTGGGTATCACCGGACTGGATGCAAAAGATATTCTACCTTATTCTTTTTTAATCATGATAGCCGGTGGCATCGTCTATTCGGCTGCACTGCTTATTTTTTAGCTTTTATCTTTACTGCATTGCTAATCATTGAAGGGATGACTGAAAGCCTCACGCAACGCGATCAAAAGTGTATCTGGCATCCTTATACACCTATAAGCGCTCAATCAGCAGGTCCTATAGCCATTGTAAAAGGAAAAGGTGCGTGGTTGTATGATGAAAACGGTAAAAAATATCTGGATGTTATCTCTTCCTGGTGGGTCAATATCCATGGTCATGCGCATCCTTATATTGCCGGAAAGATAGCTGCTCAGTTGCATACTCTTGAGCAGGTTATCTTTGCCGGGTTTACCCATGAGCCAGCCATTACGCTGGCCGAGCGCATACTAGAGCTGTTGCCCGGAGAATTCAGCAGAGTGTTTTTTTCCGATGATGGGTCTACCGCTGTGGAGGTAGCTCTGAAAATGGCGCTGCAGTATTGGTATAATCAGGGTGTGAAGAAAACACGTATTCTTGCCTTTCAGCATGCGTATCACGGAGATACCTTCGGAGCGATGGCCGCAAGCAGCCGGAGCATTTTTACCCGCCCTTTTGACCCTCTGCTTTTTGAAGTCAGGCGTATAGACCCACCTCTGCCGGGAAAGGAATCGGATGCGCTGGCACAGCTGGAATACGAAATAAAGCACCACCGGGACACTCTTGCTGCCTTTATCTTTGAACCGCTGGTTTTGGGAGCCGGAGGCATGCTGATGTATGATGCTGAACCGCTGGACAACATGCTGTTGCTGTGCAGACAAAATGATATTGTTACCATCGCTGATGAGGTGATGACCGGTTTTGGCCGGACGGGAACGCTTTTTGCTATCCAGCGTCTGCAGCAAAAACCGGATTTGATCTGCCTCTCAAAAGGAATTACCGGAGGGTTCATGCCTCTCGGTTTAACTGCCTGCAGTGAAAAAATATTCCACGCTTTTCGTAGCAGCGATAAGTCCCATACTTTTTTTCATGGTCATTCCTATACTGCTAATCCACTGGCCTGTGCAGCAGCCGGAGCGAGTCTGGATTTGTGTGCAGAACCGTCATTCAACAAAAACCTCAAACGCATAAGCCATAAACACAGCGTTTTTAGTGCTCAGCTGGCCCGGCATCCGTTGGCTGAGCATGTTCGTACGACAGGGACCATTCTGGCTTTTGATTTAAAAAGCCCGGAAGGTACATCCTATCTTAACCCAATGCGGGATCGCATCTATTACTTCTTCATGGAACAGGGTATTCTTATTCGTCCGCTGGGAAATACTATTTATCTTATGCCTCCTTACTGTATTACTGATGAAGAACTGGATACGGTTTATAATGCCATAATGGGTTTTCTCAATGAGCATTTTCATAGAAATGAGTTTTATACGGATAATTAGAGCCTTAGTAGCCACCCTGTTTTTACCTGCAGCGGGCGTTCTTTTGACGTGTGTGCCCGCAGCCCAACTGTGGAGTCAGGCTGAAGCGGGCCGGCCTGTGAGAACCGTTGCGCATCGGGGAGCAAGTAAGGTTGCCCCGGAAAATACCCTGGCTGCTTTTCTGAAAGCCGCAGAAATGGGAGTGGATTATGTAGAGATGGATGTACGACAGACTAAAGACGGTCATTTTGTGCTGATGCATGATGCCTCGGTCAGACGGACAACGGATGGGAAGGGCCGCGTGGCTGATCTCACCCTGGAAGAAATAAAAAAGCTGGATGCAGGGTCGTGGTTTAGTTCCGAATTTGCCGGTGAGTCTGTACCTACGCTTCGGGAAGTACTACGGGCTATAAAGGGTAAGGTGCTCCCGGACATAGATTTTAAAGCGGGTGATGTGGCAGCATTGGTTCGCCTGCTGGAGGAAGAAGGCTATCTGGCTGACAGCAATGTGACTTTTCTATCCGGAAGCTGGGACGTTTTGCGGCAGGTGAAAAAACTTTCCGGCCGTTTGTTGCTGCGTCCCACGTCCCGAACAGCTGAAACCGGACTGGAAGTGTTGCTCCACGAAATTGACCCCCAGATTGTCAGTGTAGGGTGGGGGGCTTTTTCTGAGTTTTACGTGCACGAGATACATCGCAGAGGGAAGCAGGTTTTTATCAATGCGCTCTGGATGGGGGGGCGAAAGAAATTCATGCAACGCGCACTTAAAGCCGGCTGTGACTTTATAATTGCCGACAAGCTTGATGTGTTGCTGCCCCTTGTTCGGGATTTTAATCAGTCAGGAACCCGTTCCGGCAAATAATTAAATTCCGGTGAGGCATTATAAAATACAGACAAATTCATATAATTTTGGCAAACACAAAAAAGTAAAACCTAAAACCCTTTTATTATGAATGTGAGAAAACTTATTTTAAGCGTCCTCGCCATTTCGGCTATTATGTTTTTTAATGCTTGCGAGGAAGATGCCTGCAAGGATGTTACCTGTCTAAACGCTGGTACGTGCGTTGACGGAGACTGCATCTGTGCTCCCGGCTATGAAGGCACAACTTGTGAAATAAAAATGGTGGATAAGTTTGTGGGCACTTACAAGTTAAATGAAAATTGCCCGTCCGGCAGTATAACAGATTGGCCAACCAGCATTGATGCATCTAATACCACCATAAATAAAATTTTAATCACTGGTTTTGGAGGTTTTGATTGTGCAGGTACGGCAATAGTGGTTGAGGCCACTGTAAATGGAAAAGACATTACAATAGTTGCCAACCAGTCATTCTGCGGTGGGGATCTGGTGATAAACAGTGGTTCCGGAAGTATGAATGCAACAAATACCGCAATTACTATTACGTATTCTTACACTTTGAGTGGAAGCTCCGAAACCTGCACGGGTACATACACCAAGCAGTGATTCTTTTTTCAAGCAGTGATTCTTTTTTAAAGAAAAGCCAAAGCTAAGTCATCCAAAAGCCGCTTCAGGTTGTAATTTGAAGCGGCTTTTGGATTTGCTGCCACTTTGCAATAACCGACTCTATGCATAAGCCCGCGGCTTAAGGAAAGCGTACGCTCTGTATAAAACAAAAAGCTGCCCCGCAAGAGGCAGCTTTTCAGAATAGTACTGAAACCTGATAGATTATTTAGTAGCAGCTTTTATCTGGGCTGGCCGCCTTTCGTAACCTTAGGTTTCTGTTCACCTTCGGTGGCACCACTTGTGCCCGTAGGATTTTGCCCTCCTTTGGTTACTTTAGAGGGTGTCTCCTCCTTTTTGGGAGCGGGCGCAGATGTGGTTGCCGGCTTCTTGGTGGGGGTGGAGGTTTTAGCCTGAGCAGAGGCTTGTAATTCTTCAATTTGAGTCTGTAATCCCGTGATCTGGGCTTCATAAGCTCCTTTCACCGAATCCATTCGTGTTTGCCAGATACCATTGATAGAATCCCTTACAGTTGTGATTCTGCTTTCACAGGCAGTCTGGGCTGCTTTTACCTGTTCGTCACAGTTTTGACAGCCCGGTAACAGGGGTAGGGATAACAAAAGAAGCGCTCCAGGTGCAAGATGTAATTTTTTCATGTTTTAAAGTTTTTGTGCTGCGAAAATTAAAAAATAATCAATAACCGGAGGCTTCCCGGATGAACAAAATTTTAAAAACAGTATCTGAGCTGTTCTCCTGCATTGTGTATTATCAGCTCCTTACCCTCTGCGCTCTCCACGCGGCCGATAATGCGTGCATCCATGTTAAAGGAGCTGGCTATTCCCATAAGGGCGGGAGCTACTGCAGGATCACAGTAAATTTCCATACGGTGCCCCATGTTATACACTTCAAACATTTCCTTCAGCGCAGCACTTGATTCTTTCCGTATCAGCCTGAACACGGGTGGAAGAGGGAAAAGGTTGTCTTTAATGATACGTACGTTGTTGGCAAATTTCATTACTTTGGTTTGTCCTCCTCCGGTGCAATGAATGATGCCATGCAGCGGTATTTTATTTTCAAAAATCTTTTTGATAACCGGGAAATAAGTGCGGGTGGGAGATAGCAGCAACTTACCCACAGAAATGCCGGTATACGGGGTCTATGTCGGTGAGCTTTCGGCTTCCGCAGTAAACCAGTGACGGGCTGATTTGCGGGTCGTAGGTTTCCGGATAGTTTTCGGCATATACATGCGATAGCACATCATGGCGGGCCGAGGTCAGACCGTTGCAGCCGATACCGCTGTTATATTCCTCTTCGTAAGATGTCTGCCCACTGGATGCCAGACCCACGATGACATCACCGGGGCGGATTTGTATCTGTAACACCTTCTCTCGGAGCATCCGTGTGAAGGCCGTAAAGCCCACGTCAACTGTGCGAATCACATCTCCTATGTCAGCAGTTTCACCACCAGCCGGATAGATTTCCATACCCCAGGAAGCCCACTTGCCGGCAAGTTCGTTTACCGCCTGAATAAGATGTTTTACTACTTCTCCCGGTATAAGCAGTTTATTGCGTCCGATCGTGCTGCTGACCACGATTTTGCCGATTGCTCCGCAGCAAACCATGTCATCGGTATTCATTACCAGGGCGTCTTGTACAATGCCTTTCCACACGGAGAGGTCTCCGGTTTCCTTCCAGTAGAGGTAAGCCAGAACAGACTTGGTGCCGGCAGTGTCGGCATGGAGAATGTTGCAGTAAGCAGGATCACCTCCTGCATAATCGGGTAATATTCTGCAGAAGGCACCGGGGAAGATGCCCCGGTCTGAATCCCTGATAGCCTGGTGGACGTCTTCTTTTTGAGCCGATACCCCTCGGGCGCTGTATTTGGATGTGGACATTTTTATTTGTCGGCTAAATTATAAAGATTGTTCTTTGGCTTGAGAAAGAAATTTTTTTTGACTCCTTAAAAAATAGCCTGTAACATGAAGCATTATTTTATGTGGTGTATTTCAATGCTGGCAGTTGTTGCCGGAACACATGCCCAGACGGTAGCAGTGAGCTCTATTGAAGTGCAGCCTGCAACGCCTGCGGCAAATGATTTTATCATTGCCTCCGTGACGACTGAATTCCCCGGCGGTCCTTGTTCACGGGAATCATACCTGAAGACCATACAGAACGATACAATCATTCTAAATGCATTTTATTGCTATCAATCCGGCTCTGGCGGCTGCACCTCCACCGATACTTTTGCCATCGGGCAGCTTCCTCCGGGAAACTATGTAATCCGGGCTATGCTGAACACATCCAACGCCCCGGCAGTCTGTGGCTCAGCCACCTACCTGCTGCGGGATATCGGATTAGCTTCGTTTACGGTCACTACGGCCACAGGCGTGCCGGATGCCGTAAATTCCGGGGATATGCTGCTTTCGCCTAATCCGGCTGGCGATGTGATTTTCGTGAAAGTGAACCGCAACGTGCCTTTCGTCACCCTCCGCATCTTTGATTTGCAGGGCAAAATGGTTTATACCGATACCTTTACCTCTGCTCAGGGAAATCTGAAAATAACCCTCTCACATTTACCAGAGGGTTTATACAGTTATTCGCTCCATACCGCCGGTGTGCTGTCTGCCGGCAGGCTGGTCATTGCCAGGTAATCAGTATGGATAGTTTCTGAAGCGTTCAGACACTTGCAGCTCTTTTGTAGGAGCTATTGTATTAGTATTATAGTTATAAAAACCTTCTCCGGTTTTGACTCCAAGATTTCCTGATGTTACCATGTTCACCAGGAGCGGACAGGGAGCATATTTAGGATTACCCAGACCCTCATGCAATACCCGCAGGATGGCTAAGCACACATCCAACCCGATAAAGTCGGCTAACTGAAGCGGCCCCATGGGATGCGCCATGCCCAGTTTCATCACGGTATCAATTTCAGCTACTCCTGCAACGCCCTCATGCAGAGTAATGATGGCTTCATTAATCATGGGCATGAGAATACGATTGGACACAAAGCCGGGATAATCCTGCACCACAACGGGGGTTTTACCGATTGCCATACACATCTGCAGGATGGCCTCCTTGGTTGACTTAGCGGTACCGTAGCCACAGATTACTTCCACCAGTTTCATGATAGGAACAGGATTCATAAAGTGCATGCCAATGACCTTCTCCGGACGCTGTGTTGCTGCAGCAATACGGGTTATGGAAATGGATGATGTATTGGATGCCAGAATAGTATCCGGGGAACACAGGGCGTCCAGCTTACGGAAAAGAGAAAGTTTCAATTCTGTATTTTCTGAAACAGCTTCTATAACGAGTTCTGCATCCTTGGCACCTTCTTCCAGCCGGGTGGTTACAGAGATGCTGGTCAATGTTGCGGTTTTTTTCTCCTCTGTGAGAGTGCCTTTGGCAACCATGCGATCCAGATTTCTACGGATGGTTGCCAGAGCTTTATCCAGGGCTTGCTGAGAAACATCCACAAGAGATACCTGAAAACCGTTTTGTGCAAAAACATGGGTAATCCCATTGCCCATTGTCCCACCTCCGATAACGCAGATCTTGTTCATAGCTTTAAATAAAGTTTTAATGTATTACAATAAGTTTTTTGGCGACAAAGGTGTTTCCGTTGTGTGCAATCCATAAATATGTTCCACCATATAGGCCGGATGCTGACAAGGCTATCTGGCTGGTGCCGGCTTCTGCCACACCCGTTTGCAGGCGTGCGCCATACAAGCTAATCAGGGAAAATGTCATAGGCTGTTTGAGTGGGTTGCTGAAAGTGATCAGAAAAGAATCATTTACCGGATTAGGAGTTATTTCAAAATCCAGCTCTGCAGAATGCTTGCCGTTAAGGTTTATACCAGCAAAAACACAGGGTGCTGGTGGTGCTGCGGTATCTGTTGGCTGTCGGGAAAAGTCACGTATAGCGAGAGCATATTCTCCCTGAGCAATCTGGTTAATGGTGATCTGCCCTTTTTTATTGGTGGAGCTCCCCTGTGTGTTTATGCTGTATGCCGGGTGGATCATCCATTCCATGCCCGGCTTTGCCCTGTACAGCACTACCAGACTGTCTTCAGAATTGGTGATAAGCCCGTAATCAGTACTGCCTAGGGTTGCTCCGTCATACTGCACAACGGCATCTGCGGTGAAACCGGCCGGAATGACCCCATCAATTTTCCAGTAACGTTCTGAGGAAATATGCAAACCGGCAACAGAAGTCTTCCCGGGGTCGGGTGCTATCCAGTTATGTTCAATGCGCAATATGGCTTCTGTCGGAACTTCTGACACATAAACGGTCATAAGCGCCTCTTCAAAGTCATAACTGCCTGGATCGGTTATGTGCAGGTATTTGTCTGTAATCGCATCGCTGATTTTTTCATGCAGATCCAGAGCTACAAAAGCAGGATAGAAGTCAAGATGAAACTGAAAATATACGCAATCACCTCCCGGAAAAATAATTTTTTGTGTAACGGAATCCAGCGATGAGCTGAAGAAAGTGAGTTCAAGGGGCACGGAAGTATAAAAAACAGGAGCCTCTTTAAGTCGTTGCCGTATCCACACAAAAGCCTCACAGCCTGAAGCGGTTTGCTGTACGCTGAGCGAATCAATGGAAAAATGCGGAAAGCCGGGATGGAAAACCCAGTTATCAAAAAACGTTTGCAGATGCACACCAGAGCATTGACTGAGAAAATCCCGGAAATCATAGCTGCTTGCATTACCAAACTGAAAGGAATCCAGAAAGGCAGTGAGACAGTTGAAAAAAAGACTATCACCCAGATAACCCCGTAACGTATGGGCTACATCAGCTCCTTTTTTATACACTGTGGAGCCGTAGGTGTAGGCATGCGGCACTCCTGATACGGCACGATAGCCGTTATCCCGAATATGCGCATACTGAAGTACTTCCCGGTGATTGCTGCGTACGGCTTTCTGATAGGCAGGTTTCCCGTAGGTTTTTTCAAGAAAAATATGTTCTGCATATACCGCCCAGCCCTCGTTGAGCCACATGTCTTCTGCTGAGGTACAGGTAACGAGGTTGCCCCACCAGTGGTGGCTGAACTCATGCGCCATGAGTGTTTCGTAGTTCAGATTGCCGGTAATGGCGAAGCGGGGATAGGCAATATTGGTAGCGTGCTCCATCGCTCCTCCGGAAAAAGGAACTACAACAAAGCCCACGCGATCAAACCGGTAGGGGCCAAAGCAGGCCTCAAAAGCATCAAAGGCAGCCCGCAGGTGAATAAAGGAACTGCGCAACTTAGACGTATCAGCAGGTTGGGCTGCCAAAATCACCGGAACCGAATCTCCCCGCCTGCTGAAGTAAGTATCCGTCAATTCTGTGTATGGAGACACAGCAACCGAAGCTAGATAGGTGGGGATGGGTTGGCGCATTGCCCAGTGCCAGGTTATAGTTTGATCCGGATGGGTGATGGCATCTTGAAGGACACCGCTGCAATATGCTTTATATCCGGGTGCAGTTGTGACTTGTATATCATAGGTAGCTTTATCGGTGAAATTATCTATACAGGGAAACCATACCCGGCCGAAGTTATGGGGCTCCGAATCAAAGCCCACTCCTATGTTGAAGGCGTAATTTCCTGTAAAATAAAATCCGCCCCAGGAGGCATCGGTTACCGGCTGTCCATGATACCATATAGTGATTTCAGCAGAGTCACCGGCAATGACCGGCTGAGGCAAAGAAATCAGGATAAGCGTATCGTCATTGGTAAAAGGAGCCGACTGATTACCCACCCTCACCGAATCAACCTGCAGGCTGAGCAAACTCAAACTGACCTGCTGAAGCGGCTGCTGAGCAGATCGGATTGTTACGGTGGTTTTCCCGCTTAGAGTACGTGCGCTCAGGTTTGTCAGGTTCAAATGTATGGCATAGTGCAGCACGTCAAAAGGCTGCTGTGTCCAACCGGCTGCAGGCATACATGTCGGTAGCACGAAAAAGACAAACACTTTGATTACCCGATTCACTTTTGAGCACAAACAGTTGGATTAATATTGTTCCTTTTCATTTGGAAATTCACCGGTTTTCACGTCATGCACATAATGTTCTACAGCCCCTTTGATATCTTCAAACAGATTGAGATACCGTCTCAGAAAACGCGGCTGAAATTCTTTGGTAATACCCAGCATATCATGCAGAACGAGTACCTGGCCGTCTACTCCATTGCCGGCACCAATGCCAATAACGGGTATTTTAAGCATGCCTGCAATCTGAGCCCCCAACGTGGCAGGTATTTTTTCCAGCACAATGGCAAAGCAGCCCAGCTTCTCCAGCAGCACGGCATCAGAGATAAGGCGTTCGGCTTCTTCCTTTGCTTTAGCCCGCACTTCATAGGTGCCAAATTTATAAATGGACTGAGGGGTGAGCCCCAGATGTCCCATTACCGGAATACCGGCAGATAAAATTCTGATTACAGACTCCTGCACTTCGGCACCGCCTTCCAGCTTCACGGCATGTGCTCCGGATTCTTTCATGATGCGGATGGAAGACTCCAGTGCCAGCCGGGAATTACCCTGATAGGAGCCGAAAGGCAGATCTACCACCACCAGCGCTCTTTTAACTGCCCGCACCACGGAACTTGCGTGATAAATCATCTGATCAAGGGTAATAGGGAGTGTGGTTTCATGTCCGGCCATTACGTTGGAGGCCGAGTCGCCTACAAGAATAATATCAATGCCGGCAGCATCTACAATTCGGGCAAGTGAATAATCATAGGCAGTGAGCATGGCTATTTTTTCACCACTGTCTTTCATAGAGCGCAGCACATGCGTGGTGATACGCTTGGGCTGTTTCCCGTTGGATTTCTTCTTTTCAGGCATGGGGCGCAAATTAGAAAGAATGCACAGGATTAACAAAGCCGCAATCTTTTAAGCAGATTATTGCGCTTTGCGAGGCATTTGTATATTTACTGACATGAGTGCCAGCCTTATCAGTATGGCCGGTATGCTTACCCTTCTGGGTTTGGCCTGGCTGCTTTCCTATGACCGCTCCGCAGTGAACATTAGGCAGCTGGGATGGGGCCTTGGGTTGCAAGTTACTTTTGCTCTCATCGTGTTGAAGGATAATTATTGGAGCTTTATCGGTATGAGTATTCTTGGCTTGCTGATAATTACTTTTCTGCTTAGAGAAGCACCCCTGCCGTTTTCTGAGAATCGCAGGTTGAGGTTCATCACGACATCCCTTATCGGGTTGATGGCAGGCACTATTGTGTATGCATTCACTATCAATACCGGCATTGTTACCCTTAAGATACTAATTGCAGCGTTGCTGATTTCCCTTGCGGTTAACAGCTGGCGCAGGTGGAATCCTGCACTGCAGCCCTTCTTTTCGGTGTTTCTTATTGCCTCGGTTATCATCCTGATGGTTGTAAATAACTGGCACGGTCAATACCTTTTCAAAACGCTGGGTGACAAGGTGACGGCATTTCTCAGCATGTCTGATTACGGGGCCGCTTTTCTGTTTGGCAACCTGGTTAATCCCAAATATTTTTTTCCGCAGGAGGGAACATGGCCGGGATTTGGCTTTCAATTCGCTTTTAAAGTGCTTCCGACCATTATATTTTTCGGAGCCTTCATGAGCTTGCTGTACTATGCAGGGATCATGCAGAAAATCATTGAAGCACTCAGCAGATTTATGCGCTGGACCCTGGGTACCAGCGGTGCCGAAACGATGTCCTGCACGGCCAACATTTTCGTAGGACAGACCGAAGCGCCTCTGCTGGTAAAGCCTTTTCTGGAGGGGATGACGCGCTCGGAATTACTTACCATTATGGTGGGGGGATTTGCCACCATTGCCGGTGGAGTGCTGGCCGGCTACATTGCCATGGGTATTCCTGCCAGTCATCTGATAGCGGCAAGTGTAATGGGCGCTCCGGCAGCGCTGGTAATCGGTAAACTTATTTATCCGGAAAAAGAAATGTCTCAAACCCTGGGTGATGTGCAGATGCCCGATATTAAAACGGGCAGCAACATTATTGAAGCCATTGCCAATGGTATCAGTGATGGCTTCCGCCTTGCAGTAAACGTAGGTGCCATGCTGATTGGGTTTATAGCATTGGTAGCACTGGCCGACTGGCTGCTAAACATTGCCGATGCCTATATTGACGGGCGTCTGTTGCAAGGCACTTATGTCCAGTATAGCTCAGCTGGCTTATCTCCAGCAACGGGGGAATACACTGGTTACTTCCCGGGTTCGGTGCGCACTATCTTCGGCAGCCTGCTGAAGCCTATTGCGTTTCTGATGGGAGTGCCATGGGAGGATGCCTCCTACGTGGGTAACCTTATCGGCATTAAACTTTCCCTGAATGAATTTGTTGCTTACGGAACGATGAGCGGCTACATTCTGGATAATGCCATCAGTCAGCGCTCGGTAGTAATAGCTACGTACGCTCTCTGTGGCTTTGCCAATTTCTCTTCTATAGGTATTCAGATAGGAGGCATAAGCGCTCTTGCACCAAGCAGAAAAGGGGATTTGTCACGCATCGGATTAAAAGCAATGTTCGGAGGAGCCATTGCTTCCTGCCTCAATGCAACCATTGCAGGTATGCTTTTGTAACAGAGTTTCGCCTTTGTGCATTTTTGGAATTATTTGGTTATTTTGAAGGCGATTTGACTTTATTGGGGCTGTTGTCATCTTTCGGGGTTTCCCTTATCCTTTTTTGGTAGCTGAGAAGAACGGATGGTGATAATCTGCTCGTAAAACGATGGATAATAAATATGTACGAGTACACGAAAATTGAACGTATTGAGCCGGAGTTGAAACTATCCAAGGAACGTATTCGCGATTACCGTGAGATTTATGCTCTGTATTCAGCAGATGCAGCCGGAGCCCAGGCCAGCCGCTGCATTCAGTGTGGCATTCCTTATTGTTCTGCGGCAGGATGTCCGCTGCATAATTATATCCCTCAGTGGCTTAAATATATTGCCGAAAAAGATCTGGAACAGGCATTTCACATTTCCAACGAGACCTCTCCGTTTCCAGAAATACTAGGACGCATTTGCCCACACGACCGTTTATGCGAGGGGGCCTGTACCCTAAATGACGGTCATGGTGCCGTAACCATTGGAGCAATAGAAATTTTTATTAATGAAACCGGATTTAACAAAGGACTGAAACCGTTGTTTCCCGATAAGCCTGGCTCCAAGCGCGTAGCAATTATTGGCTCAGGTCCTGCAGGGTTGTCCTGTGCTACTTTTTTGCTGCGTGCGGGTATTCGTCCGGTGGTCTTTGAACGGGCTGATGAGCCCGGAGGTCTTCTTACGTATGGCATTCCCGGCTTCAAGCTGGAGAAAGAGGCTGTCTATCGCAGAATTAAACTATTAAAAGATGCAGGTATGGAGATGCACCTGCAAACTGAAATCGGACGGGATATTGCGTTCAATGTTTTATGTGAAGAGTATGATGCGGTATTCCTTGGATTCGGAGCCACTGAGGGTAAAGTGCTTTCCCATGAAGGATATAATGCTGACAACATATATATGGCGGTGCCCTTTCTTACCAATATACAGAAAAAGCTCATGGGCAAGCGCTTTGATCCTAAATATCAGGTGAGAAAGAAAAATGTCCTGGTCATTGGAGGTGGAGACACAGCGATGGACTGTGTGCGCACCGCTGTGCGTGAAGGGGCTTTGAGTGTGCGTTGCATTTACAGGCGAGATGAAGCCAGCATGCCCGGAAGCAGAAAAGAAGTCAAGGCTTCAAAGGAGGAAGGAGTAGAGTTTATTTTCAATACTGCACCCAAACACTTTATGGCTGACGCAAAGGGAAATATCATGGGTATGAAGTTTATGAAAACCGAGCTGATAGATAGTGCCGAGGGGCGACCGGGATTCAGGGAAATTCCCGGCTCTGACCATATCATTGAAGGAGATGTAATTATCTTGGCTCTTGGCTTTAATCATGAGCAGTTAAAATTTTTGAACGAAAATGGCATACAAACAGATCGCTACGGTGCCGTAGTGGTGGATGACAAAATGCAAACCTCGCGTAAAGGGGTATTCGCAGGCGGAGATGCTGTAAGAGGCGCTGATCTGGTGGTTAATGCGGCTGCAGACGGACGGGCGGCTGCCCTGGCTATTGCAGAATACCTGCTGGAGCAGGCAACCTCGGATAATATTGGTGCACAACCCCTGGGCCAAATTTCACATGTGAAATAGCAGTCATGTTTTTTCAAATTCTTCCTTTCGCCCTTTAGGCGAAACCTTAAACTTATGCAGCAGAAAAAACATCTCATGTGTATCAAATGGCTTTATACCAAAGACTGTTGAGAAACTACTTTTCATTATGCCGGCCCGGTAGCCTATATGGCAGGAGTTCCCTCGCGCAAATAACTGCTTATTCCGTATTTCAGCCGTTATTACCTTGCTTTCAACGATACGAGGGATGGAAGCATCGTTCTCTCTATCTTTGAGGCATGAGAATAAAATCCATACTGGTGCGGCCGGTGGCCCGCTACGTAATGCATAAGGTGCGGCAATGGTCTGCCAGACCCGAGGAGGCGCAGGAAAAAACGCTGAAAAGCATTGTCACCATAGCTGCAAAAACCGTTTTTGGTCAGGAACATGATTTTGATGCCATCAGAAATTATGAGGATTTTCAACAGCGTGTTCCTTTGCGGAGCTATGAGGATTACAGGCACTATCTGGAGCTCATCTTTCAAGGGGGTAAAAACATTTTATGGCCGGGTCAGCCGCTTTACTTTGCCAAGACATCCGGCACTACCTCCGGGATGAAATACATTCCCATTACCCGAGATTCTCTCGGGAATCATTTCTATTCAGCGCAAACAGCCTTACTCCTTTTCATGGCACAAACAGGAAAGTGGCGCATCATGGATGGAAAGATGATATTTCTTTCTGGTAGTCCCCGCCTGGAAGATAAAAACGGTATCCCTGCCGGCAGGCTTTCAGGCATAGTAAATCATCATATCCCTGCCTATCTCAGAACCCATCAGTTGCCTTTATGGGAAACCAACTGCATAGAAGATTGGGAGCGAAAAATAGATGCCATAGTCAGCGAAACCTGTCATGAGAACATGACGCTCATAAGCGGTATTCCGCCCTGGGTTCAAATGTATTTTGACCGCCTTATTGCGAAAACCGGCTTGCCGGTGAAGCAGTTGTTTCCCCAGCTGGAAGTGGTTGTCCATGGAGGCGTGAATTTTGAACCTTATCGCAGGCGTATGGAGGAATCATTGGGCGGGGAGGTGCAGATGCTGGAAACCTATCCTGCTTCCGAGGGTTTTATTGCCTATCAGGATACGCCCGAGTGGCGAGGTCTGCTATTGAATGTGGACTCGGGTATTTTTTTTGAGTTCGTACCTGCTGATCGTATTTATGACCCGCAGCCACCCCGATATTCTGTAAGCCAGGTGCAGACGGGAGTGCAGTATGCAGTTATCATTAATTCCAATGCGGGTTTGTGGGGCTATGTGCTCGGTGATACTGTAAAATTTGTGTCATTGCAGCCGCCAAGGATAATGGTAACCGGTAGAATCTCGCAATATATTTCAGCTTTTGGTGAGCACGTCATTGCCGAAGAAGTAGAGGCCGCCTTGCAAGAAACGCTACAGGTAGAGCCGGCTGTGGTTACAGAGTTTACGGTTGCGCCCTGTGTTAATCCACCCGATGGGGAATTGCCTTATCATGAATGGCTTATTGAATTTGAACAGCCACCAGCAAATCCTAAACGTTTTGCCGCAGAACTGGATGCGCACCTCTGTGCAAGAAATTTTTACTATCGCGACCTTATTGTTGGTAAGGTATTGCGGCCTTTGAAGATTCGCTTTTTGAGAAAGAACACCTTCATTGATTACATGAAGCAGGAAGGCAGGCTGGGAGGGCAGAATAAGGTTCCCCATCTCTCTAACGACCGGAAAATGGCCGATGCCCTGCAGTTTGGATATCTTCAAACTACTATCGGCTGATGAAAACAGTATTTAAAATCGTGCTGACCAACTGATGACATTTGGCAGGTGTATATGTGTTTGCCTATTGGAGTGCGATTTATTTCAAATTAACCGATCCTGCTGTTGAAGAAACATGGCGTGAAGTTTCTATATATAACCTCTGTGGCCTACCCAAATGATTTTTGTCCGGTGACCGCTGGATTATCATGGTGGGAGTAGTTGTGTATTTCACTTATCAGCCAGTTGCTTATCGGTGTAGCGCGGGTTAACCGCGTCATTGCGCTGACCGTCAATGGCTGATTATTTTTTTGACTCTGATTTTTAACAGCCGGCAGGAGGTTTGTGGCATACGGGCATTTTCCATGCTGGTCACTCAGATGATCAGAAGGGGAATGATAGTTCGTGTTTTCCGCAATGCTACACATTAAAGCGGAAATGCATGACATCGCCATCTTGCACGATGTAATCGCGTCCTTCCATTCTGAGTTTTCCGGCTTCACGGCAGGCAGCTTCAGAGCCATAGCGTATATAATCATCATAGGCTATTACTTCAGCACGGATAAATCCTTTTTCAAAGTCAGAATGAATTACACCGGCTGCCTGAGGAGCAGTTATCCCTTTGGGAATGGTCCATGCGCGCACTTCCTTTTCTCCGGCTGTGAAGTAGGTGATCTGGTTAAGCAAATGATAAGCGCTGCGCACCAGCCTTGCTGCTCCGGACTCCTCAAGCCCTAAGTCAGCAAGAAACACCTGTCGATCGGCATAGTTGTCCAGCTGAGCTATTTCCGCCTCAATGGCTGCTGAAATGATTAACAGCTCTGCATTTTCATCTTTAATGGCTGTCTTTACCTGCTCCACAAAGACATTGCCTGTAACCACAGATTTTTCATCTACATTACATACATACAGAACCGGCTTGTCTGTAAGCAGATGCAAATCAGCCAGATGTTTGTTTTCGGTATATTTCTTTGGGAAGGTGCGAGCAGAAAGACCCTTACCCAGATGCGTTTTCAGTTCGTTTATTAAGGTCAGTGCGGCAATAGCATCTTTGTCATTTGCCTTGACCAGCCGCTCCAGTTTCTGTGTTTTTTTCTCCAGTGTTTCCAGATCTTTAAGCTGGAGCTCTGCATCAATAATTTCTTTATCACGGACAGGATTGACGCTGCCATCCACATGCACGATATGTTCGTTTTCAAAACAACGCAGCACATGGATGATGGCATCTGTTTCTCTGATGTTGGCTAAAAACTGATTGCCTAGACCTTCCCCTTTGCTTGCGCCTTTAACCAGGCCGGCAATATCCACGATTTCAATCGTGGCGGGAGTTACTTTTTCGGGCTTAACCAGTTCTGCCAGTCGTATCAGCCGCTCATCCGGCACAGTGATTACACCGACATTGGGTTCTATGGTGCAAAACGGAAAGTTTGCAGCCTGTGCTTTGGCATTGGACAAAGCATTGAACAGCGTGGATTTTCCAACATTAGGCAAACCGACTATACCGCATTGGAGTCCCATTCGTAATGACTTTTTTGAAAAATGAACGGGCAAAGATAAGGCAGTTTGAAAAGCTGTAGGGGTGCATATTTAAACTGAAAGCAGTGTGCACTTTTTTACCACAATGAGTTCCATCGGACTATACCTCAGCCACGGAAGAGTTGCTGACAGGGAAAGACTTTGCTTGTATAAGTCTGTTTTTTTTAATTGTTGAATTACTTCGGGCCGCTTTGGGCAGGAGGAGAATCTTTTTTCCAGTAGAAGTTATACCGAAAGCCGGCATAGGCTGTGCGTCCGAAAACCGGCCCCCAAATCAGTGAGCTGTCAAAATAGCCGCTGTAAGGCTGATCAGAAGCCAGAATAGGATCATGCTGCATGAAGTTAAGTATGTTTTCCATGCCGGCATAGATTTCCACGCCTCGTTTAAAGGCTTTGCTTATCTGTGCATTCATCAGAAAGAAGTGGGGAGAATATGCATGGAGGCGATAGGGCATCGGATTGGATGCCGTGTAGGGAATGCGCTTGCGACTCAACCACTGTGCGGTGATGTCAAATTTCCATGCTCTGTCTTTTTTGGCGGTTTCGTAAGCCAGATTGATAAATGCCCGGTGGGCAGCCACCAGCGGTTTTTCCAGAAAGCCGCGCGTATAAGTTGTTTTCACATCATACCAGCGATAGGAAAGCCGGATGTCAAAGCGCTCTATGATTTCCATGTCAAGCTGCGCCTGAATGCTGTTGGAGCGCGATTTGCCGTTCAGGTTATAGAACCGCACTTCCCGCGGATTGTGGTCCAGATCAATCACCACCTGATTTTGAAAATCTGTTCTGTAAAAATCTATGCTGAAAGTGCCATCGCGTTCTTTTAATGAAAATTCCTGTGTGAAGCTGATGCCATAGTTCCATGCCAGTTCGGGTTTCAGGCGAAAGCCGGTGTGCACATCATCATTGGGAATAATGATTAACGTTCTTGAGGTCGCCAGCAGGCCTATGTTTTCGGCTATGATACTGGGTGTGCGATGCCCTGCTCCTCCGGAAAGGCGCAGTACCGTAGTTGGCGTAAGCGCAAAACGGGCATGCAGGCGCGGTACGGCATACAGCCCGTAATTAGGATTGTAGTCTACGCGGCCGCCAGCGACGAGGGTTATTTTATCCAGATGCGTAAACGTGTATTCAAAGAAAGCTCCGGGGACATATTCAGTTCGGTCAAAGCGGAGGGAGTCCAGGCTTTCATCAAAAAAATCAGCCTGCATGCTGATACCGGTTTTGAATTTATTGTTGGAATTTCCAAGAATAGATTGATAAATGAAATTGGAATAACTGCTATACTGGGTGGCCGAATAATTGCGTAGTCCGAAAAAGCCGTTGAGGTCGTGCCATACCCCGGAGAGCTGCAGGCCAAAGCTTTTATATCTTTTTTCCGGAAACACGTATCCTAATTTCAGAAATGCTTCCACGCGGTTGGTTTTCATTCCGTATCCATAGGGATGAAGGGTATCCCGGGGCTCGGTTATGCGGAAACGCATTTGCCCTCCCACTTCATCCTGTCGCAAGGCGGTGAGGCCAATTTCGCTTTCCAGGCCTGTATGGCTATCATATTTCCAACGGCTCATTCCTGTTACGAGATATTTTCTGGGGAAGTCCATGAAGCCATCTTTGTTGTTATCTATCTTAAAGGGTTTGCCACTGCCGTGCAGCAAAGTAGTTGCACTCCAGTTGGGGTTTACCGAGTTAAACAGGTTCATATTCATTTCGGTCCGGCCCTCCTGATTGAGAAATACATTCAACGTGTTGGGAGGAGACTCTTCGGCTTTGAGGGGTTCTACGTTGATCTGACCGGCTATGCCTTCATAGCCGTTTACAACGGAGCCACAGCCTTTGCTGAGCTGAATAGACTGAATCCATGTTCCTGGTAACCAGGAAAAGCCTTGTCCGGCCCCCAATCCACGCAGGTAGGGTAAATTTTCTTTTGTGACGGAGGTATATGCACTGGCCAGGCCTAGCATCTGAATCTGACGGGTACCTGTGATGGCGTCTGTAAAAGATACATCCACCGAGGGAGTGGTTTCAAAACTTTCAGACAAGTTGCAACAGGCAGCTTTGAACAATTCTTTCTGTGAGATCTGAAGTGTTTTTGCGGGGTCAAGAAAGGAAATTTCAGCAGATTTTTTCCGGTAAGATATTTCCACTTCCTGAAGCTCTCTTGTGTTTTTCAGGATAATGGTTAGAAAATCATGATTGGCAATGCTAAGGGTATCGGACACATAGCCCACATAGCTAACCACCAAAGGATGTGTTTCGTGCAGGCATTCTACCGTGAAAATTCCATTTGAGTCAGTCACCGTACCAATGCTTGTTCCGGGCCAGTACACATTTACTCCCACAAGGGGATTCAGATGCCCTTTGTGATTTTCCTCAGCTACTATTCCTTTCAGGGTGTCCTGCGCTGAAAGAGGACCCACAGCGAATAGCATAAGAAATAACAGAAAAGGTATTTTAAATTTTCCCATTTCAAATTGTTTTATCCGGTAAAAGAAAACAGGAAGCAAACCGCAGTTATTTGCGGTCAGGTGATGGAGAATGGAATAGCCCTAAATGGCCTGATAAGTCATAACAGAAGACGACAGAATAAAACCGGCAGTTCCGTGAATACCCAAGCCGTATAAAATGCGAGTGAGGTAAAGTGCACATCCTTTACAGGAGGGAAAAGTTGCAGTGGCGTTAAATCTGCAAAACCATCGTCCGCTATAGGTTGTGTTTTTTCGACCTTATGGATGAAAAGCTCCGTAAGACGGATATACTTACTTTGATTTCTGCAGCAATCAGAAGCCGTGTTTTGGTCTGAACAGTGACGAGAGTCGGTCAGGTTGCAGCAGGGTATATCATTATCAGGGCTGCAGGATTCTGCATCTACATAAATACCAACGTGGACAAGGCGTTCTTTGCAGAAATGTTGGGTAATAGTGAACCCGCTGGACAGAATGACCAGTATGAGAGAAAGAAGAACATGAAATACCCGGAAAAACATAAGGTACTTATAAAGATTTAAACGCAACTGGGGTAAAATCGTTTCAAAGATAGGGTTTTAATTTTTAATGTTGTATGAGTAGTTTGTGTGTATAGTGATACTCCCCTGAAGAGAGACTCAAGAGGTAAATTCCGTTTGTAACGCGAGGAATACTGAAAGTAATATCCGGGTTGGGTAGCAGAGAGGATGTTTTCAAAGTTTTGCCGGGTAAATCGGTGAGCTGAATGCATACTCTTTCATTTAAATTACCGGAAGTAAAGCGAATGGTTATTTTATCGCGTGCCGGATTAGGGAACACTTCCAGGCCGGAGAAAGGGGTAGGCCTGACGTTGTCGGAAACAACCGTATAAATGGTGTCAGACTGGGTGAAGAATGCAAGGCCTCCGCGATAGTTGCCGGCTACCATTTCCATCTTTCCATCTCCATTCAGGTCAGCTACTGCTACGGCTATTTTTTCTCCTTCATCTATTTTGGAATAATTATTAAAGAGCTTTGGGAACGCTCCTCCATATCTGAGGGTGGAGTCGTATGCATAGAGGCGGAGCTGACCCTCGTCACTGCCGGCAATCAGATAAAGTGTGGAAGTAGAGTCCAGCGTGGTAATCACCGCACTGCTGTATCCATCCACAAAACCGGGTATGCGCGTGTTTACTTCCCCGAAAAAGCTGTTTGTAGGAGTATTATTGAACTTAAAGGCAGTGGGGGTTCCGGTATTTTCAAAGTAATTCAGATTGCCGGATTTTTCGCCTACAATTAAATCCAGCAGACCATCGCGGTTCACATCAAACAGGAAAGGTGAGCTGTATTGTCCTACGTCAATATCAAACATCTGAAACATTTCAGCAGTAAATGAGGCGGGGTTACCCGGCCCAGCCGTGTTACGAAAAAAGTGCAGGTAGCCATTAAATTCACCCACAACCATATCCATATCCCCATCATTATCCAGGTCGCCAAAAGCTGGATAAATGGCTTTAATCCCCAGAGAGCTCAGGGATTGCCAATCTCTGTCAATAAGTTCAAAGGCGGGAGACGACCGGGTGCCTACATTTCTGAGAAGAGCAAGACCATTGCGGTAGGTAACACCATTAACGTAATAACCGTAGTTGCCCACCACAAGGTCCAGCAAAGAATCACCGTCATAGTCCAAGAACGCAGGGTAAGCGCCCTCTCCGAAATCAATCGTTTCACTGATCAAAAAAGTGTCGCTGACAAAAGTAAAACGCACACTGTCTTCCGTACCTATGTTTTTATACAGCCAGATGTTCTTGTAGTTTTCTGATGCACGGGGTTCATTAGGAGCCACCAGCAAATCCCGCTTGTTGTCGTTGTCAACATCAACGTAATAAGCAGCAGGAAAGATGGGCGACTGATAGCTGCGGTCATAGGATGGGAAAGTGGGGTCTTCATAATCCACATATGCACAATCGGGTGTTCCGCTGTTGTGTAGCCAATCTAATGTCTGGCAGGAGATATCGCCCAGAATAAGTTCCTTGTCTCCGTCTCCATCGGCATCATAAGCCAGTATGGTTGAGCCTGCATGGCGGTTACTTCGGGCTTCCGCTCCGGCAGAGGTTTTAGGAGAAAGCAAACAACTGTCAGGGGTAAATCCCCCGCAGGAGTTGGTGTCTATGTGGCAGGAGCTGGTTTCGTAGAAATTGCCCCAACATTCCGTGACCAATTGAAAAAGAACCGTGTCTCCACATGTGCCGGTCAGCTCCTGAGATAAGTTTTCATAATACATCACCGTACCTCCCAGAATGTGAAAAGTAAGTACGTCCAGATCGCCATCATTGTTCACATCTACAATAGCCGGAATGTCAACGGGAGAGATAAAAATATTCAGATAACTGCCGGAAGAATGATACCCAAAAAACGTGACAGAGTCCAGTTGCAAGATGTTCTGGGGAGAATATTTCCCTTTATAGTAATCCGCGGCTCCTACATGAAAGGTAAAGGCATCCGGTATGCCGTCACAATCAAAATCATCTAATAGCACCCACTGAATAAATTTTGAAAAGGCAGCTTCGTATGCTGGGTCATATATGTAATCGGTTACATTCGGTGTTCCGTTATTGATGAAGGTAACGGCTTTGTTGCCTGTGCGGTCAAATACAAACAAATCTTTGATGCCATCATTGTTCAGGTCGGCAGCCGAAAACTGAGGGTTGTTGAATCCACCTGTCCAGGGAAATTTTTTCGTATGGCCGTATTCAGTTGCCGGAATGTGGGTGATTTTTTTAAAGGAAAACTGGGCCTCCGCAGGGGTGGTTTTGAATGCTAATGCCAGAGTGATAGCCAGGAGTTTTTTGCAGTACATGGAATGGAGTGCAATAGTATTGATAATCAACAAAACTATTAAAAGGGGTAACCAATGGCAAGGTTAAAACGCATATTCTCCTGTCGCCACGCTTTGTTGCCGGGATTAAAGCTGGCAATGGGCCAGCGTTGTTTACCCAGTGCGGGTTCACGGAGTTTCAGACCTACATCAAACCTCAGCACAAAATAGGTGAAGTCAAAACGTAGCCCCAGCCCGGAGCCAATGGCAAACTCATTCCAGAAGCGGCTGATGTCTATGTTGGCGTAGGGACGTGAGGTGTCGGCTCTTAACAGCCAGATGTTGCCGATATCAAAGAAGACAGCCCCTTTAATGAATTTGTAGATATCAAAACGCAGTTCGGTGTTGGCTTCCAGTTTGATTTCTCCGGTCTGATCAAAGAAAAACTGCCCGGTTTCATTGTATATATTGGAAGTTTCAAAATTAAAAGCTCCGGGGCCCAGTGAGCGGATGCGCCATCCACGCATGCTGTTGGCGCCTCCGGAGAAGAACTGCTTGACATAGGTCAGGGTGGTTGAATTACCGAAGGGCACGCCAATGCCCCCGTAAAGACGGGAAACAAGTTGCACGGTGCGATGCAGGCGCAGATAGTTTCTGATGTCGGAGTCAACCAGAAAAAACTGAGAATAATCTACCCCCACAACCTGATAGGGCGGCTTTTTACTGTCATTCAGGTGCGCAAGCAGGTTAATCAGATGCAGAAAGTTTCCGGAGCTATTGATTTTGCCTATATAGTAAAAAAAACTTCTGCCGCGGTGTATGCTCTGGTTGGTCCAGATAAAATTATATTCAAACCCAAAAATCATCTGTTGGGTGAAGCTGTTGCGCAGGGAAGGACTTTGGCGGAGAATTTCCTGAAAAGTCGGAGTAGATTCAAAGATTTTCACAAAATTGAATACCAGCGGATTTACGATATGGCGTTGAGTCTGTCCTCTGTACCATTCGTAGCCGAACAGAAAGATGAAAGTGTTGGTAGTGTAATACTCTGTTCTACGCAGGTATTCATTGCGGAAAGTGAGGCGGGTTTTGGGGCGGGCAGTTTTTGGTACTTTTATTCTGAAAGGCAGCAAAAACTGATTGAAATACAAATCGGCCTTAAACTGCAGGTCAACGGTGTTAAAGAAGCGAGAGCCCCTCTCCAGATTGGATTCAAAACCTCCCGATATGCTCAGGCTTAGTAGCTCGGTGCCGCGGAAAGTATTTTTGTTGCGATAGCTTATGGTCAGAGAGGTGCCAAGGTTGTAGTCTGTATTGTTATTTGCCTCAAATTCGGCTGCAATCTCCTGACGCTTGGAAGGGGAGAGATAAATATAGCAATTCAGGTAATTTTTCCCATTCTGCGTTTTAAGGCGGTAGTCAATATTTACATACCGGAAAACCCCCAATTCTGATAAATGGCTTATGGTAGCGTTGTGGTCTGTTACACGATATATACTGTCTCGAGCAAAGTGAATTGCAGATGCCAGCACTTTCTTGCGGTATCTTTTCTTTTTACTGATAAATACAAATTCACGGTAATAAGAGGTATCCAGAGTGGTTGGCTTTTTTACAGCTTTGTTGTCTGTGATATCAGGAAAGACGTAGATGCTGTCAATATAAAATACGGCATGTTGCAGGGAATCTTCCGGGTCGCTGATTCTAAGATATACATCCACCCTGCGGTTGCCGGGCGTGCTGTCAAGGTCAAAATATACCATCTCCCGGTTAAACAAATAATATCCCTGATTGCGCAGCAGGTCGGCTATACGTTCTCTCTCGGCTTTAAGTGCAGAAACATCAAAGGGTTCGCCCGATTGTAGCAGAGATTTGTTTTTGTGTTTTGAAATAATTTGATGCAGCTGTGATGTGCCATCCGGGAAATAGATGTTGCGCATACGATACAAATAGCCTGGTTTGACAGTATAGATTACCTCAGCCCTTTTGTGGTGGATGCGATGCCTGTAATCGGCTTCTGCATAGAAATAGCCTTTGTTTTTAAGATAATTGGTAATGAGGAGCGTTGATTTTGCCGCCATTAAAGAATCATAGAGCACTGGAGGTTCTCCTATTTTATCCCGCATCCAGTATTTGAACTTGTTCATTTTACCCTGGCTGGAAACATTGTAAAACCAGAGTCTTATTTTAAACAGGCCCAGAAATTTTTTATTGGGTTGTAGCTGAGAAATGCTGATGAGGTCATTTTTGAACTGAGCTGGATGCTTTACTTTTTCAATAGACTCCAGCTCAATTTTGTTTCTGCGAAAGAGGATTTCATTATCCTTAAGAAATCGGGTATTGACGCATCCGGAAAAAACGAATAGTCCTGAAATAAAAAAAAAGAAAGATATTGGCTTCAAACGAACGCTCATGCTGAGTAAGGCACAAATTAAATACATTCAGTCACTGAGGCATAAGAAAATTAGACACACCCTTCAGGTGTACATTATAGAAGGAGAGAAAATGGTTCTGGAATATCTGCAGGCAGGCCATGCGGTGCAACAACTTTGGGCTACGGCTTCCTGGATTAGCGAATACGAACATATGCTTGCTAACAGAAAAATAAAAATACATCAGGTTAACGAAGCGGAGCTGAAAAAAATATCTGCACTGACGACACCCAATCAGGTGTTGGCCGTGGTGTCTATACCTGAACCTTCGTTTCCAACGCTGAATGCCGGTGTTCACGTAGCTCTGGAAGATATACAGGACCCGGGTAACATGGGCACCATAATCCGCACGGCTGACTGGTTCGGGATTCACTCCGTGCTGTGCTCCGAAAATTGTGTGGATGTATATAATCCTAAGGTAGTGCAGGCAACCATGGGTGCATTGCTGCGCGTAAAAGTTTTTTACGTTAACCTGTATGATGTATTAAAAAGAGCGGGATTGCCCGTATATGCTGCCGTTACAAACGGATCCATTCTGGAACGGGATAAACTTCCTCAAGAGGCAATTCTGGTCATAGGCAATGAGTCGCGCGGCCTTTCGGAAAAGATACAAACTGTTGCGGTAAAAAAAATTGCCATACCGCGTTTTGGAAAAGCTGAATCACTCAACGCTGCTGTTGCAGCAGGAATATTGATGTATTGTTTTAAAACCCGATAGCATTTTCAGAAGTCGCCACCCTCTTCCGCGCCAGAAGGCAGTGCCCCTGTACGCTTCTTTTTCTGGTTGAGACGGTAGTTGAAGTTCAGCAGTACCTGCCACGACCGCCATTGAAATTCCGATTCGCTATACAATGTATCAGTATCAACCACGCTTCTGCGCTTGCGGCTGTTGAGAATATCTCTTCCGGTAAGGGTAAGTGTACCCTTTCCTTTAAACACATCCAGAGACAGGCCAGTATCCAGGCTGTAAGACGATTTGTTTTTGCCCTGCGTGGTTGTTTCCGGGCCTTTATAACCGAAGGTGAGTTGAAAGTCCACTTTTTTAAAAAGTGTCATTCTGGAAGAAGCCCGCATCTGCCAGCCGTAGGTATCACTCTGCAAGCTTTGGCCTGCATAACTGCCATTTGTAACAGATCGGTAAAAATTCATGGATCCGGTAAGTTTCCACCATCGGAAGGGGTCATAATTACCGTTTAACTCTATCCCGAAAGCGTGTTGTGTGGAGAGATTTATGGGAAAACGTGTAGTGGAACCGGCAGAATCGGCAAGGGTAATCTGTTCTATAACACCGGTGCGATAGCGATAATACAGGGAAGACAGAACTGAACCCTTTTCCCAGTGTTTCAGGTAACCCAGTTCAAAGGAATGCGTGTACTCGGGGTTGAGGTCCGGGTTACCGCTCCAGTAGTTGCGCGCATCACTGTAGCCGGAAAAGGGCAGCAGCCAGCGAAAGGATGGCCTGCTTAACCTGCGGCTATAACTCAACTGCACGGTGTGATTAGGGTTAAATTCATAAGACAGATGGGCGCTGGGGAACAAGTCAAGATACTGACGGGTGTTGCGGTAAGCCGATTCAAGCAAACGGGTGGTGACTGCCGAAAATTCAACACGGAGACCTGCCTGCCAGCTGAATTTTTTGATCTTATCTCCAGCCATCACATAGGCTGCATAGATATTTTCATCATAGTGAAAAAAATCATTAAACGCAGGCAATGGCTCCCAGGTACCGGTGGCCGATAATTCTTCCACCCGATAGTCATTCTGGATAAAACGCCAGTTTGCTTTCACTCCGGTTTCAAATTTTCCTTGTAGCCTGAACGGATGAATATAATCAGCCTGGGCAAGCCACCTTTGTTCATCTTCGGTGTTTGTAGAGCGTTGCAACAGCGTGCTGCTGCTCGCAAGCTCGGTTTCGGTAATTGCACTGTTTTCAGTATCATCGGAAGTAGACCACTGAAAGTCAAGGGTAAGCTTGTGTTCATTGTTTGATTTGAATGTTTTTTCATAATGCACGGAGGCTTCCCAGTTGCGTTGATCTTCCCGCTCGCTATCCGTACGTTCAGTTGTTTGTATAACAACACCGTTAAGGTCTTTATCCAGATAGGTTGTTTCTGCTTTATTTTGATTTTTAGAAAAGCGGAATAGCCCTGACACCGTGAGCACATTGCGCTCATTCAGATAAAAATCCGAACCCAGCTTAAGGGTGTTGCCCCATCCCCCGCGCGTATGTGCACGAGAGCTTTCATAGCTGTATGTTGTGTCAGGCGTTTGATAGCGCAGAAAGGTGTGGCCACTGCCGGGATTCCTACGATAATGTACTCCATAACTGGAGAACAGGTTGAACCATTTTTTCCGAAAATTTATCTGGTAGGCAGCACTGTAATTGTGAGGGTATCCGGCTGTCAGGTCAAATGAGCCGTTGACGCCTTTATTTTTTTCTTTTTTGAGCACGATATTAATGATACCTGCCTCTCCTTCGGCATCATATCGGGCTGAAGGGTTGGTAATTACCTCAATTTTCTCAATCAGACTTCCCTGTAGCATTCTCAGAGCGTCTGTACTGCTGATGCCGGTGAGTGAGGAAGGCTTGCCGTTAATGAGTAATCTTACGTTTTGGCTACCGCGCAGGCTTACGTTGCCGTCTATATCTACAGATACTGAGGGCACATTATCCAGTACTTCCAGGGCATTACTCCCTGTGCTACTCAGGTCTTTGCCTACGTTGAAAACTCTTTTGTCTAACTGGAGTTGCATGGAGCTCTTTTCAGACACTACCTCCACCTCCTGAATGGCTTTCTCATCCGGTTGCATAATGATTTTGCCGAGCTGAAGCGGAGAGCTACCGAGCAGCACCGGTAACGTCACCGTTCGGTAAGAGAGAAAGGTTATTTTTAAATTGTAGGAACCAGGCTCCGCTGTTAGTTCAAATTTACCGTCTTCATCTGTTGTGGTGCCTGTGGTTAGAGACGAATCGGCTGTATTAAAAAGGGCTACCGAAGCGTAGGGAATCGGCTGGTGTGCCGGGTCAGTCACTTTTCCCCCGATCCATAGTGCGGAGTCTTTGGACTTTGGTTGCGCCCAAACAGCACCGGAAATAAATAAAACAGCATAGAGAACAAAAAAAAGCGGGCTACCGGTCATGAGGAATAATACAATAAGATTTTTTTAAGAGTCAGGGCTTTGACCTTCTGGAAACAGGATGGTTTAACCTGCGAATTGTATATTGAAGTGTATATTGCAAAGTAAAAAGCAATCTGATTTTTCTCATCACCAGTTTTAGTGCCGCTGCCTGATTTTTATTGTGTTTATCATGTAATCAAATTCATACTGTTCCGGTTTGCAGAAGTAAATGGGTTTTCAGAATGCCGGCAACTGAAAGGCTGTCGGTTATGCGTCCTTCCATAACCATTTTAAAAACTTCATCAAAAGGCAGTTTGACCACTTTTAGTTTTTCATCTTCATCCGGAGAGGCAATGCCTTCGGAGATGCCTCTGGCAACATAAATAATGGCCTTTTCATCGGAAATGCAGTTAGAGGTGTGCATTTCCATAATCTTGGTATAGTGACGGGCTTCCAGTCCGGTTTCTTCTTTCAGCTCGCGTCTGGCAGATTCCACCGGATCGATATCCGGCTTGCCTCCCCCCTCTACTATCTCCCAGCTATACGCTTTCAATGGGTAGCGATATTGTCCGACCAGCCATGTGTTGTTTTGAGCATCCAGCGGTATGATGCCAATGGCCAGATGCTTGGCAGACACAATACCATAGAGTGATGCTTTTCCGGCTGGATTTATTACACGGTATTCCCTGACCTGCATCCAGGGATTGTCATACACAATCTTTTCCGAAAGGGTGGTCCAGGGATTTTGTTCTTCTTTTAATTCAGGATTGTTCATTCAGCAGTTGTTTAAATAATTGCGGCACGCCAACTGTTGCCTGCGCAGGAATGTATGTGACATTCGGCACATGATGCACCTGAGGTGCTTTCGGGTCAATAATATATTTTGGGATGTCATAGCCGGTGTAATGAATTAATCCGGCTGCAGGATACACCACTAGAGAAGTACCCACAACCAAAAAAATGTCAGCAGCGGACGCTATTTTAGCGGCCTGAGGCAGAAGCAGCACTTCCTCACCAAACCAGACAACGTGTGGTCTCAGCTGCGTGCCGAGTTCGCAGGTGTCGCCCATTTTCAGATCTTTCTTCCACTCATACACCAGTTGAGGGTATACAGAACTTCTGACTTTGAGCAGCTCGCCATGCAGATGTAACACCTTTGTGGATCCTGCCCGCTCGTGAAGGTCATCCACATTTTGGGTAATAATGTGCACGTCAAAATGTTTTTCCATTTCAGCGAGTGCATAATGAGCGGCATTAGGTTGGGCTTTTAGAAGCTGACGCCTGCGTTGATTGTAAAACTCCAACACGCGCTGGGGGTTTTTAGCCCAACCCTCCGGTGTGGCTACTTCGTTGATATCATAGCCTTCCCACAATCCGCCTGCATCACGAAAGGTGCTCAGCCCGCTTTCTGCGCTGATGCCGGCTCCGGTTAACACGACAACTTTCTTCATGCTCAAAGTCTTCTTTCATATTCATAATACTTTATGAGTTCCAGTTCAACGCCCATGTATCCTTCTTCGGTTTCCCCGGTGAGATTAATTTCAATAGTACCCTTAAGACCCTGTTCATCCGGTAGCTCCCAGTGATAAGCGCCTGATTCATCTCTCCTTGCCGGTCCTATTTTCTGTTCAAAATATCTTCTCAGCTCTTCGGTCAGCGGTTTAATGGCATTTTTGTTTGTTACGTAGTAAAAGGCAATAATCATGTCCAGTTGGTCTTTCTTGTTAAAGAAGTACTCCACTTCAAGAGATTCACCGGCAGCAATGGAGTCTGCTGATATATTATAGCGGAGATAGTCATTGTACTCCAGTTCTGGGGTAATTTCCTCCAGAGCTTTTACAGTGCTGATGGAGCTATCAAAATGCACTCCTCTGAAGAGGGTCTCCTTGTTTTTTATCATTAGCTTTCCCCGGGGGCTCAGACTTTTATAGGCATCACAACCTGCAAACGAGCCTACGATAAACAACAGAAAAATACAATAAGGGGTTTTCATGAGTTCTTTGCATCTGGCAAGGGGCATAAAGCTACTAAAATCAGCCTGAATACGACCGTAGGTAAGTAATTTTTGATTTTTTCTTTGCCATGATGTACATTTGCACATTATGAAAGCACAAGTCCATCTTCCCGTTATGGTGGCTGTTTGTTGTTGCTGCTGTTGTTGTTGTGCAGGCGACCCGGGAAGGAAGTGTGCTACATGAGATTATAATTCAGAAAAATAAGTAACACAGGCCTTCTCGGTTAAAAACCTTGAAGGCCTTTTTTATTTGCTAAAAATCATAACCATGAGTGCCTTAAACCTCTCCAAAAACATAGATCCTGCCGCGCAGAAGGATATTCTTGAACTGGAAGATAAGATTCGCAGATTCCGGGCAGGTGAAATTCCGGAAGATAAGTTCAAGCATTTTCGCCTGACACGCGGAGTGTACGGTCAGCGGCAACTGGGTGTACAAATGGTGAGGATTAAAATTCCGCATGGCCGTTTGACCGCAAGGCAGCTCATCAGGATAGCGGATGTGTCGGAAAAGTATGCCACCGGCAATCTGCATCTGACTACCCGCCAGGATATCCAGCTACACTTTGTAAAATTGGATGACAGCCCTAAGGTCTGGGCCGAACTGGAAGAAGAACACATCACTTTACGCGAAGCCTGCGGCAATACCGTCAGGAATGTTACAGCTTCAGCCATTGCCGGCATTGACCCGAAAGAATTGTTTGACATTACCCCCTATGCGGAAGCTTTTGCCCGTTACTTCTTAAGAAATCCTGTTTGTCAGGATATGGGCAGAAAGTTTAAAGTAGCCTTCTCATCGGCTGATGATGACTCGGGATTTACCTACTTTCATGACCTGGGATTTATTCCACGCATCCGCAGAGAAGGGGATAAAGAGATTAAGGGATTTAAAGTGCTTATCGGAGGCGGGCTTGGTGCACAGGCCATGGCTGCTCAGGTAGCTTACGAATTTCTGCCGGCCGATGAAATCATTCCTTTTGCCGAGGCCGTCCTGCGCGTATTTGACCGCTATGGGGAGAGGGTAAAACGCCATAAGGCACGGTTTAAATTTTTAATTCAGAAAATTGGCTTGTCTCAGTTCATGCAACTGGTTGAAGCCGAAAAACCTGCCTTGCGGTACAAAAAGTATGTCATTGATGAATCAGTGGTCCCGCCCCCTGTTTTGCCCGAACCTGTCTTCCCTACAATGGAAATAGAAGATCAATCCAAATATGAACGCTGGCTGCGCACAAACACTTTTGAGCAAAAGCAAAAAGGCTTCTATGGAGTGTATCTAAAAATTCAGACCGGAGATATTTCCCATCACAAAGCCAGGGCCCTTGCCGGCATTGTAAAACGCTACGCAGCTGACGATATCCGCGTTACAGTTAATCAGGGCTTACTGCTGCGCTATGTGCGCAAGGAAGCCCTGCCTGCTCTCTTTGCCGAGCTGGATCGCGAGGGTTTGGCAGAACCGGGTTTTGACTCCACGCATGACATTACCACGTGCCCCGGCACAGACACCTGCAACCTGGGTGTAACCAACAGCATGGAGCTTGCCCGTGTGCTGGAGCGTCTGCTGCGTGAGGAATATGATGACCTCATTTATGACCATGATATCAAAATAAAAATCAGTGGGTGCATGAACTCCTGCGGTCAGCATATGGCTGCACAAATAGGTTTTCACGGTAGTTCAATAAAAAAAGGAGAAATGGTTGCACCGGCTATGCAGGTAGTGCTGGGCGGAGGTGTTGACCCTGATGGTACGGGTTTTATAGGAGAAAAAATTGTGAAGCTGCCAACCCGCAGAATTCCGCAGGCATTACGGCTGCTCCTGAATGACTTTCAGGCTCACGCTGGTGAAGGGGAATATTTTAATGCCTACTTCAGACGGCAAGGTAAGACCTACTTCTACCAGTTGCTGAAACCCTTGGCTGAAACAGAGCTTACTGCTGACGATTTCATTGACTGGGGCCATGTGGAAACTTATGAACAGGCTATCGGAGTGGGCGAATGTGCTGGTATCATGCTGGATGTGGTGTCCACCGTTATCAGCGAGGCTGCTGAAAAATTTGAAGCTGCAAAAGAAGCCCTGCAGGAAAATCTTTTTGCTGATGCTATTTACAACAGCTACAATACGTTTGTCATTGGGGCCAAGGCTCTGTTGCTGAGTAAGGATGTGCAGTGTAACACGCAGGCCGGCATCATTAAGGATTTTAATGAAAAACTGGTTAAACCCGGATTGTTCAGCAGCGAAGATTTTGAAACACTGGTTTATCAGATTAATAAACACGAGCCGGATGCGGCCTTTGCATCAAAATATCTGGCTGATGCAGCAGCCTTTCTGGAAAAGGTTAAAGCTTTCCGGGCGGCACAGCTCGGCATTGACAAAGAACAGGTTGACAAACAGGTGATAGCTAATTATTACAGAGCATGAAGAATATACCACAATTGGTTTTGGTTGGCGCAGGTCCGGGTGATCCGGAGCTGATAAGCCTCAAAGGAGTGCGGGCACTGGAAACTGCCGATGTTATCTTGTATGATGCCCTGATTCATCCCCGCTTGCTGGAGTATGCCCCCCAGGCTGTGAAAATATTCGTGGGTAAAAGAGCTGGCAGTCATGAAAAAAGCCAAAGGGAAATTAATCAACAGATTGTGGATTATGCTTTGCAATACGGAAAAGTTGTGCGTTTGAAAGGTGGCGATCCTTTTGTATTTGGCAGAGGCTATGAGGAGGTTGAGTTTGCCCGAAAGCATGGCATTCCGACAGAGATTATTCCGGGCATCAGCAGCGCTACGGCTGTTCCGGCTTTGCACGGCATACCGCTTACAACACGTGGAATCAGTGAGAGCTTCTGGGTTGTAACTGCTTCCTCAGCCGATGGATGGCTGCCAGATGCGCTCTATCAGGCGGCACGCTCGGATGCTACTGTGGTTATACTGATGGGTTTGGGCAGGCTAGAGGAAATTACAGAAGTTTTTATCAAGGCAGGCAAAGCTGACCTTCCGGCAGCAGTCATTTGCAACGGATCTCTGCCTGATGCAGCGGTGGTCAAGGCAACGGTGGCAACCCTATTTGAGGAAGTGCAGGCTGCCCGTATTACTACACCAGCCATTATTGTCATTGGAGAAACGGTAGCCCTGATTCAATATGCGAATTCATTCACAGAAAAACAGATTACTTATGAGCAACGCACAGCAGCGGGAGTCTCGGAATAACCTTTTCCCCATCTTTCTCAAGCCCGAAAGGCTGCAGTTGCTTATTGTAGGCGGGGGGAATGCCGGCAGTGAGAAGCTTCGGTTTCTGCTGAAAAGCAGCCCTACAGCCCGTGTTACTCTTGTGGCTCCTGAGGTTTCAGAAGAAATTACCACCCTGGCAGCTAGCCATCCGAATGTAACCCTGTTGCTGAGGGCGTTTTCTCCCGATGACCTCAAGGGTAAAGATGTAGTGATTATTGCTACGGAAAATCCTGCCCTGAACCGCGCCATCCGGGAACAGGCTAAAGAGCTAAAAGTGCTGGCAAATGTGGCCGACACACCTCACCTGTGCGACTTCTATCTGGGGTCTATCGTTACGCGGGGCGATTTGAAGATTGCCATTTCTACCAATGGACGCTCACCCACTTTTGCCAGAAGGTTTCGGGAGTTGCTGGAAGAAAGCCTTCCCGATGAATTACCCCAACTGCTCAAAAGCCTGCACACACTCAGAGACAGGCTGAAAGTTGACTTTTCTCAAAAGGTAAAAATATTAAATGCACTAACCTTAAACCTCATTTCAAAGGAATGAAGTACAGTTTAGACCAGCTCAATGCAACCTATCAACCCCTAACTCCGCTGATGCGGCTGCAACGGTTCTATCAGGATTTCGGCAAAGAAAAAGTGCTGGTCACTTCTTCGTTTGGCACCTCCTCCGTGTATCTTTTGAGTTTGATAAGCACCGTAAACAAAAGTCAGAAAATTCATTTCATCAACACCCGCTTTTTATTTAAGGAAACACTGGAATATAAAAACCATCTTGCCAGGTTACTGGAACTTGAAGTAGTGGACGTAGAACCCAACCCGTTGGATCATGACTTTACTCAACGAAATGCTACCTGGAACACAGACCCCGACTTCTGCTGCATGATTAACAAGGTAGAGCCCCTGAATAAAATCAAACCGCAGTATAACGTCTGGGTCACCGGGCTGCTGGCTTTTCAAAACAGCCACCGGAAAAGTATGAAGCTATTTGAATTTAACGGCATGTTGAAATTCAATCCCATTATTGATGTATCCGAACAGGAAGTAGAACGCTATATCCGTACCCATAACTTACCCCGGCATCCGTTGCTGGCTCAGGGATACGGCTCAGTGGGGTGTGTACACTGCACAGTGAAAGGCGCAGGCCGATCCGGTCGGTGGGCCGGAAAGTCAAAAACAGAGTGTGGTCTGCATTTGCCTCCATTCTCCAAAAGTAATGTAAAACTCAGCGCCTGAAATGTATAGTGCCAAAATAAATCACCTCTTTGTTGTGGGAATAAGCCATCGCAGCGCACCATTGGAGGAGCGTGAAAAATTCCACTTGTCTGAGGCACAGGTACTGTCTCTGCTCCGGGAGTTTCGTGCCAGAGGTATCTGCTCTATTTTTCCACTTGTCACCTGTAACCGCGTGGAGATATATTCCGGTGAAGCCATACCCGGGGAGGTGGTATCGGTGTTATGCAACATGACCGGTAATAAACCTGAGGTCTTTTACAACTTCGGATATATCCTGCAGGGAGAGTTAGTGGTTGAACATCTGTTTCACGTTGCTGTCGGGCTGGATTCCCGTCTTACGGGAGATGCCCAGATCACCGGTCAGATAAGGCAAGCCCGCAAACAGGCCCTTGCCGCAGGAATGCGCCTTCGGCCTGAATTAAATCGCTTGATTGAAGCTGCTGTCGCTGCCGGTAAAAAGATCCGCAGCGAAACGGGTTATAATACCGGAGCACATTCCCTGTCGCATGCAGCAATCCGCTATTTAAAAACCAACCATATCCTGAAGAAGCATTCCCGGGTGCTCCTTGTCGGTACCGGTAAAATGGGAAGGCTAGCTTTGAAAAGCCTCCTGAAAGAAGTGCCAGCGAGCAACATTACCCTGATAAACCGCAGGAGAGAAAAGGCTGCGGCTCTGGCTGCTGAATTTGGCCTGCACACACAGCAATATACGCAACTGCGGCAAGCCGTCAGCGCAGCTGATATCATTCTGGTGGCTACGGCAGCCTGCGAGCCGCTGTTTACCGCAGCCTCTCTCAGCAACATAGCCCTTTACAATAAGACTTTTGTTGACTTATCTGTCCCCCGCAACGTGGAGCCCGGATTGCCGGCAACTGTTGTTGATATTGACCAAATTGGATTGTGCCATGCTGAAGAACAGCAGAGTTATATCCGCCACGCACAACGAATTATCAGCGAAACAGTCCGGGAATATCAGGATTGGCTAAAACGCTATGAACTAGCGCAGACCATTACGGCCGAGTTGCACAGCTCCATATTTGACAATCATCTGGACAAAGACACCCCGGAAGTATCTTCCCGGTTTCTGGAGAAGATTACCTTTAACCACCTGCGCCATTTTCAGAAAGTAAAGCAATCGTCATATCTTGTGTCTGGATGAAAAGCATGGTATTGCGCTTAGCTACGCGCGAGAGCCCCCTTGCCCTCACACAAACTGCTTGGGTGTGCAACCAACTGTCGGCTTTGGGTATTACATCAAAAGTGATACCGGTTAAATCAAAAGGGGATATGATACGGGAGGCTGGAGTCGCCTATACACAGGACACAGGCATTTTTACCAAAGCCATAGATGATGCCGTGCTGAACGGGCAGGCTGATGCCGGAGTGCATTCGCTGAAAGATTTGCCTGTGGAGTTGCATCCTGATCTGATATTAGCTGCAGTTCCCCAAAGAGCCAGCCCTTTTGATGTAATCGTTTTTCGCAAACGGGGGTTTTCGTTGGAGTCTGCTTATACGGCTACGGTGGCGACAGGCAGCATCAGAAGGAAAGCCCAATGGCTATACCGCTTTCCATCCCATCGCATACTGCCGGTGAGAGGAAATGTAGATTCGCGCCTCATCAAATTGCAGCAAAGTGCATGGGATGGAATCATATTGGCGCAGGCGGGGCTCAGCCGGCTTGGTGCTCAGGCACCCTATAAAGTATTGCATTGGATGATTCCTGCTCCGGCTCAGGGGGCAATAGGTGTGGTGGCACGCAGGGACAATCACTCTGTGGTCAGGCTGCTGTCAAAGATGGATCATGCACCCTCACGCATAGCTGTAAATGCAGAAAGGCAGTTTCTGCAGGCTTTGGCGGCCGGTTGCACAGCGCCTGTTGGTGCCTTGGCTTCCTTTGATGCGGGTTTGATTACTTTTAAAGGAGAAGTATTATCACCGGACGGAAGAGAAAAGGTGGAAATAACTTTTCAGGAAAAAGCCCAAACCCCCAACCTCGGTTTACTGGCTGCAACAATGGCTAAAAACAAGGGTGCTGACAGGATTTTATTGTTTTCAAAACAGAAATAAATATGCCCAGGATTCTGGTAACAAGAGAAGTAGATGCTTTTTCAGCCCGGTATGCCCGTCAGCTTGGTATTGACCTGGTGGTTGACCCAGTTATCAAGATAGAATTTCTTCCGCATACCCCTGAGATGATTGAAGAAATCGTCAATTCACGATACGATGCCATTGCCTTTACCAGCCAGAATGCAGTAAAGGCTTTCAGTGAAATTATCTGGGAAGAAAAAATAAGGGTGCCCAAAGTAAAGTTTTTTGCCATTGGAGATTCAACGGCACGGCATCTGAACTTGCTGGAAGTAAAACCCCTGGTCCCCAAAATCAACGATGCTGTGGCACTGGCTGAACTTATTTTAAGCCATCCGGAGGTCAAAACCCTGTTGTTTCCCTGTGCCGAACATCATCTGGAAGATCTGCCCGAATGGCTTAAAAGACATCAGGTTGCCGTCAAAGAGCTCATCCTCTATTCCACCATTCAGCTTTTGCGCAAAATACCGCTAGCCGGTATAGAGGGCATTGTGTTTATGAGTCCTAGCGCTGTGAAGAGTTTTTTTCAGGCAAATCGCACCGACACTCTTCCTTGTTTCTGCATCGGAAGAACTACGGCCGAGGAAGTGATGCGCTGGACGTCAGCCCCTATTATGATTGCACGTCAGCCCGATATGGAATCCATTTTTGATAAAGTAGCAGAATACTGGTCCACTACATCCCAACAACTTGTTTGATATGTTTCCCTTGTCCCGTGGAAGGAGGCTTAGAAAAACCGAAGCCATACGCCAGATGGTTGCCGAAACGCATTTGAGTGTGAGCGACCTGATAGCTCCGCTTTTTGTTGTGGAAGGCAACAACAAAAAAGAGCCTATTGCTTCCTTGCCCGGATATTATCGTTTTTCGGTTGACCGTGCAGTCAGGGAAGCCCACTTTTTGTTCAGCCAGGGCATTCGGGCAGTATTGGTGTTTGCCCGAATACCTGTCGGCAAAAAAGACAACACAGGCAAAGAAGCCCTCAATCCGAGGGGGCTTCTTCCAAGGGCTATACGTGCCATCAAGAGGGCTGTTCCTGAACTCTGTGTAATGTCAGACGTGGCTCTGGATCCCTACTCGGTATATGGTCATGACGGCATAGTAACAGGCCGGCAAATTGACAATGATGCCACCCTGCAAGTGTTGGCGAAAATGGCATTGCTGCATGCCCGTGCGGGAGCTGATTTTGTTGCTCCCTCCGACATGATGGATGGCAGGATACTCAAAATCAGGGAAATACTGGAACACCATGGTTACCAGCACACGGGCATTATGGCTTACTCTGTTAAATACGCATCCGGCTTGTATGGACCCTTCCGCGATGCGCTGGATTCGGCTCCGGCTTTCGGAGATAAAAAATCCTACCAGATGGATTACGCTAATGCACGGGAGGCCATACGTGAAGCCTGCGATGATGTTGCCGAAGGTGCAGATATCGTCATGGTGAAGCCGGCTCTGGCTTATCTGGATATTATATGGAGGGTAAGGCAGGCGGTCAAGGTACCTGTGGCCGCCTATCAGGTGTCGGGTGAATATGCTATGGTGAAGGCTGCTGCCGGAAAGGGCTGGTTGCATGAGCAGCAGGCTATGTTGGAAATACTCACAGCAATCAGAAGAGCCGGTGCAGATTTAATAGCGACTTACTTTGTATATGACTTTTTGAGGTTGCAGGGAAATGAAAACGCAGCGTTCTGAGGAATTGTTTGCCAAAGCGTGCCGCCTCTTACCGGGAGGAGTAAATTCTCCGGTGCGCTCATTCAAAGCTGTAGGAGGACACCCGCTGTTTATACGTTCGGCACAGGGAGCTATTCTGCAAGACGAAGATGGTAACACATACATTGATTATGTGGGCTCATGGGGGCCGATGATTCTAGGGCATGCGCATCCTGCGGTAACTGCCGCGTTACAGGAAGCAGTTGTGCAATCGGTTTCGTTTGGGGCACCGGTTGAAGCAGAAATGCGCCTTGCCGAAGTCATCACCCGGATGGTGCCTGGAATGGGAAAAATAAGAATGGTAAACTCCGGCACGGAGGCTTGCATGAGTGCAGTGCGCTTGGCCCGTGCTTTTACCCGGAAAAGCAAGATATTGAAATTTGAGGGCTGCTACCACGGACATGCTGATGCTTTTCTTGTAAAAGCGGGTAGTGGCATGAGTACCTTGGGTATTCCGAATGCAGCAGGTGTTCCTCCCGCAGCAGTGCAGGATACAATCATAGTCCCTTTCAACAACCTGAAAGCAGTGGAACGGGCGGTGGATGCTTACAAAAATGAAATTGCAGCTATTATTACTGAGCCTGTTGCCGGCAATATGGGATGCATTGCACCGGCTGAACACTTCCTTGCCGGCCTGCGGCACTTATGTGATGAAGCGGGTGCACTGCTGATATTTGATGAAGTGATGACAGGATTCCGGCTGGCACCCGGAGGAGCTGCAGAAAGGTTTGGCATCCAGCCTGACCTTTTTACCTTCGGAAAGATTATAGGCGGAGGACTCCCGGTAGGAGCCTATGGCGGAAGGGCTGAAATAATGGACCTGGTGGCACCGGTTGGACCGGTTTATCAGGCGGGCACCCTCTCCGGCAATCCTCTGGCAATGACGGCCGGTTTTGTAACCCTGCAGGTGATCCGGCAAACCCCCGGGTTTTATGAGAAACTGGAAGAGCAGAGCCATTACCTGGAAAGCGGCCTCCGTGAAGCTCTCGGTGCACTGTCAGTCCCTTTTCAGATAAACCGCGTGGGCTCCATGTTGAGTGTGCACTTCACGGAAAAACCTGTGATGGATTTTGCGTCAGCCAGGGAGGGTGACAATGTGTTTTTCAGAAAATTTTTTCATCATATGTTACAGGCGGGAATTTACCTGCCCCCATCACCGTATGAAGCGTGGTTTGTTTCAGCTTTACATGAAAGAGAGCATCTTGACCGGACTATCGCTGCTGCGGCTTCTTTCCGGTTGTAAAGGCGTGGAAAGCTACAGGCTTTTCAGCACGCGGATAGTTTTCTCCAGCATATCGTCATTAAAGTCCAGATGGGTAACCATGCGCATCATCCGGGGCGCCATGGCTACGGCAAGAATATTCTCTTCCTGAAGCTTCTTCAGAAAGGAGTGGTCATCGTATTTATCATTAAGGGTGAAAAGCACGATGTTGGTTTCTACCGGATATAATTCACTGACAAAAGAAGCGCTTTGTAAAGTTTCGCCTAACGCCCTTGCCCGTTTGTGATCTTCTTTGAGACGCGGCACATGGTGGTCTAGGGCATATATGCCAGCAGCAGCCAGATAGCCGGCCTGGCGCATGCCGCCACCCATCACTTTTCTTACCCTGCGTGCTTTTTGGATATTCTCGCTGCTGCTAATCAGCAGGGAGCCGGCAGGTGCGCCGAGTCCTTTTGAAAGACAAATGGAAATAGTGTCAAACAATGCACCATAATCCCGGGGACTTTCACCGGTTTCGGCCAGGGCATTAAACAAGCGGGCGCCATCCAGGTGCAAATACAAATGATGGGTCTTGCACACAGAATGTATTTTTTTTATTTCAGCAAAATCATAGCACGATCCACCTCCTTTATTGCAGGTGTTTTCCAGAGCTACAACTTTAGAGATAGGCAGGTGTATATCATCGGGATGGATATTGGCTTCTATGTCTGATGCACAAAGCCGCCCGCGTATTCCCTCTAGCGGTCGTACGGAAGCACGCGAATGAAAAGCCATACCTGCGCTCTCGTAAAGATAAATGTGGGAGAGCTTGTCGCAGATCACTTCACAGAAAGGGCCCGTCAGGATGTGAATGGCAATCTGATTGGTCATAGTGCCTGAAGGACAGAAAAGCGCTGCCTCCTTTCCAAAAAGCAGTGCGGCTTTTTCTTCAAGACGGTTTACAGAGGGATCTTCTCCGAAAACGTCATCTCCCACCTCAGCGCACATCATGGCTTGCAGCATGCCGGGAGTAGGACGCGTAACGGTATCACTTCGTAAATCAATAGGCCGTTCAGAAGCCATACGCTATTCCCTGAATAAATTCTATAAACAAAGCGGGCTTCATCAAAATGGGAAAAAGAAAACCGAAGACCGCTCCGAAAAAATGCGCATAATGACCAATGTTATCCCGGGCCTGCCGCGCCATATACCACGAGTAAAGCAGGTAAAGCAAACCGAAGATGAATCCCGGTATTCCAATGGGCAGAAAAATAATGTAAAGCTTTTGCAACGGCTTGAAAAGAATACTGGCAAACAGCACTGCAGACACCGCCCCAGATGCCCCCAGGCTCATATACCCCGGATTATCCTGATGCCTGAAGAAAGAATACATCTCGGATAATATCATACCTGCCATATACATAAACAGATATGTGATGCCGCCAGCTATGCCGAAAACATGTTTAAAGTATGATTCCGTGATGTTACCAAACAGGTATAACACCCACATATTAAAAAGCAGATGTATCCAGTTGGCATGGATAAAGCCGTAGGTGATAAACCGATACCACTCTTTGTTTCTCTTAATCGCATACGGAGAAAAAATTAAGCGCTGCACAGTATGCTGGTTGCTGAAAGCGCTTATAGAAACAAATGATGTAATCAGAATAATGCACAGGGTGATAATCATGTCTTAATGATGATAGGGTTCGTTTTTTAAAATAGTAAAAGCCCTGTAAAGTTGTTCGGCAAATACCAAACGGGCAAGCTGGTGAGAAAGAGTCAGCGGTGAGAGAGAAAGCAGCAAGCTGCTACTTTCCCTCAGAGCACGGGTAATGCCATACGACCCTCCTATGATAAAAATAATGCGCTTGTTGCTTCTAACAAGCAGTTGTTCAATCAGTCGGGCAAAAGCCTCGGAAGTGTAAGTCTGTCCACGCTCATCCAGTACTATCAAAAAGTCATCCTGATCGGTTTTCTTCAAAATCCTTTCGGCTTCTTCTTTTTTTATGTGCTCAGGGCTGGTTGTGGATTTACCTGTCGCAAAGTATTTTACCTCAAAAGCAATATATCGCTTAATGCGACTGATATATTTTTCAAACGCATCTGCGATAGCTGGATCATTCTTGCCGACTAGCCAGAGTTCAAACTTCATGGGAAGGATATTTTAGCTTCCGCCAAAAGTATTCCCTGAGGTGTTTTTATTATATTCCTGCAACGCAGGATAACCACTAACGACATACGAACCAGTTAAATCGTAAATGCATCAAAGGTCATTAAAAGTTGATTATCTTGTGCCAGTAAAATTCAAATTTATATGGTCATAAGGATTATGGGCGGCATAGGCGTTGCGGTTATGCTTTTGTGGGGCACATTAGCCTGCACGCACGCGGGCAATGAGAAAAGAAACCTCCTTGCCCGGCAGTGGGTATATCAGGAATTTAAAACCAATTACGACAGGGCAACCGGAGAGCAACTGGGGAGCCCTATTATGGAATTCAATAAAGACGGCAGTTACAGGATTATCATGGGGCCGGTATCTCTGGCTCTTGGACTTCAATCCGATGAAGGAACATGGTACCTGAAGAGGAACAGTCTGGTGCTGAAATCAAACTTACGGGGAGAACACCAGTTTGACCTGCAGAAACTTTCTGCCGATACACTTATGTTACACAGCAAACTGGATAGTGTTGACCTGGAAGTAACCATTACACTTGTACCTTTAACCACTCCAACTGCTGAATGATTATGGATATGTGGCTCATTGCCGGCATCATTGTTTTCGGTCTGCTGATTATCATGGTAGAGATTTTCCTTGTTCCGGGCACTACGATTATCGGTGTCGTAGGAGGAGTGATTGTTGTGATCGGGGTGTTTTTAGCCTTTCGCGATCATGGACTTAAAACCGGCAGCATTACTCTGGCTCTTTCTGCGGTAGCTACCGGAGTGCTTTTGTATACCGGAATACGGACATATAGTTCAGGGAAGTTTGCGCTAAAGGAAAGCATAACCGGAAAGGTGAATGAGCCTGAAGAAGGGCTTCCTGTGCCGGGAGATGAGGGCTTAACAGTTTCGTTGCTGCGTCCAAATGGGAAAGCCCTCATTAATGGTCGTAGGGTAGAGGTTTTTTCATTGGGAGAGTTGATTGAAAAAAACACAAGAATCAAAGTGGTGAAGGTCAGTGAAAATAAAATTTATGTTAAACCTATAACCCAATAGTCATGAATGCTGTTTTGCTCATACTCATTGCCATAGGCATCTTAGTGGGATTGTCCATCTTTTTTTATTTCATTCCGCTTGGCCTGTGGCTTTCGGCCCTGCTTTCAGGCGTGCATATCAGCCTTGTGCAGCTCATTTTCATGCGCATCAGGAAAGTGCCGCCATCGGTAATTGTGCAGTCTCTGATTACAGCCACTAAAGCCGGGTTGTCGCTTACCCGGAATGAACTGGAGGCACACTACCTTGCAGGAGGCAATGTAACTTCGGTGGTAAATGCCCTGATTTCAGCAGACAAGGCAAACATTCCTCTCACCTTCAAAGCCGCTACAGCAATTGACCTTGCGGGCAGAGACGTGCTGGAAGCTGTGCAGATGTCGGTGAATCCCAAGGTGATAGATACACCCCCGGTAACTGCCGTTGCCAAAGACGGCATTCAGCTGGTAGCTAAAGCCCGCGTTACGGTGCGTGCCAACATTGCCAGACTGGTGGGCGGAGCCGGAGAGGAAACCGTTTTAGCCAGGGTAGGGGAAGGTATCGTCACTTCCATCGGGTCGGCCCTGACCCACAAGCAGGTGCTGGAAAATCCTGATCTGATATCCAAAGTGGTGCTGGAAAAAGGACTGGATTCGGGAACAGCCTTTGAAATCCTTTCTATTGACATTGCCGATATTGACGTAGGGAAAAACATCGGGGCGGTGCTGCAGATGGATCAAGCCAATGCAGATAAAAACATTGCCCAGGCCAAAGCCGAAGAAAGACGAGCCATGGCTGTGGCGCTGGAACAGGAAATGAAGGCCAAAGCACAGGAGGCCCGCGCTAAAGTTATTGAGGCGGAGGCTGAAATACCCAAGGCTATTGCAGAAGCCCTGCGCAGCGGTAATCTGGGAGTTATGGATTATTACAACCTCCGTAACATTCAGGCTGATACAGACATGCGGGAATCTTTTTCGCGCTCATCCGGAAAAAAAGAGGGCAAGGATAAAGACTGATGCACTAAATTTGCAGCCATAAACAGCTAAAACGGTCCCGTAGCTCAATTGGATTAGAGCATCTGACTACGGATCAGAAGGTTTGGGGTTCGAGTCCCTACGGGATCACCTTTGGCGGCTTCTATGAGATGAGGAAGCCGCTTTTTTTTTGTGCAGAATACTGCCGGTTGCTGTTTCCGATGGACATGCTCCGGTTATGCTTATCGGGTTTGTCTGACCAGAGAAGGCGGTTGCTTATGTCCGAAAAATTGTGGCTGTTTATCCGTTTTTCGGATCAATGGAAAATGGAATTTTTTTTGTCAATATCACCTCGACCTGATACAAAACCGTTGTAGAGATCATTTTTTATTGGTCTCTTTATGCTTTTGTCAGCCAACACCATCATGCACTCCACACAACGAGCATTTTGCTGCACATTTCTGTACAATCCCAGAAAAGGTGGAAAGATGTACATGAAACTGCTTGAAGCATACCGCAATCCAATAAGGGTTATGATTTGGCTAAGCTGCGCTTTACTGTTATTTTTAACCACCTGAATACTGCGTGCTTTATGGTTTAAAGAAAGTACTTGTAAGGGATATAGGCATGATCAAGACGTATGGATAAAATTTCTGTATAATGTCTCTGCTTAAGAAACCAGGTATTACAAGTTTGTTTTTGCTGCTCACACACTGTTTTGTGGTAGCTCAGACATGTGCAGAGTGCCGATACATTGCTCCGGTATTTGATTCCGTAACGGTCAGCACGGTAAAGTTCGGTCGAGGAGCAAGGGCAGATGGCAGCATGCAGGATTTATATATGGACATCTACCAACCCTATGGAGATACTGCCATAAACAGGCCTTTAGCCATTTTCGCCTTTGGTGGAGCCTTTGTCACCGGCAGCCGGGACGACTGGTATGTGGTACTGGTATGTGAGCATCTGGCAAGGGCCGGTTATGTTGTCGCATCCATTGACTACCGCATATATAATGATGCAGGCGAGTTGGCCTCCGAAGTAGCCAGTGGACTCCTTATTTCCGGTGTGCCTTACCATATGCGCATATTCTTTCGCCCCATGCAGGACATGCGTGCGGCAGTGCAATATTTCAAAGCTGACTATGCCGAGCTGGGCAATACCTATCGCATTGATACCAGCCGCATCCTCATCGGAGGCGCATCGTCCGGAGGCATCACTGCCCTGATGGTTGCCTATTGCGATAAACCGGGCGAACTGGGAGAGCTCGGAGCCGGCAGTCTTGTGCCCATTGACGCCTTAGGCGGATTTTACAGCACTTCTGGCTTTTACCCAACCTACAGCTGGAAGGCACGTGCTGTGTTTCAGGTGTCCGGGGCTTTGCTGAGTGATGACTGGATTGAGCCGGGGGATATTCCCGTTATTTCTGCCCATGGAAATGCAGATGATATAGTGCCTTACGGCACCGGTCCTTTTTCAGGGCTGACACTTGGCTTTTTTAATATGTATGGTAGTGCCGTAGTAGATTCGGCTGCCCGGGCCAACGGGGTATGCAGTTATCTGTTCACAATGGAAGGTAAAGGTCATCCTTCAGAAAGTTTCGGCATAGAATATCTTAAAAGTGTTGTTTACCGTCTCATGCTGCGCATGCATGCCGTTATTCATGACCGTTCATTTTGCTGTCCGTTATCAGTGGAAACAACTCCAACAGATACACTCTTTTATCAGCCGCACTCCGGGCCTCAGACTGTGCATGCCCAACTGCAGCACAGCCAGGGGCAGGCACACATCCAGTGGTGTAGTATTGATTGTTTTGAAACCAGCTCGGGCCCCGGTTTAACCTTTGAACCCCGGGATACCGCCTTCAAATATGTAGCCTGTATAGCCAGCGAGGATGGCTGTCAGGATGCGGAATTAATTACTTTGCGCTATCTTCCCCCAGATACTGTAAACATCGCTGCGGGACAACATCCGGCAGATAATAATGTCCGTGTCTATCCTGTTCCCGCCACGGGTGAACTTAATCTACAGGGCATACCCAAATATCTCAACGGAAAGGATATGTTGATAACCATTTCTGATGTTACCGGAAGGGTGGTATTTTCCCAGCGCATCGCCTCTTCAGGGAATATGAATGTCAAGCTTCCCTGTGCCTCGGCCCAGCCTGGCTGTTACGTTTTGTCCCTGGCTGCAACAAACGGAGTGTTTCACCGGCAGCTCATTCTGCTGCAATAGATTTTCCCGTCAATCTTTTTGTGTTTTTTTGTAACCAAAGTGCCGTAATCTCCGTAGGAAGGAGTAACCCTTTGTGCACCTATCACACAAGGTAACCCCATGAACTACCTGACCATCTCTCATAGATCCTGGTGCCTGCTCAGGGAACTGTTCCGTTTTGCAGGCGCACTGCTTTGCATACTTTGCATTTCAACAGAATTATGGGCGGATGCCATTCTGTATGAAGAAAACTTCAACAGTTACCCTAACGGCACTACCACTTCTTCCAGGTGGACTCTTATTACCAACGGTGCCGATCCGGATATCTTTTCGGTGCGAAGCGATAGGCTGGAAGCCCAGAATACCGGGGAGGAAGTCGTTTGGGCATCTTCTGTTTTCTACATTACCGGCCACATGAATGTTACCGCTACGTTGTCATTGCCGCAGGCGGATAGAATGGAATCATCCGATTATATCAGGATCTACTACAAAATAGATGGTGGCCCGGAAACTTTATGGGAGACCAATGGAGAAATGACCGGTAACTATTCCAACACCACGGTTTCTCAAACGTATCTGCGGGGGACAACCATGCAGATTATAATCCGCATTAAAAATAACAACACAAATGAAGATCATTTTGTGGATAATATCCTTGTTACCGGCTCGAACACCTTCTATTACGAACCCTTTAACTATCCGAATGGCACCGTAACTTCTTCTGAATGGACCATTAATTCTAGTGGGACAACCTATTTTAAAGTGCGGAATAACCGCTTTGAGTCCAACAAAGCTTCAGGGGGTGGTGAGTGGATTTCCCGCGTAATTAATATCCCGGAAGGAATCAGGGTAAATGCTTCAGTAAACCTGAGTGAAAGCGGAGGCCTTAATAATTCTGATTACCTGAGGGTGTATTACAAGCTTAATGGGGGGAGCGAAACCCTTTTCCCGGTGAATGGAGAGTTCACTTCCAGCTTTGGTTCGGCTGTGGCTTCAGCTTCCGGGTTATCCGGCAGCACGCTGCAAATTATCATTCGTTCAAAAAGCAACAGCACTTCTGAATATCATTTCTGGGATAATGTAACGGTAACTGCCGATACCGTACCACCTCCATTGGCAGTTACCGCCACCGGCACCAACACTTCCTGCTATGGAATGGCAGACGGCTCTATTGATGCGGCTATTTCGGGTGGTAAGGCTCCCTATACTTTTGCGTGGTCTCAGGGTGCGACAACTGAAGACCTTTCCGGACTAAGTGCAGGAACATATTCGCTCACAGTTACGGATTGGGATGGCTCCTCGGCTACTGCATCAGTAACAATTCAGCAACCCCCCGCCCCCTTGGCAGCATCTCTTTCGGTAACGCACATGACGGGCGATGCCACAAATCCCAATGGTGCCATTGATGTAACCGTTTCCGGAGGGTGGGCTCCTTATACATTTTCGTGGAACTCAGTAACCCGAGACACGGTGGAAGATCTTACTAATATCTACAACGGCATCTATGAAGTGGAGATCACCGATGCCGGAGGCTGTCGCATCAGCAAAGAAGCTATGGTGGTGCACTATGACACCATTAAAGCAGGTTCCTATATCATCAACATGGGTGTTTCCCCCCAAACCATTGGAAACGGGCTGAAGCCTTACGGTCTGGTATATGAACTGGTGAAGAATCGGAAGGTACCGGTAAAATGGGCTATTAAGCCCAACAAAACAGCTCAAACTGAAGTGGACTTTACCCATAATGGCATCAGCTATAAAGGTAGCGCATTTATCATAGATGCTAGCCTGCGTGAGGCAACTGTGGATTCAGTCATTGCAGCCTGGGAGGCTCTGGGAGTGGTAGGCAATACTACCGTGAGCGATGTCGTAGTGCCGGTTTACAATACCATTACAGGATTTTCAAATTTAGGGGTGGATCAGGCTAATGAGAATCTGGTTATCCCATATTTTAATAATGCCGGTATTCCCTCCTCCATTTACTACGTAGGTTTGCCGCAGGATCTGGAAGGGTGCGATGATGCCTACATTCTGCCCCATGCCGATCCGACCTGGGCAAACCATCATTACCTGTTGAATTTTGTTAAAAATGAAGGGGGCTATTTGTGGAGCGGCTGTCATGCGGTGAGTGTGCTGGAAGGCATTTACAATCCGTCCAACCCTGCTGAGAGGATGAATTTTCTCTCTAAAACGGGATTACAATGTTATAGTTCCAATGACTGCGGCAACCTGATCACAGAAACACACGGCAACCCCTCAGGTCCTTATAGCTATAATTCAGATCTGGCTTCGCATCCGGTTATGCAGTTTGTAACGGATCTGGTTCCATCCACCGATAATGGCTCAGAGAGAATGTATATTCCACTTAGCACCGGTGGCTGGAATGACAATGCCCACAGGGCTATTACCACTGCTAACGGCACGTCTCCGGCCGAAGGTGTGAAGCTGGTCTTTGGCCGTGCCTTTGATGATAAAGATTACGGCATGGTTATGTATCTGGCAGGCCATACAGCTCACAACAAAGGAACCATTGAAAATCAGGTAGCTGCTCAACGGGCATTTATGAATTTTATTCTCCATGCGTCCATTGATAACCGGTTGTATGCTACAGCCAATATTCCGGAGAAGATGGCTGAGGGTCAGACTATTCCTGTCAGTGTTACGGTTACTCAGGGTACGGCTCCTTATACCATTGCCTGGAGCTCTAATTCCAGCGGATATTTTGGTGATACATCTGCCTTGTCCACTACTTTTACTTTACCTGCCGGCAGCGGCTCTTCACGGGTGAAAATTACCGTTCAGGTAACAGATGCCTGCGGAAGAATATACTTCGCTACTGTGCCTGTAGATGTTTTTCATATCGCTGCTCAGGCTGCCTCTGATTATAATGGATATGGAGTAAGCTGTTTCGGAGCGGCTGATGGTTATATTAACCTGACTGTCAGCGGAGGTAAACTCCCCCTTTCCTATACGTGGTCAAATGGTGCAGCTACGGAAGATCTCAGTAGCCTTACTGCCGGTACCTATAGCGTTACCATAACAGATGCTGAAGGTTACGCTATTATGGATACTTTCACTCTCAATGGGCCTGCACCACTGGCTGCATCCTTTACCACCATTGATGTACTGTGCAATGGTTTTTCAACCGGCTCCATAGATCTGATGCCTTCCGGTGGTGTTGAGCCCTATGTGTATAGTTGGTCCAATACAGCAACATCCCAGGATATATCCAGCCTCTCTGCAGGCATTTATATTGTCACCATCACCGATGCCAATAACTGCTCGCTCGTAGCGCGGGATACGGTGACGGAGTTGGCCCCCCTGGTCATATCATCCAGCAAAACGGATGTCCCTTGTCACGGACTGGCAAATGGAACGGCTCAGGTATCGGTGAGTGGGGGCGCCGTACCATACACCTATGCCTGGTCTAATGGTGCAAACACCAGCGCTTTAAGCGGCTTGTCAGGAGGTACTTATGTGGTAACAGTAACTGACTTAAACAATTGTTCAGCTACAGCCAGCCTGCTTGTTGAGGAGCCGGCAACGCTTACTCTTATACTTCAGAGTGCAGATCTGACATGTTATAATGACGCAAGCGGATCGGTAGATTTGAGTGTTGCCGGGGGTACGGCTCCTTATGTGTATCAGTGGTCCAACCTGGCAATCTCTCAGGATATTACTAACCTTTCGTCTGGCATATACAGCGTGACGGTTACCGATGATCATGGCTGTACCGCTGTCGGATCGGTTTCTGTTGCGCAACCCGATTCGCTGTATTTTTCCGTTGCAGTATCTGACCTTTCCTGCTTTGAAGCAAACGATGGTGAGGCTATCGTTTCGGTAAGCGGAGGTGTAGCTCCTTACATGCTTTATGCTGATAACGGGTTGAGCCTGGAGGTGCCCGATACCTTTGGGGACCTATCTGCTATGGAGATTTACGCGTGGGTAATCGATGATAATGGGTGCACTACCGATACGCAACAAATCATTATCCGACAACCTGATGCAATCACTGTCTCTGTATCAAAAACCGATGTATCGTGTTCTTATCTTCAGGATGGTGCCATTGATGTGACCGCTGCTGGCGGCAGTGGTCCGTTGGAGTTTGTTTGGAATACGGGTGCAGCCACGGAAGACCTTTCCGGTTTGGGTGCAGGCAGCTATTCGGTTACGGTGACCGATTCTACCGGATGCATGCAAACGACTTCCGAAACTATAGCGGTACGATCCAACATAGGGACGGTATTTACGGTGACTGACGTGTCTACACATGGTGGCTCAGACGGAGCTATCAGCCAAGTGGTTACCGGTGGTGTGGGTCCTTATACCTATAACTGGTCGCATGGAGCAACAACGAAAAATGTTGTGGGCTTATCTGCTGGTATTTATACTGTCACTATCACCGATGCACTGGGTTGCACATTAACGGAGTCAGCTACGGTAACCCAGCCGGGAGCTTGTCCGTGCACGTGGATAGGGATAACCAATGACCGCTGGCGTGAAGCTACTAACTGGGATTGTGGCTTTGAACCATCGGATACCTGTGATGTGGTCATTGCTCCTGGCACACCGAATACCTGCCGTGTGGAGAGCTATGCCAAATGCAAAAGTCTGCTTATTCAGACGGGTGCTACTTTGGTCTTGGAAGGGTCAAATCATCTTGAAATCTTTGGCAATCTGATTAACAACGGTACACTGGTACACAACTCCAGCCATGTGCATTTCAAAGGAAATGCAGAGCAGCTGATTTCCGGCACGTCTGAGACATCCTTCCATTATCTGTATATTGAAAACACCTCATCCACCGGAGTGCGTCTAAACGGAAAAAGCATCCGCGTGTATGGTGATCTCAGATTACTGGACGGCTACCTGTTTACCGGCCCCGATACGGTGAAACTGGAAACGTATGATCAGGGTGCGCTGTTGGTGTTTGGTTCCAATAGCTTTATCGTGGGCAAACTGCGCAGAAAATTTGAGCCCGGACAGTCCAGAGGATATGAGTTCCCTGTTGGTGATGCCGGAGATCCGTCCCGATTTTTCCGCGCTTATATTAAAACACATAAGTTGAAAGGTACCAACTATCTGACAGTTTGGTTTGACTCGTTGTACAATCATTCCGATCAGGAACTGGCACAGGCTGCTCTGGCACCTCCGGAGGACATATTTGATTATTACGAAGATTACAATCCTGTTATTTCCTGGATCAGCAATAACGGGGATACGCTCACCATGCCCCTGCGCGACTATTGTGTGGACATGCTGAATGGCAGGCTAGATGCTGTAGATGGAAATCAGGATGGGGTTTTGGAACTGCCGACAGGTCTGGCTTATAACCTGCTTAGTGTGTTTCAGAAAAACCAGGTAAATCAGTCTATGCGCCAGCACCTCAATGAAGATTTTAGTCTCAACAGAGCAATAGAAGATGACGGAATTATGTATTCCTATCTTGCACCGGAAGGACTCTGGCGCCTGGAACCCGATCAGCAGCCTACCGGAGGATATTATGACCTGATATTATATATCACAAATTTCAGCGGACTTTCAGACAACAATTTTGGTGTGCTTAAGCGTCCCACAGGCTCTGGCGCCTTATACTGGACAAGCGGCAAAGGGAAAATGAAACCTTTTGGAGGAGAAGGGCGCAAAGTGTCTGACGGCTACGCTATGCGCACTATGCTTACCACATTTTCGGATGGTGGAGTAGGCGGAGGGGGCGGAAGCGGCTTGCCCATTGAGTTGCTGGAATTTAAAGCTGAACTCGTAGGCGACCAGGTGGAACTAAGCTGGATTACCGCTACTGAAACCAATAATGATTATTTTACCATTGAAAAGTCAGATGGCACTGTTTTCAAGCAGGTAGCCATCATTCCCGGAGCTGGCACCAGCAGTGAAAAAAAATACTACTCCCACATTGATTATGATCCTCTGTATGGCACATCTTATTACCGTTTGAAACAAACCGACTTTGACGGGAAATTTGAATATTCACAGATTGTTTCAGTTACTTATAACCGCAAGCCGGAAACCCATGCGAATGACCTGCTGGTATTCCCCAATCCTTCGGGAGGTCAGTTTACTCTGAAGCTAAAGCGGCCTGCAGAACGAGTGGTTATCTATCTGTTTGACGCCGAGGGATCCCTGGTTTTCCAGGATGCCTTTGCTGCTGACACTCCCGATTTTGGTTACCTGCTCAATCTGGATACGGGATTTGAGCCGGGAGTTTATCATCTCAAAGCCGACTTAGGAGAAGGCCAATCTGTTACCCGTAAGCTCATGCTGTTCAGAAAGTAATTCTGCACTTTATCCGGCCGTATTTTGGGTATATCTTCCCCGTATTTCCCCTTACCACGAAATTTTCGGAAAATTTTTTTTGACTTTCCTTTTGCTTAAGAATACTTTGCTTCATAAGACAAAACATATCCTGGCATCAGGATATAATAAAATCTTCTATTATGAAGCAGTTATTTTACGCTATACTCATCCTCCTATCCGTGTGCTGTCGGGTAAGTGCTCAGGGACAAACTTCCGGGCAAATTTGTTTTGAGAGCCCTACAAATCCGGATAATGTAAGCGCCCGCATTGAGTGGGTCATCCAAACCTCCGTGGATACAAATACCCAAACAGTAAAAATTAAAACTATCCTCTCAAGAAACTTTACTGACAATACCTATGGCTCAAATGCCATAGGCTGGCCTGGTGGTCACTCCTTTAACCAGCTTGTCGGCTCTGATCATCTGCGTTTGAGCTTACTGGATGGTAATGGTGTGAAGAAGCTGGAATTTAAATTGGATTACATTTCCGCATCCTCTTCTGCTCCTTCGGGCTATAAAAGCCTTGGAGTATGGGGCGGAGATGGAGGCATGATCTATGGCAATGCATCTGCTGTTAAATCGGTAACTACTTCGCTTTCCGAAAACTTTAATACTTATGGTTATGTTCTCACCTCGAATTCTCCTGTCACCAACAGCAATTATGATCCTGATCCGGCTTATCCGAACTGGATCTTTGATGTATGGTATGAAGTAACTGTTGACCTGAATGCATTTGGGGCTGCCGGTTTTGGTACACCTGTAATAACAGGTGTACATGCTTCTCCCAGCAAAACCGGCAACCACTCTGAACCTGTTGAGCCGGTTTCGTGTCCCGATCCTTTAGAGCTGCAGGTAATAGGAAATTGTACACAGGATTGCAGCGAAAGTATTCGTCTAACGGTGCATCATCCTTTCCCACCTTTTGCCTATGCCTGGTCTAATGGGGAAACAACCAAGGATATCTCGGGCTTGTGTGCAGGCACATACACCGTAACAGTCATCACGTCCAATGCCGATACTCTGATAGGCTCGGCTGTAGTTGCAGACACTACCTGCCCCGCTGGAAAACTGTGCTTCAGTAGCCCTCTGATACCGGATATCGTTAATGCTTTTTCCGAGTGGACTTATAATCCGGATCAAACCGTCACCATTCGGACTACACTGGCGAAAACCTTTGTGGACAATACTTATGGCACAAACACTATCGGCTGGTCCGGGAATCATTTTTTTCATCATCTGGTAAGCTCCGACAAACTGCAGCTGGCACTATATGATGCGAATGGCAGCAAAAAGCTGGAATTCAAGATGGACTATATCTCCGCATCCTCTTCTGCTCCTTCGGGCTATAAAAGCCTTGGAGTATGGGGCGGAGATGGAGGCATAATCTATGGCAATGCATCTGCTGTTAAATCGGTAACTACTTCTCTTTCTGAAAACTTTAATACTTACGGTTATGTGCTCACCACAAATTCTCCTGTCACCAACAGTTACTATGATCCTGATCCGGCTTATCCGAACTGGATCTTTGATGTGTGGTATGAAGTAACGGTAGATTTACATGCCTTCGGCCCGGCAGGATTCGGCTATCCTCAAATATCGGAAATTCATGCCTCTCCCAGCAAAACCGGCAATAATTCTGAAATTGTTGTTCCCGGCAATTGCCCTTACAATTGCGACAGCACCTTCATTGCTTTAACGGCCAGTCTGAAACCTAATGATGGCTGTGATTCCCTGCCAGAATCCTGCAACTGCCCCTGTGACGGGAAAATGCGCAGTTTGACTGTGCAATATTTGGGAAGCAGCGGAGTGAACATTCATGTATATGCCGATAAGAAAAAGAAAAAACTCATTACAACCTTTACCAATGTACAGCACGGACAGATACTTACTGTTTCGGCTGCCTCACTTAAAGGTGGCACTTTTGAATCCAATACTTATTTTGTAAGTGATGGGGGGACTGTAACAAAAATCCATACATCCTGTTCTCAGTTCATTGCAGGATTAACTTTTGGAGACTTTAAGGTGCTTGGATATACTGACGGACAATATCAATCCTGTGATGCTTCAAACGGTTGCACCTCTCCCTGTGATTGTGAGGGGAAGATGCGTAACCTCACGGTGCGCTATCATGGCCCAAGCGGGGTAACCATTCATGTCTATAAAAAATCCTCTTCTTCGGCTGGTAATATCATTGTTACTTTTAATAATGTGCAACAAGGCGATCTGCTTTACATAGATGCCTCCACTATCGGGGGGCAATTTGAATCCAATACGTATTTCCAGATTGCCGGGTCATCTGGGTTTACCGCTATTCATACCTCTTGTTCACAGTATATTTTGGGGTTGACTTTCGGATATTTTGAGGTGCTTGGATATACTGACGGACAATATAACTCCTGCAGTCTGCTGAAGTGTAATGGCAGCATTGCCCTTCAGGTAAACGGAGGTCAGCCGCCTTATACTTATGAATGGTCCAACGGTGAAGACACCCAAAACCTGAATAATCTCTGTAGCGGTAATTACACCGTGACGGTGACGGATGCCAACGGTTGCTCTGCAACGGGGGGTTTTACCATTCAGGATATTCCTTGTGCCAGTGCGGTAATTGGGGACTATGTCTGGAACGATACAAATGCCAACGGGGTGCAAGATAGCTCCGAAACAGGTATTCCCGCAATAAAGGTTACTTTAATTGATGCAGGTACTCAGGCTGTGGTGGCTTCCACTTTTACCGATTCGTTGGGCTTTTATCTGTTTGATGGCCTTCCTCCAGGCAGTTATTATTTGATATTTGACCATACTACAGCACCAGCCAACTTTGTACCTACGTATGTGAATGCCGGGGATGACGATAAGGACAGTGATGCAGATCAGGTAACAGGACAAACGAGTATTTACACCCTTTCGGCAGGTGATTCGGTGCTTACTGTGGATGCTGGCTACTATGCTTTAGCCTGCCTAGGGGATATGGTCTGGAATGATTTAAATCAAAACAATCGTCAGGATCCCGGAGAGCCCGGTATTGCTGATGTCAAAGTAACGCTCTATGATGCTTTAACTCTTGATTTGGTGGGAACACAGTGGACAGATTCTTCAGGTCATTATCTTTTCTGTCTGCTACCTCCCGGCAGTTATTATCTCGTTTTTGATCATGCCTCCGTGCCCGCAGGACTTTCACCGGTGCAAAGCCATGTAGGGGATGATTCCACAGACAGTAATGCGGATGAAATTACCGGTCAAACTTCTGTGTATGTTCTTGCCCCCGGAGAAATCAACACCACGGCTGATGCCGGTTATACCTGTGCACATATTCCGGCAGCCATTCAGGGTGACCTTGTAATCCTGCCTGGAGATTCGGTCATCTACAGTGGGCCCTCCGGAGTGCAGAGTTACTCCTGGTTTGTTCAGGGCAGCGCAAGGATTTCAGGTCCCGCGGATCAGCAGACGGTTACGGTGGTTGCACTGGATAGTTGCGATAGCTTTATCCTGACCTTACAAACTGCAATCGGAAATTGTAACGGCTCCACCTCCTTAATGGTGATGGTAGAAGATACGGAACCTCCGATGATTGATTTCCCCCCTGCTGAGGATGCGTTTTCCTGTGATGAAGCAATCATCTTCCCTTCGCCTCTGGTTGCTGATAACAGCGGATTATCCTTGATTGTTCATGTGGATGGGGATGATACATTGGTAGGTAACTGCCCGAATGCATATACTATTATCAGAACATTTTCGGTTTACGACCTTTGTGGGAATAGCAGTTCTGCTACTTTCAGTGTTTCTGTGGTGGATACAGCCGCCCCTGTGATAACGGGCATCGGACCGGACAAGAGCATTACATGCGAAGAGGCTGTAGAGTTTGATCAGGCGACCGCGCAGGATGGATGTGGTGGTCAGGTGCAGCTTACGTATGAGGATGACACAATAGCCGGGCAGTGTGCAAATGCATACATTATTATTCGCACGTGGACAGCCACGGACGCATGCGGCAACAGCAGCAGTGCCACGCAGGCTATTACGGTGACAGACGACACGCCTCCTGTGATAACGGGCATCGGACCGGACAAGAGCATTACATGCGAAGAGGCTGTAGAGTTTGATCAGGCGACCGCGCAGGATGGATGTGGTGGTCAGGTGCAGCTTGCGTATGAGGATGACACAATAGCCGGGCAGTGTGCAAATGCATACATTATTATTCGCACGTGGACAGCCACGGACGCATGCGGTAACAGCAGCAGCGCCACGCAGGCTATTACGGTGACAGACGACACGCCTCCTGTGATAACGGGAGTAGGGGCAGACGAGACAATCAGCTGTCCAGCAATTCCACAGTTCAGCACTCCGCTGGCCAGTGACAACTGTGGTCAGGCAACCCTAAGTTATACAGATGATATAGAGTTTGGGACATGCAGCAACAGCTTCACCATCACACGCACGTGGACAGCCACGGACGCATGCGGCAACAGCAGCAGTGCCACGCAGGCTATTACGGTGACAGACGACACGCCTCCTGTGATAACGGGCATCGGACCGGACAAGAGTATTACATGCGAAGAGGTTGTAGAGTTTGATCAGGCGACCGCGCAGGATGGATGTGGTGGTCAGGTGCAGCTTGCGTATGAGGATGACACAATAGCCGGGCAGTGTGCAAATGCATACATTATTATTCGCACGTGGACAGCCACGGACGCATGCGGTAACAGCAGCAGCGCCACGCAGGCTATTACGGTGACAGACGACACGCCTCCTGTGATAACGGGCATCGGACCGGACAAGAGTATTACATGCGAAGAGGCTGTAGAGTTTGATCAGGCAACCGCGCAGGATGGATGTGGTGGTCAGGTGCAGCTTACGTATGAGGATGACACAATAGCCGGGCAGTGTGCAAATGCATACATTATTATTCGCACGTGGACAGCCACGGACGCATGCGGTAACAGCAGCAGCGCCACGCAGGCTATTACGGTGACAGACGACACGCCTCCTGTGATAACGGGAGTAGGGGCAGACGAGACAATCAGCTGTCCAGCAATTCCACAGTTCAGGCACCCGCTGCCAGTGACAACTGTGGTCAGGCAACCCTAAGTTATACAGATGATATAGAGTTTGGGACATGCAGCAACAGCTTCACCATCACACGCACGTGGACAGCCACGGACGCATGCGGTAACAGCAGCAGCGCCACGCAGGCTATTACGGTGACAGACGACACGCCTCCTGTGATAACGGGAGTAGGGGCAGACGAGACAATCAGCATGTCCGCAGAGGTTCCACAGTTGACAGCGCCACCGCTAGCCAGTGACGGAACTGGCGGTCAGGGCAACCCTAAGTTATGACAGATGACACAAGAGTCCGGGACAGTGCAGCAACAGCATCACCATCACACGCACGTGGACAGCCACGGACGCATGCGGTAACAGCAGCAGTGCCACGCAGGCTATTACGGTGACAGACGACACGCCTCCTGTGATAACGGGCATCGGACCGGACAAGAGCATTACATGCGAAGAGGCTGTAGAGTTTGATCAGGCAACCGCGCAGGATGGATGTGGTGGTCAGGTGCAGCTTACGTATGAGGATGACACAATAGCCGGGCAGTGTGCAAATGCATACATTATTATTCGCACGTGGACAGCCACGGACGCATGCGGTAACAGCAGCAGCGCCACGCAGGCTATTACGGTGACAGACGACACGCCTCCTGTGATAACGGGCATCGGACCGGACAAGAGCATTACATGCGAAGAGGCTGTAGAGTTTGATCAGGCAACCGCGCAGGATGGATGTGGTGGTCAGGTGCAGCTTGCGTATGAGGATGACACAATAGCCGGGCAGTGTGCAAATGCATACATTATTATTCGCACGTGGACAGCCACGGACGCATGCGGTAACAGCAGCAGCGCCACGCAGGCTATTACGGTGACAGACGACACGCCTCCTGTGATAACGGGCATCGGACCGGACAAGAGTATTACATGCGAAGAGGTTGTAGAGTTTGATCAGGCAACCGCGCAGGATGGATGTGGTGGTCAGGTGCAGCTTGCGTATGAGGATGACACAATAGCCGGGCAGTGTGCAAATGCATACATTATTATTCGCACGTGGACAGCCACGGACGCATGCGGTAACAGCAGCAGTGCCACGCAGGCTATTACGGTGACAGACGACACGCCTCCTGTGATAACGGGAGTAGGGGCAGACGAGACAATCAGCTGTCCGAGCAATTCCACAGTTGCAGCGCCCCACTAGCGCAGTGACAGACGTGGCGGTCAGGGCAACCCTAAGTTATACAGGATGATATAGAGTTTGGGACAGTGCAGCAACAGCTTCACCATCACACGCACGTGGACAGCCACGGACGCATGCGGTAACAGCAGCAGTGCCACGCAGGCTATTACGGTGACAGACGACACGCCTCCTGTGATAACGGGCATCGGACCGGACAAGAGCATTACATGCGAAGAGGCTGTAGAGTTTGATCAGGCAACCGCGCAGGATGGATGTGGTGGTCAGGTGCAGCTTACGTATGAGGATGACACAATAGCCGGGCAGTGTGCAAATGCATACATTATTATTCGCACGTGGACAGCCACGGACGCATGCGGTAACAGCAGCAGTGCCACGCAGGCTATTACGGTGACAGACGACACGCCTCCTGTGATAACGGGAGTAGGGGCAGACGAGACAATCAGCTGTCCAGCAATTCCACAGTTCAGTACACCATTTGCAGAAGATGCGTGCAGCCAAGCTATAATTACTTTTATTGATGACATTACCTTCGGTAATTGCCTGGGTGAATACTCGGTAACCCGAGTCTGGATAGCTACAGATGCATGTGGAAATACGTCAACAGCTTCACAGACCATCACAGTAGTGGATGCGGATGCACCTCAGTTAGTGTACATGCCGGCAGATGATACCCTGCAGTGTCCGGATGTTACCTTTGATGCTCCTTTATACATGGATTGTACGCAGATTACAGTGAGCTTTGAAGATGATACTATTTTTGAACAGGCTCCGGAGCATGTCGTTTTTATCCGCAGCTTTCTTGCTACAGATGCCTGCGGCAATACCTCCGATACGGTAAAGCAGCGAATTGTTTTGATAAATAATCGGATTCCGGCTACAGGCATCCATCCATCCTGTACCGGTACATGTGACGGCAGTGTTGCTGTCGGTGGGGATTGCTATAGCTACCAATGGTCAACAGGGGATACGACTCCGGTTGTTAACGGTTTGTGTGATGGCATATATATCGTTACCATGACAGATGCCTTTGGTTATGCTGTAACGGATACCGTAGTGCTTGTGGCACCGGATCCGATTATACTGGCAGCTGAGGTGCAGCAGGTATCCTGTTATGGAGCGAGTGATGGTGCGGCTACAGTTATTGCAGGTGGGGGAACGCCTCCCTACACGTTCTTGTGGTCTTTCGGAGCAACCACGCAGCATGTCAGTGGCCTGCTATTCGGCTCTTACATAGTTACCGTATCTGATAGCCACGGATGTTCAGATACTCTGGTAGTGGAAATACCTCAACCTGATCCGCTGGAATTGGGTGCCATAGCTGTTCCTGCATCTTGCTACAATGGATCGGATGGCATGATTACCCTGACTGTTGCAGGAGGTTCATCACCCTATAGTTTTTTGTGGTCAACGGGCGACACAACTCAGAACGTGGAAGGGCTTTCCGCGGGTGTATACAGTGTAACGGTGACAGATGCCCGGCAGTGTGAAGCAGTTGTCTCTGCTGAAGTGCTGCAACCGGATCCGATTATTCTGAGTGCTTTACTGCAAGATGCGGGTTGTCCCGGAGAAGATGCCGGAGCCATTGATCTTACAGTGTCCGGTGGCACAGGCCCATACAGCTATGGGTGGTCTAATGGTGCTACTACCGAAGATTTGTCAGGCTTGTCCGCAGGTGTTTACTCCGTGACAGTTACCGATATATACGGCTGCACAACTGAAGGAACATATGAACTGCTGGGCTATCCGGGTTTTGATCTGGAATTTGATACCATACATACCTCCTGCCCCTCAGGACAGCAATTGTGTAAGCTAGACTTTGCCGGATTCCCCCATGGGTATATTCTGAATGGTGAAGAATATGCCTCCGATGGTATTCACATTACATGGGTGGCATACCCCAATACCTGGACGAATACCCCCAATATCAATCAGCTGATCATATTTGATACCTATAAGACCGGTACTCCTGATCCCGATTTGGAAGTGGGTATTGGAAACATTGCCATTTTCCCTGAAAACCTTACAGATGCTAATGGAGACGGCCTGGTGGATGTGCCCAATGATACCCGCTGGGGTGGTCAGCAGATTTACACTTTTGATTTTCCGCGAACAGTGATTTCGGTGGTAATTGTAGACCATGACCGTCCGGGTGGCAGCATCAAAGCATATGACGCATTTAATAACCTGATTGTTTCTGTACCGCTGCCTATTATTCCAAACGGTGGTGTGGCCACCATTCCCATAAACGCATCCGGAGTGAGCAAGCTGGTTATTGATGATGATGACTCAGGAGGCACCTCTGATATTATTTTTGCCTGCGACTCGGTATGCTGCGATGGTTCTGCCTCTGTGCTGGTGAGCGGAGGAACACCTCCTTTCAGTTACCTGTGGAGTAACGGAGATACTACCGCCACAGCCGATAGCCTGTGTGCAGGTATTTATACCGTAACTGTCACGGATGCCAATGGCTGCACAAGGGTTGACAGTATTGAGATTGTAGCCGGCCAGCAGCAGTCTGCTTTCAGAATGATGCAGGATGAGTTTGAGAACTTCACCGCTTATCCGGTGCCGTTTGATGACGTGTTGTTTATGCACTACTTAGCCCGCGAAGAGGGAGAAACCCAGATAAGGATCTTTGACATGTTAGGGCAGGTTGTGTATCAAAGAAAAATGTATGCACAGGAAGGAGTAAATCGCGTTGCGTTGCATTTTGGTGAAACTCTTGCAGACGGGGTATATATTCTGGAACTCAGAAAAAAGGATTATGCAGAATACAAAAAACTAAATAAAAACTACTAACACAGCAGATTTACAGAGGGTGTAAAAGGGAGGAGAATCCGATTCTTCTCCCTTTTTATTTATAATATTGTTTATAGGCATCTAAAAATTGCTGTAAGAAAAATTGCGTATAGATATAAAGCGAAATTTCCTTGAATTACGCACTTCCTCAAATCCATTTTTCTTCCTTTGTGAGAACCAATGCTTCCTTGCATGCTTATACCCTGATTATAACATAATTACTTCAAGCTTATGAAAAACCTTATTCAGATTATCGTTTTACTAACCGGTATGGTAGCTGTAGCCATTGCAAGCAATCAGCTTCATATTACCGGGGTAACCCAGGACAATAGCACCTGTGATTTCAGTGTGCCGTCTTGTCCCTGTGAAGGTAAAATGCGCAGCCTGACGTTGTTGTACAATGGCCCCAATGGGAGCGACTATTAAAGTGTATAAGAAAAAAGATCTCAACAACAGCAATCTTATTACTACACTCACCAACCTGCAGAGTGGTCAGGTCTATGTTGTGAACGCGCCCAACGGAGGTCAGTTTGAGGCGGATACCTGGTTCTGGGATCCGTCAAAACCTACATCCAGCAAATTTAGCATTCATACCTCTTGTTCCCGGGTTATCATAGGTCGCACTTATGGGCCTTTTACTGTGGTAGGCTATGTGGATGGAGCGGGAAATCCCTGCAACATGCATTTATGTGACGGCAGTATCGACCTCACTGTAACCGGTGGAATGCCACCATACACTTACAAATGGAGCAATGGTTCAACCTCGGAAGATCCCATTCGCCTTTGCCCGGGCACTTATGCGGTAACCGTTAAAGATAAAAACGGATATACTAAAGCGGCCTCATTTTCGGTGGGGCAGGTGAGCAGCACTATTCAGGTGTCGGAAGTGATAACGAATGACGCAAGCTGTGGCAGCAACACTCCCGGACCGTGTTTGTGTGAAGGGAAGATGCGGAGTATTACTGTGCGCTACAACGGTCCCTCGGGGGCAACAGTTGAAGTCTTTAACAAAACGGATCTGAGCTACAAGTTTGCCACGTTTACCAGTGTACAAACCGGGCAGGTGCTAACCGTCAGTGCAGCGGGTTATGGTTCATCCGGACGATTTGAATCCAATACTTATTTTAGGGTCAATGGAGGTACGTTGACGGCCATCCATACTTCTTGTTCTCAGGTGATACTTGGGTTGACCTTTGGGCACTTTACTGTGTTGGGCTACACCGATGGTTCATGGAACGTATGTAATCCGGTAGTTTGCACCGGTAGTATTGATCTTACGGTTACAGCGGGCAATGCACCCTTTAGCTTTTTATGGTCAAATGGAGCAACATCTGAAGATATATTGGGAGTGTGTGATGGCTCCTATTCAGTGACGGTTACCGATGCGGGTGGATGCACGGCAGCTTTCACCTATACGGTGCTCCAGGCGCCTTCCGATATCACTTCAACGGTAAGCGTCACGCCCAATACGAAGTGTGCTCCGGATTGCCCGCCGGATGCAGGCAATCAGCTCTGTTTTGAGAGCCCGACCAATCCTTCCATCGTTCATGCCGTTTCCTCATGGACGTTTGATCAGACTATGCAAACCGTCACCATTCGTACAACCCTCGCCAAAACATTTGTAGATAATACATACGGCACCAATACGGTAGGATGGCCCGGAAATCATTCTTTCAACAACCTCGTAGGGTCGGATGATCTGAGGCTTGCTCTCTATGATAAAAACGGGACCAAGAAGATAGAGTTTACCATGGACTACATGTCGGCTTCGTCCCTGTTCCCCTCGGGATATGGCACCTTGGGCGTTACCGGAGGGGATGGAAGTATGCATTTCGGAAGTGCCAGTGATGTGGTACATGTGAAAACATCATTAAGTGAAAATTTTAACACCTATGGCTATATACTTACCGTGAACTCACCGGCAACGGATGCAAACTATACCCCTAACCCGTCTTATCCTAACTGGATTTTTGAAGTATGGTATGAAGTTACGGTAAGGCTCAGTGTTTTCGGTTCATCCGGTTTCGGTTACCCGATGATTACCGGTATACATGCCAGCCCCAGCAAAACGGGTAATAATACAGAACCGGTTGATTCAGTGCATTGCGTGCCACCCTGTGTACCCAATTGCGATGGCACGGTGAATCTTACTGTTCTTTCCGGAAGCGGACCTTTTACTTTTTCGTGGTCAAACGGAGCAACCACAGAAGACCTTTCAGGTGTATGCGGAGGGACCTATACGGTAACCATAACGGATGGTGGCGGATGCTCTACAACGGAAACTGCGGTCGTGCCTAACAGTGGGGGAATATGTGAAATATCCGGAGTTGATACGATTTGTCCAAATAGCATGCAGATGTATGCATCCGGTGCATCCGGACCCTACAATTGGAGTGTTTCTGGAAATGCTGTAATCCAGGGATCTTCCGATGAGCCCTCGGTCACTGTAGTGGCTGGCGCTTGCGGCTTCTTTGTCATTGAACTTACCGCTGGTAACGATAGCTGTGTGGCAACCTGCCGCGATACAGTGTATATTGTAGATAGCCTCCCTCCCGTGTTCACTTTTATTCCTGCCGATATAGAGGCCTCCTGTTTTGACGAGCCTGAATTTGGTATGCCGCAGGTAACAGACAACTGTGATCCGCAGGTGATGATTACTACGCAAACAGACACCGTCTCAGGTGCCTGCACAAATGCATACACCATCACACGCACATGGATAGCCACGGACGCATGTGGCAACAGCAGCAGCGCCACGCAGGCTATTACGGTGACAGACGACACACCTCCTGTGATAACGGGCATCGGACCGGACAAGAGCATTACATGCGAAGAGGCTGTAGAGTTTGATCAGGCGACTGCGCAGGATGGATGTGGTGGTCAGGTACAGCTTGCGTATATGGATGACACTTTAGCGGGGCAGTGTCCCAACTCTTACACCATCACACGCACGTGGACAGCCACGGACGCATGCGGTAACTCTGCTACTGCGAGCCAGAGTGTTACGGTTATAGATACTCTGCCTCCGGTTGTTAGCTGTCCGCCTGATCTTACATTGACCTGTGGAGCATCCACTGATCCCAGCCATACGGGCATGGCTTCCTGTGTTGATTGTACTCCTGGCATTCAGCCCACATATCATGATACGGTTATTCATATTTCAGCTCCGGCAGCTACAGAAATATGCATTAATGCCGGAGACGGGCCTTACCTTGCCTCAGGTGGTAGCCTATTCGGAAATGATCAGTATTTTACCGGAGGAACTACATATAGCAATCCCATACCTATTGCAAATACCACAGATGACCTGTTATATCAAACCGAACGGTTTGCTTCGGGTGGAGGCATCTTCAATTATAACATTCCGGTGGCCAGTGGACAATATCAGGTGGAACTGCATTTTGCTGAAATCTATTTTGGTACCGCACAGAATCCCGGAGGCGGAGTGGGAAGCCGGAAATTTGATGTGACCATAGAGGGCAATATCGTATTAGATGATTACGACATATTTGCCGATGCCGGAGGTGCCGCTATTGCGGTGGTAAAAACATTTATGGTTTCGGTTTCTGATGACACGCTGAATATTGTTTTTGATGGAGTAGTAAACAATGCGAAAGTGTCGGGAATCTGTGTAAAACCGGTTACGCAAGAGGGTTGTCTTACCCTCATCCAGCGTACCTGGACCTGCACGGACGTGTGTGGCAACAGTGCCAGCTGTGTACAACATATTACTATTACCGATACTATTCCACCCGTGGTGATTTGTCCTCCCGATGTAACGATCAGTTGCACGGAATCCACCCACCCGCAGAATACTGGTTATGCCGTATGTCAGGATAATTGTGGAGCAGCCTCGGCACCGGCTTATTCCGATGAAGTCATTCCCGGCACTTGCCCGCAGGAATATACCATCTACCGCACATGGATGTGTGTTGATGCATGCGGAAATAGAGCTTCCTGTACGCAAACCATACAGGTAGTGGATGACGGGTTACCTTATTTTACCTTTGTGCCGCAAGATGATACAGTGTATTGTACAGAGGGGTTCACCTTTGGAATGCCGCAGGCGTCAGATGCATGCGGAGACGCATTTGTAGTGCATCTGGGTGATGACACACTGACCTTATGGTGTCCTGAAGTGTATGTGTTCAGCAGAAAATGGGTTGCCTTGGATTCTTGTGGTAACCTATCAACCGATACGGTTGTACAGCAAATCACTATGCTTAATCCACGCCAGTCTCCGGTCAGCACACCGGCATCCTGTTATGGCTCGTGTGATGGTACGGTGAGCGTTTCCGGGTTTTGTTATAGTTATCTCTGGTCCTCAGGCAGCACTACTCCACAGGACAGCGGCCTCTGTGCGGGCACTTACACGGTTACTCTCACCGATGTGCTGGGTTGTTCGGTAATTGACTCGGTGAGTGTAGGGCAACCTGATTCCATACACCTTGAGATAACCGCCACGAATGTGACTTGCGGATGCGTAGTTCAGCGTGTTCCCTGCGGGATAGATTTCTCAGGATTGCAACACGGGGAGATTATCAATAATCAGTATGACTCACTTGGAATCCATTTTCGGGCAATAGCCAATGACCCTGGCGTAGATACCCTTATTATTTTTAATTCAAATCTCACCGGCACCTTGGATCCGGATTTGGAAGTGGGAATTGGCAACCTTGCCATCATACCGATCAATATCACCGGAGGTGGCGATGGTATTGTAGATGTACCGAATGACAACTTTGATGGAGGAACTATCATTGTCACCTTTGATCAGCCTACAACGCTCCAATCTTTTGTTATTGTGGATGTAGATCATCTGGATGGCGACCCGCATGCGATTGCATATGATGAGTTTAATAATGTATTGAAAGACATAGCAATTCCCATACTTGGCGATGGCTCGGTGCAGACTGTGATAATGCAGGTGAGTGGAGTCAGACGTCTGGAGATCACCACAACCAATTCTATCGGTGTAACAGATTTTGTTTTTGAGTGCGCATCGGAAACATGTTGTGATGGTACTGCTTCAGCGGTGGCAACCGGAGGCACTCCTCCCTATACATTCCAGTGGAGCAATGGCAGCTCTGCCACATCTATAGATAGTTTGTGTCCTGGTGAATATTGTGTAACAGTGAGCGATGCCAACGGGTGTGTACAATTTGCTTGTGTGACGGTAGGTGAGGACTCTTGCCTTACTTCTTGTGATGGCGTGTTTTGTGATGATGGCGACCCCTGCACTTTAGATACCTGCATCGGAGGTAATTGCGTGTATGTGCCCAGCCCTGTGGGTATGCAGCTACAGGCCGTGCAGCCTACTGCCTGTGGCGTCTGTGACGGTCAGGCTACAGCTTCTGGATTTGGTGGAGTGCCTCCCTATACATATCAGTGGTCTACCGGGGATACTACTGCTACCATTGGAAATAATATGACTTCATTTAACGGTACCCGTATTTGTCTGAACACAGGAGGACCACAATTTATTGGTACTGCAAATGATACTTTCCTTGCGGATAATTACTATACCGGAGGTGTTGCATTCTCCAATGGAGTGTCTATTGCCGGTACTACCTATGATGCACTTTATCAAACAGAACGCAATACCGGAGTGAATACACCCGGAGCCACGCTGACCTATAACATACCAGTAATAAACGGACCTTACGATGTGGAACTGCACTTTGCTGAAATATATTTCGGAACTTCTCTGTTTCCTGCCGGTGGTGTAGGAAACAGAAAGTTTGATGTGACCATTGAGGGAACACTTGTTTTGGATGACTATGACATCTTTGCTGATGCCGGAGGAGCTGCCATTGCCGTTATCAAAACATTCCCAGTTACGGTTGCCGATGGATTTATTACGATTGTATTTACCAATGTGGTAAACCGGGGTAAGGTAAGTGCTATTTGTGTACGCCCACAGCAGGTTCAGACAGGTCAGGGATTGTGTGCAGGAACGTATCATGTAACCGTTACGGATTCCAGAGGATGTTCCACAACGGATTCTATTACTCTGGCGGGAGCTAATTGTGATGATGGCAACCCCTGCACGATGGATGTCTGTGAAAATTCTCAATGCTTCCACATTCCGATAACTTGCGATGACGGAGACTCCTGCACGATAGATATATGTGTAAACGGCACATGCATACATCAGAGTGATCCGGCTTGTGTGGATTTGTGTGCGAACGTAAACTGTGATGACGGGGATGCGTGTACGACAGACAGCTGTATCAATGGGCAGTGCATAAACACGCCCATGGTGTGTGATGACGGAGACTCCTGCACGATAGATATATGTGTAAACGGCACATGCATACATCAGAGTGATCCGGCTTGTGTGGATTTGTGTGCGAACGTAAACTGTGATGACGGGGATGCGTGTACGACAGACAGCTGTATCAATGGGCAGTGCATAAACACGCCCATGGTGTGTGATGACGGAGACTCCTGCACGATAGATATATGTGTAAACGGCACATGCATACATCAGAGTGATCCGGCTTGTGTGGATTTGTGTGCGAACGTAAACTGTGATGACGGGGATGCGTGTACGACAGACAGCTGTATCAATGGGCAGTGCATAAACACGCCCATGGTGTGTGATGACGGAGACTCCTGCACGATAGATATATGTATGGATGGTGAATGCACCTTTGTTGCAATAGCCGGCTGCGGAGGCCCTTGTGCTCCCTTTACCTGTGATGATGGCAACCCCTGTACGGTGGATGTTATTAATCCACAGGGTGTTTGCACCCATGTACCGGTGGATACCACTGAAACCTATCTCAGAGTTGTTAACTATCAGAAAAGCTGGAAGAAGCTCAGGTTAGGATATAGCGATAATCTGTGGACGCCCAAACAGAATGTGCTGGATCATGGAAACAATATGCTCTGTATTACGCTGCGCGATCCGCTGGGAACTGCTGACTGGAGCCGTTTGCAGGTTAGACCTCAGGGGGCTTCTACAGATTATGTTGTTTTGGGGGATTATTTGCCACAGGGTATTGCAGGCTGTTCAACAGATTGGATAACCATCTGTATCCCGATATCAGAGTTTCCGGGCAGAAATTTTGCTTCACTTTCCATGATTGAAATTCCTTACAGTAACGGTGCGGGACCTTTTGAGCTGCACATCCTTAAAGTGGAATTTGTAGGGGGCACTCATCCGTTCTTGTGGTTTGGTCCCGGCCACACATCTAATTATCACGATGGTCAAACCAATGGAGGCAGTAGTCTGTATGCAGAGCTGATTACCGGTATGCCCTGTAATGTAGCTCCCAAGCGGTCGGGCGATGAAGAGCAATATGCCCCCAATCAAAATATTCCGGTGCTCACTGGCGTGCGGGCTTATCCCGTGCCGTTTGAGAATTTGCTGAATGTGGAATTTGTTTCTTCAGCAACCGGTAAAGCAGAGTTAGGCATGATGGACATATTGGGCAGAAAGCTACTGTCGCAGAGAGTTGCCGTTAATAAGGGGCTCAACAGCATCGTTCTTTCACCGGATGCTACACTTACCCCGGGGATATATTTCCTTGAATTGAAGCAGAACGAAGAAAAACACCTGATTAAGCTGATGAAATAAGAAGGCTTTCAGGAGCACACATTGCTCAAAAGCCGGAGATTAATCTCCGGCTTTTGTTGTTTTCACACGGTCAGCAGTCCTGCCTGGCGTAACGTATATGTTATAGCCAAAGGTCTGCATCTGCTATGGTCGGAATTCAGTGTTGGGATGAATACATCAAGCTGCATATATGCAGTGTACTTCAGCCTTTGCACACCGGTAAGTAACAGTATTAACTACATCCTTTATGATGTTTATTCCGTGTATTTTTTCATCGTGAATAGTGTACAATACATATCCGGATATTCTGGCGAGGAATTATCAGCCTCTGAAGTTTGCTGTTAATTTGCTATATTACGTACAAATAGGAAAACATGAAAAAAATTGCCTTGGTCATCCTGATATTCACCGGATGGTTATTTGCGCATCATGCATATAGCCAATGTGCGGTAACTGCTGGTAATGATACCGTTATTTACAAGGGGTATCCTCCTTTTTCGTGTGTCACCATTCATACGGTTGCCACTGGCCAGGGATCTCTGTCGTATTTGTGGAGCACGGGAGATACCACCTCTAGTTTAGTAGTTTGCGACTCATCCGGAATGTATACCATAACAGTTACAGATTCATCCGGCTGCGTTGCTACAGATACGGTGGTTGTTACCGCAATAGATGTAAGCTGTCATCCCAATGGCAAAAAGGTATTGGTATGCCATGTGCCGAAAGGCAATCCGGCCATGGCACATAATATTTGTATAAGTGTGCATGCGGTGGCAGCTCATCTCGCTCATGGAGATTATCTGGGAGGTTGTGTGAGTGCTCCGGTGCCAAACTGTGCAGTGAATTTAGGACCCGACATTACCGTATGTCCGGGCTCGCTGCCTGTGTTGGATGCCGGTGCCGGATGGGCTACTTATTTATGGTCTGATAGTTCAAACGGACAGACCCTCGTTGCCGATACTGCCGGTGCATACTGGGTTTGGGTAACAGATTCTTCTGGTTGCACTGCAACGGATACAATAGTTATAAGTTATGATTCTCTGGGGCTGTCTGTGCATGCCGGTCCGGATCAGGTGATAGACTGCGGAGATTCCTGTATCACTTTAACTGCTGCTGTCAGCGGGGGCTTACCGCCATATGGTTTTATATGGAGTTCAGGGGATTCTTCTGCTACCACAACTGTGTGTGACACGGTGAGCCAGGTGTATTATGTCACAGTAACGGATTCTGCCGGTTGCACCGGTACCGACAGCGTCAGGGTGGTAGTGAGAACGCCTGTGTGCGGTCCAAAGAAAGTGCTGGTTTGTCACATTCCTCCTGGCAATAATAAAAAGGCACACACCATTTGTATCAGCCCGCATGCCCTGAAGGCCCATCTGGCACATGGCGACAGACTTGGCTGCTGTGATACCATTGCCATTGGTCCGCGTCTGGCGCCTCCTTTTACTTTATATAATCAGATTTCTGATAATATAGAGCTGGCATACAATCTGCAGGAAGATGATTATGTTATTGTGCGCGTTGTTTCGACATCCGGCAAAATAGCCGCAATTGTCTATGAAGGAGCGATACCTGCCGGACAGGGCTTCCGTAGTTTGAATGTGAGCGAGTTGCCAAACGGTATTTATGTGGCGGAAATACGCTCTCAAAAGGGTCTGCTGGTGCATGACAAGTTTGTGCTCGCCAGGTAAATATAGATTGCAGCTGATTTAACAAAAGCCGGATATCATATCTGGCTTTTGAATTTTCTGCAAAATCCGGCACAATTCTCCTTATCCCTTTGCGATACTACCGATTTTCTTTGCCCTTATCACGGACTTTGCCTCCCTACATGGGTGCTTAATGCAGGTCTGCGCAGTACTCCCCGGTTGAATTCCTGAAGACTTTTACCAATAGGCCGGTTTTCCCCGTTGCAATCCGGGATTTCAACCTTTTGCGCATTTACTCGTAGAAAGAAGGTGCAGAAAAGGAAAACCACTATTCTGTTCTAAAATCTTTAACCAGAAAACCTAAGTAAAAACCCAACTCGCATGAACGTTATAAGGACCCGCTCCGTGTTTCCCATCACACGGTGGTACATACTGTGTATTCTGTGCTTCACTGTGTTTGAATTGCAAGCTCAGGTTACTCTTTACTCAGAAAATTTTACGTATGACGATGGCCAGATGCAGGGTGCGGGGAATCCACCTTCCTGGACGTTGAATAACAATGGCTTCTCACCTGCTGTTTTCAGCGTGCAGTCGAGCAGGGTTCAGTTTACCAATACAGGTGGAGAGGTAGTTTGGCAGTCACGGGTTTTTCCGATTAATGACTGGCTGTTCGTAAACGCCTCAGTGGAACTACCGGCAACGGCCAATATGGAGGCCTCCGACTATTTGCGCGTGTATTACAAAATCAATGGCGGAGCTGAGGTGCTGTTCCCCACAAACGGCAACAATCCTGGAAATTACTCCACACGCATAGCATCCGTAAGCAATCTCAGCGGAAATACCATGCAGATTATTGTCAGAGTGAGCAATAATGACGTAAATGAGAGTCACTATTTAGATAACATCCAGGTTACCGGGTCTAGTGATCTGTATTATGAACCTTTTAACTATCCGAATGGCACAGTTGCTTCCTCTCTCTGGACTATTACCGGTTCGGCAACTACGTTTAGCGTGCAGAATAACGAGTTTCAATATCGTAACTCTCCCTCTGAAGTAGTGTGGGCATCCTCTGTGGTGAATATATCAGGCTATTCCAGTATAAGTCTTTTTGTCACACTGCGGGAAAATAGTACCAATACATTGGAAAGCACCGATTATATCGGGGTTTATTACAAAATCAATGGCGGAGCGGAAGTATTGTTTGCTGACAATGGCTACTTTGCAGACGATTTTCCGGCTCCCTATACGTTTACAGCATCGCAAACTGGTCTTTCCGGCAATACCGTACAAATCATCATACGCATGCGGACAAATGCGAATGATGAATATTACTATTGGGATGATGTACGTGTGATGGCAGATTTTCCCCCTGCTGCTTTAAGCCTGTCATCCTCCGGCACCAATATCCCGTGTGCGGGAGATTCTTCCGGTGCAGTTGACCTTACTGTGACCGGTGGACGCGCTCCTTACTCATTTAGCTGGTCAAACGGTGCAACTACTGAAGACCTCTCGGGCATACCAGCTGGAAACTACACGGTAACAGTAACTGACTATTCAGGCGCTACGGCTACTATACCCCAAACCATTACCGAGCCGCCAGCTATGTCTCTGTTCATCACTAAAACTGACGCATCCCGCTACGGATCTGCTGACGGAGCCGCTGACCTTACCGTTACAGGCTCTAATTTACCTAATGCATATCTATGGTCTAATGGCAGCACTGCCGAGGATATCACAGGTGTGCTGCCGGGAGTTTATATCGTGACAGTTACTGATGCCATAGGGTGCAAAGCAACAGCCTTTGTACAGATTGGATATAATACACCCTATGATACCATCCGGAGCGGTAGCTTTATTGTAAATCTGGGTGTAACTCCTCAAACTTTTGCCAACGGACTTAAACCTTATGGCATGGTGTATGACCTGGTAAAAAACTACAAGGTCCCCGTCAGGTGGTCTATCAGGCCCGGAAAGGTAAAAGACGGTATTGACTTTACCTACAACGGTGTAAACTACAGAGGAAGCGCATTTATCATTGATGAAGAATGGATAACTCCTGCAGTAGCCTCCAGAATTGCATACTGGCAGGCACAGGGCGTGGTGGGCACATACACTACCTCTGATTTTGCAGCACCTATATTTCACACTTTTAGCGGTTTTACCAATGTGGTAATTGATGACCAGAATGATGGGCTTGTCATTCCGTATTTTACTAATGCCGGCATACCGTCTTCCTTTTACAGCGTAGGTCTTCCCCCCGATTTAAATGATTGCTCAGATACCTATGTGCTTCCGCATGCCGACCCTACCTGGGCAGAGCATAAATATTTGCTTGATTTCAATATGCTCAACAATGGCTACATCTGGGCGGGGTGCCATGCGGTGAGCGTGCTGGAAGGTATCAGTGACCCGCTGGATGTGAGTAAACGCATGAATTTTCTTTCTTCAAACGGCCTGCAATGCTTTGGTGCCAATAAGTGCGGCCCTTTGATTCCCGAATCACACCCCAAAAATCCGCTTCTCCCCTTTACTTACAATCCACAGTTTAATGACCATCCGGTTATGCAGTTTGTAGGCGATATGGTTCCGGCAACTACCAACGGATCGGAGCAATGGTATATCCCACTTACTACCGGCAGGTGGAATATCGGAGCATCGCCTGCTGTGTCCACAGCTGATGGAGGCCCTCCGCGCAATGGAGCCAAACTTGTTTTCGGTCGCGGCTTTGACAAAACAAATAATGGTATGGTAATGTATGAGGGCGGCCATGAATTTGACTCTGGCTCAATGGAAAACCAGGTAGCTGCCCAAAGGGCATTCTTTAATTTTTTATTTCTGGCCAGTATTGACAAGGGACTTGTTATTTCGCATAATGTTCCTAAAACATTTGTCAAAGGAATACCTCAAACCGTTGCCGCTACCGCGTCAAAAGGAACGCCTCCTTACTCTTACCAGTGGACAGCCACTTGCGGAGGAACCTTTTCCAATCCCGCATCGGCTATTACGGACTTCACTGTCTCCGAATTGTATACCGATAGTAAATGCTATCTCATCGTGGAAGTAACAGATGCCTGTGGCAGATACAATTTTGTGAAAGTCCGCATTGGCGTGATACAATCCAATGGGGTAAAGTCTAACTATAACGGAGTAAATGTAAGCTGCTATGGTGCCAGTGATGGCTCTATTGATCTGACCACTACAGGTGGTACGGCTCCCTATACCTGGCAGTGGAATACAGGCGCTACTACTGAAGATATCAGCGGCCTTTCTGCCGGAACCTATATCGTAACCATTACCGATGCTGATGGGTATGTGGATGTAGATACTTTTGTGCTTACCCAGCCTAACAGTATTGGCATTGGCGGCTCTATTACCCATGTCTCTTGTTTTGGCGGAAATAACGGTGCTGTGTCCACGTCTGTCTCGGGTGGTATTGCTCCCTATACTTATGCCTGGTCAACGGGAGCAACAACTGCAAATATCAGTGGAAGAATAGCCGGTACCTATACTGTCACGGTAACTGACCTGAACGGATGCACGGCATCCTCTCCGTTCACCATAACCCAACCGGCTCAGCTCACAGCATCCCTTGACGTCACTAACGTCAGCACCTGTTTCGGCAGCAGCGATGGATCTATTAATCTTACCGCCAGCGGAGGTACTGCTCCTTATACATACAACTGGGCTGATATTCCTGGTACGAATGATCCGGAAGATCGCTCCGTCCTTTCTGCCGGAACATATAGCGTCACCGTAACCGATTCAAAAGGGTGCACAGCTTCTGCCAACGCTACGGTAACTCAGCCACCTCCGTTGGGAGGCAGCACCACCCAGGTGAATGTAGCTTGCAATGGTGCTGCAACCGGCTCTATTGATCTGACACCTACAGGCGGCACACCACCTTACTCTTATGCCTGGACTAATGGAGCTACCACCCAGGATATCAGTGGACTAATTGCAGGTAGCTACACCGTGACGGTGACGGATGCCCGTGGTTGCACTATTACCCGGAGCGCAACAATTACACAACCTGCAACATTAACTACCAGTGAAACGCATGTAAATGTGTATTGCTATGGCGGTAACAACGGCTCCATTGATTTAACTGTAAGCGGGGGAGTGGGGCCCTATGCTTATTTATGGAATACAGGACACACTACCCAGGATCGCAGCAGCCTTCCTGCTGGACTATATACCGTTACCGTTACCGATGCCAACAGTTGCACGGTTTCCCGTTCCGTTGAAATTACACAACCTCCTGTGCTGAGTACTTCGCTTACACAGGTTAATGTGAGCTGTTATGGCGGCAGCGATGGCTCCATTGATTTAACCGTAAGCGGGGGAGTAGCTCCTTATTCCTATCTATGGTCTGGCGGAATAACTACGGAGGACCGCAGCGGCTTAACTGCAGGCACATATAATGTAACAATAACGGATGCCAATGGTTGTACTGCTTCCACAGGTGCTTCTATCACTCAGCCATTTACATTAACCCTCAGTGCAACACACGTAAATGTGAGCTGTTATGGCGGCAGTAATGGCTCCATTAATTTAACGGTAAACGGGGGTACAACTCCTTACTCATTCCTGTGGTCCCATGGTTCTACATTAGAAGATATCACCGGATTAAGTGCAGGTAGCTATGCAGTGACGGTGACGGATGCTAATAACTGTACAGCTACCTTAAGCAGGACGATTACACAGCCAGCTCTTCTGAGCACTTCGCTTACGCAGGTAAATGTAAGTTGCCATGGCGGCAACAATGGTTCCATAGATTTAACTGTAGGTGGAGGCACATCACCCTATACATATTTGTGGTCCAACGGTTCTGCAGCACAAGATATTTCCGGTCTCTCCGCTGGAACATATACAGTTACCGTTACTGATGCCCTCAGCTGCACAACAACTTCAGTTACTACTATTACACAGCCGGCATTATTTACTGCTTCACTTACTCAGGTGAACGTCAGCTGTTACAATGGAAATAACGGTTCTATAGATTTGACGGTGAGCGGAGGCACTACGCCTTATGCATACAGTTGGTCAAACGGGGCCACCACCGAAGACCTCTCAGGGCTTTCAGCAGGAAGCTACACGGTGACCGTTAGCGATGCAAACGGTTGCACATTCACAACGGGAGCTACCCTTACCCAGCCATCCGCTCTTTCGGCATCTACTACAAAAATCAATGTAAGCTGTTATGGCGGCAGCAACGGTTCTATAGATTTGACGGTGAGCGGAGGCACTACGCCTTATGTATTCAGTTGGTCAAACGGAGCCACCACGGAAGACCTCTCAGGGCTTTCAGCAGGAAGCTACACGGTGACCGTTAGCGATGCAAACGGTTGCACATTTACAACGGGAACCACCATTACTGAGCCCACCACACTGACGGCTTCTACCAGCCAGGTGAACGTAAGCTGTTATGGCGGCAGCAACGGTTCTATAGATTTGACGGTGAGCGGAGGCACTACGCCTTATGCATACAGTTGGTCAAACGGGGCCACCACAGAAGACCTCTCAGGGCTTTCAGCAGGAAGCTACACGGTGACCGTTAGCGATGCAAACGGTTGCACATTCACAACGGGAGCTACCCTTACCCAGCCATCCGCTCTTTCGGCATCTACTACAAAAATCAATGTAAGCTGTTATGGCGGCAGCAACGGTTCTATAGATTTGACGGTGAGCGGAGGCACCACGCCTTATGCATTCAGTTGGTCAAACGGAGCCACCACGGAAGACCTCTCAGGGCTTTCAGCAGGAAGCTACACGGTGACCGTTAGCGATGCAAACGGTTGCACATTTACAACGGGAGCCACCCTTACCCAGCCATCCGCTCTTTCGGCATCTACTACAAAAATCAATGTAAGCTGTTATGGCGGCAGCAACGGTTCTATAGATTTGACGGTGAGCGGAGGCACTACGCCTTATGCATTCAGTTGGTCAAACGGAGCCACCACAGAAGACCTCTCAGGGCTTTCAGCAGGAAGCTACACGGTGACCGTTAGCGATACGAACGGTTGCACATTTACAACGGGAGCTACCATTACCCAGCCATCCGCTCTTTCGGCATCTACTACAAAAATCAATGTAAGCTGCTATGGCGGCAACAACGGTTCTATAGATTTGACGGTGAGCGGAGGCACTACGCCTTATGTTTTCAGTTGGTCAAACGGAGCCACCACGGAAGACCTCTCAGGGCTTTCAGCAGGAAACTACACGGTGACCGTTAGCGATGCGAACGGTTGTTCCGTCACAGCAGGAGCAACGATTACACAGCCTGCATTGCTCACGGCTTCTAATTTGCCTGTGCATGTGAGTTGTAACGGAGGGAACAACGGCTCTGTCTCCCTGACCGTAAGTGGAGGTACTACGCCTTACACATATCTCTGGTCTAATGGGGCAACAACACAAAATATTTCTTCTCTCACTGCGGGTAACTACACGGTTACCGTAACCGATGCAATGGGATGCACGATAACATCCGGGGCAACGATCTCTGAGCCGTCTCAGGTAAACATCATCTATGCAAAACAAGACGTGTTATGCTTTGGAGCCTCTTCCGGTTCTATCAGCTTAACAGTTTCGGGAGGCACTCCGCCCTATGCATTTAGCTGGTCAAACGGAGCTAACACAGAAGACCTCTCCGGGTTGACGGCAGGAAATTATACGGTAACGGTGACCGATGCCAATGCTTGTACAACCTCTCCTGGCACTATTACAATAACGCAACCTGCCTCACCGGTATCTTTAAGCTGGACTACGTCAGATGCCTCTTGCAATGGTGGCAGCGATGGCTCCATTGATTTGAGTGTATCGGGAGGAACATCAGTATATACCTATGCCTGGAGTAACGGAGCCAACACGGAAGACCTCACCGGCCTTTCAGCGGGAAATTATACTGTTACCGTTACAGATGCACACAACTGTATTGCCCAGGCCTCCATTGCCGTAGGGGAAGCTACTCCGCTGGTAATAACTCTTGTATCAAAAACTAACGTGAGCTGCTTTGGTGGTAGCGATGGGGCTATTGATATTTCCGTCTCTGGAGGAACCCTGCCTTTGACGTATATGTGGTCCAACGGATCTATTTTTCAGGATATCTCCGGACTGACAGTCGGTACTTATACGGTTACGGTGACAGATGCTTTCCTTTGCAGCAGGGTGGCTACCTATGAGGTCACGCAGCCAGCGGTTTTAAATGCTTCCGCTTCTCTGATGCATGTAAGTTGCAATGGAGGCAATAATGGTTCAATTAATCTTATCGTTGCTGGTGGTACGTTACCATATAATTTCAATTGGTCTGAGGGCTCCTCTTCGGAGGATATCTTTGGTCTTTCTGCCGGAACCTATACTGTTACGGTCACCGATGCCAATAACTGCTCAATAACGCTTTCCAGGACTATTACCGAACCCGCTGCATTGACGGTTTCCGCCTCGCTGGTACATGTGAACTGCAATGGCGGCAATGATGGGGAGATAGACGTAAGCGTGGGGGGAGGAACTCCTCCCTTTAGCTACCTGTGGTCTACAGGGGCAACCTCCCAGGATCTGAGCAGCCTGAGCATAGGAACCTATACCGTTACGGTCACCGATGCCAACAACTGCTCAGCAACCCTTTCCAGAACCATTACCGAGCCTGCCGTATTGAGCGCGTCTGCTTTACCTGCGCACGTGAGCTGCAATGGCGGCAGTAATGGCTCCATTGATTTAACGGTAGCCGGAGGCACCATGCCTTATGTATACAGCTGGTCAAACGGAGCCACTAGTGAAGACCTTACCGGACTTTCAGTAGGAAACTATACTGTCACCGTTACAGATGCAAACGGCTGTACAGCCTTATCCGGAGCGACTATCACGCAACCCGCAGTATTATCGGTAAATGCAGTAAAAACCGATGTGAGTTGTTTTGGTGGTAACGATGGCGCTGTTGTGCTGACCGTTACCGGAGGAACTGCTCCTTATTCCTATAACTGGAGCACTGGTGCAATAACACAAAATATCACCGGACTGGTTACAGGCACTTATAGCGTTACTGTTACCGATGCGCTTGGATGTACGGCAACGGCATCCAGAACCGTTGCACAGCCTCCCTTATTGATTTCCACAATTACGGCTGCCAATGTAAGCTGTTATGGTGGCAGCGATGGTTCGGTAATTCATCTCGCTGTTTCAGGTGGCACTTCGCCATACACGTATTTGTGGTCCAACGGGGCTACAACACAAAACATAAATGGATTGTCAGCATCCACCTACCGGGTTACGATTACAGATGCGAAAAACTGCGTGCGGATTGATTCGGTTGAAATTACTGAGCCCCCTTTGCTTTCTGCCTCCAGAGCATGGGTCAACGTAAGCTGTTATGGTGGCAGTGATGGCTCGGTAGATTTGAGTGTGACAGGTGGAACAATGCCTTATACCTACTCATGGTCTAATAGCGCCACAACAGAAGACATCAGCGGTCTGAGTGTTGGTACGTATACCGTAACAGTAACCGATGATAAGGGTTGCACAGCGGTTGCCATCGCAACAATTACTCAGCCTGCGGCACTTTCGGTTTCTTCAACAGAGGTGGCCGTCAGTTGCTTCGGAGGAAACAACGGGTCCATTGATCTTACGGTTTCAGGAGGAACGATTCCTTACACATACGCCTGGTCCAATGGTGCTGCAACACAGGATATCAGCGGCTTATCTGCCGGAACATATACGGTTTCGGTAAACGATGCCAAAGGGTGTTCACTGACTGAGAGTTTCTCCATCACGCAGCCCCCACTCCTCTCGGCCATTCCTGGGCCTATTGTGCATGTGAGTTGTAATGGTTTCACTGATGGCTCTATTGGACTCACAGTGACAGGGGGTACAATGGCCTATTCATATCTGTGGTCTAATGGCGCTACTACGCAGAATATCTCCGGCTTAGGTGTGGGCAGCTATTCAGTAACTGTAACAGATGCACAAAGCTGCACCGTTTCTGCAAGTGTAAATATTACGGAACCTGCCATACTCAATGCTTCTGCTACACAGGTGAATGTAAGCTGCAATGGTGGTAATGATGGCTTAATTGATGTAAACGTCACCGGTGGTACAATTCCCTATGCATATAATTGGTCTAATAGTGCAAATACACAGGACGTAAGTGGTCTTACAGCCGGCACATATGTCGTTACCATAGCTGATGCAAAAGGCTGCACGACTACTCTGAGCAGAACGATTACAGAGCCCGCTACGCTCACTGCCTCTACTGTACAGGTGAACGTAAGCTGCCACGGCGGCAGCAACGGTTCTACAGATTTGACGGTGAGCGGAGGCACTACGCCTTATGCATACAGTTGGTCAAACGGGGCCACCACAGAAGACCTCTCAGGGCTTTCAGCAGGAAACTACACGGTGACCGTTAACGATGCGAACGGTTGCACATTTACAACGGGAACCACCATTACTGAGCCCACCACACTGACGGCTTCTACCAGCCAGGTGAACGTAAGCTGCCATGGCGGCAGCAATGGTTCTATAGATTTGACGGTGAGCGGAGGCACTACGCCTTATGCATACAGTTGGTCAAACGGGGCCACCACAGAAGACCTCTCAGGGCTTTCAGCAGGAAACTACACGGTGACCGTTAACGATGCGAACGGTTGCACATTTACAACGGGAACCACCATTACTGAGCCCACCACACTGACGGCTTCTACCAGCCAGGTGAACGTAAGCTGCCATGGCGGCAGCAACGGTTCTATAGATTTGACGGTGAGCGGAGGCACTACGCCTTATGTATTCAGTTGGTCAAACGGAGCCACCACGGAAGACCTCTCAGGGCTTTCAGCAGGAAGCTACACGGTGACCGTTAGCGATGCAAACGGTTGCACATTTACAACGGGAGCTACCCTTACCCAGCCATCCGCTCTTTCGGCATCTACTACAAAAATCAATGTAAGCTGCTATGGCGGCAGTAACGGTTCTATAGATTTGACGGTGAGCGGAGGCACCTTGCCTTATGCATACAGTTGGTCAAACGGAGCCACTACAGAAGACCTTATAGGGGTGTCTGCAGGAGTCTATACCGTAACCATCCTAGATGGTCTTAGTTGCTCCATAACCAGCAGCATACCGATAACCGAACCGGATGTGCTTACCGCGACAACAACACAAAGCCATGTAAGTTGCTATGGCGGCATGGATGGCTCTATGGATTTAACTGTCACCGGGGGTACGCCACCTTACATCTACAGTTGGTCAACCGGGGCTAGTACCGAAGACATTACAGCGCTTGCTGTAGGTACATACAGCGTTACTGTATCAGATAATAACGGATGCACGGTAAGCACAGCAGCATCCATCACCCAGCCAACAGCCCTGGAATCTTCCTTTGCACAGGTAAATGTAAGCTGTAATGGGGGTAATAATGGATCAATTGATTTAACGATTACCGGAGGAAGTCCGCCTTATGTTTTCATATGGAACACAGGCGCTACAGAAGAAGATATCAGCAGTTTGCCTGCCGGCACCTACACTGTAACCGTTACGGATGCCCAAAGTTGTATGCTCACCGAAACAGTAACCATTATTGAACCGGCATTGCTTGTGCTTTCCACAGCTCAGACAAACGTAAGTTGCTTCAGCGGGAGTGATGGCGCTATAGATTTATCCGTGGCTGGCGGATCGCCTCCTTATACTTATCTGTGGTCAACAGGCTCCACCAGCCAGGACGTTGGTGGCTTGAGCAGCGGAACTTATACAGTGACTGTAACCGATGCGCAACTTTGCAACGCCACAGCGGCCGTTACCATCACGCAGCCTCCCGTGTTGCAGGTAAGCGAAACACATACCGATGTAAGCTGTTATGGTGGCAATGATGGCGAGGTTAACCTAACGGTGACCGGTGGAACTCCGCCTTTTTCGTTTGTTTGGTCCAGCGGACACAACACCAAAGATGTGATGAATCTTACTCAAGGGGTCTACTCTGTTACAGTAACGGATAACAAGGGATGTATTGTTACTCTTTCTGCCTTTATAGATCAACCTGATGATCTGAATACCACAGTTGTTGTTACGGACGTAAGTTGCCATGGCGGCAGCGATGGTACCATTGACCTGACCGTGAATGGAGGTACGCCACCATATCAGTTTAACTGGTCAAACGGAGATACATTGGAAGACATTTCTGGTTTATCAGCAGGCACATTCCACGTGACCGTGACGGATAATCATGGTTGTAATACTTTGGCTACTGCCACGGTCATCGAGCCGACTGTACTCTCGGCTACAGCCACAAAGACTAATGTAAGCTGCAATGGTGGTAATGATGGAGCCGTGGATATCACTGCAACAGGAGGTACCCCGCCTTACACGTATCTATGGTCTAACGGGGATACGACAGAAGACATTTCCGGATTGTCCGTAGGTGCTTATTCGGCAACTATCACTGATGTTAAAGGCTGTATGACCATTGTATCCGCAACAATCAGCCATCCTGCATCGCTCACCGTATCTGACATTATCACACACGTGAGCTGTAATGGTGGAAGTGACGGTGCTATAGATTTGACTGTACAGGGCGGAACACCTCCTTACGCCTACTTGTGGAGCAATGGCGAAACTACCGAAGACCTTTGGGACATTGCGGCAGCAGATTATACTGTTACGGTAACAGATGCACAGGGCTGCTTCATTGTCCATGGTGTTACCTTATCGGAACCAGAAATGCTTACAGCCTCTGCTATCAAAACAGATGCAAACTGTTTTGGCAACAGTGATGGTGCAGTTTACTTAACTGTGCAGGGCGGAACACCTCCTTATACATATATATGGAGTAATGGTGATACGGCCAAAGACCTCATTGGCGTTCCGGCAGGTTATTATAGCGTTACGGTAACAGATGCACAAAGCTGCATTACAGTAGAGTCGGCAACAGTATCACAACCTGATGAGTTGGTGCTTATCCTTTCATCAACACCTGCTACGTGCGGAGAATCAAATGGAGAAGCTTCTGTTAGCGTTTCAGGAGGGATTGCTCCTTATTCCTATATGTGGTCCAATGGTGCAACTACTGAAAATATCCATAATCTTGATGGAGGTACTTATGTGATTACAGTCACCGATGCGCAAATGTGTCAGAAGACCGCAAGCGTAAATCTGGGTTCTTATCCTTCGGTGAATTTCACAGTAACGATAAAAAATGTTACGTGTCATGGGGGCAGTGATGGCAGCGCCAGCGTAATCATCTCTTCTGGTACTCCCCCTTTCATCTACACCTGGAATCCGGTTTCGGATACCGATTCATTTGTAGCCGGCTTACCGGCAGGCAGTTATGCCGTGCAGGTGGTGGATTCTCTTGGATGCAGTGGCAGTCAGACTGTGAGTGTGGGACAACCTTCTGCTTATTCAATTAACGTGGCGGTAACGGATGTGAGTTGTCATGGAGGCAGTGACGGATTTATTCATCTCACTGTTTCCGGCTCCACTCCTCCCTATACATACAACTGGTCAACCGGGGCAACATCTCAGGATGTAAGCGATCTGGCTATAGGCTCTTATCAGGTAACGATTACCGATGCGCAGGGCTGTCAGACTACTGCGGGCGCAAATATCACACAACCATCGCCTCTGGTAACATCTATGAGCGCGGTGCAGGTAAGCTGTCATGGCAGAAATGACGGGCAGCTGCATCTTGCCGTCCATGGAGGAGTAGCTCCTTATGCCTTCCTCTGGTCAACCGGTGATACCATTCAAAACCTTTCTTCACTGGAAGCAGGAAATTACAGCGTGACAGTTTCTGATGCGAACGGATGTCAGTTACAGGACAGCACCGCGATTGTAGAGCCCGATGCACTATCATTAAGTCATGTAATACAGCATGCCAGCTGTAATGGTTCTGCAAATGGCGGCATAGACATCTCCGTAACAGGAGGAACAGTGCCTTACGTGTATCTGTGGTCAACGGGAGACACAACGGAAGATCTCAGCAATCTGACAGCCGGTAGTTATGATGTTATGGTGTCAGACTCCAACGGTTGCACACTTTCACAGAGCTTTATCATAACACAGCCTTCTGGACTTTCGGTGGCTATCAGCAAAACCGATGTAATTTGCTTCGGAGAAAGTAATGGTGCGATAAGTCTCACGGTGAGCGGAGGTACTGCGCCCTATACATTCAACTGGTCTAATGGCGCTACCACAACCGCTGTCAGCGGTCTTGCTGCGGGTGTGTATGCCGTAACCGTTACGGATGCGCAGGGCTGTACGCTGACCAGAAATGTTACGATTTTACAGCCCGATAATCTTACAGCTTCGCTTACGCAGTCCAACGTGCGATGCAATGGATACAGCGATGGGGCTATTAATCTGAGTGTGAGTGGAGGCACCATGCCTTACTCTTACAACTGGAGCAATGGAGACACTACACAGGATTTGAGTGGATTGAGCGCAGGTAGCTATACTGTAACTGTCACAGATGCACAGCATTGCTCTGCAACAACCAGTACAACAATCTCACAGCCGGATGTTCTTTCGGCAATGGTGGCAAAAACTGATGTGCGTTGCAATGGAGGTGCTGATGGAGCAATAGATTTGACGGTCACTGGAGGTGTATCAAATTATACTTTTAACTGGTCTAATGGAGCATCAACCGAAGATTTATCACAAATATCGGCAGGTGCCTATACTGTAACTGTCACCGATGCATATAATTGCACCACCACCGCAACAGCTGTCATCTATGAGCCTGACTTGCTGAGCCTGTCCGTAGCTCAAACCGATGTTAGCTGCAATGGTTATGCGGATGGTGCAATAGATTTAACGGTTACCGGAGGAACCGGGCCTTATGCATCTATCTGGAGTACAGGAGCTACTACCGAAGATATCAATGGGCTCACAGCAGGTAGCTACTCGGTAACCATTGCCGATGCTCATAATTGTTCAGCAGCGGCAACGATAACAATTGCACAACCTGCACAGCTTATGTTAACCTTTGCAAAAACAGATGTAAGCTGTCATGGCGGGAATGGGGGCTCCGTGGATATGACCGTGTATGGTGGAACCATGCCGTATGCATTTGTATGGTCTACAGGTGATACTACTGAAGATATCAGCAGCCTGAGTGCCGGCACGTATGTAGTTACTGTTACAGATATGCATAACTGTGTACAATCCGGCAGCATAACTGTAGGCCAGCCGGCAGCGTTGTCAGCTACATGGACGGTGACTAATGTGCAGTGTTATGGCGGCAGTGACGGTGCAATCTCTCTGACGGTAAGTGGCGGAACCATGCCGTATGCTTTCCTCTGGTCTGATAGTTCGGTCACCGAAGATCTTTCTGGTATTTCTGCGGGCACTTACTCCGTAACGATTACTGATGCGCATGCGTGCTCAACTACAGCCGTAGTCCCCGTGCATGAGTCTGATTCACTATCCATCACACTTGCTGTTACTAACACAAGCTGCAGTGGAGGTAAGGACGGAGCAATTGACGCTACTGTGACTGGTGGAACGCCACCGTATAGTTATCAATGGAACACCGGAGCTACAACAGAAGATATCACGGGCTTGGCCGCGTTTTATTTTTCTCTCACCGTTACCGATTCCAAGGGCTGCAGTAAATCAAAAGGAGTGAGTGTAGGACAGCCTCAGCCTATCCAAATTGCTTTAGTTTCCAATACACCTGTTTCCTGCAACGGAGGTACTAACGGGGCGCTGGACATTTCGGTGAGCGGAGGAACACCCGGCTACACCTACCAGTGGTCAAACGGAGCTGCCTCTGAAGATGTAAGCGGTTTGTCAGCAGGCACCATATCTGTTACTGTTACAGATTCAAAAGGATGCTTCAGGCAGGCGTCTTATGCGATTACACAACCTTCAGCCATCAGTATTACTCTTGCCGGGATAACGCCTGTTTCCTGCAACGGAGGCACTAACGGGGCGCTGGATATTTCGGTGAGCGGAGGAACACCCGGCTACACCTACCAGTGGTCAAACGGAGCTACTTCCGAAGATATACACGGATTGGGTGCCGGAGTCTATGGGGTTACCGTAACGGATGCTCAAGGCTGCATTGAGGTTGCAAGTGTAAATATGCCTCAACCTGATGCACTTGTGGTTTCACCTTCAGTAACACACCTTACATGCAGTGGCATGAATAATGGTGCAATAAGTCTGACTGTACAGGGAGGCACTCCTGCTTACAGCTATCTATGGAGTCATGGTGCCCAGACCAGGGATGTAGCTTCCTTATCTGCCGGTTCATATACGGTTACCGTATTGGATGCACAGGGATGCAGTTCAGTAAGTACGGTTGTTGTTAATCAGCCCGCACCTTTGACTATTGGATTTGCAAAGACGAATGTGCTTTGTAACTCCGCAAACAACGGAGCAATTGATATCAGCGTAAACGGAGGTGTGCCTCCTTACCAGTATGTCTGGAGCAACGGAGCAACAACGGAAGACATTGCAGGCATTCCTGCGGGTTCCTACAGCGTAACTGTTTCAGATGCCAATAGCTGTATCAGCCAGCTCACAGTAACGATTAACCAACCTGCTGCTCTTACTGCTTTCGTAATACCTCAGAATGTTGGTTGCAATGGCGGAGCATCGGGGTACCTGAATCTCGCGGTTTCGGGAGGAGTAGCCCCTTATGGGTTTATGTGGAGCACCGGTGACACAAGCGAAGACCTTTCTGGCCTGGCTGCTGGAAGTTATTCGGTAATAATCACGGATGCAAACGGATGCGTCACGAGTCTTGCAGCAGTAATAGAGGAGCCATCGCCTTTGGCAGTGCACGGCAGCGTTGTCCATGCGTCATGCAGCGGCAGTGCCAACGGCAGCATTAACCTGAGTGTGAGTGGAGGTACACCGGATTATATATATGCCTGGAATACGGGTGAAACGACAAAAGACTTAAACACCTTAAGTGCCGGTAACTACAGTGTTACGGTTACAGATGCCCATGGATGTGTCCAAATACAAAGCTTTACAGTTGGCGCACCCACGCAATTAACCGTAAGCGTCACAGGAATTGCAGACGCTACCTGTAACGGCAAGCCGGATGGCAGAATTTCTGTTCGGGGAAATGGAGGAACAGCACCTTATACTTATTTGTGGAGCCGTGGGGACACATCAGCTTCACTTAGTAACCTGGCAGCCGGCAGTTACAGTGTTACCATAACAGATGCCAATGGTTGTGCGCTCACTGCGCATTACAATATCGGACAACCTCCCGTTCTGAGTGTCAACTTAACAGCGATTTCCGATGCATTGTGCCATGGGTCCGCTACAGGTTTTGTGCATATCACTGCTAATGGCGGTACGCCTGGTTATAGCTACCTATGGTCAAACGGAGCCACTACAAATCACTTAGACAGCCTGAGTGAAGGCAGCTACAGCGTTACGGTGACAGATATGCAGAATTGTACTGTTGCGGGCAACTTTAACATTGGCGAACCCACCGATCTTGCAGTGATAATTACTGAAGCAAAAGATGCTTCATGCTATGGCGGAGCTACCGGAGCCATTAATATCACGGTGCAGGGAGGCACTCCACCTTACACATATCTGTGGAGCAACGGTGCCAGTTCCGAAGACCTGAGCAGTCTTTCTGCTGGAACATACACAGTGACCGTAACGGATGTACAAAACTGTGCGAAAACATTAAGTAAAATCATTAGTCAGCCTGATGAGCTGAATGTTACTGTGGATGGTGTTTCAGACGCTCTGTGCTACGGACAGGCAAGTGGTAGTATTCATATATCTGTTACAGGAGGCACTCCACCTTATGTGTATCTCTGGAGTAATGGAGCTACAAGCGAAGATTTGGTGCATGTTACGGCCGGCAGTTACAGTGTTACGGTTACGGATGCAAAATTCTGTACCAGAACAGCAACCTATCATATCGGTCAACCGGCACAGGCCTTATCCATAGGTGTAACCGGCATTAGTGATGCTAAATGTAACGGAGAGGCCAGCGGATATATTCGTATCAATGTAAGTGGAGGCACTCCACCTTATACTTACCTGTGGAGCAACGGGGCAACCACACAAAATGGAGAAACTCTTTCCGCGGGAAGCTACCAGGTAACAGTGACGGATGCAAAGGGCTGTACACGCATTGGCAATTTCAATATCGGTCAGCCTTCCGCGCTTGTTGTGCAGGCACAAAACATACAAGACGTGTCTTGCTACGGTCATAGCAACGGAGCTATAACGCTTAACGTAGCCGGGGGTACAGCTCCATATGCCTATCTGTGGAGTAATGGCTTAAATACAAAGGATATCAGTAACCTGCCATCGGGCAGTTATACGGTGACTATTTCGGATGCCAATGCTTGTGTGAAAACACATACTTTCCTCATTGACCAGCCATCGGAGATCAGCATTACTGTTTCCGATTCTGCTCATGTGTCGTGTTATGGAGGCAGCAATGGATTGCTGGATATATCCGTAGCCGGAGGCACACCTCCTTATGTGTATTTATGGAACGATGGCTCCACGTCCGAAGACCTAAGCGCTCTTGCGGCCGGTACATATACAGTTACTGTGACGGACGCAAAAAACTGCAACAGGCAGGGCACATTCCCTATCATGCAACCTGCTGACCTTAGCATTGCGGTTACCGCTATACAGGATGCGTCATGTCAGGGTGCTGCGGATGGTAGCATTGATATCACGGTACAAGGAGGTTCTCCACCGTATGTGTATAGTTGGTCGCACGGACACAACACAGAGGATGCCACCGGGCTGCTCTTCGGAAGCTATACTGTTACGGTTGCCGATAGTAAAGGCTGCCTGGAAAGTGTTACCTATAACATTAGGGAACCGGCAGCCATCCGCGTGGTAGGAATTATTACAGACGTGAACTGTTTCGGTGATTCCAGTGGTGCAATAAACATAACCATAACCGGAGGAACTGGGGTCTATTCATACACCTGGTCAAACGGAACGTCCACCAGGAATCTGATTGCAGTTGCTGCCGGTACCTATTCGGTTACGGTGACGGATGGTAACGGATGCAGGGGTTCGGAAACTTTTCATATTGGACAACCTACACAACTGGATGTGGAATTTACCGCGGTGACTGAAGTATCCTGTTATGGTGGTAACAATGGCTCTGTTGCCATCCAGGTCAGCGGAGGTGTTCCTCCTTATTCCTATAAATGGTCCAATGGAATGAGCGATGCCATTATTACTTCCCTTGCAGCGGGAGCGTATTCGGTTACTGTTAAGGATGCGCATAACTGCATGGACGAGGATTCTGTTTCCGTGGGGCAGCCGACTGCCATACAAATTGTGCAGGATACTATCATTCATACTACCTGTAGCAACCAGCAAAACGGAAGTGTGTTTATCAGTGTGCATGGAGGCACACCTCCCTATACTTATCTGTGGAGTAATGGCTCTGTTGCCGAAGATTTACAAGATGTGGAAGCCGGCAATTATACTGTAACCGTTACGGATGCGATATCATGTAACGCAGTTGGCACCTTCCGTATTAACCAACCGGATGCTATGAGTTTGTCTGCCTCTATAATTACACATCCTAGCTGCAGTGATTTGGCCGATGGGCGCATTGAAGTAATAGCTCAGGGGGGGACACCTCCTTACACCTATCAATGGGCTAACGGCAGGCAATCTGCTGTGGCGGAGGGGTTAGCTGTCGGGCAATATGCCATTACGGTGACAGATAATAGGGGATGTTCGGTATCGGCTGTGTTTTATCTGCAGGCTTCTTCATGCAATCGCCCACCGGTAGCCATCAATGATACGGTGCCTGGCAACAGCGGGGAAGGCAGAGATATATTTGTATTACTCAATGATTACGATCCGGATGGAGATAACATTCGTATTACCGGCATCGTCAATCAACCCGAGCACGGAAACGTGATTGTCAATTCTGATGGTACGGTAACTTATGTGCCGGACGATGGATTTGTAGGAACAGATATGTTTACCTACGTGATTTGTGATGATGGAGAGCCCATGTTATGCGATACGGCTAATGTGTATATCACCATTGATGCAGCTGATCCGCGTCTTTTCATACCTAATGCCATATCTCCTAACCAGGATGAGTCAAATGAATTCTGGGAGATTCAGGGGCTAGAAAAGTATCCTGATAATGAGGTTATCATTTTCAACCGCTGGGGTAACGAGGTGTATCGCAAGAAAGGCTACAGAAACCAGTGGAATGGGGTTAATCAGGATGGCGAACCGCTGCCGGATGGCACCTATTACTTTATTCTGAAGTTAAACGATGCGTGGAAATCCATCTTTACCGGCTATGTGGTGATCTTTAGGGGGTAGGGGTTTGAGGAGGGTATTTCCACTTCGCCTTTAAATACTAGACGGGCATCCCCGATAAGCCATATATCGGAAAAACCCCCGTCTTGTTTTTTTAAAAAAGAAACCTCAAAATATCCTCCGGGGGTCTCCACTGCAACATTTTGGCGGCCCGCCTCAGAGCCCGATTTTATTGAGCTTACAAGGGCTGCCGCAACAACTCCTGTTCCGCAGGATAGCGTTTCGTCTTCCACCCCGCGTTCATAGGTTCGTACAAAAAGCTTTCCTTCCTGCATTTCAACGAAATTCACGTTGATGCCTTCTTTTACAAACTCCTCAGCATTCCGGATTTTCCTGCTCTCATCCGGAACGTGCAACATGTGTACATGCTCAGCAAACCTGACATAGTGAGGGGAACCGGTATCCAGAACGAAATCTTCTCCTTTGAGAGTCACCACGGCCACATCTTTCATTTTCAGCATGATGAGGCCATCTTTGCGGATGATTGCTTCATGAGGTCCATCAACAGCAAGAAAGCGTGCCCTATCTGTAATGAGAGCCAGATGTTGGGCAAAGCGGACTATGCACCGACCTCCGTTACCACACATAGTGCTTTCCCGGCCATCGGAATTAAAATACTGCATGATGAAATCATACTCCCCGGAAGCGTGCATAAGAATCAGGCCGTCAGCACCAATGCCAAATTGACGATGACAAAGGGAACGGATGATATCAGAAGAGAGCCCGTTTACCTGCTGCTGGCGGTTGTCTATCACGATAAAGTCGTTCCCATTACCTTGATATTTATAAAAGACAATAGTTTTCATTAAACCTTCAGCGGTTAAATTGTGTTAAAGCAAGTAAAAGAATGCCAAAATTACTGTACTGCATATACCAATCATGCATTTTTAGTGTTAATATTTCACTCTAGCAAAAAGGCATTAAAATTGATTAAACAAAAAGTGATTTATTCAAATTAAAAAACCTAAGAGAGATGAAAAAGAGTACTGTAATCCTGCTGGTGCTGCTTTCTTCAGCCGTAAGTATGATTACGACACATATTGCGATGCAATATTTTTATAAACCGGAACCTACCATCGTCCGGGAAGTGCAGCAGCCAATGAGGTTAGCCAATTACGTACTTCCGGTGAATGAATCCGGACAGCCGGTGGATTTCACTTATGCAGCCGAGGCAACCACCGATGGGGTTGTGCATGTGACATCCAAGGTAATGCCCAAGCGTACCAACAATGGGTATTACAATCCGTTTTATGATTTTTTCGGAGACCGATTCTGGGGATGGGGCGTACCACCTAAAAATTATGAACCTCAGCCCAATATATCATCAGGGTCGGGTGTGATTATTTCTCCTGATGGTTACATTGTTACCAATAATCATGTTATTCGTGATGCAGATGCCATTGAAGTGGTGTTGCATAATAACAAGAAATATTCGGCAACCCTCATTGGCACTGACCCCTCAACAGATCTGGCGCTGCTTAAAATAGATGAAACCGGGCTGCCCTATATTCCATTTGGCAATTCCGATTCGATAAAGGTGGGTTCGTGGGTACTGGCTGTGGGAAACCCGTTTAACCTTTCCTCAACGGTTACAGCCGGCATAGTCAGCGCCAAAGGGAGAAACATAAACATTCTGGAGGGGCAGGCCGCTATTGAGTCATTTATACAAACGGATGCGGCTGTAAATCCGGGTAACAGTGGTGGGGCGTTGGTGAGCATTGACGGTAAGCTTATTGGTATTAACACGGCTATTGCCAGCCCCACAGGCGCTTACGCAGGCTATTCATTTGCCGTGCCCTCAAACCTGGTTAAAAAGGTGGTGTATGATATTAAGGAATTCGGCATTGTCCAGAGGGGATTTTTGGGAGTAACCATTCGTAACATAGATTCCGATCTGGCTGAGAAAGATGGCCTGCGCGATATGAAGGGGGTGTATGTGGAGGATGTCCTGCGCGGTAGCGGGGCCGATGAAGCCGGAATACAACCAAAAGATGTAATTAAGGCTATCAACGGAATAGAAGTGAACTCTACGCCTAAGCTTCAGGAAGTGGTTGCCCAGTTCAGACCCGGAGACAAGGTAAAGGTGCTTTTTGAAAGAGGTGGGAAAGAACACGTAGTGGAGGTAACGCTGAAAAATCAGAACAAGGGCACTGAGTTAATGACGAAGAGCAAAGCTAAAGTACTGGAAGTTCTCGGGGTGGAATTTTCTGAGGTTTCTGCAAAAGAACTCAAGGAGCTCGGTATAAGCAACGGAGTGAAAGTTACGCGTATCATGGATGGTAAAATTCGCAGATACACTGATATGAGAGAGAATTTCATTATTACCCGTATTGACAAGCAGCCGGTATATTCTGTTGATGATGTGGTTCGCCTGCTGGAGAATAAAAAAGGGGGTGTAATGATTGAAGGCATCTATCCGGATTATCCGGGCACACATTATTACGCCTTCGGGATATAGAATTTTGGTTGGTTTGATGCATGCATTTAAGGGGGTGCTGAAAAGTGCTCCCTTTTTTGTTAGCGATATTTATACATTTCCGCCTGGAATGTACGCAGCAGGGAAATGGCCTCTTTAATTCGCGGTGGGTCCATTTCATGTACTTCAACACCCTGCCCTATGGCATTAAGCAACATGACGGTAAGCCTCCCTCCGAGATGTTCGCGGAATTCCTTCAGTCCGGAGAGAATGGATCTGGGATGATCGGGGTTATTCAGATATGAAGTAAGCTCAGGTAAATACAATTGAAAGCCTAATTGTGCGATAAGATGAATAATATCATCCAGGTCAGAACGGGACAGCAAACCAGCAAGGTAGGAATACGTTGCATCCAGGCAGATACCAATGGCTACGGCCTCTCCATGGCGGATGGAATAATTCGTAAGCCATTCCAGTTTATGCGAAGCCCAATGACCGAAGTCAAGGGGGCGGGAAGATCCTGTTTCAAACGGGTCTCCATTTGCAATATGCTGAAGATGCAGTGCTGCGCAGCGATAGATAAGCTGTTGCATGACCTGAAGGTCTCTGGCCACAAGGGCTAGAGTACTGGTTTGAATAAACCGAAAAAAAGCCGCGTCCTTTATCAGGGCAACTTTGATAGCTTCGGCAATACCAGCCCGCCAGTCACGGTTATCTAAAGTAGTCAGAAATTGACAGTCATTAATTACTCCTGCGGGAGGAGCAAAAGTGCCCAGAAAGTTTTTCTTGCCAAAGGCATTTATGCCATTTTTTACTCCAATTCCGGAGTCATTTTGGGATAAGACTGTAGTGGGTATCCGGATATGCCTGATGCCGCGATGTGCTATTGCTGCTGCGTAGCCTACCAGATCCAGTAACGCTCCGCCTCCTACAGCTATCACGTAAGAATGACGGTCTATGCCATGATGGTTGATGGCCGAGAGAATCATTTCCAGGAGCAACGGATCGTTTTTACATGTTTCTCCACCCGGAAGTATTATCGGACTACATGTGGCTTGAAAAGCTTCATGATATTTCCGCATATAAGCAGCTATCTGCTCGGGAATATCCCGGTGATGACGTACCACGCCATCATCAATAAAAAAGATCACCTTACTATGTTCGGTGCATCCTGAGGCTTGCAGGGTGCGAACAAGCACTTCGTTGCGGGGATTAAATACCCGCTCGGTAAAATGCACCGAATAGTTAAACTGAACAGAAAAAGACTGGTGAATGGAGGGCATGTCCACAGCGCCAAGTTTAGGCAATTCCTGAAAGAAAGAAATATTTCCTCTAAAAGGGATAATACGAAAAATATTGGTCTGCGGGCAGGCTCAGAACCATTCTTTTTTTAGGAAAAACCAGGTAAGCAGAGCGGTGAGGCCCAGCGAAACGAGTATGATAATTAAAAACGCCAGTTTGGCATCCTGGCCGGGCAGGTGTACATTCATGCCGTAAAAGCTGGATACAAGCGTGGGCACCATGAGCATTATAGTTACCGAGGTAAGACGCTTCATGACGGTATTTAGATTGTTGGATATTACTGAAGCAAAGGCGTCCATCGTGCCGTTTAAAATGTTTGTATAAACATTAGCCATATCAAGAGCCTGGCTGTTATCAATGATTATATCCTGCAACAGGTCGCGTAATTCTTCATCTTCTTCAATCTTCAGGAAATCGGTGCGCTGCATTTTCAGCATCATGAGTTCATTGGCCCTTAAGGTAGTGACAAAATAAACCAGGCTTTTCTGAATATTCATCAGCTGGGCCAGCTCCTTATTTCTGGATGATTGAAACAGTTCCTCCTCAATCAGGCTTCTTTTGTTATTAATCTGTTTTAGATAATGAAGGAAATAATATACGTTGCGGTCCAGCATCTGAATGATAAAACGGGAGCGATTGGCCGGATCAAACTGCTTTACCCGCTTATTGATGAAATTATCTATTACGGGATTTTCACAGGGGCTTATGGTCAGTATTTTATCATCCAGCAGAATAATGCCAATGGGTATAGTGATGTAGATAGCCTTGTTTTCGGAAAAAAGTTCAGATTCGTTCAGCACAGGGGTGTTGAGCACAATAAGCTTTACTCCGTCTTCCACTTCATAGCGTGAACGTTCCTCCAGGTCCAGCGAATCGGTTAAAAAGTCCAGGGGGATAGAAAGTTCCTCACTGATATTTTCCAGGTCTTCATGACTGAAAGGGGGGTAAATATTTATCCAGCAGTCACTTTCGGGAGCAGCAATTTTGACTACCTCCCCATTGATCTTCTTGAAGATTTCAATCATGCAGCACCACCGGCAGGTTAAATTGACCTAAAGTTTTATCTGTTAGGTAAATATAGCGTATTTGGTGAAGAGCAGGTCATTGTCCTTTGGAAGGTGTCTGTTTCTTTTGTTCAGACGGGATTTTTTCTGCACGGGCTTTTTCCAGATTGCCTTTGGCCAGTACAAAATCAGGAAAAAGTTCCAGGGCTTTCTGAAAGTTTTGAATTGCCACTTCAGGCTGCCCGATTTCCAGGGCTATCACGCCTCGCATGTTGAATGCAGCGGCTTTCAAGGGTACCTGCTGTGATTCTCCGGTGCTGGTTGATATGGTTACGTTGCCCGGATTATCCGGTAAGCCCAGAATAGCATTCAGACTTTCACTGCATTCACCATAGCGTTTGAGCATGTATTGCAGAGAGGCGATGTTGTAGCGATGAACAGCATTTTGGGTGATGTTATAAAGCTTTTCAAAATTCTCCAGTGCGTCTTTGAGGAGCCCCAGGTTTTGTTGGGATACGGCCACCAGCTCCAATATTTCCGGATTGTCGGGCTTTGCAGACAGAATATCTTTCCCCAGCAACACTACCTGCACGTAGTTTCCTTCATTGTAGTACAGGTAGGCCAGAGTGTCTTTAAGTCCTGTTCTACCGGGCTGCAGGGCTATCATGGCGTACAGCGCGTGCTGGGCGGCTTTGAGGTCGTTATACCTGATGGCGGCATTATAAATTTTTTCCTGCAGGGCAAAGAGACTATCTCTGGGAAAAGCTGATGTTGGTGAGGAAACAGTTTTGTTTTTCTGAGCTATTGCAGGTAAAGAAATTATTGCATACAACAACAGGAATAATATGTTTTGTTTCATGTCATTGGATTTGAACCGGCAAAATAACAAAATAAAAAAGGTCAGGACTGAAACTTCCTGACCTTTTTGTTGGAATTAGTTGCTTCAGCGCCTTTTAAGGCCTGTTCAGCACGAGTTTGCGGCTGTAAAACTCGTTGTCTGCATGGATGATAGCGTAATACGTGCCATCCGCCAGCCAGCCCAATTGAAAGGTAATCTGGTTGGTGCCAGGCATTACATGATGTTTTGATTTCTGAATAATCTGGCCCAGGGTGTTGTATATCGTGACATGCAGGTCTTTCTCCGTTGAAGTAACCACCTCAATACGGCTGTTGTCAAAAGCCGGGTTAGGTATGAAGTCGCTTATGGTAAATATTCCTGAAGAGGTAATCATGGCGCTCACCACGTAAGTAAGCTCTTCAGTGCCGTCCAGATCAACCTGTTTTAATCTGTAATAGTAGAGCACGTTGGGCTGTACGTCATAGTCCGGGTAGTTGTAGTTAAGAGTGCTGCTGGAGTTGCCTGCTCCGTCAACCCAGGCAATTTTTTCAAAGGTTACTCCGTCTGTGCTGCGTTGTACTTCAAATCCTGCATTGTTGATTTCAGTTGCAGTAGCCCATTTTACACGAATGAATGTATTATTAACTGGTTCAGCCTGCAAAAAGAGCAGTTCTATAGGCAGGCCAGCACCCGTACCGCCTCCCAGTCCTTCATTGGAAAAGGAGGTGAGGCCTGATGCACGTATGCTGTCGGTTTGGTAGAAGGGGAAACCCGAAGCAGGATCATTGGGGCCTCTAATCCAGCGGAAATCATTGTTATAGACAGTCACTCCGTCACATAAGTTGCCTGAGCCCCATAAGTAGGGAGACCAGTCGGCTGTAGGTCCTGGGGTGAAGCTGTCGGGGGCTTTGAAGATTTTCAGATGCGTAAGGCCCGGATTCTGATAAAGCAGCCAATCTTTATCCGGGAAAGCATAAAAATCATAATTCCATACGAGACTGGCATTGTTTACATCAGGTTTAACTGACCAATAGCCGAATTTTTTTACCATCCAGAAAAATTCAAGGAATTGCACTGCGCTGGTGTAATAGCAATTGTTGGTTACGGTATTGATACTGATTGTTCCAATGTCATCCATAGGGACAAACTTGGCTGCAATGCTGTTCACCGTATCGGGCTTTATGGCGCCAATGCTGCTGCGCAAGTCTATAGAGATCGGATTATATCCACGGAAGTCCACCGGCAGGGTGGTATCTTTGGGAGTCGCTCCAATAGGGAAACGGTAGTAGTTGGTTGCACCGGTATCTACGTCTCTGCGTAGCGTGCCTTCAATAAAATTGGAATAATTGGATCCGAAATTGCCACTTATGCTGGCCGGATTGCTGTTTGCGATATGAATTTCATTGTTGCTGGTCACTATGCGTCCGTTATTCAGGGCGAGCGATTCGGTGACCTTTACATTATTTTCCAATGTCACTGTGGCAATATTGAAACCCCCGACCAATTCCCAGTTATCAATTATCAGGTGCGGAAAGGATACATTGGACCCATTGATGGTGTAATCCACAGCTATCCCGTTGCCTATAAATTTGACTTCACCTGTGCCGGTAGTGTTTCCGTTGCACGTCCAGGTGGCAGCGCCAAGGCCTTCAGCCTCCACATAAACCTTTCCCCGTTGGCTGCCTGTTGACTGGATGTCCAACGAGCCAGTTGAGTAAATATTCACGTTCCCATCACGAACGTATAAAAGCGCATCTGGCTGAACGGTAACGGAGCCTTTGATGGTCAGGTCCTGTGACCACAGGCAAACAGGGATGAGAATAGCAAAAAGGATTGGGTAAAATTTTGCCATATGGGTTGGATTTTAGTTTTTAAATCGGGTTCCATCATTTAAGCTTTACTAAGGTAGGCATTTCATCCCTTAAAAGCAACAGGTGGTTCATTTTTTTTTACACAATGTCTGGATTTTGAAGCATGTCCCTGCAACAAAGTTTTATAGCCTGCCGTATTAGGTATCACCTTCCCATGTGCTAATTATAAAAACCCAGTTATGAACTAAGAAAAAAAACCGAGGCGCAAGTATGAGAATATTGAAGCTGTTGACCCTTGTGGGGCTGATCTCAACCATCTATCCAGGGAATGCACAAAACTCCAAACAAGCCAATATCTGGTATTTCGGCATGCAAGCCGGCTTAGACTTTAATCCCGGCAATCCGGTAGCTCTAACGAATGGAGCTATGGAGGCCAATGAGGGGGTAGCCGTGATTTCTGACAGGGCCGGTAATCTGCTGTTTTATACAAACGGGGGCGATATGCCTAACGTGGGGGCAATCTGGAACCGCAATCACCAGATCATGCCTAATGGGGCGCTGGTTAACCAACCGGGTTGCGCCAGCTCTATTCAGTCATCGCTGATTTTGAAAAAACCCGGAAGTACCAATGTTTACTACCTGTTCACCACCGATTGTTATGAAAATGCCTTTGAGGGGGGATTAAGCTATAGCATTATTGATATGAACCTGGATGGAGGTTTGGGCGATGTGGTGGTATCTGGGGTGAAACTAACCGGTAAGACCAATGAGTCTCTTACAGCAGTAGCTCATGCCAATGGGCGCGACTACTGGATAATTACACATAAAGTGAATACAGACAGTTTTTATGTGTTTCAGTTAACCGCTAATGGCATTACCGGAGTGGTAAAGAGCAAGGTAGGGCCTGTGATAAATGAAACGGCCGGAGAGATGAAGGCTTCCAGAAATGGGCAACGCCTTGTTTATTGCGGCAACCAGTCGCCCACCGGCCTGTATGACTTTGATGCCGAAACCGGAATTATCAGCAACTATCGTTTCCTGAATGTAAGTGGCTTCACTGCGAGTTTTTCTCCTAATTGTGAATACCTGTACGTAGCGGAATTTCTTTCCCGAAGAATTTATCAGTTTAGTATGATTCCCCGGGATATTAACCTTACGCGTGTTTTGGTTGCTACGGCATCAGCCTATATCGGTTCGCTTCAGCTGGGTCCTGATGATAAGATTTATGTTGCTCTCCGAAACAGCCAGTATCTGGGTACCATTACCAGACCTAACATAAAAGGCACCAACTGCAACTTTGTGGAACAGGGAGTTTACCTGGGTGGCAAAATCAGTAAATACGGCTTGCCCAATTTTGCCAACGATGTGCTGGGAGAGTGTGTGTCATATCCGGTGGAGAACGTTTCCAGCTATGATGTTCAGTTTGCAAGCCGCAAACCCAATCCCCGAGAGATTATTCTCTACTGGGATACCCGGACGGGAGCTTCAGCTTATCGGATAGGATATCGGAAAGCGGGAAATGAAGTGTGGAATTATGTTACGGTCTCTGCTGCGCAGGCTGTTCTCTCTGATCTGGAACCCGGAGCTGAATATGAAGTAAAAATGGATGCCATTCTTTACCCGAATGCTATGTTTGAGCCTGTTTTCAACCATATATATGAAAATGTTGTACATGGTAATAAGAGTCCTGAATACAACACAAGGATCACAGCCAGCTCAGACTTCGGTTTTGAAGTGTTTCCTAATCCGATGAGCGGAAAGGGGCACATTAGCCTGGGCAGTGTGACCGATCAGCCTGTGGAAGCAATACTCAGCGATCTGAACGGAAAAACGGTTATTTATAAAAAATGGGAGAATGGAGTCAGCGGTACTCTGGAATTGCCAGTCAATAATTTATCCAATGGGGTGTATCAGTTATCCTTAAGAACTTCTGAAGGCAGTGCACATAAAAAAATTATGGTGGTGAATTGAAGGTTTCTATGAGGGTTGGGTTCAAGAAGGGGGGCTGAATGTAAACCAGCTCCCCTTCTTGTTTTAATGAGTCGGCAGGTGATCCTGCAATCCGCAGCTTTTCCGAATCAATTTTTCCAGCCATATATCAGGTATGAGCCGGCTTGCGTGCACCAGAAAAGACGCATGTTTACCGGCATAGTAAAAGGGGGCAGGGTAGCCCGGTTTGGAATAATAACGCTGCACTATGAAGGTAACAACCCTGGCAACCTTTTCCGGCTCAGGCGCTTGCTCCATGGATGCGGAACGGCTCTTGCTGGTTTTTTCCAGATAAGGTCTGTATTCCGACTCTGGGTGCAAAAACAACTCCGGGTTTATTCCGGTGCGAATATCTCCTGGCTCTATGGTGGTTACTTTAATACCAAAGGGCATTACCTCATTTCTTAAAGCCCATGTAAAGCCGGCCAGAGCAAACTTGGAGGCAGAGTAGCTGGCCCTGAACGGAAGGGCAAATCTTCCGGCCAAAGAGCCAATATTAATTATCATCCCTTGCCGGTTTGCCCGCATACGGGGGAGCACAGCTTGCATCATCTCCACCGCTCCAAAAAAGTTGATTTCAAAAAGCTCTCTTATTTTTTCGGGAGGAATTTCTTCAACTGCTCCCATCTGGCTGATGCCGGCATTGTTGATTAAGATATCTATTTCACCGGCTTCACGTATGCAACTCTTAATGCTTTCAGGCGCAGTCAGATCCAGTTTTAGAAAACGAATATCCTTTAAGGTATCGTCAGGATTTCTGGAGGTGCCTGTTACCTGGTATCCTTCACGCTGCAACTGTAAGGCCACAGCCGCCCCGATACCGCGGGAAGCTCCGGTAATGAGCACTTTAGGTTTTTGCATCCGCAAGAAAAAGTCAATCCTGACTGGCCGACACGGGAGCCGGGTTGTTTAGTTTCAGCTTTAATTCATCCCTGACCTGACGGTAGGCCTTCAGCGTAATGTCTATCTCCTCATCGCTATGGGCTGCCGTGGGTATCATGCGGAAGAGAATAATTCCCTTCGGGACAACGGGATAAACCACTCCGGTAACAAAAACACCCAACTCGCGCAGACGGATAACGATTTGCATACCTATCTGAGCATCACCGGCCGGAACATACACAGGTACAATAGGCGAAGGTACATCGCCTACATGGTATCCCAGCTCCTGCAGCCCGCTGCGCAGCTTTTTGGATACTTCCCACATGCGGGCCCTGCGTGTTTCGTCTGTACGGATAATCTCAAGGGTTTTGCGCAATGTTTCCACATAAATCATCGGAAGGCTTTTGGCAAACACCTGCGTGCGTGCATTATAGCGAATCCACTCGGCTACGTTATGTTTGGTTGCCGTAACGCCTCCGATGCTGGCATAAGCCTTGGCAAAGGTTCCGAAATAGATATCCACCTTGTCGTGAACTCCGAAATAAGAAGCTGTACCACGCCCCTGATCACCCATAATGCCAAAGCCATGCGCATCATCTACAAAGAGACGGGCATCATATTTTTCCTTCAGTTCAGCAATTTCATCCAGTTTAGCTAAATCACCCTGCATGCCAAATACGCCTTCGGTCATAATCAGTATACCACCCTTCCTATCGCGATTTATATGTTTCAGGTGCTCTTCCAGACTGTTCATATCATTGTGCCGGAAAACGCGGAATTTTCCCTGTGACAGAAACATCGCATCCAGCATGGAGGCGTGGGAGAGCTTATCTATCAGGATTGTATCATTTTTGTCTATAAGCGCCTGAATGGTTCCCAGCACTCCCAGATAACCATAGTTAAACACCACGGCACTTTCCTTTTGGAGATATTCGGCAAAGGCTTCTTCCAGTTCTACATGATATCGGGTGTTGCCGGTCATCATACGGGAGCCCATAGGAGCACTGGTACTGTATTTTTTTGCCGCTTCAACAGCTACCTGTTTTATCTCTTCGCTTTGGGCTAATCCGAGATAGTTATTAATAGACCACTGAATGCAGCGCTGACTATTAAACAGCGTAGTTGTGCCGGGAATAGGGTCTAAAACAGGCATGGTAAAATAGCGGTCGCCCATTGAGCGAAACATACCGAAGTAACCATCATGGGTTTCACATTTAGCAAAAACATCATTTGTCATACAAAGGCGGGTTTTACAGTGTTAAACAGGTGCAAAAATCATATTTTTTTAACATTCTGCTTTGATTTTGCTCAAGTTTTCGGCCGGCCGTCCATTTATGACTACGAAAAAAAGTTATGTGGGGTAAAATGTCCTCTGTTGTGAGTGTGCTCAACGGATGAACGATTATCTTTGAAAACTTTACATTTCAGCTATTCGGATATGGAAACTCTTGTCATGACAGGCCAGTTGCTGTTGGGATTAGGCCTGTTGGTTTTTATTCATGAGTTTGGCCATTTTCTGGCCGCGCGGGCTTTCGGTATCAGGGTGGAAAAGTTTTTTATTTTCTTTGATTTCGGAGGTTGGAAATTATTCAGCCGTAGAGTAGGCGATACCGAATATGGTATTGGATGGTTTCCGCTTGGCGGCTATGTCAAGATATCCGGCATGATTGACGAATCGCTTGACAAATCGTATCAGCGAACGTTGCCTCAGCCTTATGAATTCAGGAGTAAACCGCTCTGGCAGCGGTTTATTGTGATGATTGCCGGCATTGTGATGAATGTGCTGCTGGGTATTTTTATTTTTGCCTTCTGGCTGCTTTATTACAAGCAAGGTTACCTGCCTCCAGAGAATGTGCAGGATGGGATATACGCTTACGCTCTGGCACGTCAGCATGGTATTCATACAGGAGATAAGATTCTGGAAATAAACGGGAAGCCCGTCAGACGGTCTGTTGAGCTGATGTCATTGAAAATATTTTTTGGGGCAGAGGTAACGATAGATCGCGGAGGGCAAATTGTACAGGTAAGCCTGCCTGAAGATTTATTTCAGAATTTCAAAACTTCCAAGGATCGCTTTATCACCATGGAAAATTTTCCTTTTGTGGTAGATAGCGTAATCAGCGAAACAGCCCGGGAAGCAGGCCTGATGAAAGGAGATAAAATTCTGGCCTTTAATGGTTATCCAATAAGATCGTATGGCGAAATGCGCGAGCTTACCATTCAGCATGCTTCACAAACGGTTACCCTGCTGATAAAGCGGAATGAAGATACTCTTACCATAGCGCCCCCGGTCAGCGAGGCCGGAACCATTGGCTTTACCCATGCACCGTTTCCGGATCCTTATCCGCGAAAAAAATATACCCTCGCTTCTGCCGTGTTTTTCGGGGCAAAAGATGGTTGGGAAGCTATCTGGTTCAATGCCGTAGGACTGGTAAAAATTCTCACCGGCAAAGTGAAAGCATCGGAATCTATTCAGAGCCCCATTGGTATTGCCCAGATTTATGGCGGTGTATGGCTGTGGGAAAGGTTTTGGTATCTGACCGGGCTTATTTCATTTATACTGGCATTTATGAATCTGCTCCCCATACCGGCTTTGGATGGTGGTCACGTGCTTTTCATCCTTATTGAAGCTATTCGTGGAAAGCCCGTCAGCGACAAGTTTCTTGAACAAGCCCAAGTATTGGGTATGATTATTCTACTGGTGCTTATGGCGTTTGCTTTTGGTAATGACATTTATAAAATATTTTTCAAATGAAAATACAGTTTTTAGCTATGCACACACTTATGCATTCTGTTGCCCGGATAGTTATCCTGGCGATTTTGACCTTTTCCGGGTTTCTGGTTTCAGCTCAGCAATATGGTGCTTCCTCACCTAAGGTGATGATTATTCCTTTTGACCCTTATTTATATTTTTCTGATGCCGATGAGCAGTTGGCTAAATACAACAATAAAAGCATAAAGGAGGTGCGAACACTTTTTCGCTATGGGCTGAATATCAATGTTAATGCTAAAATCCTGGCGCTCTATGAAACGCGCCCGTTGCTTACGGACACTGCGAAGGGCGCATCCGAAGACCTCTACAACATTTATAAAAACATCTCTTATTTTAAAGACAACAGCATGCCTTCTCCGGAAATGAAGAAAGAGATGGAAGCTCAGAGCAGAAAAAAGGGCTTCAGGATCTTTTCTGCTCCGGAGGAGTCAACCGAAGCCCACACCAGCTCACGCCTGAAACTGCCCGATGAAAAGCAAAAGGAATACATCAATGTAAAAATTCATAACAATGCCATGCTGCAGTACCTGCGTAAAAAATATGGCACCGATTTATTTGTTTTTATCAACCAGTTTGACCTGGTCACTAATTATGAGCATTGCCTTGACAGGGCTACCAATACCTTTGAAAGGGATATTAAGGTGCATTTTTCCATTTTTGACTATACCGGGAAACAACTGGCCGGTGATGTAGCCATTGTGCATTTTCCGTCCAGTACAAACGACATTACCGAAATCATGAAGAATAATTTTCCTGTTATTTCTGAATATCTTACAGGCAACCTTCCCAAAAATTATAAAGCAAACCAACCCACTCGCCCTTCGGAAGAAAAGGTGGATTCTGAAGTCATGGAGTTTGAAGACAACTAAGCTGCTCCGTCAAGCGATGACTCAAAGAGTTTTAAGATATTCTATCACCGCGGCTCTTTGCTCGGGAGTCAAAGGATCACCGTAATAGTGTCCCTGGTTGCCATAGCCTGGCAGTGTGGTGTCATAGGTTTCTTTGTCTATTTTGGATGCCGGGGTTGTATATTTCCAGCCTACCTTTACAAAATCGTAATCGGTGTCATTAAACGTGCGTTTCCAGTATGTGGGCCGCTGCTGGCTGTTCAGTAGGTCTTCAAGAGTAGGTATAGACCCATTATGCAGATAGGGAGCTGAAGCCCAAATGCCGTCAAGCGGTTGAGCAACGTAGCCTCCCTCAGCCACAAGCTGAGCCCCGTTTGGATTGCGTCCAAACCAACCGGTGTTGAACCACTGTTTAAAAGCTTCATACGTAGAACTTTGATAAGCATTGGACAGGAGCGGGTCTGTTTTTACTTCTTCCAATGGTACAAGGAGGTTGGGATATTGCCCTCCGGGGCCGTAAGTGCCATGGCATTTGGCACAGGTCTGATTGAAAATGAGCCGGCCCTTTTCTGCAAGAGAGTCATTAATAATCCCCGGATAGGGTGGCGGCTCCAGGCTAAGTATGTAAGCCAATACGTCAGGAAAACGCTGGTTTACTTCGTTGGCTTTGGATGAGTCCTGCATGGTGAGCAGGCTGGAAGCCATCAGATAACGTGAAAAATCACCACGTCCGTTGCCGGCATAAAACATCGCATTCTTCTTTTTTAGTACCCACCAGGGGGGCACATCCGTGATGACAACTTCTGAAGGAATGCTTATAGAGGGGTTGTCGTTCCATACCAGCGTTTCTTTGTCGCGATGAGCAGCCAGCACTGCCCCCAGTTTATCTGCTACATTAGCTCCACGCACTTCGGAAACAATATGAGGTGCAACAGCCTGAAAAGCCTTTTTAAAGGGTAAGAAAGCATCATATTCCGGAGTGCCCGGCAGTATCAACAGGCTTGCCAGGCTGGCCAGTGCGCTCTGGTCACTGGAAAAGTCGGCTGCAGAGTTACCCAGACCTACGATGAAGTTACCGTTCACGAATCCGGCATGGCATTGCAGGCAGTTGGGGGCTACCACACGCACCCCGTTAGGAGCGGTAACTGCTGTAAAATCATGTGGTATCGTGGCATTGTCTCCTGTACGACCAAGCCTGTTGGAATTATCCCGCATGCCGGGTATATTGGAAAAAATGTTATAGGGTATGCCCGAACTGATATAATCCCCGCTGACCAGATACTCGTAGCCGGCAGCGGCATTTCCTGATCGTTGGGTAGAGGGCGGGATATATTTGGTTCCGGCTGGTGGGGTGAGATCCGGGTTATTATTATTGTTATTATTGTTATTTGTGTTGTTGTTATTGATATCCGTGAAGTCCGGCTCCTTATTGCAGTTAATCAGCAAAGCAAAAAAGCATGCTAAAAGCAGAAAAGCAAGTGGGTTGCGCATGGTGTTTTTTTTATGGAAAGCAAGGTATGCTAATTTAAGGATTTCAGGTAATATGCATACATTCAGCTCCTGTCAGCAAGTATGAAAATGTTCCAACCCCGGCCGCTTCCTTTTACTTATCAACAATGGGCTAATCAGCCATTTCATCAGCGCATACGCATGTTATGCACGGCATGGACGCTGCAGGGTTACGGAGCGCCAGCTACGGTGTACATTTTTTATCTGCTGAAGATTATACTTTATGTTGCGGGGTGGATAGTGTTCTGTTCATTTTCAAATCATCTGGGCGGCATTGAAACAATAGCTTCATGGTGGTTTCATCCAGAAGCGTTGGAAAGGTTTATTTTATGGAGCATTTTGTTTGAGGTTACTGGTTTAGGTTCGGGGAGTGGTCCGCTTACAGGAAAGTACTTTCCGCCCTTTGGCGGGTTGCTGTATTTCGCCCGTCCGGGTACGATTAAATTACCCTTGTTTCCCGGTATTCCCTGGCTGGGGCGTGATGAACGGGGGTGGCTGGATGTAACCCTTTATCTGGCCCTGCTGTTCTTTCTTCTGAGAGCCCTTGTATCGCCCGTCTTGTCTTCCCAAATGGTGTTGCCGGTAATTGTATTGATACCACTGCTGGGAGTGCTGGACAAAACTATTTACCTGGCGGCACGCTCCGAACATTACCTGATTGCGCTTTTCTGCTTTCTTTTTCCAGGTGAGGAAATAGCTGCTTTGAAATGGGTATGGATAGCCATCTGGTGGGGGGCGGCTTCCTCTAAACTGACACGCCACTTCCCGGCTGTGGTGTGTGTGATGTTGAGTAATCACCCCTTGTTGCGATGGGAGTGGTTTAAAAAACAGCTGTACATCAAATATCCGGATGATCTGAGACCCGGTAAGCTGGCCCACTTCCTTGCACATCTGGGAACATTTCTGGAATACACTTTTCCGATACTGCTGCTTCTTGGATCAGGAGGACCACTGACTCTGGCCGGTTTGGTTTTGATGAGTATTTTTCATTTGCATATCACCGCTTGCGTGCCCATGGGTGTGCCCCTTGAATGGAATGTGATCATGGTTTATGGTGCCTTTGTTTTGTTTGGGTACCATGCGGAGGCATCAGTGTTTACCCTCCATTCACCCCTGCTGATAGCGCTGCTGGTGGTTTCTCTGTTTATCGTTCCGCTGGTAGGAAATTTTTACCCGAAAGGGGTGTCTTTTCTGTTATCCATGAGATACTATGCCGGCAACTGGGCTTATAGTATATGGCTGTTCCGCGGTAACAGCGAAGAAAAGTTGGATAAGTATATTAAAAAGTCCACACCTACGGTGATGAAGCAATTATCCCGGTTTTATGATGAAGCAACTTCCCAAATGCTGGTGTCTAAGGTCATAGCATTTCGGTGTATGCATTTACATGGCAGGTTGCTTCAGTTGCTTGTTCCGCATGCGGTGGACAACATTGAGCATTATGCCTGGCGTGATGGAGAAATCATTGCCGGCATAGTGTTGGGATGGAATTTTGGTGATGGGCATCTGCATCACTCACAGCTGTTGCGAGCCATTCAGAAGCGCTGTCATTTTGCTGCCGGTGAGCTGCGCTGTATTCAGGTGGAATCCGAGCCGCTCTGGCACGGCTATATGGAGTGGCGCATCGTAGACGCTCATGATGGGCTGATTAAGCAGGGCAGGGTGTCCATAAAAGAGTTGCTTACCCTTCAGCCTTACGGAGCGGCTGGATAAAGATTTTGTGCATTTCCATACAGACATAACGTCTTGCGTTAATGCAGCTTTTCAATAGTCTTGTAGGAAGTCATGATTCCCTTGATAAGCGAGGAGCTGAAACCCTGATGCTCCATTTCATTGATGCCGGCAATAGTGCATCCCTGTGGGGTGGTAACGCGGTCAATTTCGCGCTCCGGATGTTCGCCCCTTTCAATCAGTAATGAAGCGGCTCCTTTAACCGTTTGTGCGGCAATTAGTTGTGCGGTTGCGGCATCAAAACCAATTTCAATGCCACCCTGAGAGGCTGCCCGGATATACCGAAGGGAATAAGCAATACCGCAGGCTGCAAGTACCGTTGCTGCCGACATCAGTTCTTCTTCAATAACAATGGCTCTGCCTATCTGTTCAAACAGATGTATCACCTGCTGTTGTTGCTGCGGGGTTCCGTTTTTTGTGGAAATGCAGGTCATGGACTCCCCGATGGCGGCTGCAGTATTGGGCATAGCCCGAAACAGCGGTATCTGGCTTCCGGCAATAGCCTCCAATTCTGAAATGGACACTCCCGTTGCTACCGAAATTAACAGGTGCTTGTCATCCCGCAGGTACGGGGCAATTTCCTTTAATACATCCAGAATCTGCTTGGGCTTGATGGCAAGTATAATCCAGTCGGCATGCTTAACAGCCTGCACATTATCCGAATGCACGGTGACGCCCTTATCTTTCAGAGCCTGCAGAAGCTGTATTTTCCTTCTGGTGACTGTGAGACGGGAGGCAGGAATATTGGCTGACTTCAGGAAGCCCTCGGCAAGAGCAATACCCAGGTTGCCTCCCCCGATTATAGCTATGTTGCTTTCAATCATTTGGATTGCGCAGTTTTAAAAATTTTAGTTGCGTATACAGTATTTCCGCTGGCAAAATAAAAAATATACCACCCAGCAGGAAACGATTCAGGAAATTCAAAATGCAGAAGTGTGCCAAAGAGGTTTCTTTTATATACCATTTTACTCAGGCATTTTCCTGTAAGGTCCGTTACAATCAGGGTGGCATAAGGTGCCGAAGCGGCAGGAACCAAGATCTCTGCAAATGTGCCGGCAGGATTAGGTGTTATCTGAAGCCGGGAAGGTGACTGCTCCGATGTCCATACCACTGAAGTAAGTGTGGAATCGGAAGTGGAGTCTATAGAGCTTATGCATTGGGTTAAAGCATGACCATTTGAGTAGCGCAACAATGCCGGTATAAATCCTGATGCGGACTGCAAAGATGGACCAATGGAAGGCCACGAAATGGAATCCCAGTAAGAGGGTGCATTGGAGAAATACAGAGAGCGCTCAGCGACACTATCTGTTCCTGCCGGCACAATATTACCCTTAATAGAATTGCCGTATTCAAAATGTCCGGTGCCAGATAAGAGATAACTCCCGTAAAGAGCGGCAGGATTGGTAATTACATTTGCAACGAAATTCTGATCTGAAGTAAAGGGGGCGCTGCCAGTCATGAGAATTCCATACAGTACAACCCGGTTGCGGAAAAAAGTATTGTAGGGGCCGGATGGTCCCCAGATGTGATCAATAATGATGTTTTGTACCACGTTACCTTCAAATAAGTTGGCAAATGCATAATGACCGTGGAGAGATATATCTCCGGTAAAGTCCGAAATTGGCTCACTGCGTGTGGGCTCTCTTGAATAATTGTAAATAAACACGTTGCCATTTGCTCCTTCTTTGACCATCATGGCATGACGGAGATATTCAAAAATATTGTTTTCAATCAGACAGTCGCTTGCATGCTGACGCAGGCAAACACCGTAGCCGCGTGTTCCGCTGCCATCGTATCCCCATGCATGATGAAAGTAGGAGCCGGTCACTGTAATGTTTTTGCTGTATTCAATCATTACATGAGCTCCCATGCTGCGGAAGCTCTCAATACCGGAGAGCAGCCCGTTCACGGCAAAACCGAAATAGATTTGATATGCTGAAGCAGATGAAGAGCTGTCGGCCCGGCTTATCTTCATGCATTCTACACCGGCATGTACAACCGGATGTAGTTTGCGTATCTCGGCATGCAAAGCGGAATCAAGATCTAAGCGAAGGGGCGGCTCAATTTCAAGAATATTACCGGAAACGTTTTTTACCTCCACGATTTGCCCTACACAGTGTTGCGCATAGCTGGCCGGACGAGTATCCCATGAGCCGTTTTGCTGGCGGATTTCCGCATAACATCCAGCTTCAAATGTTTGTGCATCGGCAACCATCAGCAACGATGAGTTGCGCAACAATCCTGAAAGGATGCGGGTGAAATTACCAGCAAGACTGGTGTGGTCACGGGAAATGCTGATACAATGGACAGGGGCGCCTCCCAGATCAAAAACCAAATGGGTAGAGTCAGCACCGGCACCTCTGAGAAAAGTGCTGTCAGGCAGATGTATGGATGAATGTAGCAAATAGGTACCGGCAGGAAAGTATATAACACCGGCTCTACCGGAGAGAGACTCCAACGCCTGCTGCAGCCAGGTGTCAATAGGCTGGCTGCCGTCACCAGGGGCACCAAGCTGCGTCAGATTGATGGTGAGGCCTGGAGGCGTTCCTTTGAATCCTGCCTGGCTCCAGTCATACATGCGGTCAGATGGAATGGTTTGTGCAACGCTCAGGAAGCAAATCAGCAATGCTGCCAGAGTGAAGGGAAGCTTGCCCGGTGCCTGACCGGCTGCGTTAAGCCGGATACGTAGCTGTTTTGCCCTATTCAAGCGAAGCACATGCTGAGTGCGCGTCAGTTCTTGTTGCGGATATTGTTTCCTATCGTTCAACTGCCGCTGATTTTTTTAAAGGCGTTTCCGAGATGATGTATGATATCACCCGCAATCATAGAGGGCTGACCGAGTTGTTCTGCTGCAAAATCACCGGCCAGACCATGCCAGTAAACCCCAAGTATAGCGCTTTTGTCTGGCGGATAGCCCTGGCAAAGTAATCCGGTAATTATTCCTGTGAGCACATCACCCGAACCGGCAGTGGCCATGCCCGGATTGCCTGTTGTATTAAAGTAAGTTATGCCTTGGGGCGTACAAATGCTGGTATGTGCAAGTTTAAGTATGATATAGACCTGATATTGCCTGGCCATGGATTTTTGTAATGCCAGACGTTCAAAATCATTGGCTGTTTTTCCGAACAGACGCTCAAATTCCTTGGGATGCGGGGTAAGAATGCAATTGGGCGGTAATATTTTCAACCATTCTTTGTTTTGCGCGAGGATATTCAGTGCGTCTGCATCCAGCACCAAAGGGGACTGTGTGTTTTCCAGCAGTTTTTTTAGGGCCTGTGCGGTGACAGGGTTTGTGCCTATTCCCGGTCCTGCACCGATTGCACTGAAAGGATGCAGTTCGGGAAAGGCGCTTAAAAAGTTTTCTTCTTTGTCCGCAACGACCATCGCTTCGCTCACGGCAGTCTGCAAAGCGGTATATCCGCACCTGGGTATGCAGGCTGTAGCCATTCCTGCACCTGCCCGGAGACAAGCCTCAGTACATAGTCGTGCTGCCCCTATTTTCCCGTAACTTCCGCAGAAGAGGAGTGCATGACCGAAGGTGCCTTTATGATCAAACTTTTTGCGCGTACGGATAAAAGGTTTTACCAGTTCAGCTGTGACAAGAAAATTATCTGTATCTGTATTCTGAATAAATCCCTGGTGTAATCCTATGCTCTTCACCGTCCATTCTCCTGCATATTCAGCTCCACTTGGGAGAAGAAAAGCCAGCTTAGGTAATTCAAAGGAAAGTGTAAAGTCAGCCTTAAATTTCACCGAATCGCTGAAGCGGTCGGCATACAGGCCAGAAGGAATATCTATGGCTATTCGCGTAGCGGAAGAGCTGTTGAGGTGCTCAATAAGATTTGCTGCAAAGCCTGTAATGGGTCGGTTCAATCCGGATCCCCAGAGTGCATCCACAACAATGTCATCTTTCGTGATTTCCGGAAATGGAGTTTCTGCTGTTATATCCTGCAGGGGTAGTTGATTTTTTAATCGCTCTGCATTGACAAGAAAATCAGCCGAAGCAGAATTGGCATAGCGCACAATATACACTTCCACATCATAGCCTTTACCCAGCAGCATTCTGGCAATGGCAAGACCATCGCCACCGTTGTTGCCCATACCACAGAATATTTTCACTTTCCTTCCACGTGGAAATTTTTCGGTAAACCATTTTACAAACACGCTGGCAGCTCGCTCCATAAGGTCTATGGAAGCAATCGGTTCATGTGCTATTGTGTATTGGTCGGCTTCGCGGATCTGGGCAGCGGAAAGAATTTTCATGGCTAAAAAATTCTCTTAATCATTTTAAGCTTGTGGGAATATTTTCTCGTTTCGGGGTTGTAAATGCCATAGGCGTCAAACGGATCAATGCGCACTTTGCCGGAAGCATGAATAATACGCTTATTCTTGAGTACGATACCTACGTGTGTAATTTTGCCTTCTTTGTCTTCAAAAAAAGCCAGGTCACCCTCATTAGCAGTTTCGGCAAATGGTACATCAAAGCCTGAAATGGCCTGCTGGTAGGCGTCACGTTTTAAGCGCACATCCAGCAACTTGAATACTACCTGAGTAAATCCTGAACAATCAATGCCAAAGGGAGTGCGGCCTCCCCAAAGGTATGGGGCGTGTAAAAATTTCAAAGCACACTTTTCCAGAATTTTTTCTCTGTTAAAGCCATTGTTGTTTTCGTGTATAATGGCTTGGCCGTTGTAAACAAACTTTTCACTGCCCAAACGAAAATTCATTCCGTCAAAAGCCGGCAACGTGCTGCCAATGAGCACCGGAAGCTGGCGTTCTGAACTCAGCGCCATAGACACTATGTCCAGTGCTACAGGTTGACGGTTTTGACAGAGCTCAAGATAATAAGCCTTGCTACAGGGGGCATGCTGGTTTCTGGCTATCCATCCGGTATAATCATCATACGTACTTTTAATGCTTAGCCAATCGTTTTTTCTGGAAATAACTTCATAGGTTTCTCCGAACAATAACTGGGTAACCATCTCGCTTTTATGACCGGGTTCTTTTCTGAGAGGGATCATGCTGAGGCGACATATTCCGTATTCCATGTGTGGCAGATGAACGTGTTTGTAATACAATCAGAAGAGGATGAATAAAAATAATAGTTTTGGATGCTTTAAAACTTTGAAGTTTTTCCTGTGACACCTGTTGGAATCCGTTTTATTTGTGCAGTGGGTCTGTTGTTGCTGGTAACCATCTGTTATCCGGCAACTGCTCAGGTGGTGATTAATGAAGTGTTCGTGCATCCTGCCGCTGACCCGGTTGACCCGTTTTATCAATCCATGGTGGACTGCGCCAATCCTACTTTTGGGGAAGAGTGGATTGAGCTATATAATACCAGCAGGTGCGATACCGTGGATTTGGGGTGTTATATGCTGGGGGCGCAATTCTCGGCAAGTAATGGCGCAACCTTTGCATTTCCATCAGGAACAGTTATTCCACCGCTGAGCTTTATTGTTGTTGGCGGAGCGAATGTACCTGGTGTAGATTTTACACTGAGTGCATTTTGTGGCACGGCAAATCTCTGTAGTCCCGGCAGATGGACGCTGGAGAATGATAAGGGATGGGTAGCGCTATACGATCCGGCCGGCAATGTGGCAGACGCTGTTTTCTGGACACCTGCGGCAGGGCAGGCCCCCCTGCTGACGTCTGATGCAGTGTATGGCAGTCAACCTTGTGTGCCCGCAACCTGTGCGGTAAGCGGGCTGAAGGCTGCCAGCACTATGACACCGGGAACCGAGATAGCTTATGCAGGTAAAACTGCAGTGTCAGGCCTTGCTATGGCACGTCCCTCGGATGGAGCTGCGGGCTGGCAAACCGATGTTGCTCCGACTCCCGGTGCATGTAACGGCACGTGTGCTACAGCTTCTGATTTGGCTGTTACGGTGGATACTTTTGCAAATGAAACCTGTCGTCTGAACAATGGCTGGATTAAGATCACCATAAGCGGTGGTGCAGCACCCTATCGCATTGACTGGAGCAATAATGAAAATACCGATAGCATTGGCGGCCTTTCTGAGGGCAGCTATTCGGTAAGTGTGACCGATGCCTCCGGATGTGAAGTAATAGGTTTTTTTCCCATTGCCAACGTTGGAGAACCCCTGGCAGCGGAGATTATTCCGCAGGACACCACTATTTTCCCCGGTGATAGTATCAGGCTGACAGTTCATTCCGATGTAGCATTATTTTCCTATCTATGGTCTCCTGAAAACACTTTGAGCTGTTCGGCTTGTGCAGCTCCTTACGCCAACCCCGTGGAGCTTACCCGCTACACCGTCATAGTTACTGATTCAAATGGGTGTGAGGCAACGGCATCTGTTGTTGTTAATATAGTATCTGATGAGAACTCGGTTTTTATCCCAACTGCCTTTACACCGGGCATACCCGGCCCCAATGCGGCATTTATGCTGCGCAGCCCGAAAATATCGGCATTGGAACTGCATGTGTATGATCGTTGGGGGAATGAGTTGTTCAGCACTACAGATATGAATCAACCGTGGGATGGCACCCGGCCGGGAGGTCAAATGGTTGATACGGGTATTTATGTTTACTATGCTGTGATAAAGTTCATTAGCGGTAAGACCAAAATATTCAAAGGTGATGTGGCCGTGCTCAGGTAAATATAGAGCATTAGATATTGTTGTTTTTGTGCGTCTGAGCCTGCTTGTCGCGTGGTTTGGGTTGTCGGCATTTGTAAAGGGAGCCGTAGCACAAGATATCCATTTTTCGCAATACAATGCTTCCCCGCTCACGCTTAATCCTGCGCTTACGGGCTTTTATTCAGGTGATTACCGCATTACGGCAAATTACCGCAGTCAGTGGGGGAGCATAACCCGATCTTTTCGCACAATAGCTGTATCTGCAGAGGGTTCCTTTCTGAAAGGACGCATGCGACATGATTATCTTGCTGCAGGTATTCAGTTTTTTAATGATAAGGCAGGCACTGTTGAACTGGGCACAAATTATCTGGCGCTTTCTGCAGCCTATCGTAAAGCCCTTGGATGGAAGAAAAATCATGCCTTGATTATCGGAATTCAACTTTCCTATCTGCAGCAGAAGTTAAACGGAACTAAATTGATTCTGCCTGATCAGTATCAGGTAACTACGGTGAATCCGGTTTCCTCCCAGACGGTGAACAGCCGCACCAATCCTGCTTTTGATTTGGCTGCAGGTTTACTCTATCATGCTGCACCGGGGCAAAAATTCAATTTTTATGCCGGCGGAGCGTATTATCACATTTTGCAACCTCAATTAAGTTTTTTGTCGGGCTCATCATATCAAATACCACCGAGATACGTGGGCCATGCCGGTGCACGCATTCAACTTCACCGCAGGGTGAATCTGTTGCCCAGTGTTTTGGGGCTCTATCAGTCGGGCGCATGGCAGGCAAATGCCGGGACCTATGTGCAGTTTCGTTTAAATGAAGACGACTGGGAAATGCCCACGGCATTTGCCCTCGGGATATGGTCGCGCGTGGCTTCCCCTGTTCCGGATGCTGTTATTATCGGAGCGCGTTTGGAATATTGGGGATTTGCAATAGGGTTTTCCTATGATGTGAATATTTCCACACTCAAATCGGCCAGTGAGGGACGTGGGGCTTATGAACTGGCATTGATTTATTCCGGTAAGCTTATCACACGTGGACAACGCAACCTTATGATTCCCTGTCCGCAATTATAGCCCTAACCGCAAAAGGCTGTGCTGCAAAAATCAGTTTAGCACTTAAAATAAACTGTAATTTTTTTTTTGATAAGCAAGCATTTTTATACTTTCATTTATTATTTGCAAACCTTATAAACTTTAGTTTATGAAATTTTTAAAAATTGGCGGTATAATTTTTTTGATTCTGATACTAACAGCCGGAGGAGGATTAGCGTGGCTTTGTTTCAGCGATTTGCCGCATTATGAAGTGAAAAATGTGACCTATACGGTGCATAGCACTCCGGAGAAGGTTGCCCGGGGTAAAAAGCTGGCGTCTATGTTGTGTTATAATTGCCATGTCAACTTCGAAACAGGAAAACTTACGGGAAGAGAGATGAAGGATGCACCTGAATTTGGTTTTATATATGCACAAAATATTACCCAGGACCCCCAATATGGCATTGGTAGCTGGACAGATGCCGAGCTGATGTACTTGCTGCGTAGCGGAATAAACCGGCACGGCCGGTATGTCCCACCGTATATGCCTAAACTGCCCCATATGGCTGATACGGATATTGAATCTATCATTGCTTTTCTGCGCTCAGATGACCCTATGGTGGCATCGGTAGCCATTCCGGATAAGCCCTGCAGGCCCTCTTTGCTCACTAAATTTCTTTCCAGAGTGGCATTTAAACCTTTGCCATTGCCTGAGAAAGCTGTTACTATTCCTGACTCCTCTGATAAAATAGCTTATGGGAAATATCTTGTCATTAATCTGGATTGCTGGACCTGCCACTCCGCTTCTTTTCAGGAACTGAATATTATGGAACCGGAAAAAACAAAAGGCTATCTGGGGGGAGGAAACCCGATTAAAGATGATGCCCTGAATGTAATTGTTTCAGCCAATATAACTCCCCATCCGTCCAGCGGTATTGGCAAATGGTCTGAAGAAAAGTTTATCAGAGCGCTGAAAACGGGCACTGTGGATGGGAGGGCTTTGCGTTATCCCATGATCCCTTATACGCATCTTACCGATGCAGAAGCTGCGGCTATGTATGCATATCTTAAAACCGTGCCACCCATAGATAATAAAGTAACCAAAAACTAAGTGTAATCTGAGTAGCCTCAGAGGATCTTCTTACTGCGGATGTTGGAAACAAGCGTGTGATTTATTGTATTACTTTGCGTGAGGTTTTTATTTCCGTTATTTTTTAAAAGGCACAAAAATGTCTCGTTTTTACTCCCGTGAAAACCTGCGTTTTTTATTGCATGAAGTCTTTAAAGCCGGATTGCTCAATCAACGCGAATACTTTAAAGACCATACTACTGAAAGTATGGATATGATGATAGACGCAGCAGAAGCCCTTGCAGTTAATTACCTGCGTCCTCTTTTAAGGGAGATGGATAATCAACCGCCCTATCTGGAAAACGGGCGGATAAAAGTGCATCCTGCCATGAAAGGTCTTATGCAACGGTTTGGGGAAGACGGCTGGATTAGTATGTCTGCTCCCTATGCATTGGGCGGCCAGCAAGCACCATTTATCATTTTGCAGGCTTGTGCTTTCATCATGGCAGCAGCCAATTACTCTACAATGGCTTACCCGTTTCTGACCACCGGGGCAGCCCATTTGATAGAGTCATTTGGCAGTGCGGAGCTCCAGCAGACTTTTATCCCCAAAATGTTCAGTGGAGCATGGCAGGGCACCATGGCACTTACCGAGCCGCAGGCAGGAAGCTCACTGAGCGATGTGATGACTCTGGCTCAACCTACGGATAAGGGCTATTATCTCATGAAAGGGCAGAAGGTTTTTATTTCCTGCGGTGATCATGATGCCTGCGAAAATATTGTACATCTGATGCTGGCGCGTATAATGGGAGCTCCTGTAGGTACGAAAGGCATTTCTCTGTTTGTGGTTCCGAGGTTGCGTCCAGAGGGGAATGAGCTGGTGTTCAATGATGTACATACCGCAGGTGTGTTTCATAAAATGGGATACCATGGAGCGCCAATAGCACATCTGATTATGGGTGAGTATAATAACTGCCGCGGATGGCTGGTTGGCGAGCCGCATAAAGGATTGGGTTATATGTTTCAGATGATGAATGAAGCACGGGTGGGCGTGGGCATACAAGCTTCAGCAATTGCTACGGCAGCTTATTACAATGCCCTGGAATATACCCGGGTGCGGTTACAGGGACGCAATGTCGCTGATAAAGATCCCGCAAAACCTCAGATACCGATAATTCGTCATGCAGATGTGAAGCGGATGCTTTTATTTCAAAAGGCTATAGTGGAGGGTTCACTGGCTTTATGCCTGCAGGCGGCCCTGTATTATGATCTATGGAAGACCGGTAAAGGAGAGGAGGCCGAAGAAAATTTCCTGAAGCTGGAGTTACTGACACCGGTGGTAAAGTCCTATCCGGCTGAAATGAGCATTCTGGCTACGAGTGCGGCTCTGCAGTGTTTTGGCGGATATGGCTACACGAAGGACTATATGGCAGAGTTGTTTTACAGGGAAACACGCATTCATACCCTCCACGAGGGTGTTACAGCAATTCACGGTATTGACTTGCTGGGGCGTAAAGTGCCCCTTCAGGGTGGACGAGCCACCATGTTGCTTATTCAGGAGGTAATGCGGGATATTGACCGATCGCGCTATTCAGAGCGTCTTGAGTCGTATGCTATCAGACTGGAAGAAGAAGTAATAAAGCTGCAGCAGATTACTCAGCATCTGATGGAAACTGCTCAGACCGAGGGAGCGGAGGTATTTCTTGCGGATGCCACACTTTATCTGGAGCTGTTTGGAATAATTGCCGTGGGGTGGCAGTGGCTGAAACAGGGATACACTGCGGAGGAATTGCTGAAACAAGGTTCGGCATCTTATACCCGGGAATTTTTGCATTCCAAAATGTATGCGCTGCAATACTTTTATGAGTATGAAATGCCTAAAACCGAGGCTTTACATGCCCGTCTGAAAAGTGAGAATCACCTAACGGTAAGAATTCCGGAGGAGGAAATACTCTGACGTCCTGCTCATCTGCGCACGAGCTGGTTGGGCGTCTTTATAATTTAAGAGCATGCAATTAATAGTAAATGGTTACGGTGAGCTCTCTGCGTCCGCCCCTGTTGCGGAATTCACACAGGTAAATACCCTGCCAGGTCCCCAGATCAGGTTTGCCGTCAACAATAGGAATGCTGACCGAAGAACCCACCAGAGAAGCCTTGATATGAGCAGGCAGGTCATCACTGCCTTCCAGTACGTGTGTGTAATAAGGCTGGTTTTCTTTTACCAGATGATTAAACACGCGTTCAAAATCTTCGCGCACCGATGGATCGGCATTTTCATTTATTGTTAGTCCCGCTGAAGTATGTTTGATGAAGACATGCATTACGCCTCTCTCCGGCAGCTTGTCAATAGCAGATAGCACATGCTGCGTGATAAGATGGAAGCCTCTTTTGAACTCGGGTAAGCGGATGTGGTAAGTTTCCGTCATGTCAGCATAATTGTTCCTGTGAAATTAGTCCTAAGGCAGCTGAGCTGTCAATGGCTTTTGATTTTGTAGTTTTGTACCATGCAGTTTTTGTATTTTCTCCTGATCTTATTTCTGATTATCTCGGCTATCATAGCATTGCTGATGGCTGCGGGCATTTTGCACATTGAAGTGTATGTAGATAAGAAATCCGAAGACTTTTCAGATGAAACGGAGCATTCCGATGAAGAGAAAAATGAAGAATAGCCATCATCCTATTGCAGGATAATGTTTACCGGAATGACGGAGTAGCAACCCGCATATTACGATCCTTAAAGTATGCATCTCCGTAATGAATAAATATTTCTTCCCCTTTTTTTATGTTTCTTCTTGCGACAAATTCAATCAGCTTTTTTTCAGTGTCTTCAAAATACTCGGCATTGTAATCAGGAGAGTGATTGTAAATGCAGCCATATCCAAGAATAATCATGCCCGTTTTAGGTGAACGATAAAACAAATAATCATTTATCAATTTATGGTTTTCCAGAAAGGTTATCAGATAAGGACATTGCTCAATGATCTGACCTTTGCGGATGTCTTTTTTAGCGAAAACTCCGAGTCCATGGATTTTTGATCTTCTTACTTCCACGTGTTGTATCAGAGGTCTCATAGCAGTTTTCGGGTTTAAATGCGCAGCGAATTTAGAGTTTAATTTTTCTTCAGGTCCCACATCATAACACATTTACTGATTCTTATTTTCAGAGGATATCTCAAGGGCGGAAACTTTTCCTTTTTACTCCGCGCACAGCCTCTGCTTCTTCAGGATTATCCGGCCAGTAATGTTTGGGATAGCGCTGCTTTAGTTCCTTGCGCACTTCAAAGTAAGTCTGACGCCAGAAGTTGCTCATATCCCGTGTGGTTTGCACCGGCTTGAAGCCTGGGGACAACAGTTCCACCAGCACCGGTATCTGGCCTTCATTTACCGTAGGAGAAGTTTTCATGCCGAAACATTCCTGCAGACGCACCGAGAGCACCGGAGGTGAGCCATCTGCCTGATATCTCAATGGAATGCGGGAGCCGGAAGGCACTTGCACAAACTCCGGGGCGAGCCTGGATAGTTGCTGTTGCTGGGTAGAGGTGAGCGTAGCCAGCAGAATACTTTTTAGATTCAGCTTTTTCAGGTCATCGGTCGTTTTTACATGTTGCAGAAAAGGAGCCAGCCACTTTTCGCAGGCGAGCAGGAGTGTTTCTTTGCGCATGTCCGGCCAGGATTCGTGGGCTCGCCATGTTTTTAAGGAAAGAATACGGTTTTGCAGCTGTGCAGTTTCTTCGTTCCATTTTAGCAGAAGATTTCCTTCTTTTTTAATGGCCTCGCAGATGGCTGCAATCAGGCAGTCAGTATCCGGTTCATGCAAGGGAGTGCTGGATAATACGAGGGTTCCGATACGCAGTTCTCTCTGAGCTACAATTCCACCCTTTCGGGTATCCCAGATAATGAGATCTTTTGTTTTGACCATATGTGCAAGATCCTGCGGGTTAAGCGGAGCTGCCAGGAATATTTTACCCTTGTTATCTCTTTCACTGACGTGGGCAATAGCCAGCCAGGGCTCATGCGCAAGGGTATCCTGGTGGTGTACCATGGCCATTTTTCCGTTGGCCATCTGAAACTGAGCCTGTTTGCCCGGGCGAGCGCATCCAATACGTTCAGGGTATGCATAGGCAATGAGTTCCCCGATTTCATACGGATAAATTTCCCCATTGTCAGCTTCTATACCGAAGAGATCACGATATTGTGCTGCAAGTTTTTCTATTTGTATCAGGCGGGCACTGCCGTTTTTTTCTTTTCTGAATCTGCGCAGTGCTTCTATCCGCAAGGTGATATCAATGCCGGTTTCTCCTGAGAGGGGATCACGCTCTTCCAACAGCGGAGCAATATCGGTGGCAAGGGGAAGCTGATTGTTTTGCTGTGCGCGGATGAGCATATGTGCAATGCGGGGGTGTGTGGGCAACCGATGGAGATGCCGGCCATGTTCAGTGATACGGTTATTTTCCAGGGCTTCCAGATGATGCAGAAGCTCCGTAGCACGCTGTATAGATGTAGCGGGAGGATGAGTTATCCACGTGAGCGTTTCCACATCGCTATTGCCCCAGTGAGCAAGTTCCAGAACCAGGCGTGTTAAATCAGCATATTCCATCTCCGGAGGGCGATATTGTTCCAGCCGTGTGTGTGTGGCAGGGCTCCACATGCGGTAACAGAATCCAGGGGTAAGACGTCCGGCTCTTCCGGCGCGCTGATCAGCTGATTGCCTGGATATACGCGTAGTAATCAACCGCGACAATCCTGTAGCTGGGTCAAATACTGCTCTTCGCTCAAAACCACTGTCTACTACAATACGAATGCCTTCAATAGTAAGGCTGGTTTCTGCTATGTTCGTGGCCAGTACGACTTTCCGTCTGCCTGATCTGTCTGGTAAAATGGCAAACTGTTGTTCTTTGGGTGATAACTGGCCATACAGCGGTACTACACTAACGCCTTTCAAGGATTTGCCGAGTACTTCAGCACATTTGTGTATTTCCGATTGACCTGGCAGAAAAACCAGCATGTCGCCTTCCTGCTGTTGGGCAATTTGTTTCACTGCAAGGGCTGTGCACTCGGGGAGAGCCTGTACATCAGCATCAGTGCCATACATAATTTGTACAGGAAATTGTTTGCCCGTGCTTTCCACAACAGCAGCGTGTATGGCTGAACTTAGCATGGGAATTTCCAGTGTGGCAGACATAAGCATGATTCTCAGGTCAGGGCGCAGTATCTGTTGTGTTTCACGACTCAGAGCCAGGGCAAGGTCAGCATGCAGATTCCGTTCATGAAACTCATCAAAAATCAGCAAAGCCACATCTTCCAGGCTGTTGTCGTGCTGAATCATGCGGGTAAGAACGCCTTCGGTAACGACCTCGATACGGGTAGCAGACGATATTTTGTTTTCAAATCTTATGCGATACCCCACGGTAGCTCCCGTTTCCTCGCCAAGCATGGCCGCCATACGTGCAGCAATGGTTTTTGCGGCAAGACGTCTGGGCTCCAGCATTACAATTTTTTTTTTCTTTAGCCAGGGAGCATCCAGTAAGGCAAGCGGAATGAGTGTACTCTTACCGGCTCCGGGGGGAGCTTGCAGAAGGAGTGTGTTTGTAGTAGCCAGTTTGTTTTTTATTTCCGGTATTACCTCATCAACGGGCAGGTTAAACGCACGATAATCAAACATCAGATAGATTAGAGTTTATCAAGAACACAAAGTTAGGCTAACCATGCGGGCAGGCAGTTGTAGCGGAGCATAAATTTTGTTTTTCCGCGCAGATATTTTACTAAGGTAATTAACTGTAATCGTTTTGTTACCGGGGTTTCCTTTCAGATTGTAATCCTGCAGGGTTGTGTATAATCCATTCGGTTTTCTTTTTGATAGCCACCAGGTGCAGCGGATATATGAACGAGTTTTGCTTAATTTCAAAAAATACGCTCAGCAAATGCAAAGTGACACGTGAAAAAGCACTGGTATGAAGCGACTTTACAGAAAACTAAAACAATACGCGGAGTCAGTCTCCATTATGCTTGCCCTCTTGCGCGACTATAGGGATGGCCGATATACAAAAATTCCCTGGTTTATCATCGGATCCGCTTTTTTGGTGATACTCTATTTCTGGAATCCGCTGGACGTGGTGCCTGATTTTATTCCCTTCATTGGATATGTGGATGATGCATTGGTGGTAACCCTCGCTTATAAGCTGATGAAAAAAGACCTGGATCATTATCGCGCCTGGAAGCAAAAGCATGAAAGCATCGAGGACGAACAGTCAACAATTATCACACCGTAGAACCAATTTAGTGACCCAGATCGCGCCCTAATCGGAATGCACCTGCTGCTTCCAGCTCAAATGCCAGTTCAAGCAATTTACGTTCTTCTCCGGTGCGAGCAGCAAACTGAACCCCTATGGGCAGTCCGTTGGAACAAGCCCCCAGAGGAAGAGAGATGGCCGGTGCTCCGGTTGTATTCTGTACAATGGTAAAGTTGACGAAGTTGTTCAGCCGCATTACCAGAGAAATAAATCCTGTTTCAGGACCGTGATACTCTAATCGCGGTGTTGGAGTGAGCAACACGGGGTTCATCAATACATCATATTTATTCAACAGCTGATTATAGTCATGTACAAACTTATTCCTTAGTCTGCAAAAGCTTCCTGGCACCATAAGCAGCAATTTGCAGAAATAATCATGCAACCCCCGGGTGAAGGGTTCAGTTTTTTCAGGGTTGAATTTCCAATGAAGAGCCAATTTACCAAAAGTCAGCAGCAGCCATCCATTGAAGCAGTAATACACTAGAAAATCAAATAATATGCGGTCATCATAAGGGTTGTCAATATGTTCAACATGATGACCGAGCTTGCTGCAGATTTCACCTGCATCCAGCACAGCACGTTGCACATCGGGATGTGCTTCAATACCTGCCGGACTCTGGGTAAACAGAGCTATGCGGAGACGTTTAGATGCAGGCCCTTGCACATGGCCTATTTCCGGGAGGTGGGCGGGTTTATAATAACTTTCCATGGCAGCAAAAAAGTTGGCCGTATCCCGAACAGTTTCCGTCAGGACGCCATCGGTGACGATATCTACTGGCAACCCTTTTGTCATTGAGCCCAACAGTCTTCCTCTGGATGGCTTGAGCCCCACCAAACCACAGCAGGATGCCGGTATTCGGATAGATCCTCCTCCATCCATGGCGTGTGCCAGAGGTACAACTCCACTTGCCACAAGTGCACCTGCACCTCCGGATGAGCCTCCGGTGGAATATTCCGTATGGACGGGATTCCTTGTGGGCCCGGTAAGCCTTGATTCCGAACTGGGCAGTAATCCGAATTCTGAGGTTGCGCTTTTCCCCAGTGCAATGAACCCTGCTGATAAGAATTGATCTACCACTTTGTCATTTTTTTTGGCGACCACCGGAGGCATGCCTTCACATCCATAGCGGGTAGGGAAACCACGAAGTTTAACGAGGTCTTTAATAAAAGTGGGTACTCCGGCAAAGAATCCCCGGCTTTGGTAGCCGGATACATACTTTTGGTAGTCTTCCGCAACAATTGCATTCAGCTCCCGCGCCTTTTCGGCCCGTTCATGCACACACGCCACAGCTTCTGCAGGCGTCATCTCTTTTTTCTTTATTTTTTCGGCAATGGCTGTGGCGTCAAGGCCTTTTAATATACCTATATTGTGGACTGAAATTTTCCTGGGAAGTGTCATATTTTCGGTTAATAAAGGCGGGTCAAGTTATCATTTTTTTTGTATCCCGACCTGCTTCAGCAGACGCTGAACAGGCTGTTGCGTATCAAAATTTTGCTGTGTATGCGTGCCCTGTTTAAAACAATCGTTCCCGGATGGAAAGGGACAGCATCTTTACATGTTTTCCCACGCCAGATTCGCTGGCTGCTCTATGGCTCCCTGTTGATCTTACAAGTATACTCCTTGTTGAACTATGGAAAGGTGTTTGCCTGGTTATCGGATAATCAAAAAGAGAAACTCATCCAAAAACTGTATAACCATCCCTCAGCGCGCATCAGGCATTTGGTGCAATGGTGGAAGTTAACTGCACTGATGCTACAGTCATGATTGACAATTCAGCTATAGATCTTACAGATGAAGCCGATTTTGTGATTGTGGGCTGCGGTGCAGCGGGGGCAGTGTGTGCCTGGTGGCTTACTGCTGCCGGTAAAAGCGTCATTCTCATTGAGGAGGGCCCTCCGCCACGCCCGGCTCCGGGAGATGCCTTGGAGGCATTGAGTACACTGTACCGCGATGGGGGAGCACTGGCAGCCATTGGTGAAGACGTGATGCCTTTGCTGCAGGGGCGATGTATTGGCGGTAGCACATATATTAACGGAGCTATTCAAATACCCTTTCCTGAGAAGATATGGCAGGAATGGGTGGAGCAAGACAGTAAATGGAAAAGACTACTACCCTGGGAAGTGTTGCTGGATGCCCAGCAGTGGGTAACCGATATACTGCATGTGGAGAAAACCCCGACCCATCTGCTCGGCAACAACGGGGGCACTATGCTTAGGGTTTTAGGCAGCCGGGCCGAGCCTATCAGCCGAAACGTGAAAGATTGCCAGGGACGGGGCAGATGCCTGCAGGGGTGTCCGGTGCAAGCAAAACAGAGCGTGGATGTAGCTCTCATACCGCAGGCTATTGCCCGTGGAGCGCGCGTATATGCACGCTGTGAGGTAAAAAAAATTGTGGTATCACAAAGAAGGGCTACAGGTGTGAAAGCCCGGTTTGAGAGCGGCAAAAAGTTGCAAGCCCATGCGCGTAAGGCAGTGATTATGGCTGCCAGTGCCATTCAAACTCCCTGGCTTCTGCTCAGCAGTGGAATACGTTTCTATGGCAATGGTTTTCAATGCCATCCGGGAGCTGCCATGGCTGGCCTTTTCCCTCATGCCATCTTCGGCATGCCGGAGGCGACCCAATCGGTGCATAGTCTCCACTGGAGTGAGGAGAATATCAAGTTGGAAAGTCTGGGGATGCCGCGTGCCTTTCGGGCAGCCAGAGTGCCGGGTGCGGGTAAGGTTCTCGCTGCACGGCTGCAGAAGCTCGATCAGGTAGCACTTTGGGGTGTAGCCTGCAGGGCAGAAGCAAGGGGTAAGGTACTGCGGGGTCCTGCAGGTCCGTTAGTCTACTATACGCTTACTCCCCGTGACAGGCAAAAGCTGCTCTATGGTTTGTCCATACTTGCTGAAGCCATGCTGGAAGCAGGGGCGCAGGAAGTATGGCCTTCGGTGTATGGTGCTCCCGAAAGTATCACCTCCCGGCAACAGGCTCGTGCTATACGGCAAATGAAACCGCTAGGCGGAATGATTCCCATGGTAGCCACGCATTTTTTTTGCGGAGTTCACGTAAGAGAAAAATTTCAGGTAGAGGGAGTGGATGGACTGGTCATTGCCGATTCTTCGCTCTTCCCGTCAAACATCGGGGTAAACCCTATGACTTCCATCATGGCCGTTGCAGCAGTGGTTGCCCAATCGTGGAGTGAAGAATAAAATCATTTTCTAATTAACGGAACGATGCTAACTAAAGAAGATCTTTTGAAGATGAATAACCGGCAGCTGTTTGAAGTTATGCTGCAAGGATATGCTCTGGCTCCGGAGCAAATGGCCGGAAAGATGTATCTGGGAATAGATCTGAGTCTTCCACCACTTTTGCATAAAATCCTTTGGCGTACTTTCCGTAAAACTTTTTTCCGAGATCCCGAAAGCGGCCGGGTGCGGGGATGGAATGTCAGGATCCACCAAACCGGCATTGAACCGCCCTCCCGTCCACTGCTTAATAAACGTGAAGTACCCGTAACCTTTGGTCATTATGAATTGCGGGAAGCTGCCGGAAAAAAATTTCCACGCGGATGGCGGGGGAGTCATTATCTGGATTATACCGTTGCAGGAAACAAATGGTTTGATCCGGCCCGCCTGGGCTATTGCCCGCTGGTGGCCGTAAATCGGGGATCTATGGATTTATTGCTGGGGTGGGAGGTCCTTAAAACAGGAACCGGATTTTTGCCTCTGCCTGACTTCTGGCTGCTGCAGGTGGAAGGCCCTCTGGACTATGTAGCTCCCCGTCCAGGGAAATAAATACCTGTATCGTTCTCTCATTCAGGTGATCTTTATTATTAAAGGCAATTGGCACCAAATGAATACTTTTACTTTTTCAGAACATATTTTATATTTTTTAAACAAACTATGGAAACGTGTTTTGGTATAATCGCTGTCCATATCGCCCATCAGCTGGATCTGAAGGGCATAAAATCCTTTTTCAAAGTAAAGCCTGCAGCCGACTATTCCTCCGAGCTTTTCTATACTCTGGGAAACAGTAAGTATCAGTATTTTACCAACTACGGTGTGGTTGCCTTCTGTGGTTACACACAACAGGAAATGGAGCAAGCTATTGCAATGATTCAGCCATTTCTGAAAGCCCCTTCCTCCCGGCAGTTGCGGGATGAGCTCACACTTTGTGTGCGTCCCGGGAGTGAGCTGCAATTTGAATTTGACAAGATAGTAGTGGGCAGCATGGATATGAAAATGATTCATGTCGCTATGCTGAATCTTGCTCAATCAGTGGCTATGGATCATTTTTTTGCCGTAACCGAAAATCTCCTTGCGGAGATAAAGGGCTTTGCTGCTGAGCTGGAAACTTCGGGACGCCTGAGCATCAGCAGAAAAAACATGCTGCGCTTTATCGGAAAAGCTTTAAATACGCAGAATGAACTGGCTGAAAACATTTACATCTTTGATGTGCCGGACGTAGTGTGGGATGATTATCTGCTTGATCGGCTGCACCAAGGACTCGTCAAACATTTTGATCTGCGTATGCGCTTCAGCGAGCTGGAATACACTATCCGCATTATTGAGGATAACCTCAAGGTTTTCCGGGAATTGTATCACCACCGCGAAAGCAGCCTGCTTGAGATGATTATTATTCTGCTTATCCTGGTGGAAATTATTGATCTGTTTATATCCAAGCTGTTCTAGAGCATTACATAGCATCTTCCCCCGGTAGCATTTTATCCGGTGATTGGATTGTCAGCAGGGGATACAGCAGGTGTAGGCCCCGGTTGGGTTACCTTCTTCGCTGGCGATTTTTTTCTCCCGGCACTGGCGGTGGTTTTCGGCTTCGCCTTTGCCTTTGAGCTGGTTCCTGAAGCAGGTTTAGTCTTTTGCTTCGCCTGGGGCTGTTCTTTTGCTTTTTCCAGTCGTTTAAGTAAGGACTGAAACTCCTTTGATTTTATGAATTCATTTTCTTTTATCAGCCTGCTAAACTTTTTTTCCAGCTCCGCTCTTTTTGATTGTGCTGACTTGCGAATGTCGTTCAGCGTTTTTTGAATCTCTTTTTCATGCACCTTTCCCTTCTTCGCAAGGGCATCATAGCGTTGCTGCACTTTCTCGCTGACTTCTTCAGCCAGACCTAGTCCGGCATAGAAAAGCTTTTTCAGCGCTTCAGCAGCCTGTGATTTTTTTTCGGAATGCGATGTACTTTTTTTTGTAGCCATAGTGGTTAGGATTTTTTTAACAGATTTAAAAGATAGGTAAAGGTTTTTACTTTTTAATTGAAATGCTGTATTTCTTTTGATTAATACTTGTTTACTGCCAGTGGGCCAGGTCCGAAAATCAAGAATATAATCAGCAAAAAAAGCACCAATGCGGCCAACTCCAGGGATTGCCCGCCCATCATAAGCCCCTCATGTATATGAATAAGAAATACGGCACTGAGGAGTATAGGCAACTGTAAAAATGCACTGAGGCGGGCAAAAAAGCCAAGCGCCAACATAAAGCCGCCCAGCACATGCATAATAGTGATATACGAATAATACATATGCATTTCGGCAATCGTGTCCAGCCGGTAGATGGCCTCAGGATGCATTATCAGATAAGCTCCACGGGCAAACAAAGCCACACCCAGGTATATGCGGATGAATGAGTAAGCATAGGGTTGCCACTTGCTGACTGTGTCCAGTTGATTTTTCAGAGTATTCATGTTTGACTTATTGGATTTAATATTTGCATAATGTAATTCAAAATACTATGTATGGCAAAATCAAAAAATGACTTTAGTCAATATGGCTTTTTGCTGGAATTAAACGGTATAGCGATCTGCTAACTCTGGGAAACAGGCATCTCAGAGTATTATACCAGGCATCCCTGACTATCATGAAAACCTGTGCGGTTATCGGACATGGTATGGTCGTGGACTGTGCTATCCCGGGATTGCTGATAGGAAAACGCTATGCATACCTGCGGATAGTGTCCCTTACCGGAATGTTTTTTCCCATACACGGCAAATCTGCACGGAAAAAACTCTTCCGGTCCCCTGTGAGTAAAATTGTCGCTGAATTGATGGAGTAGCCGAAGCTGGCTGGGAGCCACGATACAATTGCTTCACCCAAGAATTAGGTTGACCATTTGACAGCATCAGGTAAATTTGAAATATCGGTTTGCTTATGCCTGTGTTCACTTTTCAACTTGTCGTGCGATATGGCTATTTCTTTCTCTTTATATGACCTAATAAAACAGGGGGAGGGTCAGGAGTTGGATTTTAAGCTTAGTATAACCAGTTTACCTAAAATTGCCCGAACCCTTGTGGCTTTTGCCAACTCGGCAGGGGGTCGCCTTGTGGTGGGCGTGGATAATTCAGGCGAAGTTATAGGCGTGGATGCGGAACAGGAAAAATTCATGCTTATTCAAGCCGCAAAAAAGTACTGTGAACCTGCCATATACATACATTTTACAACCATGGAGCAGCAAGGAAAAACCGTATTGATTGCTGAAATAAAACCCGGCAAAGGAGAATACCGGGCTTTGAATGAAAACGGAGATTGGCTCTGTTATGTGCGGGTGGCAGATCAAACCGTTCTGGTGCCTGATGCTTTTGGGCAGGCCGCTGCAGATAAATACAATCTCAAACCCATACCCATACTGCTGGAAGAAAATCAGGGATTGGTGGCTTTTCTGGAAAAAAATACATTTATCACCGTGAAAGAATACATGCAGATGATGGATATCCCCTATACTATAGCACGCAGGTCATTGCATGATCTCTATAAACATGGTGTATTGGGTGTAGAATACATTAATAATGTGCCCCACTATTTTTTAAGTCATAAAAGAATCTGACATACAAAAAAAAACTGCAGCCGGCAGGGGCCGGCCGCAGTTGCATGAAAAAGGGGCAATGCAAGTTCAGAGCCGTTCTATAATCACGTAGCCTCCGTAAAAAACATCAGATGAGTTAGGCCCCATGATACGCAGCAGCAAATAGCCGGTGCTGGAATAATTTAAATCCGTAAAGTCTAATTCCGTATTTACCGTACCACTACCGAGTGTGGTTTCATTGCCATTGATAAGATTGACTGCATAAGCCACCACAGGTCGGGCGGCATTTCCGAAAATAGTAGCCTTAGTGGCTTTATAGCCTACTGGTACGGGAAGCGAAACAAATAAGGGAGCTCCGCTGTATTTTGATTTTACACCAAACTCTCCCGCAGTGAAGTTCAGGGATGCAATAGGAGTACCTGCCGAATCACTGACGATAAAATCACCCGGCAATATCTGAATGGTATCGGAGCTGCCGTGCCAGCCCACACGAGCGTCACCATTTACGTCCAGCGGATATGCAGGGCTTGAAGTCCCTATTCCCACTTTACCTGCTGGACGATAGATATTTCCTGAAGATTCATGCCATCTCATCGGCACCTTGTTGCCTCCGGATATTTCCAAGGAGTCTGTACTTAAGAAGAGCGTTTGATTGTCGGTGTTGATGGCACTGATGTCAATGGTGTTGCCTCCGGAGATGCTCAGATTGTTGCCGGAGAGAGAGAGGGTTTGATTGTCGGTATTATCCAGAAAAGCACTCAGGTTTACAGAGTTCGCACCGGAGATAGCCAGGGTGTTAGCGCTGAGGGAGAGCGTCTGGCGGTAAGCGCTGACGTCCACAGCGTTTCCGCCCGAGATGAAGATAGAGTCATTGGAGAGGCTGAGGGTTTGGTTGTCAGTATTGTCCAGGAAGGGGCTGAGGTCCACGGGAGTAGGGTCACCGGATAGGCTGAGGATATTGCCAGCAAGGCTGAGGTCCTGATTGTCGGTGTTGATGGCACTGATGTCAATGGTGTTGCCCCCGGAGATACTCAGGTTGTTGCCGGAGAGAGAGAGGGTTTGGTTGTCGGTGTTATCCAGAAAAGCACTCAGGTTTACGGAGTTAGCTCCGGAGATAGCCAGGGTGTTAGCGCTGAGGGAGAGTGTCTGGCGGTAGGCACTGACGTCCACAGCGTTTCCACCCGAGATGAAGATAGAGTCATTGGAGAGGCTGAGGGTTTGGTTGTCAGTATTGTCCAGGAAGGGGCTGAGGTCCACGGGAGTAGGGTCACCGGAGAGGCTGAGGATATTGCCAGCAAGGCTGAGGTCCTGATTGTCGGTGTTGATGGCACTGATGTCAATGGTGTTGCCCCCGGAGATGCTCAGATTGTTGCCGGAGAGAGAGAGGGTCTGATTGTCGGTATTATCCAGAAAAGCACTCAGGTTTACGGAGTTAGCTCCGGAGATAGCCAGGGTGTTAGCGCTGAGGGAGAGCGTCTGGCGGTAAGCGCTGACATCTACAGCGTTTCCGCCCGAGATGAAGATAGAGTCATTGGAGACGCTGAGGGCCTGGTTGTCGGTATTGTCCAGGAAGGGGCTGAGGTCCACAGCATTTCCGTTGTCTATGGAAAGGATAGAGCCGGTTAATGTAAGAAACTGATCATCGGGATTGAATCCATTGGGAGGTAGGATAATGTAGTTACCGTTTTGAATAAAAATGGTGTCACTATTAATGCTGAGCATCTGATTGTCAGTGTTGTCAAGGTAAGGGCTTAAGTCAACAGCATTGCCTCCGGAAATATACAGGGAATCATTGCTGATGGAAAGGACTTGATTATCGGTGTTGTCCATGAATGCACTGAGGTTGACACTGTTCCCGTTGGTGATAGCCAGGTTATTTCCGGGCAACAGCAACAGTGTTTGCAGTTCATTGGAAGCGCTGCTGTCCGCATCAGCTACGCTGAAAGTGGTTCCGCTGCCTCCGCTGATCTGAATGGTTACGTTGTTACCGGATTTGTTTGAGCTCAGATTCTGATTGTCCGTGTTATCCAGAAAAGCACTCAGGTTTACAGAGTTCGCACCGGAGATAGCCAGGGTGTTAGCGCTGAGGGAGAGCGTCTGGCGGTAAGCGCTGACGTCCACAGCGTTTCCGCCCGAGATGAAGATAGAGTCATTGGAGACGCTAAGGGTTTGGTTGTCGGTATTATCCAGGAAGGAGCTGAGGTCCACAGGAGTGGCGTCACCGGAGAGGCTGAGGGTATTGCCAGCAAGGCTGAGGTCCTGATTGTCGGTGTTGATGGCACTGATGTCAATGGTGTTGCCCCCGGATATGCTCAGGTTGTTGCCGGAGAGAGAGAGGGTTTGATTGTCGGTATTATCCAGAAAAGCACTCAGATTTACGGAGTTCGCTCCGGAGATAGCCAGGGTGTTAGCGCTGAGGGAGAGTGTCTGGCGGTAGGCACTGACGTCCACAGCGTTTCCACCCGAGATGAAGATAGAGTCATTGGAGACGCTGAGGGTTTGGTTGTCGGTATTATCCAAGAAAGGGCTGAGGTCCACAGGAGTGGCGTCACCGGAGAGGCTGAGGATATTGCCAGCAAGGCTGAGGTCCTGATTGTCGGTGTTGATGGCACTGATGTCAATGGTATTGCCCCCGGAGATACTCAGGTTGCTGCCGGAGAGAGAAAGAGCCTGATTGTCGGTGTTATCCAGAAAAGCACTGAGATCCACGGAGTTGCCTCCGGAAATGGAGAGTGTAGTACCGCTCAGGTTAAGAGTTTGGTTATCCGTTCCCACAAGACTGCTCAGGTCGGCAACCTTAGAACCTCCTCCATCGGTAATGATGAGTGATGTGCCGACTAACAGTACGCTGGTATTAAATTCATTAGTTGGATCTGCATCGGCATCATTTTTCAGACTGGAGAGATCAACAAGAAGACTTCCGCCTCCATCGGTTATCTGCAGTGTAGTTCCGACTAAAGCTGCTCCCGTGTTATATTCATTGCCTGGATCATTATCCAGCAGAGTTACCGAGTTCCCTCCACTTATGGAAAGGGTATTTCCAACCAGGGAGAGTGTTTGTATTTCGTTGGTTGGGTCAGGGTCATTATCTGCAAGACTGCTCAAATCCACAGTGAGTGTTCCGCCCGCATCCGTAATGTGCAGGGTAGAGCCAACAAGGGCTGCACTTATATTCAGTTCGTTGGTCGGACTGGCATCCGCATCATCTACTTCGTCCGGAATAACTACGCTATTTCCCCCGGTTATTGAAAGCACCCCACCGGAAAAAGAGAGCGTTTGACTATCTGTGTTGTCCAGATAGGGCTTTAAGCTGATCGGAGAATTCACCCCGCTGATGTGCAGGGTATCGTTGACGTTACTCAGGGTTTGCAGCTCGTTGGTGGGGTCACTGTCCGGGTCGTTCTTTAATGCAGATAAATCAACAGTTTTACTTCCTCCACTGTCTGTAATTGTCAACTGATAGGTAAGGGAATCAAAAGTAAAGTTTTTGTTAAAGGCGTCATTGACCAGGTCTTGAAGGCTGAGGGTAAAAGAGCCTCCGTCATCGGTGATGGTGATGGTGTTGGTAAGGGAATCAAAAGTAAAGTTTTTGTTAAAGGCGTCATTGACCAGGTCTTGAAGGCTGAGGGTAAAAGAGCCTCCGTCATCGGTGATGGTGATGGTGTTGGTAAGGGAATCAAAAGTAAAGTTTTTGTTAAAGGCATCATTGACCAGGTCCTGGAGGCTGAGGGTAAAAGAGCCTCCGTCATCGGTGATGGTGATGGTGTTGGAGATGGAATCAAAAGTAAAGTTTTTGTTAAAGGCGTCATTGACCAGGTCTTGAAGGCTGAGGGTAAAAGAGCCTCCGTCATCGGTGATAGTGATTTCGTTGGTTACAGGATTGAAAGTAAAGTTTTTGTTAAAGGCGTCATTGACCAGGTCCTGAAGGCTGAGGGTAAAAGAGCCACCGTCATCGGTGATGGTGATGGTGTTGGAGATGGAATCAAAAGTAAAGTCTTTGTTGAATGCGTCATTGACCAGGTCCTGAAGGCTGAGGGTAAAAGAGCCACCGTCATCGGTGATGGTGATGGTGTTGGAGATGGAATCAAAAGTAAAGTCTTTGTTGAATGCATCATTGACCAGGTCCTGGAGGCTGAGGGTAAAAGAGCCTCCGTCATCGGTGATGGTGATGGTGTTGGTAAGGGAATCAAAAGTAAAGTTTTTGTTAAAGGCGTCATTGACCAGGTCTTGAAGGCTGAGGGTAAAAGAGCCACCGTCATCGGTGATGGTGATGGTGTTGGAGATGGAATCAAAAGTAAAGTCTTTGTTGAATGCATCATTGACCAGGTCCTGGAGGCTGAGGGTAAAAGAGCCTCCGTCATCGGTGATGGTGATGGTGTTGGAGATGGAATCAAAAGTAAAGTCTTTGTTGAATGCATCATTGACCAGGTCCTGGAGGCTGAGGGTGAAAGAGCCACCGTCATCGGTGATGGTGATTTCGTTGGTTACAGGATTGAAAGTAAAGTTTTTGTTAAAGGCGTCATTGACCAGGTCCTGAAGGCTGAGGGTAAAAGAGCCACCGTCATCGGTGATAGTGATTTCGTTGGTTACAGGATTGAAAGTAAAGTTTTTGTTAAAGGCGTCATTGACCAGGTCCTGAAGGCTGAGGGTAAAAGAGCCACCGTCATCGGTGATGGTGATGGTGTTGGAGATGGAATCAAAAGTAAAGTCTTTGTTGAATGCATCATTGACCAGGTCCTGGAGGCTGAGGGTAAAAGAGCCTCCGTCATCGGTGATGGTGATGGTGTTGGTAAGGGAATCAAAAGTAAAGTTTTTGTTAAAGGCGTCATTGACCAGGTCTTGAAGGCTGAGGGTAAAAGAGCCACCGTCATCGGTGATGGTGATGGTGTTGGTAAGGGAATCAAAAGTAAAGTCTTTGTTGAATGCATCATTGACCAGGTCCTGAAGGCTGAGGGTCAGGGTGTCGCCTAAGTCTCCAATAGTAATGCTATTAGCTACGGAATCAAACTGAAACAGTTTAATCAATTCGTTTGTGGGATTTGCGTCTTTGTCTTCAATCGGGAAAGCAATGGTGTTGCCGTCAGTGATGGTGATATAGGCCAAACTATTATCTACAACAACTACGCTGAGTTCCTGATTATCGGTTCCCACAAGAGAGCTCAGATTCACCGAGTTGCCTCCGCTGATGCTGAGAGTATTTGTATTACTATTAAAGTTCAGGTATTGGATTTCATTAGTCGGATTGGCATCGGCATCGTTGATCAGGCTGCTGAGGTCCACGGTGGAGACATTATTTCCCTCGGTTATAGTAAGCTGGGTGCCGGAAAGTTCAACAGTTTGAATCAATTCATTAAAAGGGTCCGGATCGGAGTCATTCACGCTGAAGGTAGTGGTATTCCCATTGGATATCTGGAGGGTAATATTGTTGCCCACCCGTGAGTTTGAGATAGTTTGTAATTCATTGGTAGGATCCGCATCAGCATCATTGCTAATGGGGCTGAGGTCCACGGATATAGTACCTCCGGCATCTTCAATTTCCAGAGTTGTTCCTACCAGTCTTATGGCCCGGTTCACTTCATTCAGCGGGTCGGCATCCGCATCATTGATCAGGTTAGATAAATCAACCGATAGGGTACCTCCGGCATCCGTAATACTGAGTCTTTTGGTGATCGGGTCATAATGGAGAAACTGATTTATTTCATTTCGCGGATCGGCATCGGCATCATTAATCAGGGGACTGAGGTCTACAAATACTTGTCCATTTCCATCAGTAATTGTGAGCAATTTACTGACCGAATCAAAAGTCATGGACTGGTTGTAGGCATCTGTAGAAAGATCAGAAAGATCAACCCAGCCACCGTTGGTCAATGTCAGGATGTTGGTATTCGCATCAAAGGAAATTTTCTGCGTATCGGTATTATCCAAAAACATTACCAGGTCAATCGTATCACCGGTGCTTGTGATTAGCTTGTTATTTGCCATGAAGATTTTAAGTTCATCGGATGCTGTCCATTGGTTTCCGTTCCATTTCAGAATTTGACCGCTGTCGGGATGTGCATCCACATCGGCAAGGTCATTGATCAGGTTGTCACTCAGATCATCGGCTTCTTTGTTAATGGTGACCGTATAGGTATTTCCGGATTCCACGATAACCAGTTCATTGGTAGCGGGGATGAAAGTAAAACTGGTAATCAGCTCATTGGTGCTGCTGGTGTCTTTGAGTCCCGGACCACCGGCATTTTTGGCATAAAGCGCGTAGGGTACAGCTACTAACCTCGATATGCCTATCAGTTGATAATTGGTGCCATTATTAGGATCTAGGTAAACGGCCAGATAAGGTTTACTTTGTGCCCAGTTGATTCCCTCAAAAGAACCTATTTTGCCGATGCCGTCATTCAGGGTGACGCTAAAAAGTCCGTAGTCGTTCGTACGCACCTTGTGGAATTCCTGAAATACAATGGCTCCCCCCTGCATACTGTCTACAACGACCAAACGCAGGCTGATAGGATGATTGGCATAGATCTGTCCTGCTTCATTTCGGGCAACAGCCTGATACTTAATTCCTTCAGGCACTTGTGCTTGAGAAAAGACAATAAACAGGAATCCCAGTATGAAAAATGCCCCTTTTTTCATGCTAAGCGTGTTTTTGGTGAATGAAATACTAATACGATGCTACAAGGTAGTAATCTGGTTGGCAGGAAGAATGTAGTTAATGGAAATAAAAATATCAACAGGAAATGCACATTTTTTTAAATCGCATATTTAAAACCTTCTGAAACACAGAAAGTACCCGGCTTTTGACGGGTAGGTTATCTTTTACTCTTCTCTTTGCATAAAAGATCTGCCTGTAAGCGCAGGCTTTCTTTTCTGTTTTATCTGGGAGCAGAGGGCTCCGGGGGCGTATAGCTTTTATTGCTGAGGATGGTTGCCGAAGGTTCCTCAAACCGTATCCGGCCATTCTCCGGGAGCACTGCAGAGTCGGGCTTAATTCGGGTGTATTGAGGTGCAGAATCCAGGATAAAAAGGCGCGGGTAAGATGCCTGATGGGCATTTTTAGCAGAGAAAACATGTGCCTGGGAAACATGCGAAGCGTCCGCTTCACGGGAGGAGTCTTGTTGTTGCGCTAAAACCTCCTTAACGGACAGAAGCAGCAACAGAAACGGAAAACACAATGTAAGATAGTTTTTCATCGTAACCATTCTTTATCGTATTACCAGGCTTCTATGGTGTTCAGGATACGTAGCAGGATAATTATACAGCGTATTGGCGTATAAAGAAGAAAAAAACCATTCAATGGTAATGGTATTGTTTACATTGGGAGTAACGGTAACAGGTATTTCCATGCTTGCGGCCCATGTATTTTGCCCCTCTCCAAAAAAACCATCATAGGCGCCCACAGGGGCAAAAGTTCCTCTGCCATTCTGTACCGTTCCGTTTACAAGTATTCTGAAGTTGACAAACTGACCTGCAGTGTAAGTTCCGGTGAATGTACCACTGGCAGAAAAGGAGACCGTCACGGTGGACTGGGTGGGGACAAAAGTGACACTCATTCCAGGCACGGCAGTATAGGCTGTATTGGCAGCAATGGAAACGTTCGTGGTTCCGGTAGCCGAAGCAAGGATAGAGATTCCACTGGGTCCTTGAGGTCCCTGAGGTCCTTGAGGTCCTTGAGGTCCTTGTGGTCCCTGGGGTCCTTGTGGTCCGGCAGGTCCCTGAGGTCCGGCAGGTCCTTGAGGTCCTGTGAGGTTAGAGGTGGTGAAGGAAGAGCCATCGGAGAAGAAGAGGGTAAAGGTACCGTTGCCATTGTCAACCGTGCTGGTAATACCAACGCCATCACTGCCCTGAGGTCCTTGTGGTCCTTGAGGTCCTACTGGTCCTTGCGGTCCTTGCGGTCCTTGTGGTCCTTGTGGTCCTTGTGGTCCCTGAGGTCCTACTGGTCCGGCAGGTCCTTGCGGTCCTGTGAGGTTAGAGGTGGTGAAGGAAGAGCCATCGGAGAAGAAGAGGGTAAAGGTGCCGTTGCCATTGTCAACCGTGCTGGTAATACCAACGCCATCACTGCCCTGAGGTCCTTGTGGTCCTTGAGGTCCTACTGGTCCTTGCGGTCCTTGCGGTCCCTGGGGTCCCTGAGGTCCGGCAGGTCCCTGTGGTCCTTGTGGTCCGGCAGGTCCTTGAGGTCCTGTGAGGTTAGAGGTGGTGAAGGAAGAGCCATCGGAGAAGAAGAGGGTAAAGGTACCGTTGCCATTGTCAACCGTGCTGGTAATGCCAACGCCATCATTGCCCTGAGGTCCTTGAGGTCCTTGCGGTCCTTGTGGTCCCTGGGGTCCCTGAGGTCCGGCAGGTCCCTGTGGTCCTTGTGGTCCCTGAGGTCCTTGAGGTCCTGTGAGGTTAGAGGTGGTGAAGGAAGAGCCATCGGAGAAGAAGAGGGTAAAGGTGCCGTTGCCATTGTCAACCGTGCTGGTAATACCAACGCCATCACTGCCCTGAGGTCCTTGTGGTCCTTGAGGTCCTACTGGTCCTTGCGGTCCTTGCGGTCCTTGTGGTCCTTGTGGTCCTTGTGGTCCCTGAGGTCCTACTGGTCCGGCAGGTCCTTGCGGTCCTGTGAGGTTAGAGGTGGTGAAGGAAGAGCCATCGGAGAAGAAGAGGGTAAAGGTACCGTTGCCATTGTCAACCGTGCTGGTAATACCAACGCCATCATTGCCCTGAGGTCCTTGAGGTCCTTGCGGTCCTTGTGGTCCCTGGGGTCCCTGAGGTCCGGCAGGTCCCTGTGGTCCTTGTGGTCCGGCAGGTCCTTGAGGTCCTGTGAGGTTAGAGGTGGTGAAGGAAGAGCCATCGGAGAAGAAGAGGGTAAAGGTACCGTTGCCATTGTCAACCGTGCTGGTAATGCCAACGCCATCATTGCCCTGAGGTCCTTGAGGTCCTTGTGGTCCTTGAGGTCCCTGAGGTCCCTGAGGTCCTTGCGGTCCCTGAGGTCCTTGTGGTCCCTGAGGTCCTTGCGGTCCTGTGAGGTTAGAGGTGGTGAAGGAAGAGCCATCGGAGAAGAAGAGGGTAAAGGTACCGTTGCCATTGTCAACCGTGCTGGTAATACCAACGCCATCATTGCCCTGAGGTCCTTGTGGTCCCTGGGGTCCCTGAGGTCCGGCAGGTCCTTGAGGTCCTGTGAGGTTAGAGGTGGTAAAGGAAGAGCCATCGGAGAAGAAGAGGGTAAAGGTACCGTTGCCATTGTCAACCGTGCTGGTAATGCCAACACCATCATTGCCGGCAGGTCCTTGCGGTCCTGCACTTGTAGGAATAACTACATTCACTCCGCTGCCTGTGAGTGAGAGGGTGGTGTCATTCACTTTGACGAGGTGTTGAATTTCATTGGTAGGATCTGCATCTGCATCATTTATCAAAGAACTGAGATTTACGGCTTGGGTGCCTCCAGCATCCGTAATTGTAAGGGATGTACCATTAAAGCTTACACTTTGAATGAGTTCATTGGTTGGGTCGGCATCCGCATCATTGACATTGTCAGGGATGGTTACGGAGTTGCCACCGCTGATAGACAGGATGCCGGCATTAAAAGAGAGGGTTTGATTATCGGTGTTATCCAGAAAGGCAGAGAGGTCAATAGATCCTCCGCTCCGGGAGAGGGAAAGGATGTTTCCCGAAAGGGTAATGTTCTGTATTTCATTGGTTGGGTCGGCATCCGCATCATTGACATTGTCAGGGATGGTTACGGAGTTGCCACCGCTGATGGACAGGATGCCGGCATTAAAAGAGAGGGTTTGATTATCGGTGTTGTCCAGAAAGGCAGAGAGGTCAATAGATCCTCCGCTCCGGGAGAGGGAAAGGATGTTTCCCGAAAGGGTAATGTTCTGTATTTCATTAGTTGGGTCGGCATCCGCATCATTGACGTTATCAGGAATGGTCACACTCAGCGTGCCCCCATTATCGGTGATGGAAAGGATGCCGGCATTATACTGGAAAGCTGTGTTAAATGCCCCAGAAACGAGGCTGTTCAGACTGACGGAATTGCCATTGGAAATAGATAGAGTGTTGGTAGAGGGATTGAACTGCAAGGTTTGGTTGTCAGTATTATCCAGAAAAGAAGAAAGGTCCACGGTATTGCCATCGCTGATGGAAAGAACGGTCCCACCGATCATAGAGAGCGTTTGATTGTTTACTTCATCCTGGGCGGGTGTCCATTGCGTTCCGTTCCACTTTAGAATGTGGCCAACAGCAGGCATGCCGGATACATCTAAGAGGTCAGACAGGACGTTGTCACTCAGGTCATCTGCTTTCTCCCGAATGGTGGTGGTATGACTTATACCTCCTTCGGTGATGGTGAGGATATCAGAAGCCGCATCGTAATGTACATCGGTAATATAGTCATTGCTTGAAGCGGCATGGCCAGCATACAAGGCATAGGGAACGCTCAGCATTTTAGAGATACCCATTAAAAAATAGTTAGAGCCTCCTCCTGGGTCAAGTTCAACCTTCAAATATTTATCACCGGTTGCCCAGGGAATATTGGCGAATACACCCGTAGGAGTGAGCCCTTCTCCGATTTGTATGGAAAATAGTCCGTAAGGGTTTGTACCTGTTTTATGTATTTCGGTGTACACAGGCACCCCTCCGGCCGCACTGTCCAGGATGCTGATCCGTACGCTGATATTTTGATTGCTTAGAATGCTACCGCTTTCATTTCTGGCTACTGCCTGATATTTTATTGCCTGGGGCAGTTGAGCGGAAAGTATAGTAAAAGTTAGGCAGCTAAATAATAAAGCCGCAATGATTTTTAAAGCACGCATGTGAAAACGTTTTTAAGTTCTGCAAAGACTCAGATAATTAAAAATCTTCTTTAGAAGTTTTCCTCCTGATACTACACGGAAGCTCTGACGCTTATTTCTGGTTCAAAGGATTTTCTTCTTTCAGCAGCTCCTTTTTCATGGTTTAAATACAAAGAGTTGTTGCACAAATAAAAAGAGTTGTTGCACACAGATATCTTTTCAATGCCTTTTTTTAGTGCGTCACTTTCTGGAATTTATAGCTGTTCAGGAGTTTCCCTTTTTCGGTAATCCTCAGGATATACATTGCCGAGGGGAGGGCATGAATATCCATGGTATACTGATGCACCTGTTCATGATACACTTCTAACTCATCGGAATTCAGAACGCGCCCCAGCATGTCCAGAAGTTCAATACGAAGGGTAGCGCTCTGGTTATAGCGCAGGTCTAAATAGATATGGTGGGAGGCCGGATTGGGGTAAAGTGAAAGAGCTACACTGCCGGAAACTGCAGGAGCAAATATTCCGATGGTGATAGAATCCCGTTCATCAGGCTGCTGAAATCCCTGGGTAAGTACGATGCTGATGCTGCCATTTACTACCGTTTCCACTACAGGCTCGCCCAGCGTCCAGGAGAGAGAGCCAATGGGAGAAACAAAAAAATCACCTCCGGCCGCAATCACTTCGCGGCTTATAGTAGGAGCCTGGGCGAAAACAGATACCATACCAGTAAGGCCGAGCAGCAAAACACCAAGAAACCGTGATACTTTCCTCATTTTATTCCTTTTTCTACCTAAAAATGCATTTTTATTTCGGTAAAAACAAGACAGCTATAATATCGGGTCAAAAAAATAATGAAGAAAGGATACCAACCAGCTTCCGATTACTCACATGCGTGCATAAATGAAATAGGATTTTTGGGGCATGTTTACTACCTTGGGGCGCTGCCTAAAATCTTAAAGTTATATGAATCCCAAACAATTTTTTGAATTTGCCCGCAAGCACAAAGCCGAAATGGTGGATCTCAAGTTTGTGGATTTGTTGGGCACCTGGCAACACTGCACGTATCCGATTGAGTTATGGGATGAAAGCATTTTTGAGGACGGGCTGGGTTTTGACGGCTCTTCTATCAGAGGATGGCAGGGCATTCATGTGAGTGATATGCTTGCAGTGCCGGATCCGGCTACCGCTCTATTAGATCCCTTTTTCAAAGAGCCCACCGTAAGCGTTATCGCCAACATTGTAGATCCCGAAACCCGGAAGCGTTATTCTCGTGACCCCCGCTATGTAGCCAGCAAGGGAGTAGAATATCTGAAAAAAACCGGCATTGCAGATACCGCCTATATAGGTCCTGAGCCTGAATTTTTCATATTTGACGAGATTAGGTTTGAGCAAAACCAGCATACCGGGTTCTATAAAATTGATTCTGTGGAAGGGGCATGGAATACCAACCGTATTGAGGAGCCCAACCTGGGATACAAACCCAGTTATAAGGGAGGTTATTTTCCGGTAAGTCCTACCGATACTTATCATGATCTGCGCGGGGAAATGGTCAATGAGATGCGAAAAATTGGCATTAAGGTAGAAGCCCATCATCATGAAGTGGCTACCGGAGGCCAGAGCGAAATTGACATGCGCTTTGCGGACTTGCTCACCATGTCAGATCAGTTTATGTGGTATAAATACATCGTAAAAAATGTGGCCAAGCGCTATGGCAAAACGGTAACCTTTATGCCCAAGCCTATATTTCAGGACAACGGAAGCGGCATGCATACCCACTTCTCACTGTGGAAACGCGGTAAGCCGCTGTTTGCCGGCAATAAATATGCAGGCCTCAGTGATATTGCGCTGCATGCTATTGGCGGAGTGCTAAAACATGCGGCAGCTATCCTGGCATTTGCAGCACCTACTACCAACTCGTACAGAAGACTTGTTCCAGGATTTGAAGCTCCGGTAAACCTGGTTTATTCACAGCGTAACCGCTCGGCAGCCGTGCGTATTCCGATGTATTCCAATAATCCCAAGGCAAAGCGTTTTGAGTTTCGTTGCCCCGATCCAAGCTGTAACGGATACCTCACTTTTACGGCTATCCTCATGGCTGCTTTAGATGGCATCACCAATAAAATTGATCCCGGAGAACCCCTTGATGTTGATATCTACGAGCTTTCGGAAAGTGAGTTAAAAAAGTTCCGTCATGTGCCGGCTTCACTGGGGGAAGCGCTGGATGCACTGGAAAAAGACCATGACTTCCTGCTGAAAGGAGATGTTTTTACCGAAGATCTTATTGAAACGTGGATATCTTACAAACGGAAAAATGAGCTGGCCGAACTGGCATTGCGGCCACATCCCTATGAATTTTATTTGTATTATGACAACTGATTCAGCGGCAATAATATGGATAGTTAAAAGATGCTAAACATCAGGGAGAACTCCTTCAGGGAGGCATTATTTTTTCATAATTATCCCTATCTTTGCTCAGCCTGAATTTTAACCTAAACCAAAACAAATAATCCGATGAGAAACCTGCTTTATGTATGGATGATGTCCATTGCATTGTATGCTTGCAACACCGGAGGCGGCACCAATGCATCCGAAGAAAACAAATCCGCAGATGTGACCACATCTGCCCCGAATGCTGCTACTCCCGGTGCCACAAGTGATCCGGCTGCCACGCCCCCCGCTGATCCGGCACCTGGCAATGCTGCCTTCACCTTTGAGAAAACCGAGCATGATTTTGGCAAGATACCTCCCACACAAAACGTGGAGTATACGTTTAAATTCACCAATACAGGCACCGAGCCTCTGGTGATTACAGAAGCTAAGGGATCTTGTGGTTGCACCGTCCCCAGCTATCCTAAAGAGCCGGTAGCTGTGGGAGAATCCGGAGAGATTACCGTCTCCTTTGACCCGAAAGGGAAAAAAGGTGTACAAAGAAAAACTGTTACCATCACGGCTAATACCAATCCGCCCCGCACGGTGCTCACTGTTGTCAGCGAGATTGTGGACGAAACTCCGGCTGCTGCCAATTAAAAATGCTGATGAATATAGTCTTACTGCAAGGTGGGCAGGGTAGTCCTGTGCCCACTTTGCTTTTTATGGTGGCCATCTTCGCGGTAATGTATTTTTTCATGATCCGGCCGCAGGCCAAAAAGGCCAAAGAACAGAAGAAATTTATTTCTGAAATAAAAAAAGGAGATAAAGTGGTCACTGCCGGAGGCATTCATGGCCGGGTGGCCAAAGTCAATGACGACACTTTTCTGCTTGAAGTGGATGGCGGAACCAAAATAAAAGTGGAGAAGTCAGTGATTTCCATGGATTTCACCAAAGCAGCCAATGCACGGAAAGACTCTGATAACGGTAATTAATCTTCCTTCAAGGAGTTAGCATGTATAAATAATGGCTAACTTGACTGTCCGTGACCCGCAATGGCGTAATTTTTCTGTTTTGCCTGCTTATAGCTTTGGCGTTATTGCTGGTAAACAAGCTGAGCCGCAATTACACCTCTGCTATTCCCGCTAAGGTTTCTTACCGCAACTTCCCTGAAAACAAGGTTGCTGTTGCACCCCTGCCCACGGAGTTAAAACTATTGGTAGAGACCACCGGGATGAAATTGCTGTGGCTAAAAGTATCCAGGCCTGTCAAAGTAACCATTGATCTTTCCCGTCTGACTCAGGCTGACTTTCTGGTGGCGGAGGATCTGCGCCCATCTATTGTAAGTCAATTGCCTGCCGACTACAAACTGGTAAGCATCCAGCCGGATACTTTATTTTTTTCTCTGGATAACAGTCAGACCAAACGGGTGCGGATTATTTCGGATATTTTAATTTCATTCCGCAAGCAATATGATTTTGCCGAGCCTCTTGTAATACAGCCGGAAAGTGTGAAAATTACCGGACCGGCTAATAGTCTGGATACTATTCATGCGTGGAAAACAGAAAAGCTTTTTCTAAATGACCTGAATCGCTCTGTAGAAGGAGAGTTGCCGCTGCAACGCCCCTCCATTGAGGCTATTGTGCTGGAACCTGACCGGGTGCGTTATGTTATTGTTGTAGAGGAATACACTGAAAAAACACTGGAGTTGCCCATTCGTCCGATAAATGTACCAAAGGGAACAGAAGTAACTATTTTCCCGCGCAACGTCAGAGTTGTGTTTAAGGTTGGCTTAAATAATTATGAGAAAGCCATTCCGGAACTGTTCACTGCAGAAGTGGATCTGGCTGGTATAGAATGGACAAAAACAAAATACCTGTTAGTAAACATTTCCAGGTATCCGCCATTCATTAAAAATCTGGACTATTCCCCCAAGTCGGTTGAATTCATTGTACACAAGTAAATCACTGTATGCTAAAGACAGGAGTTACCGGAGGGATAGGAAGTGGCAAAACCACTGTTTGTAAAATTTTTGAATTGTTGGGCGTGCCGGTTTATTATGCGGATCAAAGGGCGAAGGAGCTCATGCAGGAGGACAAGCACCTGGCAGAAGCTATCCGACAACTTATGGGCCCCGAGGCGTATGTGGAAGGAAAACTCAACCGGCAGTTTATTGCCGAGAAGGTTTTCAACAACAAACCCCTGTTGGCAAAGCTGAATGCACTGGTACATCCGGTTGTGACCCGGGATGTAAAACAGTGGATGGAGCATCTTGAACAGGTGCCTTATGCGATTGAAGAATCCGCCATATTGTTTGAAAGCGGATCCCATCGGATTCTGGATACCATCATCGTGGTGTATGCACCGCAGGCGGAGCGTATCAGGCGGGTGCAGGCCCGCGATCAGCTCACCTATGAGCAGGTGATTGCCCGCATGAGAAATCAGATGCCCGATGAAGAAAAGGTTAAAATGGCTGATTTTGTTATTTACAACGATATGCGACATTCTCTGATTAAACAGGTGCTTGCCATACACCATATTTTGCTCTCCATGAGCAGAGAAGAGTTTAAGGGGTCAGCTCCTTCCCCAACAGAAGGCTGAAAAGAAAGAAAGCCAATCCCAGAACGATACGGTAATAACCAAAATGCTTGAAACCGTAGCGCTGTACCAGGATAAATAAATCCTTTCACGGCCGCTAGGGCCACAGCAAAAGCCACCGCACTGCCAGTCAGCAGCAGAAAAAGGTCTTCGCGCTGAATGTATGCATAGGACTTAAGCAGGTCATATCCCGATGCGGCCAGCATGGTTGGAATAGCTAACAGAAAAGAAAATTCCGTTGCCTGTTTGCGATCAAAACCTGCAAGCACTCCGCCTATGATAGTTGCCGCGGCCCTAGAAACCCCCGGAACCATGGAAAGGCTTTGAATCAGTCCGATGAGAAAGGCTCCCCCATAAGATAATGCCTCAACCGAGGAATACCTTGTCTTTCTCCGTTCCGCCCAGCGGTCTAATATAATTAATACCACCCCGCCTGCTACCAGCGCGGTACTTACCGTCCAGGGGTTAAACAAATAGCTTTTGATAAACTTATAAAAGAGAAATCCCAGAATGCCGGTAGGGAGAAACGCGGCCAGCAGTTTCAGATAAATATCTATGCTGACAAAAAATCTGCGGTAATACAAGGCAACAACAGCAAGAATGGCACCCAGTTGAATCACTATTTCAAAGGTTTTGACAAATTCCGAATCATGAATCTGCATTGCCCAGGAAGCAAGAATCATGTGCCCTGTAGAGGATACGGGAAGAAACTCGGTTAGGCCTTCAATGATGGCGAGAATAACAGCCTGCAGGAGGGTCATGGTCAGCAATCACTCCCGCGCTTTCACAAGAATAGAGAGAAATTCAATAGCCAGTCCAATCAGAATTACGATAGGACCAAGAGTGATACGCCTGAAGCTGTACTTTTCATCAGGATTAAATATTGCAGGATTGTCAGGAGCTCCTCCCGTCATGAGTAAAAAACCGATAATAATCACCACGATTCCGGCAATCATCAGCAGATAATTCATCCGGCCAAATACAAATGCCGGTGATTCAGATTGGTTTTGGGAGAGATTTTGCTGCAGACATATTTTTTCTTACGCTTGAGGGACTCCTGCTTTTAGTACAAATCATCCAATTTCAGCCGCAGATATTTTGAAACCGACAAGTACGTACTCAACCACGAAATAAAAATCCCAATCAGAATAATGGATGTAAAAACGATGCCAAAGTTAAATAAATCATCAGAGGATACAATAAGCGTGGGTAAATGAGTCTGGGCGTAATAAAGCAGCCCTGTTAAGGCAATAACTGCCAGCAGTCCGCTGATAAGGCCATTCAGAATTCCCCGCCACATAAACGGGCGGATTATGAACCAGCGGGTGGCGCCCACTAGTTGCATACTCTTGATGAGAAATCGGTTGGAATACATTGCCAGCCTGATTGTGTTATCTATAAGAGTGATGGCAATACCGATGAGAATAAAAGAGATGGCGGTGAGCACGAGTGTGATTTTGCGAATGTTCTGATTTATTAGATCTACAATGGCTTTAAAGTAATATACCTCCTGTACCTGTGGCATGGTCAACAACTCGGCTTCAATAGCCTGAAGGCTGTCTGTATTTGCATACTCTGCACGGAGATGAAAATTTATGGAGGCATACAAGGGGTTATACCCCAGTATTTTCAGGTCTTCGCCAAAATCTTCCTGCAGGATACGGGCTGCCTCTTCCTTTGAGATATAGCGGGTGCTTTTGATATATGGCTTTTTTTCCAGTTTCTTTTGAAATTGAAAAATATCAGCATCGCTGAGATCATCTTTCAGAATAAGGGAAATTTCAATGCTCTCCCGCAGATAAGCCGATACCTTCTGAGAAAACAGCAACACCATTCCTAATATTCCGAGCATGAAAAGCACGAGCGACATGCTGATAATGGAATAGAGGTAAGACGGCTTTGAGCGTTTGCGCGGGGCTTTGCCTGTTTGTTCTGTCATTCAATAACGTTACCAGCGCAATTTAGTAAAATCACTATCCGTGTCCTGATAAAATACTAACAGTCGCAGGGTTTACTCTACCCTGTTCTCATTCAGGACAGAATGCAACATTGTGAAGCCTGCCGCTCCCGTCATCCAGAAGCATCTTCGCTAACATAGAATCTGAAAAGACAATACACAGAGGCTGCGTCCAGCACATGCCAGATTGCATGCCCCTGTATCGGAGAATACGGATCACACAACGGACTGTCGGTTCTGGATAAATTCCAGATCAGGAAGGCAATCAGAATAAGGGCTAACGAGGCCAAGCCCCATTTAAATTCCCGCTGTATCTTTTTCAGATAGTGGTTCAGGAATTCAAACAGCACCGTAAGAGAAACAAAAAATGCAAAAGCTGTTACCCCGAAAAAATCAAACACCACACGATAAGGCTGAAAGTTGGCCCATAGGCAAATGGTCAAGAACAAGGGTAAATGCCACCGGAAAAAATAAAGCCCCTCCCCGGAAAAAGCGTTGTAGTGCATAAGAAGTCGTAAAGGCCGCAATCAAATACATGGAGAGCATATCAAAAAAACCACCCAGTGCGGTTTCTGTTGCATGCATGGCCATGGAGCCCGGGCCAAGAAACACAACAAAGCCGGAAAAAAATGCCGGAAGAAACACAGGAGCGTGTAAAGGGATTAGCCTTAGCTGCAAACCGATTGCCTGCAAGCTGCCAGCCGATGAAGTAACCCCGCAACCACAAACGCCAGGTTTGACCACGTATTTGCAGGCTGTTTCACCAGTCCATCCCGCGATGCCTCGCAAAATACAGCACCCACTCCGGAGGATGGGCCAAACCAACCATTCCACAGGGCAACGAAAAATAACAACAGGGAGACGATTGCGGTAAACAGTGCCGTAAAGAAAATGGGTTTACGTTGCAGCATTCTGGAAATACAGAATTAATCAGGGTTTGAAAATATACACTTTTGTTTTTCCATCCTGCGTCACAAAGCCCCGCAGCATGGCAGTTGTGGTAAATTGCATCGTAAGCCTTCCTTGCTTATCCAGCGCAATGATGCCTCCGCCTGCGCCCAGAGCAGCAATAGAGTCCAGCACAGTATGCACAGCCTCCTCGGGCGAGTGGTGCCGATACTGCATTAAGTCAGAAACCATGTGTGCCGCTACCGTCCGGATAAAATATTCTCCGTGACCCGTACAGGAAACTGCACACGTATGGTTATTGGCATAGGTACCTGCTCCTATGATTGGTGTATCTCCGATGCGTCCGGGTAGTTTGTTGGTCATACCGCCCGTAGATGTGGCTGCAGCCAGGTTGCCATACCGGTCAAGTGCCACTGCGCCTACGGTTCCATACTCATCAGTATTTTCGGATTGCGGAAGCTGGCCTTTATCATCTGAATGATCCAGCACGGGTTGCTTCAGCGGCTGGGTTTGCTGATACTGCCGATAACGGTATTCATCAAAAAAATAGGTAGGGTCAGCTGTTTGCAGTCCCTGTTCCCGTGCAAAGGCGTCCGCCCCCTCTCCGATAAGCATCACATGCGGAGTGCGTTCCATCACAGCACGGGCTGCTTTGATGGGATTCTTTATGGTTTTTACTCCGGCCACTGCTCCTGCCTGCAGAGTGCGTCCGTCCATGATGGAAGCATCCATCTCGTGTGTGCCGGCACGGGTGAAAACCGAGCCCCTTCCCGGCATTAAAAAGCGGATTATCTTCCAGGACAGTTACCGCTGCTTCTACAGCGTCCAGTGCGGAGCCTCCGTTTTTCAGGATTGCAAATCCGGTATTCAATGCCTGCTCCAATCCCTCAAGGTAGGCGGCTTTCCGCTCAGGTGGAAGATTTTCCTGCGTTATGGTTCCTGCACCGCCATGCACGGCAATGATAATACGGCTGTCCTCTGTTTGTCCCATAGCGTGAAGTATAGGGATTACGGCTGCAAAAATTAAACACATCCTTTTTATCATCCGGCAAGGATGTATTAATATGCACGGAAGGAACTTTTGGGTATCCATAACTCTTTTCTTTCTGAACGGATAAATCTACCTCCTTAAATGTAAGGGGTAGTCAGATTCGCTGTGCATTTTGTAAAGTAAAAAACGAAATACATGAAAAACTTTGACAGACAAAAACATTGGGAGCATATCTATCGGACAAAAGAGTACAAAGACATGAGTTGGTATCAGTCGGCTCCTGTTATGGCTCTCCGCTTTTTCAAAAAGTTTAACATACATCCCACAGCAAAAATTATAGATATAGGTGGGGGAGATAGCTTTCTGGTGGATAGCCTGCTTGATTGGGGTTACACAGACATTACGGTGTTAGATATTTCATCCACTGCCCTGCAGAGAGCCAGACAGCGCCTCGGTGAGCATGCAGCTAAGGTAAAATGGATTGTTGATGATGTGGTGCATTTCAATCCTCACGAGCAATACGATGTGTGGCATGACAGGGCTACTCTGCACTTCATTACCGAAGAAGTGGAAATAATGCGATATGTGAGCATACTACAGGCCGCACTAAGACCGGGAGGTTTGTTAATTATAGGGGTATTTTCAGAGCAGGGACCCAGGAGTTGCAGCGGAATTGCAATCAAACAGTATTCTGAAAAATCACTAACACACCTCCTTGAAGCTTTTTTTGAAAAGAAAGAATGCCTGACAGTTGACCATATCACACCTTCCGGAGCTGTGCAGAACTTTGTTTTTTGTGCTTTTATGAGGAAGAACGATCCGCTGAAGCATTAAGCCGAAACTCATCCTTATGGTTTTAAATTATAGCTGGCCTGGTATTTAAAAAATAATCTGCCTTCAGGACATTTAACGTAAAGGATGATATTTAAGGAAATAGTCCCGCTGACAGGAATGATTTTTTGTGTGCCGATAGCGCTCCATGCTATGTCTATTATTGTTTTTAGCTGACCGCAGATGAAGTCGCAAACTATTCGCCTGATATCTGTCATCGGTCCGAACCGGGAATCCTGTACTCCGGATATATATCAATTGGGTATGCAATTGGGAGAGGCACTTGCCGATGCCGGTTATGTGATCGTATGTGGTGGGCTGGGAGGATTGATGGAAGCCGTCTGCAAAGGCGCCAGACAGTCGGCCCATTATCGTGTGGGGTGCACTATTGGTATTATACCTACCCTCCATTGTTCCGATGCAAACCCCTATTGTGATATAGTAATTCCTACGGGTTTAGGTATAGCCCGAAATCTGCTGGTGGTTAATACAGGGCACGTGGTTGTTGCCGTGGGGGGAGGAGCGGGCACATTGTCAGAAATAGCTTTTGCCTGGCAACTGGGCAAGCCGATAGTATGCTATACCGGGATGGGTGGCTGGAGTGAGCACCTTGCCGGACAGGTGTTAGACAGCAGAATGCGCTCCGTCATTCGTAAGGCTTCAACCCTTCAGGAGCTTATGGAAGAGATAACACGCGCATACAATAGCCCGGGAGGTTGACATTTAATCATTTAATAAAGAGACATGTCAAATCTTCTCCGGTATGTGCGGGTTACTTCATGGTCACGGCCCAGTAAATTGAATATAGCAATGGCAGCTTTGCGGGCAGCTTCATCCTGATAGGCTTTGTTCTGCAGAATTACTTCAATGAACTGCTCCGCTGCCTCTCCGAATTGCTGGTCTGCCAGATGCTGTAGGCCCTTGAGGAAGATCGGTTTTACAGGATCTTCTTCCAGTTTTTCCGGATGCCTGTATAGTTGCAGCAAGGTGCTGATAGTTCTGATGGCATCGGCTTTCAGGAAGGCTTCATTATCCTCCAGAATATGGCTAACCATTTCACGGGCCTTTTCCGGCTGTCGGAAAAGAAGCAATTCGGCAAGAGTTATGCTGGCCTGAGCATGTGTGGGCTCTGTTTCCAGCACTTCTTTCAGCAGCTTTTCGGCCTCATCTGTTTTGCCAGCTTTCAGAAGGGCTATGGCATTACCGGTTTTTTTGTCGTTATCGGAAGGGATATGTTTTGTAAGCCACTTCTCCAGCCAACTCACCGGCACGGCACCGGTAAAGCTGTCGGCTGGTTTGCCCCCTTTAAACAGCAACACCATGGGAATGCTGCGCACTCTGAATCGGGTTGCCAGGTCGGGATGCTCATCCACATTCACTTTTACCAGCTTCCAGCTCCCGTTGCTTTTTGCGGCAAGGTTTTCCAATATAGGGCCCAGGGCCTGACACGGCCCACACCACGGAGCCCAGAAATCCACCACCACAGGCACCGTATGACTGTGCTCCGTTACTTCTTTATCAAAATCTTTTACCTCATAACTTGTGCTCATATGGTTGACATATTTATGGTTTGGAACACGGGGCAAAGTTAAGGGTATGGTGCGGTTATTTCCGCTTACATAAAAAGGGAGTTGGAACCTTGTGTTCTACCAGCGGAGCAAGGCAGCCATGCCATGCATGGTGTTGAGAAGCTCTTGTTCAGCTTCTCCTCGGACGAAGTCAATCTCGCATCCGTAATCTGCTGCAAGTTGCAGGGCGTATTCTCTCAGAGGCACCAGCTCTGGTTGATCACACAGAATACGGGCTAATTCCTCAGTGGCTGCTGCATATTTTTCTTCCTTACAAATCCATATTTTTTGTTCCAGTGACCAGGGTAATACCCAGGTTTTTACCCTTCCCATGTGCAGCGCATCAAGAACAGGGTCGGTGCCCCATATGCCGGGTTGTTCTTTTATAGCAGCCAGCAGGCGCAGTTCTTTTTGCCGTTCATGGGCGACCACTGCCGGCTCTGCTTTTCTCCAAACCGCCAAAGGAGAGGCGTCTTTGACTTCAGGCCACAATGGCAGGCGTGCAATGACCTTTTGCTGCAGCCGGCTGTTCAGATAGGTTTCAAAATGACTGACCTGCCAGGATTCTCCGATCAGAACTATCCGGTCAATGGCCAGCTTGTCCACCGTTTTCTCCAGCAACCGTTTCGTCAGAGTATAAAATTTATGCAGCCAGCCACTCACCCGCGCAGCTATTCTTTCCTTATGCGAAAGTTTGTCATATCTGCCGCCTGGCTTTGCCGCTCTGGAGGCAAGCTCAGACGAAAGCCGCCTGCTGAGTTCTTGCAGTGTTTGCCAGTCTTCGGCAGCGGCCTCTGCAAATATTTCCTGATCTTCCTGTATCTCCCCGAGGTATATTTCAAAAAAACGCCACTTTCTTTCATCCAGCAGCAGGATACCAGTTCTTTCATATTCATCTGCGGCATACCACAATGGTGTCAGATATGGGGCTCCGAATCGGGCATCCACATGTCCGTGCGCAATATCCACCACAGGCAGGTCAATCTGCAGGTCTAATCTTAAGGCATGGAGCTTATTGTTTTTGTCGCGGTGAAGAAATAGCGCCAGGGTGCGGGCTTCAGGCCGCTCCTGCTCCAGCAGCTCAAGGGCTTTGTTGTAAAAAGGCTCATCTCTTTTCCCTTCCGCATTGCGTATTTCCGGAATTTCTTTCAACCGATTCTTGACACGTATGATCCATCCCTTACCAGTGTTTTCTGGGCGGGCCGGATTCACATCAGCATAAATACTGAGAAAGTTGTCTTCAACGCTTTCACTCCAGCTATTCAGTTCTGATAATTGTTTTTCAATCTGTGTCATCTCGCGCCTTTTGTTTTTTAGTTTAGTAAAGACTGAATGTACGGGTAAAATCCTCAGTCAGAATAGCTGTCAAACTTAGAATGTTTTTTGCTATGCATGGAATGCAGGGGAATGATTTCATAAAAATACTGAAGTAAAGAACCAGGGCTTCACGAAATAAACAGAATGTTGTAATCTTCGGTATTTTAAAAGCGGGACGGGATGAAACAGAAGGGGATGCCACAGGGAGCAAGAAAACTCTGCAGATCATCAGCGGATGAAAGAAAATGCCATATTTTTAAGGGCAGTAAGTCATTTATGAGCCAAAAAAATCCACAATGATGAACAAGGAAATTAAAATTCTGCAGCTGGTGCATGATGCATTTGAAGATCTGGAATTGTGGTATCCGGTTTATCGCCTACAGGAATATGGAGCTGTTGTACATCTGATAGGGGAGCAGCAGGATATTTACACCGGTAAACATGGCGTACCGGCAAAGGCGGAGTATGCCTTTGGGGATGTTAATCCTGAGTTTTATGATGCCATCCTTGTACCCGGCGGGTGGGCTCCCGATAAGCTGCGCAGAAAAGAGGACGTACTACACATTATCAAATCAATGGATGCCGAAAAAAAACTCATCGGCACTATATGCCATGGTGGTTGGGTTTTGATTTCTGCAGGCATTGTGCGGGGCCGACGGATAACGGGTACTCCTGCCATAAAAGATGACCTGATGAATGCCGGTGCCCAGTGGGTGGATGAGCCTGCAGTAAGAGACGAAAATATAATATCTGCTCAGCGCCCCCCTGATCTTCCGCGCTACATGCATCTTTTTATTGCTGCCCTAAATGAGCGCTTCGGTACACCCGGGGCATCAAAAGATTAGCTGGCATTTTATTTTTCGTACATGCAGGAGTTTGCAGTGAGGCATCTTTCTGCATTGCAGGTCTGTGTTACAAGGTAAAAGCCATTCCTTATCTGAGAGGGGGAACTAAAATTGCAATAATGAGGGAATATACATAATTTAATCGTCAAAATGTTAATGTAATGGCCCAATTTGTGTTTTGGCGATGGTACTTTATTATTTTGTCTTTTACATTTTTTTCGTTTTTTGCGGCTGCTCAGTGTCCCAATGATAATGTGTTCTGGGTAGCCGGAGGGGCGCCACCCTGTGGTAGTTTCGGCCAAATGCAGATCGGTGGAGGCACCTACGCTACGTTTAATGTGGTGCAAAACGCCAGTTATACCTTCAGCACCTGCCTTTCCTCCTACAACACCATGCTGACCGGATATGATTTAGCCGGCAATAACATTTTTTTTAACGATGATGGCGGACCGGAATGCCTGTCAAATAGGGCTTCCGTAAACTGGACGGCAACCTTTTCGGGTACTATCCGGGTTTTGGTTGACTCATTTTTCTGTACTTCTTACTCTCTGACCTCGGCCGTATTGCAGTATCGGCAGAATAATAACCTGACTATTACCTCCTCATCGGCATCCATGTGTCCCGGGGCTACGCGCACACTGACCGCAACCCCTTCAGGAGGCACGTTCTCAGCTTCCTGCAGCGGATGCCTCACCGGTAGCTTATTCACCGCGCCAGCCACAGCGGGTACCTACACCATTACCTATACACTGGGACAGTGTTCCAGAACGCAGAATATCACGGTTACTGATCCGCCTTCGGTAACTATTGTCAATCTTACGGGGGTATCTACCTTTTGTGTCGGAGACTCTGTAAGGCTGAATGCTAATGCTTCACCGGGTAGTGGCACGATTAGCAGCTATCAATGGCAGCGTAACGGAGCAAATATTGCGGGAGCCACCACCGCCACCTATACAGCCACGCAGGCAGGCAGCTTTACTGTAATAGTGACAAATTCCAACGGTTGCTCCAGTACTTCAGCTCCCGTAGTGTTAAATGTTGCCCAGAAACCAACGGTCACCGTGAGCGGGGGTACTTTTTTCTGTCAGGGGAGCTCGGTTACTCTCACTGCAACAGCTTCACCGGGTAGTGGCACGATCAGCAGCTATCAATGGAAACTTAATGGAGGAAATGTAGGCACCAATTCATCAACATACAATGCTAATCAACCGGGCAGCTACACTGTGGTTGTTACCAACAGTTTTAACTGTTCAGTTGAATCAGCGCCACCATTGGTTATCACTTCTGTACAAAATCCGGCTGTCACTGCCACCGGTACCCATCCTACCTGTAACGGAGCCATGGATGGCACAGCAACTGCTTTACCCAGCAGTGGGCAGCCTCCTTATTCATACACATGGAACACTACTCCCGTGCAAACCACACAAACAGCCACTGGTCTTGGACCGGGCACCTACCGTGTAACAGTTACCGATGATAACGGATGTTCGGCTGTTTCCAATGACGTAACACTTATTGATCCGCCTGCACTGATTATTACACCTGTTGATTCCGGTGATCCCAGTTGTGCTGGTGTCAACAATGGTTTTGTGGAGGTGGCAGCCTCTGGGGGGCCCACCCCTTACCAGTTTTCCCTCAATGGCAGCCCTTTTCAGCCTTCCGGGCGTTTCAACAACCTCACAGCTGGCACTTACGTGGCTCTGGTGCGTGATGCAAACGGTTGTGAAAAGACCACCACCTTTATACTGGAAAATCAAACAGCCATTCTCCTTTCCGTAGACAGCCTGCGCCATGTTAGTTGCAGAGGTGCTAATGATGGATACTTTTCTTTGGTTGCACTCAATGGCATCAGCCCTTACAGCTTTTCTACGGATGGCATATTCTTTCAGTCTTCACCGGTATTTATGAATAAACCTCCCGGCACCTACAATGTCATCGCCAAAGATGCTGCCGGATGTCAGGCTACGGTGAGTGTCATCATTACAGAGCCTTCACTTCTGACGATAGCAATTACCTCCTTACAGAACAATCTGTGTACGGGAGATTCAAGCGGAGCCATTAATATTACCGTATCCGGAGGAACCGCTCCCTATAGTTACGTTTGGACAAATGGGGCTACTACAGAAGATCTTGCTGACCTGCAGGCAGGTAGCTATGGTGTGACAGTCACAGATGCTAACGGCTGCACGGCTTCTGTTTCGGTTACGTTAACTCAGCCCAATCCTCTGCACATTACGTTGGCAAAAATCACGGATGTCAGTTGTAAAGGGGGTACTAACGGTCTGATAGATATTACGGTAACCGGAGGAATTCCTCCTTATGCATATAACTGGTCAAACGGGTCGTCCCTGGAAGATAATACAAATCTTTCTGCCGGCAGCTATGGTGTAACAGTCACAGATGCTAACGGATGCACGGCTTCCGCTTCTTATGTGGTGAATGAACCTCCACCAATAGCGCTTGCCTACAACAAAACAGATGTGGTTTGTGCAGGCGATAATACCGGAAGTATTGATTTGAGTGTCAGCGGGGGTGTGCCGCCTTATTCCTATCTGTGGTCAAATTTCGCTTCCTCGCAGGATTTGCCTGCCATAACCTCGGGTAATTACACGGTGATTGTAACAGATGCGAATGGCTGTTCAGCAACAACCACTGTTACTATCCATGCAGTGTCTGATATCCTCATAAGTGCAATCGTGCAGGAAGTCAGTTGTAATGGCAGCGGGGATGGAAGTATAGATCTGACCATAAGCGGAGGAGTGCCACCTTACACTTTTCTATGGTCAAACGGCTCTGGCAGCGAAGATCTGAGTGGTCTTGCTGGAGGGACCTATAAAGTAACGGTTACCGATAATATCGGCTGCTCAGATTCAGCCACCTTTACACTCACAGAGCCTGCTGCTCTCTTTTTAAGTCTGGCCAATCTCACTCATGTAGCCTGTGCTGGCGGACATTCTGGCGCCATTGATATTACTGTGGGTGGAGGCAGGCTCCCTTACCGATTTATCTGGTCAACGGGCGATACCACTGAAGATGTTGCCGGTTTGACCGCAGGCACCTATGCGGTGACGGTTTCTGATGCAGGCGGTTGTTCGGTAAGCGCCTCTTATGCTATTTCACAACCGGCTCCTTTGATTATCACTGCTGTGGCCTCTCCTGTTGTCTGCAGTGGTGATAGCACCGGCAGTATTGATCTTACGGTGAGCGGAGGCGACCCGCCTTATACATTTTTCTGGTCTAACGGAGCTACAACCGAGGACATTGGCAATCTGCCTAATGGTACTTACATATACACCGTTACCGACTTCAACGGATGCAGTAAAAGCGCAGCGGTTTCGGTTACTTCCGCTTCCAACATCACGGTAAGCGGAAATGTTTCTCCTGTTACATGTACCGGAAATAATGACGGAGCAATAGACCTCACCGTGAGCGGAGGTATTGCCCCTTATACATTTAGCTGGTCATCCGGCCAGTCTACCGAAGACCTTAATGGCTTGTCTCCTGGCATTTACACCGTAACAATTACAGATGACAGCAATTGTCTGAGCATCAAAACATATCAGATTATTGAACCTCAAAAACTACAGGCCACAGTATCGGTAAGTCATATAGCTTGCAACGGTGGCTCCGGTGCGGTCAATTTGGTTGTCGTAGGAGGTACACCTGCCTACCAGTTTCAATGGTCAAACGGGGCAACCTCGGAGGATTTATCTAATGTAAGCGGAGGGAGCTACATGGTAACAATCACCGACTCCAATGGTTGTACGGAGACCCTGACGGCTGTGGTAAATGAGCCTGCTGCGCTTGCACTGCAAGCAACCATGCAGCATGTGACGTGCAATAACGGCTCGGACGGTTCCATATTTATTACCGTCAGCGGTGGAGCCTCCCCTTATTCTTTCCTCTGGTCAAACGGGGCAACAACCCAGCTCATTAACAACATCCAAGCCGGAAACTATGGACTAACCGTTACAGACAACAACGGCTGCACGGCAGATACTACATTCACGATTACCCAACCTTCACCACTCAGTACATCTTTGACCGTAATCAACCCTGCATGTAACAACGGAGCCACCGGCAGCATTGACCTTACAGCTTCAGGGGGCACTCCTCCTTACAGTTTTTTATGGTCAAATTTTGCCACTACCGAAGACATTACGGGAATACCGGCAGGTAGCTACACCGTGTTGGTTACCGATAGCAGAGGTTGTGTAAAGGTAGATTCCGTGCGGCTTACGCAGCCTCAGCCCATTACAGCCATTGCCTCCATCAGTGATAACCCATGTTTCGGATTTGCTCAGGGCTCAATAGACCTGACGGTGTCAGGTGGTAGTGCCGGATATAGCTTTGCCTGGAGCACCGGGGCTTCCAGCGAGGATGTGAGCAATCTTGCAGCAGGTACTTATAATGTTACTGTTACTGATCTTGCCGGATGCCAGCAAACGTTCTCTTACACAATCCATGACCCCGATAGTCTGGAGCTGGCAGCATTAATCAGAAATGTGCGTTGCTTTGGCTTCAATGACGGGAGAATTGAACTTAACGTAACAGGAGGAAGTGGCAATTATACCTACTACTGGTCCAACAACAGAACAACCCGTGTTATAGATAGTCTGTTTGCCGGAACGTATGCCGTAACGGTTACGGATGGCAATGGCTGCCAGCAGTCTGATACGTTTGTGATCGTGCAGCCTACAGCTATCATTACTGCCATTACATCGGATAGCGTAAGTTGCTTTGGATTTAAAGATGGAGCGCTGGATCTTACCGTTTCCGGGGGCACACCTCCTTATTCCTATCTGTGGTCAAATTTTGCATTCACACAAGATTTAAGCGGACTAGGTGCCGGAAGCTATTCGGTGATCGTAACTGACCAGAATGGCTGCCTTGCAACCCAAACCGGCATTGTGGGTGAACCGCCTAAACTGGAGCTGACCGCTCAGGCCAAAGGACTCTTTTGCGGTGTGGCATCCGGTGATGTGCAGATTTCTGTAAGCGGGGGCACACCTCCTTATTCCTATCTGTGGTCAAACGGGGATACAACCAAAAATCTGGTTTCCGTAGCTCCCGGAACTTACTCGGTAACAGTAACTGATGCGCACCAGTGTACGGTGACCATCTCTCAGGTAGTGAATCCTCCCCCTTATCCTATTGCACGCTTTATTGCAGATGATGAGTGTTTGGGCCGCTTTACTGAGTTCATTAACCAGACAGCAATTGCCTCCGGCTTTATAGACAGTGTTTTCTGGAACTTCGGTGACGGAATAACTTCATCTCAATACAATCCAGTGCATAAATATCAGGCTCCTGGAGTGTACACTGTCACGCTCATTGCTATTTCCAATCAGGAATGTGCTGACACCGTGGTCGGTCAGGTGCGCGTGTTTGCCCTGCCGGATGCCACCATACAAGCGGATCCTCCGGGAGCTGTAATTTGCGCTTATGATAGTGTGCGTCTCACGGTGGCAACAGCTCCCGGCTTAAACTACCAATGGTCAACCGGGCAAGATACGGTGCCCATCTATGTCAATCAAACGGGTGAGTATTCCATCACGGTAGTGGATGCTAATACCTGTGCGGATACCGGACGCATTCAGGTTACTGCCTTTGACCCGCTCAGTATTCGTGTAACGGAAGATACTTTGATCAGTAAAGGAGTCAGTATAAAGCTTGTTGCCGAAGGCGGAGTGAGCTATGTTTGGTCGCCTTCCACTTATCTGGATGATTCTACTGCGGCTACTCCTGTGGCTAAGCCTCTGAGTACGATACTTTATACGGTAGTCATCACCGATGAAAATGGATGTGTGGCAGTAGATAGTGTGCTGGTGGAGGTGGCAGAAGATTTTCTGTTCAATCCGCCCAATCTCTTTACGCCCAACGGAGACGGGCATAATGACAACTGGGTAGTACCAAATATAGAAGTATATCCGGGCTGCGAGGTGGGTGTATTTAACAGATGGGGGAGCAAAATATTTGTGACCAAGAATTATCAAAATGACTGGGACGGCACCCTCAACGGACAACCGTTACCGGATGGCACCTATTACTATGTAATACATTGTCCGGAATCTGATTTTGTGTTGAAGGGGGCCATTACCATTTTAAGATAGTCTAAACTTAACCCATGAAACGGTTTACATCCCTGATGATAGCTGTGGCGGCCTTGGTAGCAGAAGTCAACGCCCAGCAGATACCACTGTATTCACAGTATTACTACAACCCCTTTATTTATAATCCAGCCCGCACCGGAGAAAAAGAAGCTACCCAACTTTTCGTGATCTACCGAAAGCAATGGGCTGATTTTAAGGGAGCCCCCGAAACGCGCGCGGCTACTATAGACGGCCTTATCAAGGATAAAATCGGACTAGGGGGGTATGTGTACAGTGATATTACCAATATCATTGAAAGACTGGGAGTACAACTGGATTATGCCTATCATTTGCGTTTCGGAGAGCACGTGCTAGCTTTGGGTATTGCCGTGGGTGTGCAGGAGGTGAGTGTAGACTTTAACAGGGCTCGGGTGCATGACCCCAACGAATCGGTTCTGACCAGCGACCGTCAGCGAGGCTTGAACTTTGACGGCTCGGCCGGAGTAAGTTATCGCTTCAAAGGATTGCATGCCGGTTTTTCCGTACCTCAGGTGCTGGGAACAAGTATAAAATTTCAAAATAATGACGATCGGTCGTATCAGATGGGAAGGCATTATCTGGCTACGCTGTCCTATGATATTCCGGTTATTCAGGAAGTGTTTTACATTGCCCCGAATGCCATGTTCAGGGCAACCGACCGATTCAATACCTTTCAGGTAGATGCAGGAGCCTCTTTCCGCTATAAGGAGCTGGCATGGGTGGCTGCACAATATCGCTATGACTATGCGGTGTCATTTGCCGGAGGATTTCGCATACATGACCGGGTGCAGGTAGGGTATGCTTATGACTGGGTGTTGAACGAATTAAAAAATTATGCGGGTGGAACACATGAGCTTCTGCTGGGCATTAAATTTGGCAAGCGCGAAGACAAAGGGCTGATTGAAACCCTAAAGAATCTTCAGAACCGCCAGGCTGATCAGGAGCAGCAGCTTGCTGAACTTCGTCAGCAGAATGACGATCTGCAGCAAGCTATCAATGAAAAAGACGAACAAATTAGCCAGCTTAAAAACGAAATTGAATTAATGGTGCGGGAGTTTCAGGACTCCCTTAGAAATGCTAAAGAAGAATTATTACAGCTTCAACAGGATTTTCTGAAGAGCATTCCCGCAAGCGATATAGACATGCGTCCGGGAAGCCAGCTGAAAACCGACCCGCCACCACCGGCAAAATACATGATTGTAGTAGGAGCCTTTTCCAATGAAAACAATGCAGCAAGAAAAGCTGCTGACCTCCGCCAGAAAGGAATTGATGCTGGCATATTTTACCGTAAATCCAAAGATATCTATTACATTTTCCTGAAAAACACCGGCACGCTTAAGGAGGGTCTGGAAAAGCTCAATCAGCTTAAAACAGACCCGCAATACAAAGATGCCTGGATTTATTACATTGAAGACTAAAGGCGCTGCGTTACCTGCAGCTTACCCTCTAATGCTGACAGGTTTTAAATAAGCGGATTTTGTGTAGGGCGTAAATCCGAAAAACGTCTGGTGTGGGAAACTTTATTTTGCCGATAGGAGAGAACACAGCGGGAGGATGAATAAGGAAGCTGCAATTTGGGCTGTATCCACTTTTACTTTCGAGTAATTCGCAAAAGTCTCCGGTTTTAGAAGAAGGCAAAGTAGATTCCCTGCCGGCACGGCATGACCATCATGCAGCCCTGATGTAGTGCCTAAAGCATTAGCTGGTTTTTTCTGGATTTACACAGGCAGTGTTAAATCATTTACTCCGAAATTGCTTCTGCCCTTGATGTGATAGCCTTTCGGTTAATGTATTTGACGTGCACCTGGTTTTGCACCGTGATACAGAGAAAGGAGTGCTGTCCGCACGTCCAGACATGGAATTGTAAGCACTATGAGGGGTTTCCCTTCTGCATAGATTGACACACCTAATCTATACTACCTGATATTACCTGCTCACCAATAATTTATGGCTGCTCTGAGTGCGGTTGTTGCTTACATACAGAAAGTAAACTCCATCCGGCACATTGCCTAAATCAATACGGAATGGGGCGGTGCGTGTACGTTGGGTGAGTACAATCTTTCCGGTGGCATCGGTTACTTTAATTTCTGTCAGCATGTGATCAAAGGGGTCAGGGCCGCCAACAATGAATTTGCCTTCCGAGGGATTTGGGAATACCACGATATGCTCTTCTGCCTGCATGTTTTCGGGTCTGTTGGTAGCCACCGGTAAGGACATCAGCTTTTCCAGATCATGGTTCTCGTCACCGGGCTGATAGGGGAGCGAGAGGTAAGAGATTAAAAACATTTCATCCGTGGTAGCCTCTCCCACAGTAATGGTTTGAGGCGGGCGATAGGGGTTATGATGGTTATTCACGGTATTGTCGTAAAGCCCCCACCCAATCATTTGGCTGCCGGCTGGTATTTTAACCAGGTTTTTGTAAAAGTAAAAGCCCTGCCATTCAAAATCCCAGTTATTAATTCGCACAAGCGGTATGGTGTCACCTGCCGGGTCAATTGCATACGAGACAATCGTTTTTCCGATGAGGTGCATATGAGGAAAAACTGCCAGCAGCGACTTGTCTTCCCGCGTTGGCCCTCCCAGCTGGAATGAATTACCCAGCTCCAGATAGACTCCTTCCACGATTTGCAGCGTGTTAGGCTGAATAGGTGGAAAGACAAAGTTTTGCAAATAAGGTCCTGAAACCACTTCCCGGATACCGGTTTCATCATCGGGGTAGAAATAGAAATTAACCACAGTGCTATCCAATTGGCCTGCAGTCCCTTTGGGGTAGTGCATCTGCAAAAGGATGTTGCTACCTGCTTTAAGTTTCATACCCAGTTTAAGTTCATCACCACTTGGAAAAATAGTGGGCGGAGCACCTGGAGCATAACCCATCAGCGTTTGCCCCAGCAGTATAGACATCGTACAGTCGTTGATGGCTGAATCAGCTGCAAATACAATGACGTGGTGTACAATGGCTATATTGCCCGGCACAATTTCTATAGCCCGGATGAATTTGTCTTTTGTGAGCCCTGAGGGTATGGAGAAACAGGCATATTCATCTACATTATCGGCTTTGCTTTCATATACCGGCATTTTGATAGTCAAATCGGGTGTGCCGGGAAGTATTCTGCCCGGAGGGAAGTAAGGCACCGGAGGTTCAAGATCCGCGTTGCCGCGCGGAGCACCGGAATTTACCCAGTCCACAATTGTATTGATTTCTTCCTCCGTGAGAATACGTTCATGCAGGAACCGCGTGTAGTTGGGATCAGGTGGCCATGGGGGCATAACCCGATTCGCTACTGCCGATGCTATGAATGGGCTCCAGGTATAGGCATCTGAGTAAGACTCCAGCTTAAAGGGAGCTATGCCTCCGGCACGGTGGCAGTTGGTGCATTTGCTGTAAATAATAGGAGCTACATGCTCGCTGTAGTTAGGAGATTGCGCGGCACTTAGTGCTGCTGCTAAAAACATTGCGGGGATAACCATCCATTGTTTCATAATACTCACAAAGTTTTGTTCAGATGATTTTTGTATTCCAGGGAGATTGAGCCTAAATTAATAAAAAAAGCACACATGAAAGATAAAATTTATCTGGCCGGAAAAATAGTTTAAAAACGGGTTTGTTTCTGCGCATGGTGTAGAGGAAAATATTTGGTGGCTCTGCAACCCGAAAGAGGTCTTTCACGTATGCTCAGCCGGTATGAACAGTTTTTCTTCCAGGGTACTGGTTAATCATCCTTCCTGGTTTACCTATCAGCTATTTCTGGACGAGCGCCTGATGCCGCAGTGGATATCAGGGTTTCAGTCTATAGAAATTGTCATGGGCGCACCCCGCCAGGCAGGGAGTATGTACCGGTTACGCATTCGTTATCAGGATGAGGATGTAACAGTGTATTACAAGTTGCTTCAGGCGGAGCCTCATCAGCGCTTAACCCTTGAAATGGAGCACAGGCAGTTTAAAACTCATTCGGTGATTTGTTTTGAGGGTACAGGAAATGTTACCGAATTAGGATATCGGGTAAAAATATTCCCGAAAAATTTAAAGGTCAGACTGGCAATGCCTTTCTTAAAGGGGCTGCTGCAAAACCGCAGTCAGTGGGACTATCATATGTTTAAAAAGATTGCCGAAAAACAAACAAGGCCAGCCGCTTCAGGCTCCCTCCTCCAGAATCTGTTTTAGTTCCTGTAGTTTCAACAGAGCTTCCACGGGAGTAAAGGTATTAATGTCTATGGATTGCAGTATTTCTTTTATCCTTTGATAGCGGGTATCATCCATTTGAAAAATGCTCAGCTGATAGCCCGGTGAGGGTATAGGACTGGCGGTATTTTGCGTGCCGGAGGCAATGCTTTTGTGTTCCAGCTCACGCAGAATTTCACTTGCCCTGTCAATAATTGCTTTGGGCATACCGGCCATGCGTGCCACATGGATACCGAAGCTATGTTTGCTGCCACCCGGTAAAAGCTTGCGCAGAAAAATCACTTTGTTGCCCGTGTCTTTCACCGCTACCGTATAGTTGCGGATGCGGGAAAATCGGTTTTCCAGCTCATTCAGTTCATGATAGTGCGTGGCGAAAAGTGTTTTCGGGTGGGCAACAGGATTGTTGTGCAGATACTCAGCCAGAGACCATGCGATAGAGATACCGTCATAAGTACTGGTGCCGCGGCCAATTTCATCCAGCAGGATAAGACTGCGCGGAGAAATATTGTTGATGATACTTGCCGTTTCATTCATCTCCACCATAAAGGTGGATTCTCCCGAAGTGATATTATCTGAGGCTCCTACGCGGGTGAAAATTTTATCTACCACTCCTATACTGGCTGAAGTAGCGGGAACAAAACTTCCTGCCTGAGCCATCAGGGTGATAAGGGCTGTTTGGCGGAGAAGCGCTGACTTGCCGGACATATTAGGGCCCGTCAGAATGATGATTTGCTGCGAATCATTGTCCAGAAGCAGGTCATTGGGCACGTAAGCTTCACCGGGGGGTAATTGTCGTTCAATTACCGGATGACGGCCTTCCTTGTATTGCAGGGTGAGCCCCTGGTGTATTTCCGGCTTACAATAGTTGTATGCAATTGCTGCCTCGGCAAAGGACAGCAAACAATCCAATCGCGCTGCCTGATGGGCATTGACCTGAACCGGACGGATATAATCCTGTATAAACAGAATCAATTCCTGAAACAGTTGCTCTTCCATGGCCATGATACGCTCTTCGGCTCCAATGATTTTCTCTTCATACTCTTTCAGCTCCGCAGTTACGTAGCGTTCGGAGTTTGTGAGGGTTTGTTTGCGTATCCATTCGGGCGGCACTTTGTTTTTATGCGTGTGAGTGACCTCCAGGTAATAGCCGAAAACCTGATTAAATCCGATTTTTAATGAACTGATACCTGTACGTTCAGCTTCGCGTTTTTGAATTTCAAGCAAATAATCTTTGCCTGAACGCACCAGCCTGCGCAATTTATCCAACTCAGCAGACACCCCGGCAGCAATAACATTCCCCTTATGCAGCATTGCCGGAGGCTCTGGCACCAGATACTTTCCGATGCGTTCGCGAAGCAACTCACAGGGATTAAGCTGGTCGGCTATTTTGTTGAGTTGTTCACAGGATGCTGCAGCACATGCTTCTTTGACCGGAAGCAGGTGATCCAGCGAGCGCTTCAGCTGCATCACTTCGCGGGGGGATATTTTCCGTGAGGCCACTTTGGATATCAGTCTTTCCAGATCGCCTGTTTGGCGGATATGTTGCCGGAGTGTCTCTCGCAGCTGCGAGTTTTGCATTAGGTATGCAACCACTGCCAGGCGCTCTTCAATTTTTACCTTATCGCGGAGAGGGAACACGATCCATTTTTTCAGCAGCCTGCCGCCCATGGGCGTTAACGTCAGATCCAACACCTCAACCAGAGAGCGTCCTCCCGGAGCTGCTTCAATCAGTTCCAGATTTTTAATGGTAAACTTATCCAGCCATACATAGTCATCCTGTATCAGGCGGTTAATGGAAGAGATATGTTGTAAGTGGGCATGCTCGGTTTCGCCTAAATAATGAATGATAGCTCCAGCGGCAATAATGCCTTCGGGGAGGTCCTCAATTCCGAAGCCTTTCAGCGACTGAGTTTCAAAATGGCGGATGAGCTTTTCATAGGCATAGTTTCCTTTGTATATCCACTCATCCAGAGCATAAGAATAACACTGCTCTGCATATTCGCTCCTGAATATCTCTTGCTGGTGTTTGGCAAACAGCACTTCAGCAGGGCGGAATGACTGCAACAGATTGTCAATATATTCACGGGTTCCCTGGGTAACCATAAACTCTCCGGTGGAGATATCCAGCAGAGCGATGCCGGTAACATCGCGGTTGAAATAAAGCGATGCCAGGTAGTTATTGCTTTTTACATCCAGTATCTGATCGTTGAGCGTAACTCCCGGTGTTATGAGCTCTGTTACTCCGCGCTTAACCAGCTTTTTAGTCAGCTTGGGATCTTCCAGCTGGTCGCATATTGCCACGCGGTAGCCAGCCTTAACCAGCTTGGGGAGGTAAGTATCCAGAGCATGATAGGGAAATCCAGCCAGTTCCACATCCGCGGCTGCACCATTGGAGCGCTTGGTGAGCACAATGCCCAACACGGCAGAGGTTTTAATTGCATCTTCCCCGAAGGTCTCGTAAAAGTCGCCCACACGGAATAAAAGAATGGCATCCGGATATTTTGCCTTAATCCGGTGGTATTGCTGCATCAGCGGGGTATCTTTGGCTGCCGTATCCGTTGAGGTGCTCACTTTTTCTCTTCAGACGGATAAAAATAGAAATTTTGCAGCCTTAGCGATTCCCTAAAATGCCAACACCATGCGGAAATTAACTGGGGATGAGTTGAACCGACTCTCCCCGCAGGCTTTCAAAGAAGCTAAAAAAAATCCATGCATTATTGTGCTGGATAACGTGAGGAGCCGCTTTAATGTTGGTGCTGTCTTTCGCACCGCTGATGCTTTTCGGGTTGAGGCAATTTATCTTTGTGGTATTACGCCTGTTCCTCCCCATAGAGAAATACGCAAAACTGCTTTGGGGGCTGAAGAAACCGTGGCGTGGAAATACTTTCCGTCTGCTGAAGAAGCTGTTCTGTTACTCAAAGCAGAAAACCGTATGATCATAGTTGCCGAACAAACAGACTGCAGTATTCCTTTACAGCATTTTAATGCTCCTCAGAACAAATCGCTTGCATTGATTTTCGGCAATGAAGTACATGGTGTCAGCGAAGCGGTGATAAAGCTGGCTGACGCAAGTGTGGAAATTCCCCAGTTTGGCAGCAAGCACTCCCTGAATATTGCTGTAAGTGCCGCTATCGTGGTGTGGGAATTCTGGAAGCAGGTGCATCAAAAATAAATGCCCACTCGTGCAACTTCTGAAAAGTATTTTTCTTCTTGGCATAAAAAAATGAAAATGAAGAAGTGTTACCTGCTCGCTTTGCTGATTGTCTTTCCCGTTTTGCTGACTATTGCGCAATCCGCACAACGGCAGAATAAAAAATACATTCCCTCAGACACAGCAAACACCTATGCCGGGCCGCTGCCCTATGACTATAAAAGCCAGATGAAGTATAAAAAGATAAAAACCACTTCGCATTATTTAATCATGCGCGACAGTGTTAAAATTGCAATCAACCTTTCATTGCCCCGCAACCTGGAGGAAGGAGAAAAAATTCCGACAATTCTCTATCAGACCCGTTACTGGCGGGGGGCAAAATTCCGTTGGCCCTTCAGCATGTTTGTCAACAATTTCAGCACTAAAACTGGCCGGATGATTCGTGATGCAATCCGGTGTGGCTATGCTTTTGTAGCTGTGGATGTCAGGGGGTCGGGGGCAAGCACCGGCAGCCGTAAGCATCCGTGGACGGCTGACGAAGTACAGGATGGAGCACAGATAGTGGATTGGATCATTGCCCAGCCCTGGTCTAACGGGCGTGTGGGGGCCACAGGCATCAGCTACAGTGGTACTACCAGCGAGTTTCTGGCTACTACACAGCATCCCGCTGTGAAAGCCGTGATGCCCATGTTTTCCTTATTTGATGTATACGATGATATTGCCATGCCGGGCGGTCTGCAGCTGGAGTATTTTACTAAAAACTGGGGATTTGCCAACCAGAAGCTGGATAACAACAAATTGCCCAGGAGAGGATCAATACGCCTGTTGGTGAAAGGTGTGCAGCCGGTGAAGGGCCAAAAAAAAGTGCTAAAAAGAGAGGCTCTGCCCGATCATCAGGCTAACCTGAACGTGCATGACGGAGTGCGCTCTCTGACCTTTCGCGATGACGTTTCCGAAGTGGATGGCCAGACAGGCCCTGATGTGTTCAGTCCGCACAGCTATGCAAAAAAAATTGATGATGCCGGCATAGCGGTGTATTCGGTGAGCGGCTATTATGACGGAGCGTATGGGCATGCGGCAATAAAACGGTTTCTTACCCTGCAAAATCCGCAAAACAGGCTGCTGCTGGGTCCCTGGGAGCATGGCGGAAATTTCAACTGCAGCCCCTTTAACCCAGGCGCTTCTGGTTTCGACAAAACAGCGGAGGTGTTGAAGTTTTTTGATTACTATTTGAAAGGCAAAGACACCGGTATTGACAAAGAACCGCGGGTGCACTACTTCACTGTGGGAGAGGAGCGCTGGAAAGCCTCCTCTACCTGGCCACCGGAAAATGTATCCTACAGGCATTTTTATTTACAGGCTGACAACAAACTGTACGATGTACAACCGGATGCTGTGGCAGGCGCCTATTCACACACTCCTTCGGCATACCCGGCCGGATTTACTGTTTTTAAAACAGATACCACTTTCGGCACGGGCACCAAAAGCCGCTGGCGCTCCCTGATCGGTCAATTGCATACTCCCAGAGTGTATGAAGACTGGCATGAGCGCAGTCAGCAGCTTACGTATTTTGATAGCGAGCCCTTGCAGCACGAAATGGAAGTAACCGGACAGCCGATAGTCTCTTTTTATATCTCCTGCAGCGTACCGGATGCAGGATTATTTGTCTATTTGCAGGATGTGGACGAAAACGGCAAGACTACCTATGTTACGGAAGGACAGTTCCGCTTACTCCACCGAAAGGTCAGCGAAGAACAGCCGCCCTATAAAGATGATCCGCATTTGCCATATCATTCCTTTTTGAGAAAAGATGGCAGCCCGATGGTGCCGGGTAAGGTAGAGGAGGTTTCATTTGAGCTCTTACCTGTTTCTTATTTGTTTAAGAAAGGACATCGCATACGCATCAGTCTATCCGGTGCCGATCGTGATCATTTTACCCCCGTAGGCCCGGATGCAGAATGGCGTGTACAGCATAATGCTTCCTGGCCATCCATGATTGCCCTGCCGGTTGTTCCACGTTGAATTAAACTCAAAGGGGGTGCTTAAGTATGGATAAGCATCAGATCCGGATTTACCTTTTGTAATCTTACCCTTGCGTATGATTATTCTGCGACTGTGTTTGGACAAAGCGATTCAATACAACAACAGCAGCAAATGCCGGCTGTTGTAAGCGTGGGAAGAAATTATTTGTATTTTTTGCCCGCACGCAAAGAATTTAAAAACTAAATCACTATCTTGAAGAGTAGTTTTTTAATGATTTAAACCTTATTGCTATGAAAACAATATTATCCGCAGCAATGATCGTATTTTTTATGATGGCAGGATGCAACAGTGGTAGTAAGTCATCTGAGCAGGCAACAGAGAAAGAAAAGCCATCATTTGAAATGCGCAAAGCTGAAATCAAAGAAAAATTGGAAAAGAAAAAGCAGGAGCTGGATGCAAAAATTGAGGAGTTGCAGAAAAAAGTAGAAGAAAAACAAAACGAGTTACAGGACAACGTTCAGGAAAATGTGGATGATGTGCGTGAATCCCTGAATCAGCAGCGGGAAAAGGTAGAGCGTAAACTAAAGGAACTGGAAGCCGTTACCGAGAAAAACTTTGATCAGTTTAAGGAAGAATTTGAGAGCTGGTGGGCAAATCTTGAAGGTAAAATAGAAAAGACCACAGACGAGATAATGGATAGCTTAGCGCCCAAGAACGAATAAGTTCAGGAAGCATAGCCCATTGCTTCAAAATACGGCTTCCAGGCAGCATACACTTTGTCTTTCAGTTCAGGGTCGGGAGTATAGGAATTGAAATGATAGCCGGCACTCTCGGCAAGGGCCTTTTCAAAGACAGGCAGTAGCCGGTCAAAATCGCCCAGGTTGAGCTGATTGTATATTCTTTCCAGAGTCTGAAGGGGGTTGTCTGTAAACTCTTCATAGGAAAACTCAATCAGGTTTTTCGGCGGAATGCTTTTCTTGTCTTCGTTGTATTTGCGGAAAATATCCGAATACGACCTGAGGATGAAGTCTTCAATAATCCTGACATCAGCCTCATGAAAGGAAAGAACGGGGAGCATTTTTTCATACAATTGCACATTAGCGGCATACACTGCATAGGGATTGCGATATATATGGATAAACTTTGCATCCGGAAACATTTCCAGCAGCTCCCGCACCCGTCCGATATGGAAAGAGTTTTTCATCAAAAGAGGCCTGCCCTCATTTTTATAGCAGAGCTTTTGCATAAAAAAAGCAAGATTGCTTTTCCAGGTGGCCAGAATTTCTCTGGTCTTATTCTGGAATAAAACATACTTTTTGAAGCAGGAATAAATCTTTTTCGGGAAAACATAGCCGGTTATCATAGACTCTTCGCCCATGCAGAAGAGGGCCATCTCTTCCTCGCTGGGAGATGTGGCATGCAATTTCAGGTTATCCATGGGATGGATTACGGGTAAAGACTGGCTCATGATTTTTTTGAGCAACTTCTCTGAGCTCAGGAAAATCCACGGCATGAAGCTCTCCAACACTGCACAGTATCCAAACCGGCAATCTGCACTCAGAAGGTAATGCAGATAAGTTGTGCCGCTTCTTGGATAACCCAGAATAAATACAGGCGCCCTGAGATGATAGCGCCAAATTTTTTTATTGTAGCGCAACTGCTCATAAAGCCTCACAGGAGTGCTCAATAGAATAATTAGCGTGATATACATGATTTTAGGCAGAAAAGGTAAAGCTATCTCACTGCGGTAGCGCCAAAGAAGCTTCAGCCAGGATTGAAGACTTGAGCCAAAGGCGGGATGACCTCTGAAATTAAAATATGCCCGAGGGCCATAAGGGATGTTCATCTGAATATCAACGCCAGCCTGAGGGAGTAATAAATTAAATTTAATGGAGCCAAAATTATCTATTCCCGGCAACTCGGTTCGGGGTTTTCATGTTTCTTCAAAGTGCGGCATAGTTGGGGCCGATACTAAGCAGGAAATGTAAATACTGGAAACTATCCACAGATTGTGTATTCCTGTTTTCTCAACGTCCATATCTGATTACAGAAAGGTGACACTTAGCATTCATCGGCAATATGAGAATGATCAGAGCCTATCTCAAAAATGCTTTAATTGCATTATGCTGTAGCAATTCTGCAAAGGGTAGCGGAATCAGAGGGAAATTTCTTGTACAGATGACACAGATATGCGCAGATTATTCTTTTTGAGGTAGCTTGTAAATATTGCTTTGAGGATGTAAGTGGTTTCAATTAGCAGATTTTTAACAAAAGGATTTTTGCTGTGATTGACTTATATAGAAGGGAATAACAAAGCAAAGCTCATATGTTTTCCCACACCAGCATCAGATTGCCCTGCGCATGAATGGTGCGTGCTTGCGGGAATACTGTGGAAAAAGCCCCTTGCAAAAAAGCTTCTGTGAGCCTGCGGTGATGCTCCTGGTTATAAAACCGGCTGAACAGCAATAATCCTCCGGGCGTCAGACACTTTTTTAAAGCATAAAGAAATTCCGTTTTTTCAAACTGGGAGGGGGTAGTGTCGTCCACATACAGGTCTGCATTGATAAGGTCATACTGCTCGCAGCATTGGAGCATAAAGGCATAGGCATCGGCTTCTGTTAGCTTTACTGATTCAGGCAAATAGCCATATTGTTTTGCCAGACCGATAACCTGGGGATCCAGTTCAACGGCTGTAATTGCCGGATACAGATGATGCTTCAGGTTTAAAAGTTTGGAGATACTTCCCAGCCCGTAACCCAGTATCAACGCCTTCCTGACAGAGCGTTCCCCGATATGCAGCTGCTCAAAAGCTATGCGATAGGAGACATACTGCGTATCAAAGGAATAAACAGCATGTTGTGTACTCAGACAGTATCTGCCGTTTACAAGGGTAAGCTTCAGTTTGCCGCTTATGGTACTCTCCACCTCTCTGATCGGAATATCCATCAGATAGCTGAGGATTTTTTTTACACGCAGCATGAAAGCAAACAGGCGACCTTCCCGGAATCCGGGGTTACTCTTACGTATGGTGTTGTGTACAGAAAAAAACAGTCTGACTTCAGACGATGTATTATTAGTAGTCCCGCTGCGAATCGAACGCAGATCTGAGGTTCCGGAGACCTCCGTACTATCCATTGTACTACGGGACCATTCGGTGCCTGCAAATTTAATAATATCTCGCGGGTGAATATTTTTTAAGAGTCTTTTTATCAGGTCATTGATAACTTTGATCGGTTAAATTTGAACAATATGAAAAATGTTAACCTAATTTTTGCCTTGGTGCTGTTATGGTGGGCATGTAACAGTCCGAAAGGGCAGCCGGCTGCCGAAGAGAAAACCTCACAAAACTTTCACCTGACTGTCAAAATAAAAGGATTTCCCAACGGGAAAGTCAAACTTTTGGGATTTATCGGAGATCAGTCTTTCTTGTTGGATTCTGCTATGACAGATGCGACCGGCAAAGCACAATTTAAACACGACACGCTTCTGCCTTCGGGTATGTATTTCCTTGTATTCCCTGATGAAACATTCGCGCAGATGCTGATAGATAAAAGTCAGCACATTACAATGGAATTTGATAAAGCCGATGTCGTAAACACGATGCAAACCCAAGGCTCTCTGGATATGGAATTGCTTTACAAGAATCTGAGATTTGAGGCCGGCCTGACCCGTAAATTTGATGAGCTGAAAGAGCAAATGGATAAATTGGATAAGGCGTCTGATGAGTATAAGAAGCTGGAAGAAGAGCAAAATAAACTGTTGGAGGAACGTAAGGCTCACATTCGCTGGTTTGCGGATAATTATCCAAATGCTTTTTTTACCCGTTTCAAAATAGCCGGACAAAATCCTGAATTGAAAAAGCCCCTTCGCCCTGATGGGTCGGTAGATGAGGAGCTGCAGGTGTATTATTATAGGAATGAATTCTGGGATAATGTGGATTTTACCGATGAACGGCTGCTGCGTACTCCGGTGTATTTCAATAAACTCAAAAAATTCATGAAAGAATTAACGCCTCAGATTCCTGACTCTTTAATCAAATATGCCGATATCATCAGTGAGAAGTCAAAAGCCAATAAAGAGCTCTTCAAGTTTACAGTGAATTGGATTGCACTGCAGTATAAAAATTCCAAAATCATGGGTCTGGAAAAAGTGTATGTACACATGGTAGATAAATACTGGACCAAAGACCAGGCCTGGTGGTCAAATGACGAAGAGATCAATGGCCTGCGCAAGGAAATCAGCTATATGAAACCCAGCCTCATCGGAGAAATAGGTCAGGATATACGTGCTAAGAACGAAAAGGGTGAATACATTTCCATGTATGAGGTTATAAAAACGCCTATAACCGTATTGTATATTTTTTCCTATGAGTGCGACAACTGCAAAAAAGAAACCCCTCACTTTGTGGAAGTGATGAAGGAATGGAAAGCTAAAGGCGTAGCGGATGCTTTTACGTTAAGTGTGGATAACGATGAAAAGCTGTGGAAGGAATATATTACCCAAAGCGGGCTCATTCAGTTTCACAATGTGTTTGACTTTAACAGAGAAAGCCAGTATCATCGTAAATATCATATTGATGTAACCCCGGAAATCTATGTGATGAATAAAGAGCATAGAATTATCGCCAGTAATATTGATTCCAAACAACTGCCTGAAATTTTTGAGCGCGAGCTGGGAAGTTCGGTAAAAAGATAATAAACTCCCCCGAACCCTTCGGATGCAGGAACGGCTCCTACTGCCGCGGGCTCTTCAGAAAAGCATCCCACCCTTGTGCGGTAAGATCGTAAAGGTTGCCTCCTTTGGTAAGCAACTTGGTGCCATGCTCTTTTTTTACAATATCACCGATGACCGTGATATCCCATTCATGCTCCAATTTGGTTTTGTCTTCGCGTGATAAAGTAAACAACAATTCATAATCTTCCCCTCCGCTCAAAGCGCAGGTCGTAGGGTCAAGGCTGAACTTAAAAGCAAGTTCCAGTGCTTCCTGACTGATAGGGATATCCGCTTCATAAAGCCGGCACCCTACATTTGACTGCAGGCAGATATGCAGCAGGTCGGAAGAAAGACCATCCGAGATATCAATCATGGCGCTGGGGAGAATTCCTTTTTCTGCAAAAAGCTCTATGATATCTCTGCGGGCTTCAGGCTTAAGCTGACGGCCCACCAGATAATGCTGCCCTTCCAGATCAGGCTGTACCTCCGGGTTTTCCAGATAAATCTGTTTTTCACGTTCCAGCAATTGCAAACCCAGATAGGCCCCTCCCAGGTCACCGCTCACACACAAATAGTCTCCTTCCCGTGCGGTGCTGCGGTAGGTAACTTTATCCTTATCTACCTCGCCAATTGCGGTTACGCTAATAAACATACCCTTAAGTGAAGAGCTGGTATCGCCTCCCACCAAATCCACCCTATACCGCTCACAGGCATACCGCACCCCCGCATACAGCTCTTGAAGCGCTTCAACGGAAAACCGGTTGGATACGGCAAACGATACGGTAACCTGCTTGGGAATGCCGTTCATAGCGTATATGTCAGACAGATTCACCACTACTGCCTTATAGCCAAGATGCTTGAGCGGGTAATACATCAGGTCAAAGTGAATACCTTCGGCCAGCAGATCAGTGGTTACCAGAGTAAACTTATTACCCGTGTCAATGACCGCGGCATCATCGCCCACACCCTTGATGGTAGAAGAATGGATATTTTTGAATTGGCTGGTTAGGGCTTTGATAAGACCGAACTCACCTAATGCAGCTATTTCAGTTCGTTGCTTTTGTTCATCCATGATAACTATATCGCTTGAAGATGCCAGCACCGGAAAATGTGCCAGATGATCTTCTGTGATGAATGAATTTCAAAGATAAGCAGGCATTCTGTCTATTTTAGCGGAAAACATGTTTTTCAAAAGAATACTATGGAAATGATGATCAAAAGAAAAACATTATTCTTTCTGAGCTTATTTACGCTGATAGGTTTTAGCACTATCGGACTGGCAGCTATTTATTTCTATCAGCAAAAATCTCCGGATGAGTTTTTCGCTGCGGGCATCCCCTGGACAAAACAGCTCTGGCTGGGATCGGCTTTTGGTATTATCGCTGCATTGAATGCGCTTCTGCTGGTCAGAACCCGGTGGTTTAAGCCTTCCCGTATTTTTTTTACCGGATTAATCGCATCCATAAATCCCGGAGCCGGGCATATCGTTTTTTATTCCCTCTGTGCAGGTATTGGTGAAGAAATTCTTTTTCGTGGAGCCATTCAGCCCCATCTGGGGATATGGTGGACTTCCGTACTTTTTATTTTCCTGCACGGGTATCTCAATCCGTTTAACTGGCCTATCACCATGTATGGATTGTTTATGATTCTCATAAGTGCCGGACTGGGTTATCTGTTTGAGATTTATGGAATTTTTGCCGCCATGATCGCTCATTTTATGTTTGATTTAGTCATGTTTTCCTTCTTAAAGTGGAATATAGGAAAGGAGTGATACAGTCTTTTTATGGAAAATCCATCTGAACAGCATCTGTATAATTGTGCATGCAACAATGCACACATGGTTTGCTTGATCTTAATCTGAACACATGAAAAAAAATCTGGTTGTTGCTCTTTCTGTTTTGCTGATTTGTGCGGGTTGGGCAGCCATAAATGCCGAAAAATCTGCTTTTCTTCTTCCCGACCCCAATTGGAATAACTATGAAAAAGAATGGAATGAGGTGGATTCCTTGATGCAGGCCGGTCTGCCCCGTTCTGCTCTTACGCGGATTGAGCATATTTATGCAGCAGCCCGCAAAGAAAAAAATCACCCGCAGGTAGTGAAGGCTTTATTGTATCGTGCGGGGGCAGAATACCAGTTTGAGGAAGAACCGCAGGCAAGCGTTATCAGTTTGCTGGAAAGAGAACTGCCGCATCTGACCTTCCCGCAGAAGCAGTTTGCTCAATCCATACTTGCATCTCTGTATTGGAGATATTATCAGATAAACCGTTACCGGATACTCAATCGCACTGCAACTGATGGTTTTGTGCCTGATGATTTTAAAACATGGGATGCCGAAAAGTTTGTCCGCAGGGTCTCGGAATTATTTTTATCCTCTCTGAAACCAGAAGACAGTTTGAAGGTCCTACCCGTTGACTTGTTCTATCCCTTGCTTGATCATACTAAAGAATCTAAGGTTTACAGGCCTACTTTGTTTGATTTTTTTGCACACCGGGCACTGGAATTTTTTCAGAATTCAGAATCAGGTCTGACACGTCCGCTCTATCAGTTTTCACTGGATGATCCTGCCTTTTTTGCACCCCCTGAGGCTTTTATCCGCATCCAGGTGCAATCACGGGATACGCTGTCATTTATTTATCAGGCAGTCTTAATCTGGCAAAAGCTTCTGGCTTTTCATCTGCAACGGGCTGACTGGGCAGCTCTGGGCGATGCCGACCTGCATCGGCTGAGATTTATTTTTACCTATTACCGCGGTGAAGACAAAGAAAATCTTTTCATGCAGGCATTATTGCATCACCAGCAGCAATACGCGAGCGACACTGCAGTAGCTGCCTTCAGCGGCTTTGAAAGAGCGCGATTCCTTTATGATGTAGGCAGGCGCTATCAGAGAGGCAATGATAGTCTGCGCTGGAAAAAAAGGGATGCCTATCAGCAATGCCAGCGGATAATTGAACTGTACCCCGGAACGAAAGGGGCTGCTAACTGCCGGATGCTGCTGGAAGAAATTCAGCAACCCTCTATCGGGCTGCAACTGGAAGAAGTAAATACACCGGATATGCCATTCCGCGCGTTTGTGCGATACAAAAATGTAGAGCGCCTCTGGTTACGTGTCGTGCGCGTTTCACCTGCCGAGGAAATGAAACTTAATACCGTTCCCTCTGCAGAACGCAAACAGCGCCTGCTCGTCAAACCCGCCATTCAGCAATGGCAGCAAGCCCTCCCATCAGCAGGTGACTATAATACGCTGACTACCGAAATTGTAGTTCCTGCTCTACCCGCTGGTTTTTATTATCTGCTGGCTTCATCCACTGCTGATTTTAGTGATGCGTATCCTGTTGCGGCTGTATCTTTTTCGGTGTCCCATCTTAGTTGCATTACTCGTAAGGGTGAAAAAGGCCGCCTGGAGATTTATGTCAATAACCGCATTAGCGGAAAGCCGATGAAAAATGTATCTATCCAGACTTATCGTAAATCCTACGACTACGTAAAGCGCGAATATGTTTTGAAAGACGGCAGTGTATATAAAACCGATAACAACGGATTTCGGATGATTGCCTTTCCAAAAGACAGTGAGCCCTTTTTTCTTAAGCTCATGCATAAAAATGATTCTTTACTTGTGAACTATCCGTTTTACGACTATATGGGGCATTCTGAAGAACCCACCATGCGAAATAAAACTTTCTTCTTCACTGACAGGGCGATCTATCGTCCCGGACAAACGGTGTATTTCAAGGCGCTGGTGCTGCAGACGGATGGAATAAAAAATACGATAAGAAAAAATTTTACTGAAACAGTTGAATTGCTGGATGTGAATTACCAGAAGGTGGCTGAAGTAACTCTGGTAACTAATGAATATGGCACCTTTCATGGTAGTTTTGTGCTTCCTCATGGGTTATTGAACGGCACATTTACACTCCGATGCAAAAGCGGCAGCAAGAGCATTCAGGTAGAAGATTATAAACGCCCGCGCTTTTCGGTAAGCTTTCAGCCGGTGACGGGCAGCTTTCGCCTATATGACACCGCTGTCGTGGAAGGTATGGCCGTGAGCTATGCCGGTGCGGCCCTCACGCGGGCAGAGGTGCGCTATCGTGTGGAACGCACGGTATTTTTCCCTTTCCTTAATCACTTCCGCTCTCCCTGGCCTTCCGGAGAACGCATGGAAATAACCAGCGGCACAACTACAACCGATGAATCCGGCGGGTTTTACTTTTCTTTCCGGCTGCTGCCGGACCCATCTATATCGCCTGATCAGGCTCCGGTATTTCATTACCGTGTTTATGCAGACATCACCGATGTGAACGGAGAAACTCAGAGTGCTCAAACAGTAGTACATGCCGGTTATCGTGCATGGCAGGCTACTATAGAATTAGGAGAAGTTTTGCTTGCCGGACAAATAGATACCCTGCGTTTTTCCATCCGTAATCTGAATAACCAGCCTCAGGAGGCAAAGGGAACGATTTCCATTTTTAAATTAAAAAACCCTGACCGCCTGCTTCGCCCGCGTTTATGGGAAAGTCCTGATACAAACATCATTCCCCGCGAGGTTTATATTAAAAACTTCCCGTATGATGTATATGAAAATGAAAATAAGCATGAAAACTGGGAGCGGGAATCACTTGTTTGGTCATCTAACTTTGATACGAAACGGGCGGGCTTTCTGGTTCTGGAAAATACTGCGCAGTGGCCTGTAGGCATGTATGCGGCTGAACTACAGACGACCGACCCTTTTGGACAAATCATAACTGAGGTCGCTTACTTTTCGGTTTTTCAGGAGGGTAGCGGAGGGCTGCCTTATAAAACATTCTCATGGGTTCATCTTAAAAACCAGATCGCTGAGCCCGGGCAGCAGGTTGAGCTTTTTGTCGGCTCGGCTGCGGAAAATACACGTGTACTTTATGAGGTTATGCTACAAGACAGGATTATTGAAAGGAAATGGCTGGAAATCGGCAATAGAGTGCGGAAGTTGGAAATCCCGGTTACGGAAGAATACAGGGGCAACTTCGTTGTGAACCTGGTATTGATTCGTTTCGGGAGGGTGTATAATTATTCCCATATCGTTGAAGTGCCTTTCAGCAACAAACAGCTTCATCTTGAAGCAACCACTTTCCGGGATCGGCTTTTACCCGGGGAACATGAGGAATGGCAATTTAAAATTACCGGACCGCAAGGAGAAAAGGTTATGGCCGAAATGCTGGCAGCCATGTACGATGCTTCTCTGGATGCCTTTGTGCCTCACGGCTGGGGCCTGCCAATTTATAACCCGTTCAATTATTTCGGGAAAAGCTGGAACAGCCATACGTTTTCGGTGTCTACGGGTATTTTGTTTTCTTTTCATCAGGGTAGTCGCATATCCCTGCAATATCCACGCTATGATCAGTTAAATTGGTTTTGGCTGAAGGAGTATTATCCATTTACGCGCTGGGATGATTTGCCGGGCATGTATCGCATGCACAAACAAAGCACATCAGCGGGCGAGGGGCCTGTTACCGAAAGCATCAGGGATGCACTTTCTGCTATGGGAGAAGATGCGCCAGTTAAAGACGAGGAGGCACGGGAAAACAAAATGCCACTGTCTCAGACCATACCCTTGTCTCCGCAGGTTATAATCAGAAAGGACCTGCAGGAAACAGCATTCTTTTATCCTCAACTGAAAACAGATACCGCAGGGCAGGTTTTATTGTCTTTCAAAGCCCCGGAAGCCCTTACCCGGTGGAAGTTTATGGCCTTGGCACATACGCAGGATTTAAAAACAGGCACATGGATTTTTGAAGCCGTTACGCAAAAGTCATTAATGGTCATACCGAACGCCCCGCGCTTTTTCCGCGAAAAGGATACCATGGATTTCATGATTAAAATTTCCAGTCTTGCCAATGAAGATGTGCAGGGAGCAGCCCGCCTGATGTTGTTTGATGCATTTACCTTACAACCGGTTGATGATGCTTTTGACAATCGCAGCGGAGTGCGCAATTTTTCATTAAAAAAAGGCCAGAGCACGAGCGTGTCCTGGAAGCTCAAAATACCCGAGGGGATCTCTGCGGTAGTGTATCGTGTTTCGGCTTCAGCAAATGGATTTACTGATGGAGAAGAAAACATGTTGCCGGTATTGACCAACCGGATGCTGGTAACGGAAACCATGCCTATCCATGTGAGAGGAGGCCAGACAAAAGAGTTTACCTTCACCAGGCTTATGCATGCAACCGCATCCCCAACATTAAGACACCATCAACTGAAGCTGGAGTTTGCGGCCAATCCGGTATGGTATGCGGTGCAGTCTTTGCCCTATCTGATGGAATATCCCTATGAGTGTGCAGAACAGATTTTTAACAGGTATTATGCCAATAGCATTGCAGGTAGCATTGTCGGCTCCAGTCCGCGAATACGGCAGGTCTTTGAAACGTGGCAACATATCACTCCGGAAGCTTTGCTGTCAAACCTGGAAAAGAATGCAGACCTGAAAGCAGTGTTGCTGGAAGAAACTCCGTGGGTACTGGATGCGAAAAACATTACGGAAAAACAAAGACGGCTTGCGCTGCTGTGCGATTTCAACCGGATGGCTTCCGGGTCACAGGCAGCCTTGAAAAAGTTGGAGGAAACACAGTTGCCCAACGGGGGGTGGCCATGGTTTAAAGGTATGCCCGATAATAGGTTTATTACCCAGTATATTATCATCGGGCTGGGTAGGCTGCTCAAGCTGCATGCCGTACCTGCCGCTCAGATTCCCCGTATCAATGAAATGCTGATACATGCTGTACGCTATATGGATGGGCGCGCGCATGAAGATTATGCAAAAGCCATGAAAAGTTCGGCTCCGGATGATGATCATCTGGGATACGTGCAGATACAGTATGTTTATGCCCGTAGTTTTTTCCCTGAAATTCCTTTTTCACCTGAAGCGAATGCAGCTTTTAAATACTACCTCAATCAGGCAGAAAAATACGGATTGAAGAAGAACATATTTGCTCAGGGCATGCTTGCTTTGGCTCTGCATCGTCAGGGAATAAAGCAGCAGGCGGGTAATCTTATTGCCTCCCTGAAGGAAAGAGCATTATGGAGTGATGAACTGGGCATGTATTGGAGTCAGAATGCCGCAGGCTACTTGTGGCATGAGGCCCCGGTTGAAACACAGGCTTTGCTGATAGAAGCATTTGATGAGATTGCCGCTGATACATTTTCGGTAAACAATATGCGTATATGGCTGCTCAAACAAAAGCAGGTGCAGGACTGGCAAACTACCAAAGCCACTGCGGATGCCTGTTATGCGCTTTTATTGAGGGGAACGGACTGGATAAAAGAGACACCTGCTGTTACAATTCAGGTTGCCGGAAAACCTATCACAACCGATATGTCCGCAGAAGCAGGAACAGGCTATCTTATGACCTCGTGGACACAGCCTGATATTGTTCCAAAGATGGGGAAGGTTTCCGTTACGCTCGGTGGGAGTAGTATAGGATGGGGAGCTATGTATTGGCAATACTTTGAGCAGTTAGATAAAATTACTTCCCATGAAACACCTCTGAAACTGAAAAAACAACTGTTTGTGGAAGTGCATACCGATCGGGGTCCTCTTATGCGGCCGGTAAATGAGCAGACACCCCTTAAACCGGGTGATTTGATTAAGGTAAGAATTGAACTACGTTGCGACAGGGACATGGAATTTATCCACATGAAGGATATGCGTGCAGCAGGTTTTGAACCTGTGCAGGTACTATCCGGTTACCGCTGGCAAGGTGGGCTGGGATATTATGAAAGCACACGGGATGCTGCAACACATTTTTTTATTGATTGGCTGCCCAAGGGTACTTATGTTTTTGAATATGCTCTGCGTGTGGCTCAACGCGGCAACTTTTCCAATGGAATTACCACCATTCAAAGTATGTATGCTCCGTCATTTGCTGCACACTCCGAAGGCATCAGGGTGCGAGTTGAATAACTGCTGATTATAATGGAATAATGCCGCTCGGCAGAGGGATAAAGGGGAAGCAACTTTATTTATTCAACTTAAAGGTTAAGCCCCCATTGATCCAGTGTTTCCCATAGCCGAGTTCGCCATTCACCGCTATGGAGGGATGAAAGAAATAACGAATGCCTACATGCGGACCCGCGAAAACAAGGGCTGCAAAAACAGCATCAGGAGTGGTGAATACGGCAAAGCCTGACCCCACATTTACCCCACCGTATACGTCCAGTTTATCTGCAAAGGACTTTCCCGTTTTGTCTGCAATGAGTTGCAGAAAGTGAAAGTTGCCTATAAACCCGAACGGAACGTTAAATTCAGTGCTGTTTCTATAGTAATAGCCTGCTCCTCCTACACCAAAACCTGTTGTAAAACCGATTCCCACATATTCGTGTATACTAAACTCCATCTGAAGGTTTACCTGAAACGTTATGCCGGTATATGTGCCTCTGGGTAAATATCTTTCATCGGACACAATATGCCAGAAATTTGAACCTCCGGTTCCCAGGCTAAGGTAAGTGTCGCCCTTGCGGAAGGCCTGACCTTGAACTTCCGTAAGCCCGCCAACCAGGCAGAAGAAGGCAAGCAGCAAAATAAGTTGTTTCATGGAATTACAGGATTGGGTAAGTAAATTATACAATGCAATGGGCGCAAAGATACTTATCTGTTTTTAGAATAAAACCAGAGCAATGAAAGTTTATCGGGAAACCTGTCCGCTAAATTGGCCATATAGGTCAGGAGAGATGGATGCTAGAAGTAGCTCATTCTTCGCGGAGTAAGGTATGTATCCTTTTTTACAAACTCATAACCCACCATGATTTCATGGGTACCGGAATTGTAGTCAGTCAGCTCGGTAAGTGTGTAGTCATAGGCATAGCCAATGCGAATGCCTTTGCTGAAGTTATATTCAACCATGAATAAAACTGCATCACCGGTTCGGTAACTGGCTCCCAGCCAGAAGGCATCCATAAAAAGAAACGAAGCATTAAGGTCAGCTTCAAACGGGGCATTTCTTACATACTTAAAAAGTACCGATGGCTTAAACTTCACCTTATCGGTTATTCTGAACATCATGCCTGCTGTAAAGAAGTAATGTTTCCAGAACCGGGCGATATCGGCTGTACCCTCAAATCGTACATTTTCTTTCAGGCTCATATTTAAGAAATTCGGCACCGAAAATCCAGCATAGAACTTATCCATGTAGTAATAAATACCGGCACCGAAGTTGGGTGTGATGAGGCTTTCGCGGCTTTGTTGGAAGGCTTGATCATTCATTTCGTTGAGGGTAATATCTCCCCATCGTGCAATAATCTGATGAAACGTTACGCTCAGCCCGAGAGCCAGCTTGCCTTTATTGCGAATATTGATCCGAAAAGCATAATGCCCTGTAATAGCCAGCCGGTTAAAAATGCTGATGCGATCGTTGGTCAACGAAAGTCCCAGCCCGATTTTATCATTCAGCAAAGGAGAGTGACCGCTCAGCGATAGGGTTTGGGGGGCACCATCAAGGCCTGTCCATTGGTGGCGATACAGGGCCACTATGGTAGCCCTGTCGCGGGCACCAGCATACGCGGGGTTAAGGGCTAAGCCATTAAACATATACATACTGTACATAGCATCCTGTTGCGCCCGCAGCGGAGGAGCCTGTACCAATACCAGGGTGAGCAAGACGGTCAGATCAAGGATGGGGCGAATCTTTTTCATCTTAACGATGGATTATTACATAACCGGTGAATATAGTATTGTCCTGATCTTTGAGCTTGAGGATATAGTAGTATGTCCCGTCCGGGAGGGGCTCCCCTTTTTCGTTGGTACCTCTCCAGGAATTGTCATAGCCTTTATATTCTTTTACTTTATTACCCCAGCGGTTAAATATCAGAAGTTCGTTGTCAGGATACGATTCTATGCCCGGTATTTCAAACTCATCATTGGTGCCGTCTCCGTTAGGAGAAAATCCGTTGGGTATAAAAATGTTTGGACGGCAGGGCTGCACAACAACCACTACCTGGCCGGTATCGCATAGCTGGGGTGGTTGGCCCTGATCGCAAACCAGGTAGGAAAAAGAATCCGTTCCGGTGAAATTCGGGTCAGGCGCGTACGTGATGGTTTGGGTGGGATTAATCCTTACCGTTCCGTGAGCAGGCTGCTGCAGGATGACCTGTACAAACAGAGCGTCTCCGTCAGGGTCAAAGTCATTGAGCAATACGGCAATATGAATGGTATCATTTTCACAAATGTAAAAGGAAAGGGTATCGTCACCAGCTACCGGGGGTGAATTGCATCGGGGTCCGGTGATTTCAAACTGATTTTCTGCCGTGCATCCGCGGGCATCTGTTACTGTCACAGTATAGTTGCCCAAAGCCAGATTATTGCGGACAGGGCCGGTGAATGTATCATTCCATAAAAATGTGTAAGGCGCACTGCCGCCTGACAGGATTACCAGAATGGAGCCATCCTGCATCGTGTCGCAGGTAACTCCTCTTACCTCCGAATTACTGAAATCAAAAGGCTGGGGTTGCTGGATGAGAATAGTTAATGTAGCCGTACAACCGCGGGAGTCTGTGGCTGTCACGGTCACAGGTCCGGCCGGTAACTCATCAGCAAAGTTGCCCGTGTCACCATTGCTCCATTGAAAGGTGAAAGGAGGCGTGCCTCCGCCTGCGCTTACTCCAGCCGATCCATCGGAGTTGCCTATACAGCTAATGCCGTTAATGTTTACTGGCGTAATGGTTATCGGCTCAGGCTGGTGAATGAAAATGCTGTCCATGTAGGCTTCACATCCCTGTCCATCAGATACCGTTACCGCATACATCCCGGCAGGCAGACCGCTGACACAGGCTGTGGTATACCCATTAGACCACAGGTAGAAGTGCGGAGGAGGCACTCCATCCACACTGGCGCAGATGGTTCCGCTGGAATCTCCTGCACAGGCAATGGTGTCTTGTATGGTGATAAGTACATCTATTACAGGGGGCTCTACAATGAGAAAAGTATCAGACAAAGTGCATCCGTGAGCATCGGTTACTGTAACCACATATTCTCCGCCACCGCTCAGACCGTCCAGCAGAGAAGTATCAACCCCGTTTGACCAGAGGAAAGTGTAAGGATTTTTGCCCCCGCTCACGCTTAAGGTAATGCTGCCGGTTGTGGTACACGTAGGCTGTACAATGTTGGCAGTCAGCAGCATGGAGTCCGCATCTGCAACGGTTATAATATCAGAGGAATCTTTACAGCCATTGATGTCGGTTACAGTCACTGAGAACTCGCCCGGTGCCAGTCCAAAAACGTTTTGTGTGCTATCCTGGTTTGACCAGTTAAAGAAATAGGGAAATGTTCCTCCACTGACCTGAATGGTAATACTTCCGTCCTGTGCGCCAGGGCAGGAGATGTCCGACACATCTGTTATGATGATAGACAAAGAGTCTGGTTCTTCAATGGTAATGGTTTGGGTGGTTGAACAATCGTTTGCATCACTGACAGTAACTATATAGTTTCCTGCAGAAAGTCCGGTAAGTATATGGGAAGTATCTCCGGTTGTCCAGTCATAGGCGAAAGGCGGTTGGCCTCCTGAGACATTGATCGTTATTGCTCCATCCATACTGCCGTTGCAGGCAGGCCGGGTAATATCCGGAGTAATTTGAATGGAATCCGGGGCATCCAGTATGATAGACATGGCAACCGAACAGGCACTGCCATCGGTAATGGTTATAAAGTAATTTCCTGCGGACAAACTATCCAGGTCTTCTGTAAACGCTCCGGTTGACCAGAAGAATGAAAAAGGTGCGGTGCCCTGACTGATGGATATGTCAATGCTACCATCCTCGTAGTTATAACAGGAAGGCTCCTCTCTGTCCGCCGCTGCGATAATGCCCGGAGATGCATATAGTTCCCTAACAGCGGCAGCTGCACAGCCGGCAGCATCGGTTACTGTTAAAGTATACGAACCTGCCGCTAAACCGGTGATGGCAGAGGTAGAATCACCCGTTGACCACTGGTAGGAGTAGGGTACCAGCCCACCGTTTACCTGGACAGATATGCTTCCATCATTTCCGGCACAGGAAGCATCAGAAGTAGAAAAAGTAAGTGTAGGTGCACCGGTATCGGTAATAGTCACCCAGGCAGTTGCGCTGCACCCGTTAGCATCGGTAGCCGTGATGCTATAAATTCCGGCAGCCAGGTTGTTTACCGCCATGGCTGAATCACCGGTGGACCAAACATACCTATACGGAGCGGTACCACCGTTTACAGCTATTGAGGCCGTGCCGGTTGCTTCTCCACATGTGGAGGGTGAGGTAGAGAGACTTAGGCTAAGGCCGCTGGTTTCCTGTATCTCCACATATGCTACAACAGCACATCCATTATTATCGCTCACGGTTACGCTGTAGTTTCCTGCCGGTAATCCCACAAGGTCTTCCGTTGTATCGGTTGTGCTCCAGAAGTAGGAATAGGGCGCAAGACCTCCGGACACGGTCAGGTTAACAGTGCCACTTGCTCCTGCACCACAGAGGGCCGGAGTAGCGGATACCTGCAGGGCAAGGCTTCCGGTATCATTTACCAGTGCAACTGCAGAGGCAGAACAACCGTTGGCATCGGTAGCAGTAATGGAATATACTCCTGCCGAAAGCTCTTCCGCGAAGGGGGTGCTAAAGCCGTTGTTCCAGATAAATTGATAAGGGGGGGTGCCCCCGCTGATTCCTGTATAAACTGCTCCGTTGGAAGTGCCGCAATAAGCATGTACAACACCCAGTGAAAGGGTAATATTGCCAGCCGGTTCAATCAGGAATGAAGCCGCTTGAGTGCATCCGTTATCATCGGTTACAGTTACCGAGTAAGAGCCCGGAGATAAGCCGTTGAGTTGGGATGATGTACTATTATTTGACCATTGATAACTATAAGGCGGAGTGCCGCCACTTACGGATAGCGTTACGGACCCGTCAGAAGCTGTATTGCATGAAGCAGGAGAAATTGTTCCGGATACTGATAGGGGTTGGGGCTCCTGTATTGTGAAACAAAACGGTGCGCTCAGGCAACCATTGGCATCGCTTATAGTAAGGCAATATTGCCCGGGTGCAAGATTATTGCGGTCTTCATCCGAGGAGCTGTCAGACCATAAAAAGCTGTAAGGGGGAGTGCCTCCTGAAGGAGAAATGTCAATTGCTCCATCTTGTTGACCATGGCATGATACGGGGGAAGGTGTTCCATTGGCTCTCAGAGAGTCTGGTGCATTAATAGTGAATGTCCGCGTTGCTATGCACCGGTTGACATCGGTGACAGTCACACTATAGGTACCGGCAGGTTTGTTCAGCAGGTTTTTCGAATTCTCTCCGCTTGACCATTGATATGTTTTTGTGCCCGTACCCCCGGTAACGGTGAGCAGAATACTTCCATTTGATCCTCCAGGGCATGAAACGGAGTTTATAGTGCCCTGAATATTCATGGGCTGTGGTTCGGCAATAAGGTAAAAGATTCTGCCTGTGCAACCATTATTATCGGTAACGTCAAGCTGATAAATGCCTGCCTTCAGCCCGGTGAGATCTTTGGTAGTGCCAAGGGTATCGCCCGTAGCGGCATTGAGCCATAGGTACGTGTAGGGCGGAGTGCCTCCGGAAAGGAAGAAGGTAAGGGATCCATCGCTGCCTCCCGGGCAGGTTACATTTTTAATAATCACGTTATATACAAAAGCACCCGGTTGTGTAACCACGATGGAGCTGATGGTATCCCTGCAGCCAGCTCCATCGGTGATGGTGACACTGTATGTGCCGGCAGGAATGTCGGTAAGGGAACTGCCGGTATTTCCTGTGGACCATAAGAAGGTATAAGGTGGGGTTCCCTGGAAGTTGATAAGATGGATGCTGCCATCACTGCCTTTGTTGCAGCTAACCCCTGTCACAGAAGGGTTTGCCAGATCAGCCGGACATTGAGCCTGCACATAAAAGCAGCCGTATCCCATAAACCACAGTAAAAGGATTAGCCGTGCTTGCATCACAAGGATATTAATACCTTCATTCAAAAATCAGCATTTTTCGGGCAGGAGGGAACAGGAGTCTCTAAAGTATGTAGATTAAACCTAAAAGTCAAAATTATTAAAACGTTTGTAAGTATTAATTTTTTCATTTGGGATGATTTCCTCAATACTTGTGGTATTGGTCATGCTGGTAAAAAAAAAAGGGTCGCTGAGGCTTATGTCAGCGACCCGGAGGGGTTGGGCCTTTCTTTTGGGATTGCCTGCATCAGAAATAACTCATTCTGCGTGGGCTCAGGTAAGTATCTTTTTTGGTCAATTCAAAGCCCAGCATGATTTCATGTGTGCCGGAGGAATAGTCATTCAGTTCTGAAAGGGTAATGTCATAGGCATAGCCAATTCTTACACCTTTGGCAAAATTATATTCTGTCATGAGTACAACGGCATCCTTAGTTCTGTAGCCTGCACCGATCCAAAATGCTTCTTTAAACAGAAAAGCAACATTCAGGTCTGCCTGGAAGGGAGCGTTTTTGACATATTTAAAAAGCACGGAAGGTTTAAACTGCACGTTTTCGCCAATTCTGAACATGGCCCCTGCTGTGAAGAAGTAGTGTTTCCATTGTCTTGCAACGAGGTTGGTGCCTTCAAGCTTGAAGTGCTCCGTCAGGCTGCTGTTCAGGAAATGGGGAACAGAAAAGCCTGCATAAAACCGGTCAGAGTAGTAGTAGATACCTCCTCCGAAATTGGGGCTGAACACATTGGTTTTACCGGATTGGAAAACATAATCAGTTTCGTCACTGAGTGCCAACGTGTTCCAGCGGGCATGGAAATAATTCAATTCTACGCTTAAGCCCAAGGCCAGTCTGCCGGTTTTGCCGATGCGGATACGATAGGCATAACTGGACATGAGCGTGACGGTGTTAAACACACCGATGTTGTCGCTCACCAGGGTAAATCCTATTCCTAATTTATCGTTGAATGTGGGTGCGTGGCCTACCAACACTGCTGTTTTCGGGGCCCCGTCCAGACCGGTCCATTGGTGCCGGTAAAGGGCTGTAATGGCAAGCCTGTCGCGACTTCCGGCATAAGCAGGATTAACCGAGAGACCATTGAACATATACATACTGTACATGGGATCCTGCTGTGCCCATGCTGTGGTCATATTAAAAATTACGAGAGCAACAATTCCGACTATCTCCATCCACTTTTTCATAACGCCTCCTTTTTGCTTCCTCTCTGAACAGCTCAGAGCATCATTAGTGTTAAGAGTAATGTAGCACGCGGATGGGCCAAATGCAAATCTTTTTTTTAAAAATGTTTCAAAAAAGGCCAGAAAAATTTTTCAGGTGCCGGCAATAAAGCTTCCGATAGCATGCCGGATGCCTCAAAGAATGAGGGGATCAGAAAGAGCAGAATGTAAGCGGCTTACACCCGTGCCGTTGATTTGGGGGCAGCATGCAGGATATCCTCGGTGGCCTTGTCGGCATATTTTTCAAAATTGCGGTTAAACTTTTCAGCCAGCATGTTGGCCTGCTTATCATAATTTGCTTTATTATCCCAGGTGTTGCGGGGATTTAATATTTCCGAAGGCACGTTAGGACAACTTTGGGGCATGTGTAAACCAAAAACCGGATGCGTTTCATAAGGTACATTTTCCAGTTGACCATTCAAGGCAGCCGTTATCATTGCGCGGGTATAGGCCAATTTTATCCTGGAACCTATGCCATAAGGGCCACCTGACCAGCCTGTATTTATCAGCCACGTTTTTACCTGATATTTCTGCATCTTAATACCCAGCATTTCTGCATAACGGGTTGGATGGAGAGGCAAAAAGGGCGCCCCGAAGCAAGCTGAAAATGAGGGCTGTGGTTCAATAATGCCGGCTTCCGTGCCTGCAACTTTTGCTGTATAGCCTGAAATGAAATGGAACATAGCCTGGCCGGGGGTTAGTTTGGAGATGGGAGGCAATACCCCAAAGGCGTCAGCAGTGAGAAAGAAGATGTTTTTAGGAATGTTTCCTACCGAGGGGATGAGGGCATTATCAATATAATGAAGAGGGTAGGAAACCCGCGTGTTTTCGGTGACGGACTTGTCGGAATAATCAACCGTGCGGGAGTTTTTAAAGAAACGCACATTCTCCAGCAGCGAACCAAAGCGGATAGCGGCAAAGATTTGTGGCTCTTTTTCGGGGGTCAGATCAATACATTTTGCGTAACATCCTCCTTCAAAATTAAAGATTCCCTCATCTGACCATCCATGCTCATCATCGCCAATAAGCCTGCGGCCTGAATCTGCTGAAAGGGTGGTTTTGCCAGTGCCGGAGAGCCCAAAAAAGAGGGCGGTATCTCCTTGCGGACCCATATTAGCCGAGCAGTGCATGGAAAGAACTCCATGCTGATGTGGAAGCACAAAATTGAGTACCGTAAAAACTCCTTTTTTTATTTCTCCGGTATAGGCAGTTCCTCCGATAAGGGCAATTTTCCGGGTAAAGTTTATCACGGCAAAGTTGTGCTGACGGGTACCGTGTCTGCCTGCATGTGCATGGAAGGATGGCAAGGCGAGGATGGTCCATTCCGGCTGCATATCCTGTATCTCCGCAGCAGAAGGGCGCAAAAACATGTTATAGGAAAACAGATTGGCCCACGGAAACTCGGTTATCACCCGCAGGTTCATGCGATATTTGGGATCCGCACACACATAGGCATCCCTTACATAAATATTCTTGTCCTGGGAGTAAACTTTCATGTCTTCCAGCAACCGGTTAAAATGTTCCTCGCTGAAAGGGATATTAAAGTTGTTCCAGTCTACGCTGTTGGCTGTAAGGGCGTCTTTCACAATGAATTTATCTTTCGGAGAGCGGCCTGTAAATTCTCCTGTATCCACAACCAATGCTCCGGTATCATTGAGAACACCCATATTCCCGGTGATAGCATGCTCTACTAATTCAGCGGGGGTAAGGTTCCAGTATATGTTAGCCGGATTTTTCAGCTCTGCTTCAAGTCCAGCCACATTGCTTTTCAGTCCGTGAATAGTCATAAATAAGAGTACTCGCTTTAATGAAAAAGACAGGCAAATTTAACGAAATAAAACGCTTGCGGCTTCAAGTTTTGCAATTCCCTGAACAATGTCAAGATTTAAACACAGGGGGCTAGAGGGCTGAGCGTTGCAACCCCAGGGCAGCCATTAACTTATCGTAGATGGCGGTATTCTCATAAATACCGGCAAAGGACTCTGCGCGGGGGCCAAAGGCAAACACCGGTACCATTTCGGCCGAGTGATAGTTATTGACAAATTCGCCTTTCACGGAGCTGCCATCCAGAGTACCATCTGTAATGGTATAACCTCCGGTTTCGTGGTCAGCGGTTACAACTACCAGAGTGTGTTTATCTTTTTCAGCAAAGCGCAGGACTTCTTCCACAGCCCTGTTAAATTCCAGTATTTCTTCAATGATATAGTCGGAGTCTTCTGCGTGGCCACCCCAGTCAATCTGGGAGCCTTCCACAAGCAGGAAAAAGCCCTTATCCTGTTTGGAAAGAACGTTAAGAGCAGTGCTGACGGCATCCGGCAGATAGGGTGTGCGTCCACGCAGAAGAGAGGCGGGCTCTTCCTCAGCGGTGAAAACGCCTGCCTTTAAGGTGGACACGGCATGCAGGCTGTCCAACGGATAAAACTTATAACCAATAGCTTTAAGGCTGTCTAAGAGGTTGATATTATCCTGTCGTTGAGTGAAATACTTTCTGCCACCTCCGACAAAGAAGTCCACTACGGGATTTTTCACAAAATTCAGCGCTATGTCATCCATCAGCTTACGGGAAAGCACATGTGCATAGAAAGCAGCCGGGGTGGCATGTGTAATACTACTGGTAACTACAATTCCCGTGGACATGCCGTTTTTTTTGCATGTTTCCAGTACGGTTTCCTGCGGGAGGCTGTCCTTATCCAACCCGATGGCTCCGTTAAAGGTTTTCCTCCCCGTGGAAAAAGCGGTGGCACCGGCTGCGGAATCAGTTATGAGCTTATCTGCCGAGTGTGTTTTGATTAAGCCAACCTGTTGCATTTTTTCCAGTGCCAGACGGTTGCCGTTGGCATACAGAGCCGCAGTAATCTGCGCTATGCCCATACCATCTCCGACCATTAGGATGACATTTTTCACCCGCGGGACTGATGAAGCCTGAGGAACATTCGTGGTGTCAACAGGACGGCTATTATTACAGGATATTAAAAACAAGAAAGTGATGAGCAGGTGGGTGCATTTCATTGGTACTTATTTGTATTTGCAATTTTAAAAAATATTGCCGGCCTGCGGATGACCGTAAATGATAACAAAAGGTTAAATCAGCATCCGTTCAGCTGATAGCGTTTACCCGGGAGTGATTTAATAATACCTTTCAGCTCAAGTGCAAGGAGGCTGCTGGCGATGGTACCACTGGGTTGTTGCAGGCGGGCGGAAAGCTCATCTATACGCAAAGGCTGTTTTTCTTTTAGCAGATTAACCAGTTGTTGCTCATGCGGATTTAGGTCTGAAAAGAGTTCGGCTTGAAGGGCGGGGCGCGCCATGGTATCGGCTGCGCTCCATTGCATAGATCGGATAAGCTCAGACATATCATCCAGCAACGCGGCTTTGTTGGTGCGAATAAGGAAATTGCATCCTTCTGAAAAAGGTGCATCTATATTTCCGGGTACGGCAAAAACCTCCCGATTGTAGGTATTGGCTACCTCTGCGGTGATAATAGCTCCACCTTTTTTTCTGGTTTCAACAACAATCAGCGCATCTGCCAGTCCTGCAATGATACGGTTGCGCGTGGGAAAATTTTCCCGGTTGGGTTTCTCGTCCGACAGGAACTCGGTAAGCAGTCCGCCTTGAGTAAGCATTTTCTGTGCTACAGAGCGATGTACAGAAGGATAGATGGTGCGCATTCCATGCCCGAGGACGCCTACGGTTTTTAGTCCATGACTCAGAGAGGCTTTATGCGCAGTTATGTCAATACCATAGGCCAACCCGCTGATGACAAGCACCTGTAAAGGGGCCAATGCCTCAATAATTTTTTCGCAAACAGCTTTACCATAGTCGGTAGCGTTGCGGGTACCAACCAGAGCCACTGTCTTAGGGGCATTAAGGTCGGCATTGCCCTTATAGTAGAGCAGCAGCGGACTGTCATAGCATTCTTTAAGCCGGGCAGGATAATCCTCATCCTGAAAAAACAAGGGCCGAATATGGTTTTTCTCAATAAAGCGTATTTCTTCTTCTGCACGACTTAGTACATTGGCTGATGCAATCTGTTCGGCCGTTTTCCGGCCAATGCCGGGTATCTTCTCCAGCCGTGCCTTCCGGGACCTGAAAACTTCTTCCACTCCTCCGCACCAGCTTATGAGATTGCGGGCCAGCACCGGCCCGATGCCGGGAAGAAGGGTAAGCCCTATTTTATAGAGGAGGGTTTTATCCAAATCTTGCTATTTTGGACGCAATGAAGATAAGGATTTTGAGAACGCTATTTTTCTCTGTCTTTTGCATGGCCTGCAACATGTCCGTGCTTTGCAGGCAATACGGAAAGGAATCATACTTATGACCCTCTTCATCCGCCTAACACATACAGAAATGCGGATAATCCCTACTACTGGAAAAACCGTAAGCCGTATGCGGGTTACTGGCAACAGGATGTCCACTATGAAATAAAGGCCGACATAGATGAAACCACAGATGTTCTCAGTGGGAAAATGAAGCTGACATACTGGAACAATTCGCCTGATACATTGTACGAAGCTTTTTTTCATTTGTATGAAAATGCTTTTCAGCCCGGCTCATACTATGATGACCTGCATAGAAACAACAAAGTAAAACCCCGCTATGGTCGTTATGAGCAATTGCAACAAGGCACAGTGGTGACCTCGTTCCGTCAGGGTGATCAGGAGCTTGACGTGGAACTGGACAATACCATTTTCAGGGTAAAGCTGGATGCTCCTGTATTTCCGGATACCTTCACGGTGTTTTATGTTGATTTCAAAACGTATTTTGACGATGGCGGCAGTGTAAGAAGACGGAATAAGGTTTTTGATGTTTACGGCTACCGACACTATGACGGAGTACACTGGTATCCCGTTATTTGCGTGTATGATGCGCGTTTTGGCTGGACTACCGATCAGCATCTGGGCAGGGAATTTTATGCAAACTTTGGCACCTTTGATGTAGAGCTCACCTTTGCTAATCATTATATTGTTGAGGCCACCGGAAATCTGCTGAATGCCGATGAGGTGTTGCCGCCCGACCTGCGCGCCAGGGTAGATCTGAAAAATTTTACAAACAAAACTCCGGGGAGCCCGCCGGAAGTTATCATACCCTACGACCCGACAGTAAGAAAGACGTGGAAGTATCATGCCGAGAACGTACACAACTTTGCTTTTACTGCTGACCCTACTTATCGGATAGGAGATACGGTTTGGAACGGGATACTTTGCAGAGCAATAGTGCAGGAACCCAACGCTCCCCGCTGGCAGGGAGTACCTGAATTTACGGCTAAATGCATAGAAGTGTATTCACGTGATTTTGGCATGTATGCTTATCACAAAATGGTGGTGGCCGATGCTCGGGATGGAATGGAATATCCGATGTTAACACTTTGCGGGGGAGTGGAGCCCAGCAACCATTATCTGATAGCACACGAAGTAGGGCATAACTGGTTTTATGGTATCGTTGCCAACAATGAAACATATCGGGCATTTCTGGACGAGGGGTTTACTCAGTTTCTCACTGCATGGGCTTTGGAAAATATTGAAGGAAAATATGACCTCAGATATCAGCCGCCAAGGGGTCGTTATGTCCGCAGGTTTTTTGAACCCGTGGATGTAAGAACCAGCGTTGCCTACTGGGGATATCTTGCCGATGCAATACGTGAGAAAGATGCTTTTCTGAATACACATTCAGACGGGTTTCAGGGCGCCTTGCGTCATGGCGGTGGCTACCGGCACGTCTATAACAAGACGGCTGTGATGCTCTATAATCTCCAGTATGTGTTGGGAGATAGTCTCTTTTTGCAGGCCATGCGTCATTATTTTGACCAATGGAAGTTTTGTCATCCGTATGAGGAGGATTTTCGGAATTCTATCATTCGCTACACAAAGGTGGATTTAAACTGGTTTTTTGATCAGTGGCTTGAAACAACAAAAAACATAGATTACCGCATAGTGAAGGTAAAGAAGCTGAAAGGTGAAACTCCTTTTACATATGCAGTGAAAATCAGGCGTAAAGGCCGCATGCAGATGCCCCTGGACTTGCTGGTAACCACGCGGAATGGCGACTCCCTTTTCTACCATATACCTAATCAATGGTTCGTCAGGCAAACAACGGCCACCGTTCTTCCTAAGTGGTATGGATGGGATAAGCTAAAACCTATATATGTGGCAACCATAAACCTGCCATCCAGGCTGAAAAACGTGGTTATTGACCCGTCTCAACGCTTAGCGGATGTGTATATGCCAGACAATGCCTCCCCACGAAATATTAATTGGTCTTTTGATGCAAAAACAAAAAACTACCCCGACTGGAAACACTACCGTATTTATGCCGGACCGGCCTTATGGTGGAATGCTTTTGATGGATTAAAAGCCGGAGTCAATCTGAATGGGAATTTCCTGAATTTTAAACATGTCTTTGATTTGACCCTTTGGGGTAACACTTCCCTTGCCCGGGGCCAATCAGCGCGCTATGGGTTTGAAGACAGCCCATCAGCGTGGTATGATAAGGTCAATGTGCAGTTTGAGTACAGAACAAGCACCAACAAGGTGCTTAAAGATTCCTATGTATTTCTATCGGCCGGCTATCTGGATGGGTTGGGTTATTATAAGCTCGGTGGGGAGGCAGATCTTGGCAAAAATGGCAGAACCTCTTTAAGGCTTTATACAAAGTTATTGACGCGCCCATCGGATGTACAGAAGAACTATTTGCTCTATCCCGATGAATGGGAGTCATCCGGTGCTCGGAATCACTCTTTAAATACAGAGCTACTGTATTCTTATGAAAGAAAACCTGCCGTGGGTTTGTTACAGATACAATTAAGAACAAGTGCCTTAGCCAGTGATTTTGACTATCATTACCTCCAACTTATCCACACGGGCGCGCTGAATTTCTGGCGTTTTGAGCTGCGTACCAGAGTTGCTGCCCGATGGGGAACCGGTTCCCGTATTCCTGCAGAATCGGCCTTGTACTTTGCCCAAGCCGGTCCGGAGGCAATGATGCAAAATGCCTTTACCCGATCCAGGGGATTTTTCCCGCCGGCATGGACCGGGGTCTTCGGTAATGACGTAAATCATTTTCATCAGGGAGGAGATTTGAATGTAAGAGGATATGCGGGATATCAATTAGTGGAGGAGTCTAACGGACAAACCTTTGCCGCCTATAAAGGAAGCTCCGGAGCATCTTTTAATCTGGAACTGGATCTGGATGGGTTAGTAAAATGGCAGCCACGCAAAATTTCGTCTTATTTGCATGTGGATTTCTATCTCTTTGCCGATGGTGGGATTATTGTGTATGATGCCGGAAATTCCGGTAATATCTTTTCACGTTTTCGCGGAGATGCAGGAACAGGTATTGCCTTTACTATAAAAAAGTGGGGATATCTGGATAAACTCAAACCGTTGACACTGCGCCTGGATTTGCCTCTGCTCCTCACTCGCACTCCGGCTGTTTCACCCGACTTTTTTCAATTCAGATTTCTGATTGGGGTGGGCAGGGCATTTTAAAAGTTTACCGGATGTGTGTAATGCTGAAAAATACTGATTTGTGCAATGGATAAGTTTTTTATAATTTTAGTTCAGATTAAATTAACATAATTAAATTTTAAATGTATGAAAATATGTTTTTATTTTATTTTTATGGAATTAATTATATTGACGTTTGCAGGATATGTGTATGCTCAGGCACCTGTTATGGAATGGTTACGTACGTTCGATGGGCCGGTAAGTTCTTTTGATCAGATAAAATTTATACGCCTGGATGCGCAGCAAAATGTGGTTGTAACCGGTGAGGTGCAGACCGGTGCGGGCGCAACTTACCGAGATATTGTTACCCGTAAATATGATCCTGATGGTAATCTGTTATGGTCGCACACGTGGAACAATTCCGATTACAATCTGGATGATATCGTATATGATATGGAAATTGCACCTAATGGCTATGTGATAGTAGTGGGGGTTAGTAGAATACTGGCTACCTCAAACACGAATTCGATTGCTATTATTTATGCATTGGATGAAAACGGTAATTACCTTTGGATGGATAGCCTGCAAGGAACAGGACACGTAAATATTGTCAACGGCAATCCTATCCCGATTCATTCTAATTATTTGTTTGATTTGGATGTCCATACCAATGGCGACATTTATGTGTGCGGTTATATTACCGGAAATAATGTTTCAGAATATGAAAGAATGTTTGTTGCTAAATACAGCGCCTCCGGGGTGCGACAGTGGTTTAATCATTTTGACAATTCTACCGCCTTTGAATATTCCGATATGGGGTTTAGCATGGCTATAGATGGCGCAGGCAATGTATATGTGTGTGGTTTAACAACCTTAGTGACTACGTGGCGTGACTTTGTCGTTTGGAAAATCGATACTGCGGGTAACTTCTTACATGTTGCGACAAGACCAGGTGCCCTCAATAGTGTGAGTGAGCAACTTGAGGAAATTATCTCCGATCAGAATGGTAATGTATATACTTATGGAATCAATGCATCGGGAAGGTTTACAGTGATAAAGTATGACAGTGCACTCGTAAAACTTTGGGAATATGAGTTTGACACCATCATTGTGGGTAATACAGGATCTTTTACAGGAGCAGATGCCTCTTTGGCTTTGGATAATGCTGGCAATTTGATATTTGCGGCAAATATGAACATTAAAATGGGTGTGGCTAAGTTTTCTCCTAACGGCAATTTGTTGTGGTTAAACTTTTATGGGGGCACCGGAACGGGAAACAGTCATTCTTATCACGTGGTTACTGATACATATAACAATATTTACGTTACCGGTTCTTATTCCAATGCGGGCAGTAGCTTTTTTGATGTAGGCGTTTTTAAACTGGACCCTAACGGTAATCAGCTTTTTAGTTTAACTTATGATGGAGCCAATAATCAAAATGACAAAGGACATTCCATTGCGGTATCTGATAGTGGCTACATTTATGTCGGTGGTTTTACCACCGGGGCAACTAATGGAGATTATCTGCTAATCAAATATGCTCACGACAATACTCCTACGGCAGTGCAAGCTATCAACAGCCCGTTAAATGTTTTGATATATCCTAACCCTGCTGAGGAGCAATTTATCATTCAGAGTGAGGATGATGGAGTGTTTGAGTTAATGGATATACATGGGAAAATCCTGCAAACCTATGAGACGAGAGATAACAAAAGTGTCATTCAGGTGCTGTGGCCGGCTGGTTTTTATCTCCTTCGGGAGCGCCAGAGCGGTGCTGTACTGAAACTGTTGGTAGAATAGTGCTTTTTGGTACTTAATCCCCCAGGCAATTCTGAGGAGCAGGTACAGGCACATGCATCGGGGATTTTCGGGGGTGAAGGTTATGCACCCTGCAAACAAATAGCAGTGTTGACTTCGGGGATGTGCTTTATCACTTCAGGATAGAAATAGTCAATTGATTTTACTATTGACCAATGATTCCAGATCTGAAAATTTAACTCCAAAATCCTTTAACAAGGCAGCAGCTTTATTCAGCCGGTCTTTTAGTTCTTGCTCTGCTGATTCTATCCTTGGCATTAAATTGAGTTCAATAAGTTTTTCTTTATCGTATAGCTTACGCAGTTTGAGAATATCTGCAAGAGAGGGATTTACAGGCAGGGGAATTTCCTTGTTGCTAAACAGAGATTGCACTTTGATTGCCTTGTGTGACACGTTTATTTTATCGGTATTCATTTGGCCATCTTTAAACGTCAGGGTAAGCCTAGGTGTAGTTGCTGTTTTAGCAATGCCCAGAAGCACTTTAAATGGAACGAGCACATCGCAATAGGTTTCTGTCATAGCAGGCAGAGTGCGCTGAATACCTACAAACTCAAATTCAATGGATTCTGGCTGGACGGAAATTTTCGTAATGGTATCGTCAATTTTTTTTATGATTCTGTTCGCTTGTGTGATCATTTTTTTAAAGTCTTCTAGGGAAACAGTGAAGGTGGTTTGCATAAAATGATGATTTTATGGATTATGTAAATTTAAAGCTCCATTCAAATGTTATCCAACTCCCCGGCATCATTAGAGGCCATTGTTTAGTGCAAACTTTACCAGACCAGTAGTGCTCTTGCAGCCCGTTTTTTCCGGTGGTGTGCGCGAGATTGTTCACGGTTTTTTTCTTTTTTCGATCTGATTGTAAATAACGGCATCCGAATAATTGGTGTCATGATGCACAACCCGGTGCAGCTCCTTCAGCAGTATTTCCTTGCCAGCTTCTTTCTGGGTAAATCCGTATGCTTCTGCGAGTATGGCTTCTTTATCATCTGCGCCATCGTGTATGGTGACGGACCTGTTGGGAGCATGACGGATAATGTTTGACAGAATATCCTGTATTATCCTGAGCGGGGGAAGCTCCGTTTATTGGGCAAGTAAATTTTATGCGGACACTCTTCCCCGGTGTATGTTACCTTAAGATTTTGAGTGCTGTTGATACGGTAGGCAATATTTTCAATGGCTTTTGCCGAACCGAAGTTTAGAATTCAGGGATGAGGTTGGGCTAAATATTCCGCACCTTTTCGGTGATTTCATTCAGATGGGTGCTCACCTTTTCCATTTCTTAATTGTCTGAATCGGGGGCAGCATCCGCATTACGTCTAGCTTTCGTCCGATGCTGTAGTTGAGATAGCGGGCAATACGGATGCGTTTAATTTGTTCTACGCGGAAAATTTTGCGGACTGATTTATCGTGCTGCTCCTGCGGTCTTAGTTCCGCATGTCGTTTCTGTCGCTGAAAGAGTAGGGTAAACTCATTGTTATTAATATCAAGGCCAGTGTAAAAAGAGTTCTATAGGGTGCCCGGGTTTTTGTTCGTTCTCAGGCTGTATTTGTTGCTGTTTGATTTGAGGTTCTTTTTTCTTTTTCGTAACGTGTGTTGAACTTCAGTAGTTGCCGTTTTTCGATGTTTACCGAACTGTCTTTATGTCCTACATCCTTCTGGTATTCCGCCAGTGCCTGCGCTGCACTTCCTCTTTCTTTGGAATAGTATAGGGCATAGCGATAGTAGTCCAGTTTATGGTAAGCGCCTATGGCGGCCAATTGTAGCAATACCTCGTGTAATCTGAGCGTAAATTTTTATGGGGGCTGAATTTTTTCAAAACTATGCTAGGTAATCTGGAAAGGGAATAGAGAATTCTCCTTAAGATAGTAGTTGGGGATACCTATTTTTTCCTGGTTTGGAGGGTGATTAATTTTTTCTGGAGCGAGTGAGATAACGCAATGTTTGATTTAAGAGCAACGGTAATTACGCAATGTGTAAAGCTGGTCATCATCGAAGTGGTACCCTTTTCTTCTGAGCATTTCACCTATCAGCGTACCTTTTTCCCTGCGCAGGGGTACGTCAAACTCCACCTCTTCCAGCACACCGGCAAATTCGTTGAAAAGCCCTTTTTTAAGAATGCCGTTTTTGTCCATGGCTAAGGAACAGCCTACCATTTTTTTCCCTTCATAGGGACCACCTACGATGTAGCCCACGCTTGTGGTGCTTATTACAACCATGTTATAGAGGCTTGCAAGCAGGCCGAGCGGTTTTACCCATTTATCGTGATAGGGTTCATCTTCCTCCGTGATATTATAATCTACGGTCCAGGAAGAGGGGGATAAAAGTATCTGGGCGCCCATCCGGGCCAGGGCATGCCCAAGCGCAGTGGCTTCAATGTAGTTGTCTGCACAGATATTGACACCTATTTTACCAAAAGGAGTATCTACCACTTCCAGTTTATTGCCTACCTCATAGTAAGGAAATTCCACCTCCAGCAGATTGATTTTGCGGTGTTTCAGAATGATGTTGCCTTTTTCATTTATGAGGATAGCCGTATTGTAATTTAATTTTCCTTCCACTTTTTCGGTAAGGCCTACGCAGATATAAAGCCCATAATGTTTTGCGTATTCGCAGAATAAGTCGCTGTAAGGGCCAGGTATGGGCTGACTTTCCCTGAGTGCATTAGGGTGTGTCCATGCAAAATCAATGGTTTCGGGCAGCAGCACAAGCTGGCATTGTTTTTCTGAGGCTTCTTTAATCAGTTTATGTGCTCTTTGGAAATTGCGTTCCGGCTCCGTGCCTTCTACCAGCAGTTGGGCCATACCGACTTTCATGTGCATAAGTTTCAGATTGACCGGTCAAATTAGCACAAAAGCAAAAAAAAAATGCCAGACCGGATGTTTAAAAAGCCAGAAAGCCCATGCCCACCTGTGCTCTGAAGAGGCTGGCAAAAAACACACGGGAATAGAGATCTCCGTTTAGCAAGCCCGACCGTATGCGGAATGCGGTCACTGCCGGAAGTCCCACCTGCACCCCGACATTCAAAATCAGGCGTTCAGCAAAAACAAATTGTCTGCCCTGACCAAAATAAACTATTACATCAGCATAATGATGCAACTCGTCACCGCTATGTAAGCCGGAACGCGTTTCGCTTGCGTAACTTTTATGATAAAGAAATCCGGCTCCGCAACTGGTATATCGGCCTACCGGTGCAATGAACCCTTTGCGGTAACTGAAAAACTTACCCCACACTGAAAGAGCATGGGTGCGTACCAGTCCGCGCACATCATAAATCACCGAAGCACCGTCAGGGGTATTGATTTTGTCAAATTGCGTCTGCAAGCCGGAATACGTATAGCGCAGGGCAAGCACATGGCTCAGAGTAATAACATATTCAGCAGATGCAATGTGAAACAGGTCCATATGCCTGGATGTAAAGGAATACCAAAGCTGATTTTCATAATGGGCCGAAAATCTTTTACCCATATAGCCGGGTGCCTGAGCAAGTGTGACAATGCTCATCAGCATGGCAGCTATAAATAGGATGCCGGATATTCTGCAATACATTAACCGATTCACGGAAGCGAATTTATTTTCTTTCTGCCTTTATTTGTTTGAGCGTATAGTAAACGTGTGCACTGATCAGGTCGCTGCGATCCGCCGATTGGATAGTGGTGGAGGACATAAATACCAGTTCATCATTATCTATGTTGTATAACAGATTAACGAAAAAGCAGCTTTTACCCATCGCAATTATCTTAGGTAGCGTAAGGGGAAGAGCTACCGGAAATAATACCGTATAAGTTAGAGGCCATAACAAACGCCTCGTCTTTCTGTTGTATATCAGGGCAGTAAGATTTACGTAAGGAGTACCATATTTTTCTTTTAATTGTTGTAAGGGTTGGCGTTCTATTAGCGATAACGGGATATAGTCAGGATGCTGCAGGCGTTCACTGATGTATTCATGCAGAAAGCAGAATTCGTTATAACGTTCTATATCAGCTGCACTTAAATGGCGGGTATCCATGAAGATTATATGCAGCTTTAGTTCATCGGCAATTTTCACGATTTTGTCTGAAAGGTTTTCCTGCCCTTTCTCAGATTCCACATAGCGATAGGTTATCTGTTTGCGCTCATCCATGACGGCATAAAATGGTTCGGCCTGTATGAGCGTGTCAATAGAAAGAGACTGTCCTTTTCTTTTGGTGCTGAGACTTTCTTGTTGTGATGATTTTGCAATGCCAAAGGTTTCTTTATGACTTTTTTCAAAATATAGCCTTATCCAGGGTTGGTTCAGATAAGCTTGCAGGAAAGAGAGACAATATTGCGGAATCGTGGTTTCGTATTTTTTTCTATCGTCTTTGGGCGCTTTAGATGGAGGTGCGCTATTGCTGAATATCTCTGGCCTTACATCGTAGCGCCCTGACAATAAATGCAGAAGTTTGCTGATGTAATAATCCAGCAGATGCTTTTCCGGATATTGATCACGCAGGCGAAGAAAATAATGCAATGCCACAACAGCCGCCTCAACCGGATGTTTGTTGAGCTGTTCAAACAAATACGACACCTGACGCAGATAAGCCGGGGATTCGTCCGGATAGAGATGCACATTGCTGAAATCTTCGGTGCCTGCGTAAAAAGCCAGTCCCAATAAGGCACGACCCAGAGCTTCCTTCAGATAATAGTCATCCGGGAAACGGTTTAGTAGAATGGAAGCCCGGTAAATAGCCGATTCGTAATTCCTGTTAAGTATTTCCTGACGTAGCAATTCATAGGTGGCCAGAGTTTTTATGTATTGAAACTGCTCTTGGGAAACAAGAAATTGATTCTTGCTTTTATCGGTTTGCTGAATAAGCTGCCGCAGGGTGTCTATCCGGTGTTGAAGGTCATACATGGCTGCACCGGTTCTGCCGCTGGATGCGCTGGAAGAGGAGAAGAATCCCATAGTGTCTTTATATGCCGTGGGAATGTGAAAATGGTCACTTTCCAGCAGGGTAAAGTTAAAGGGTATGGGTGCGCTATGGTATTCTGTATGTTGCAGGATGCGGATAACCGCCAATGCCTCTGAGGGTGGATAAGCGGTTCGGGAAAATAAGCGATAGGCTTCGCGATCAGCGGCTATTTCGGTTGCTAATGAAAACCTTTTTTGTTCCAGTTGCCATACTTCATCCGGGAGATTTTTGTAAGCACCTTTGGCGTTGCGAAGCTGATTACTATGCACGTAGCGTTCCAGCACATCCTGGCGAATACAATGTGCCAGCTCATGACAGAGGATAAATGCGAGCTGTGCCTCATTTTCCAGGCGCGCTATCAGACCAACATGAACAAATACCGTGCTATCGTAGGTAGATATAGCATTGGCAACGGGTGATTTCACTACATAAAACCGGAATGTCCCCTGAAGCTCCGGGTTGGCTTTTAAGACTTCCTTCGCGATAAGGTTTACATATTTTCCCACAGGGTCATTTACCAGCACCTGTCCGCTTTTAAAAAGTAATGTGCTGCTGAAAGTAGTCTCAAGGAGAAAACGGCTGTCAGCATCTTTCCCCATTCTGCCACTCGGATGGAATGCCTTGTTGTATGCAGGCCCAGTTAACTTATGTAAAACATACTCGGGTAAGTACCCATCTGACAGAAGCGGACCAAACGGCTGTGCTGCGACCACCCGGGTTGTCCATACAAACAGCATGATAAGTAGCTTGTCCATGAAGCAAAAATGAAGCTAAACGGTTAAAATCTCAGGTCGTTCTGACATGCTGAAAACGGAAGTATCAGCTTTCGGCTTCCATTTTGTGGCTATCCTATTCAAGCAAAGTTAGCTTTAGTTGCAGAGCAGTCCATAATGAAAACCAAACTTTCAGCAACATATTATTCCTGCCGGGCAACGTGGTAGTTTCAGAATCCGAAAATGTCCGGGAGGAAGTATCGGGCTGAACAAATATTCTTTAGCTATTAATTAAAAACACCCAATAGTTTTTTACGCTGTTGAGGATATGGCTCACCCCGAAGCAGCTCACCTGTAGTTAAATTTCCGGATTTTACATGAACATAAAAAAATAAAGCATACCTTGTCATGATCAACTACTCTCTTTGTGTCAGAGTCTCGGTGCTTTTTCTTCCTTTCTTCTGAAATACCATTTTACTATGAATGAAAATACGCGTCCTTTCAGTGTTCTGTATGTTTTAATCATTTTCCCGGTGTTCCTCTATGGTCAGACGCTGACGTTTTCTGTCCAGAGGGGATTTTATTCTGCTCCGTTTCAGCTCACCATCACTTCTTCTCTTGGAGGCACCATTCGTTACACAACCGATGGCAGTGCGCCTACGCCTGCATCGGGTAATATTTATAATGGTCCGATAAACATTACCACTACTACGGTTATCCGTGCCATTGCGTACAATGGAAGCGTTGTGACACCGGTTGCCACACACAGCTATTTGTTTTTACAGGATGTTATTCATCAACCCGAAAGCATTCCGGGTTGGCCTCTGAATACCTATGATTTAGGTAATGGTTCGGCTACCGCAGTTCAAGATTATGAGATGGACCCTGACGTAGTAAATGATCCGCAATACGGCAGTTTGATCATACCGGGTCTGCTGTCTATTCCTACACTTTCAGTTGTTATGGACAAGAATAGTTTCTGGCTAATGAATGACGGGGAGGATTCATGGCCATGCTCCTTTGAATTATTGTACCCAAACAATCCATTGCAAAATGAGCAGTTTGATGGCAAAATAGAAGCCCACAGTCACCTGCGGCTGAAAAGATCGTATGAACTGCTTCCCCCTAATGACGACCTCACCAGTAAAATCCTGAAAAGTGCACCTCTTTTCAGCGGGAGTGCCACGCAGCATTTTGGAGACACTAAAATTGTATTGCGAGCAGGGAATAATGATGCATGGAGCCGCAACTGGCTTGGCGCAAGTTCAACCTATACGCGTGATGAATGGTATCGCTCCTCACAAATTGCCATGAATGGTTATGGATCTCATGGAATATTCGTCCATTTGTACATTAACGGCATCTACTGGGGGTTGTATAATCCATGTGAACGCCCGGATGAAGGCTTTTTACCCGAGTATTTTGGCGGGACGACTCCCGACTGGCTAAGCCTTAACCATGATGGAATCCGCAGCGGCAGTGCTACCCGATATAACTACCTGGTGAACACCCTTATTAATAAGGATTTAACTGACTCGGCTAATTATCGCGAATTGCAACAATATCTTGATATTCCAAAATTTGCCGATTACATGATCGCCACCTGGATGTGCGGCATGGATGACTGGCCGGCCAATAATTTTTATGGGGCCATGCGCAACAACCCTCAGGAACCATTGTTTTACCTCCACTGGGATGGCGAATGGACCTGGACCAGTCAGCACAGTTCTAACAATGGTGCCTGGGTGAGCCCGTATTTCCGGCAGACCAGTTCCGGAGGCCCCACGATTGCCAAAATATGGAATAGCGCAAAGGTGAATCCGGATTTTCTGATGGCTTTTGCTGACCGGGTGTACAAACACTGCTTTAATGGAGGCGCCATGACAGACTCGGCCTCCCGTGCCCGATGGGCAATATTAAATAATTATATAAATACCGCCATTATAGCGGAGTCAGCCCGATGGGGAGATGCCACGGGCGGCAGTCCTAAAACACGTAACGGGCATTGGTTGCCCGAAGTTAACAGGATTGATTCCCTGATGAATGGTAATGTGAACCGTTTTATTCAGGCACTGCGTGCTGAAGGATATTATCCATCCCTTAATCCGCCTGATTTCAGTAAGCGGGGAGGCTCGGTGGCGGCTGGCTTTCAACTCAACATGACTAACCCTAATGGCACGGGTACTATTTATTACACTACCGATGGCTCCGATCCCCGCATGTATGGTGGAGCTGTTGCTCCATCAGCAGTTAATTACACCGGAGCAATCACGCTGAATACAGCTTCTGCAGTTAAAGCCAGAGTAAAACAAGGTAGTATCTGGAGCGCACTACAGGAGGCGTCATTTAGCGTAATTGCTTCCCAACTGAAGATAAATGAATATCTGGCCAGCAACGTCAATGGCCTTAAAGATCCATACGGAGATAATGATGACTGGATTGAAATTTATAACACCGCAGATTATCCTATTGACATCGCAGGCTTGTATATTACCGATAATCTGTCTAATCCTGTAAAAGCTCAGATACCGGCTGGCTTTCCGAACGTAACCACCATACCTCCTCATGGATTTATTTTATTATGGGCTGACCAGGAAATGACCGAGGGCCCCTTACATGTGAACTTTAAACTCAGTAAAGGCGGGGAACAGATTGGCCTGGCGGCAATGGGCGCCAGTGGTCCGGTGTATGTGGATTCACTTACCTTTGGTCCTCAGGATGATGATGTTTCGGAAGGTCGTTATCCGGATGGCGCTTCGTTTATCAGGAAGTTTAATTCTCCCACACCTGGCGCTCCCAATAAAATTCCGTTTCAAACCGGCTTATACATAAATGAATTTCTTGCTTCAAATACCAATACCCTGACCGATGAGTTCGGACAGTTTGATGATTGGATAGAGATTTATAATTCCAACAATAATCCGGTGAATATAGGCGGGATGTATATTACCGATAATCTGGCTAATCCCACTCTATGGAGAATACCCGATACCCATCCGGCACAGACTACCATTCCTCCCAAAGGTTTTTTAATACTCTGGGCTGATAAGGACACATTTCAGGGACCCCTCCATGTGAATATTAAACTCAGCGCAAGCGGTGAACAAATCGGTATTGTGCAAATACTGGATTCGGACACCGCATTTCTGGATTCTCTCACCTTCGGTCCGCAAATAAATGACGTTTCATTTGGGCGCTATCCGGATGGCAATGCTTTTATGCGTCCGTTTACTCATCCTACACCAGGAGCTGCCAACCTGCTTAATCTCACCTCACAGCTTTATATTAATGAATTTCTTGTTGATAATACCTCCGGACCGGTTGATGAATATGGAGAACAGGAGGCCTTTATTGAAATCTATAACAATAACCCTTTCCCGGTTAATATTGGCGGCTTTTATGTAACCAATTCCCTAACCAATCTTACCCTGTGGCAGATTCCGAATACGGATACAGCCCGAACAACTATTCCTGCACAGGGGTTTATTGTTTTATGGGCTGATAATCAGCCCGGAGAGGGAGTATTGCATCTGGGTTTTACGCTAAACAATACGGGTGGTGCAATCGGGTTGGTAGAAGTGTCAGGCATTGATGTAAATGTCATTGACTCCGTCCATTATGGCCCTCAGGCTCCAAGTGTGTCCACAGGGCGTTATCCCGATAAGAGTAGCAATTTTAAAACGTTCACCACTCCCACACCGGGAGCACCTAATGTGCTGCCTCTCATTACCGGTCTGTACATCAATGAATACCTGGCGGATAATATGAGTTTTATGACTGATGCATTCGGGGGGTATGATGACTGGTTTGAAATATATAATGCCAATACCTTTCCGGTTGATATCGGGGGGCTATTTGTAACCGATGATCTTACAAATCCAGCTAAATGGCAAATACCTACCAGTAATCCCGTATTGACTACCATACCTGCGGGAGCCTTTCTGCAACTTTGGGCTGATGACCAGGCAAACGAAGGGGTACTTCACGCAGGTTTTAAGCTAAGCAAAAGCGGTGAGCAATTGGGAATCTTTCAAATACAGGACACTGTGGTGCATGTTGTGGATTCCCTTCCGTTTGGGGTACAATTATCAGATACCAGTGAAGGACGTTTGCCCGATGGCGCGTCTACTATTGTACGCTTTGCCAACCCTACTCCGGGAGCTTCCAATATCAGCTTAAGTGGCAACCGGGTGATGAGCTTCACCCTGGTAGACGCAGCTACAGGCCAGGATATCAGAGTGCTGAATGATACCGATACCATCAATGTGGCTGTCCTGCCGCATGCAGAAATTAACATCCGGGCAAATACCCTTCCGGCAACCGTTGGCAGCGTCAGGTTTTCGTTGAACAGCAATGCCAATTATAAGATTGAAAATACAGCGCCTTATGCGCTTGCAGGCGATAAAAACGGCAATTATCAGCCGTGGAATTACAATTTTATGCAGTACACACTTAACGCCACGCCTTATTCCGGTACGGGAGCTACCGGCTCTGCAGGCGTTTCCAAATCTATCGTGTTTACTATCATCAACCAACCGGGAAATGTGGACTGCAATGGAGATTTAAATGGCACAGCTTTTCTGGATGACTGCAACGTCTGTAGCGGGGGCAACACCGGCATAGTGCCTAATTCCTCCTGCACACCTTCGTGTATACCTTTGGAAATCGTTTCCTTTACTTTGATGCATGCCGGTACAGCGGGAGAGATTGGCCCGCTTGAAGATGGTAGCATCATCAACAAGGCTGTTACGGGGGCAGTCAATATCCGGGCAAATGTGTGTGCTAATCCGGTGGGGAGTGTGAAGTTTATACTTAATGGCATAACTGTAAGGCTGGAAAATACTCCTCCATATGCTTTGCATGGCGATAGCCCGGCAGGTAATTATAATTCATGGGATCCAGCAGAAGGAAGCTACACCCTCACGGCCATCCCTTACTCTGGATTAGGGGGCAGCGGTACCCAGGGCATTAGTAAAACCATCACCTTTACTGTGATAAATCAGAATGTGTCTTCCTGTACAACACCTGCTGATTGTAACGACAGCAATCCCTGCACCTCTGATATCTGTAATGCCGGCATCTGTCAGAATCTTCCGCTGGTTTGTGATGACCACAATGCATGCTCCGTGGATGCCTGTTATGGTAACGGGCAATGCATACACACCGACATCGTGTGTAATGATAACAATCCCTGCACTATAGATAGCTGTGATGCTATCGCAGGCTGCCTGTATATTCCTTTGGGAAGTTGTTGTACTACGGATGCGGATTGCGATGATAACAATCCCTGTACACTGGATTTATGTGATCAAGGCACTTGCATTTATACTCCCCTGGATAGTGAGCCCTCTTACTTACACATCATCAACCCCGCTAAGAGCTGGAGGAAGCTAAAACTCGGCTATAGCAGTAGTCTCTGGAGCCCAAAGCAGAATGTCACTGCTTCAGGGAATACCCAAATGTGCATCACCCTACGGAGCACGGGTACTGTAGAGTGGAATAAACTACAGGTGCGGCCGCAGGGGAGCAGCAGCGGAGCTGTGGTACTGGGTAATTATATCAGCGGCTCACAGCCTGACTGGACAACTATCTGTATCCCACTTGGCCATTTTAATACTGGTGTTTTCTCATCCCTGTCATTTATAGAAATACCTTATAGTGACGGAGCCAATGCCTTTGAATTGGACATTCAAAAGATTCAGTTCACTGGCGGCACCTATCCATTCCTGTGGTTTGGCGACCCACATACCAGCAATGTTCATGATGGTCAGAGTGGTAGCAACAGTGCGTTAATAGCCAATTTAATTCAAGGTTATCCCTGTGCCTCACCCAAACGTGAAGCGCAGGAACATAATCGCTTTACTGATCCGGAAGTTTATCTTCATGCTTATCCCAATCCTTTTGAGCACAAGCTCAGGATTGAGTTTAGCCTGCCGATTACCGAAAAGGTGCTGCTTGAGTTCATTGCGATAGATGGCCGAAAAGTAGCTAAGCTGTATGAAGGTCCCGTGGAAGCCCAACGGGTGTATCAGGTTGACTTCCAGCCTGAGGAATTGCTACCTGAAGGAATGTATTTCTATCGCCTCAGTGGCGAGCGGATGCAAACCCATATTCAAAAGCTGCTGCTCCTGAAGGATGCTCCCGGCCGATAATCTAAAATAGGAAACTACTTTTGGGTTTCAGGTGGTAATTCCGGGAGGGCTAAGCTGCTTCTCCACCAGACTATGAGGTAAGTTATAGTTCACATGGCTCACCAGATAGGTGCTGTCAGGGAGGCTGATAATTTTTTTGTAAAAAGGGTAGGCAGAAAGGAAGAAGCTAACGATAGCTCAACAATAGGCTATCTTCGAAAAAATTAAAAAGCACCCCACCGACAAATCATGCTCCATCGGGTGCTATATTTTCCGGGAGGTCGCGAGCAGACTCGAACTGCTGTACGAGGTTTTGCAGACCTCTGCCTAGCCACTCGGCCACGCGACCTTTGAGTTTATGCAAATGTACTATTTCCTCTCAGAGTAGTCAAACGATTTCTCCAGCTCAACAAAAACCCTTTCAACGTAATGAGGTAACGGAGGATGCAACTTACTAATGCGAACCCTTGCTGCACGAACACCTTGCATTTCCCTGCCAATTTCTTCCAGCACGCGATAGGCCAGATGTTCCAGCAAATGATGACGTTCATCCATTACCCTTCTGGCAATGTCGCTGATGCTTTCGTAATTCACTGTATTATCCAGCTTATCGGTTTCCGCTGCCGGTAAGAGATTGACGGTCAGGTACACATCCACCCTGAATTGTCCTCCGCGATGCCGCTCTTCAGCATAAAAGCCATGATAGGCATGAAAGAGCATGCCTTCTACGGCAATAATGCCATCCCTGTATGTGCCTTCCATCCGTGCGCCAAATTATTAAAAAGAATGGCAAGGATGGTAACAATGCCTTTCGCTAAATTTGAATAAACTATTGACTATGCAGCAGGCAGCCACAGGCAAGACCCCCAAAAGACAGCACCGTACAGACGCCTATCAGCATCATGATTATTATTTAGTGGATGAGTTGCTTACCGATACACATAAGCTGGTCAGGGACAGTGTACGTGCTTTTGTAAAAAAAGAAGTAACCCCCATCATTGAGGACTATGCGCAAAGTGCCCAGTTTCCTGCCCATTTGATCAAGGGGTTGGCAGAAATAGGAGCATTCGGACCCAACATTCCTCAGGAATATGGCGGTGGCGGTATGGATGAAATTTCCTATGGTATTATCATGCAGGAACTGGAGCGTGGTGATTCCGGCATTCGCTCTACAGCCTCTGTACAGGGTTCACTGGTAATGTTTCCTATTTTTAAATACGGCTCCGAGGAGCAAAAAATAAAATACCTGCCCCGCCTTGCAAGGGGTGAGCTCATGGGCTGCTTTGGGCTCACGGAGCCCAACCATGGCTCTAATCCTGCCGGCATGGAAACTACCATCAAAGAAGAGGGCGATTATTATGTGCTCAATGGCTCAAAAATGTGGATATCCAATGCGCCTTTTGCTGATATTGCCATAGTGTGGGCAAAGGATGAATCCGGGGAGATTCGCGGCATGATAGTAGAGCGGGGCATGGAGGGATTTTCCACCCCGGAAACACACAATAAGTGGTCATTGCGGGCTTCTGCAACAGGTGAACTGGTGTTTGATAATGTCCGTGTACCTAAAAAAAATATTTTACCTCATGTAAAGGGCTTGAAGGGTCCGCTTTCCTGTTTGTCTTCCGCTCGGTATGGCATCGCCTGGGGTGTCATTGGTGCTGCGCTGGATTGTTATGATACGGCTTTGAAGTATGCACTGGAGCGTGTGCAGTTTGGCAAACCCATAGCCGCTTTTCAGCTTACACAGAAAAAACTGGCTGAAATGATTACCGAAATCACAAAGGCACAATTACTTGCCTGGCGTCTGGGCGTTTTAAAAAATGAAGGTAAAGCCACCCCTGCACAAATTTCCATGGCAAAGCGCAACAATGTGGAAATGGCACTCAAAGTAGCCCGTGAGGCCCGACAGATTCTGGGGGGTATGGGTATAACCGGAGATTTCCCTATCATGCGACACATGATGAATCTGGAAACCGTTATTACTTACGAAGGCACACATGAAATCCACCTGCTTATCACCGGGCAAGACATTACAGGCATCAGTGCTTTTAGCTGAGAAGGCGCTCCGGCATTCTTGTTTTTCACATTAAATCCACATTTCCGGGAAGAATTATCCACCGGAGAACAAGGTTTTTAATAAAAAAAACGGTTTTATAAACCTTTTTTATGCAATTGTGGAAAACCATTGTGGTCTTTCTGTCTGAACTACGATAGATTCATTTTTAACAATGGTTGGGGTGTGTAAACCATTGTGGGGTAATTATGGATTTCTTTTTTGGGATAAAAGTGAGCTAACGAAAGGTAATACTGATATCTTTACGCTTCTTTCAAGATACCCTTTTGACCGAAAATGCCCGAAAATAGTGACATTGCAAAGAAGCCGCTTGAGGTGATCAGCACCAAGAAGGAAAAACTGGATCTGGCTTCCTATACGTTTGGAAAAATGCCCCCGCAGGCCCGGGAGCTGGAGGAAGCCGTGCTCGGAGCTATGCTTTTGGAGAGCAATGCAGTAGCTACAGTTATTGACATTTTAAGGCCCGAAAGCTTCTACGTCTATGCCCATCAGCTCATTTATCAGGCTATTTTAAACCTCTTCCATAAGTCAAAACCTGTTGATATTCTTACAGTTACCGAGGAACTCCGGCACATGGGGCGTCTGGAGGAGGTAGGAGGTGCTTTTTACATTTCAGAATTAACAAACCGGCTTGCTTCTGCCGCCAATGTGGAACATCATGCGCGCATTGTAGCTCAGAAGCATATTCAGCGCGAACTGATCCGCATCTCAGGCGAAGTAATCCGGGATGCCTATGAAGAAACTACCGATGTGTTTGAATTACTGGATCGGGCTGAGCAGGGTTTGTATTCCATAGCCGAACGAAATCTCAGACGCAACTATGAGAAGATGAGCACCCTGTTGTCGCGCTCATTAAACCAGCTTGACCAGTTGCGGAATCATCAGGATATGCTCACCGGTGTGCCCAGTGGTTTTACCGAGCTGGATCGCGTCACGGGGGGATGGCAAAAGTCTGACCTTATTATTATTGCTGCCCGTCCGGGTATGGGTAAAACATCTTTTGTGCTGTCTATTGCCCGCAATGCAGCGGTAGATTATAATAAACCGGTGGCTATTTTTTCTCTGGAAATGTCATCCGTGCAACTGGTAAACCGTCTGATGTCCGCAGAGGCAGAATTGCCGGCCGAAAAATTGCGCAGAGGAAATCTGGAGCCTTTTGAATGGGAACAGCTCACGCATAAAGCTGACCGGCTGGCGGAAGCTCCCATCTTTATTGATGACACTCCGGCTATCAATATTTTTGAGCTCAGAGCCAAATGTCGCAGGCTAAAAAGCCATCATAAAGTAGAGTTGTTCATTGTGGACTATCTGCAGCTGATGTCTGCCTCTCCGGATAGTCGTGCCGGCAACCGGGAACAGGAAATCAGCAATATCTCACGTGCCCTGAAAAGCATAGCCAAAGAACTGGAAACTCCTTTCATTGCTATCTCCCAGTTAAGCCGGGCGGTGGAAGTGCGGGGCGGCACCAGGCGCCCCCAATTGTCTGACCTGCGTGAGTCTGGTGCGATTGAGCAGGATGCAGACCTGGTGTTGTTTATCTATCGTGCCGAATATTACAAACTTGAAGTAGATGAAAATCAGAATCCCACTCGCGGGCTGGGAGAAATTATCATAGCCAAGCACCGCAACGGTGCCCTCAAGAATGTATATGTTCGCTTTATTGATAAATATGCCAAATTCACAGATGCGCATATTCCTGCACTGCATACAGGAGCATCAGATGTGGGCTCTGAGTCAGGAGCAGTGATAACCCGCATGTCCCGGATGAATGAAGAACCCGAAGAAGATAACGGAGAAATCTTTTGACAATAAAGTTTTTTCGGTTATTTGGGAGCAGCTCTAATTAGATATACGGCAAGCAAGCCATAGAGCAAATTGGGTATCCAAATGCTGAGAAAGGGAGATAAATTGCCGTTGGTGGCAAACGTTGTCGAAAAGCGCGTGAGTACAATAAATGATGCGCTGAGGGCAACTCCCGCTGCAAGGTGTAATCCCGAGCCTCCCCTTACCTTCCGCGATGAAAGAGCCACTCCGATAAGAGTGAGAATAAATATCATAAACGCATCTGCTGTTCTCCTGTATAGCTCAACGAGATAAAACTCAATTCCAGAAGCTCCTCGTAAGCGAAGGGTTTGGATGTATTGTTTGAGCTGCGGAGTGGGCATTTCCTCCTTCACGTTGACCTTTTGGGTGATATCCTCGGGATGAAAATTAAAAACTGTGTCCAGCAGTGTTCCGGTTGTGATTTGCTCGCCATTGTCACCTATTCGCCGGGCATAATAATTTTTAATTATCCAACGCTGGCGTTGGGCGTCCCATTCAATTTTGTCTGCCCTGAGCTTGTATTCCAGTTTTCCGTCCCGTATAATTTCATAAGAGAACTTATAGCCGGCCATATTTTTAGGCTGATAGTTTTCCATATAGATATAGTGGTTTGTTTCTATCTGTGCATGAAAATTCCGTTCAGCATTGTGGTGAGAGCCGGACAGATAGGTATATTCAAAAGCATAACGGCCTTTGTTGGCAAGGGGTACCCAGTAGTGATTGGCCAAAAAAAGAAGCGCAGCAACGAAGCCTGCTGCAATCAGATAGGGAACCAGCATCCGATAAAAGCTGATGCCGCTGGCCAGCATGGCAATGATTTCAGAACGGTAGGCCATCCTGGATGTAAAAAAAATGACACTGATGAAGACAAACAAGGGCGTGAGGAGGGTATCAATGTAGGGGAGAAAGTTCAGATAGTAGCCGGTAACAATTTCTCCGAGCGGAACAGATTTTTCAATGAAATCATCAATCTTTTCAGTTAAATCAATAACAGTGGCTATAAAGGAAAAAAGGATAATGGCAAAGAAAAAGGTAACCAGAAACTTCCGGATCAGGTAATAATCAATTTTTTTTAACCTCATACTTTAGAGCCGTTCCATCAGGCGCCTTTTCATGGTTTCTTTCCAGGGAAAAAAGGTGCCTGCTTTTATTTGTTGTTGTGCCTCCCGCATCAGCCAGATATAAAAACTCAGGTTGTTGATGCTTGCAATCTGCAGTCCGAGTAATTCACCGGAAACAAACAAATGCCGCAGGTAAGCCAGCGAATGCCTGCGGCTGGTGGCTGCTATACTTTCCGGATCTATGGGACTGAAATCGTTTTCCCATTTTTTATTGCGGATGTTTATGATGCCCCGATGAGTAAACAGCATGCCGTTGCGTCCATTGCGGGTAGGTAAAACACAGTCAAACATATCTATCCCCATGGCAATACATTCAAGAATATTTTCCGGGGTGCCTACTCCCATCAGGTAGCGGGGCCTGTCAGTCGGTAAAATATCGCAGGCGACACTGGTCATTTCATACATTAGTTCAGCCGGCTCGCCAACCGAAAGGCCTCCTATGGCATTCCCTTCGCAGGCATGAGATGCAATGGCTTCAGCAGATATTTTTCTCAGCTCGCGATATATACTTCCCTGCACGATGGGGAAGAGGCTTTGAGTATATCCGTAATTGCAGCAGGTTTCATTAAAACGTCTGATACAACGTTTTAGCCAGCGGTGTGTCAGATCCATGGAGTATCGTGCATAGTCATAATCACACGGATAGGGAGTGCATTCGTCAAAGGCCATGATAATGTCTGCTCCGATAACACGCTGAATGTCCATGACGCTTTCTGGAGAAAAAAAATGTGAAGAACCGTCTATATGCGATCGGAAATGGACACCCTCTTCCGTGATTTTTCTTCTGTCAGCAAGAGAATAAACCTGATAACCTCCGCTATCGGTGAGTAGAGGCCGTTGCCATCCGATAAAGGCATGAATGCCTCCGGCCTGCTGCAGAATGTGTAATCCCGGACGCAAATACAGATGATAGGTATTGGATAGGATTATCTCTGAGCCGATGACGGTCTCCAGTTCTTCCATATGTACGGCTTTTACCGTTCCTGCTGTACCAACTGGCATGAAAGCCGGGGTGGTAAATGATCCGTGACTGGTTTCAATGACTCCGGTTCGGGCCCGGCTGTTTTTATCCTGTGCTGTTATGGTAAACTTCACGTGGTAATTTAATTCTGATTCTGTGCTAAAGCTTTTAATTCGTGAGTAAAGTGAATTGAAGTATCTATTTTTAAAGCAGTCAAAATTAACATTGGTTGTTTGATAGTAACGTTTGCCCTTTTCTTTGCTTCCTTTGCAATACTTGTTTTTTTCTATTTGGCTTTTTTTCTGCGCTTTGCGCTCAGGTCTGAACAGCAGCCTGCTGAAAAAGCATACTGGCCTCCGGTTACGGTAATCATCTGTGCAAGAAATGAGTGGCATAACCTGCAGCGCTTTCTTCCGTTGGTGCTGCATCAGGATTATCCCTTTTTTGAAGTGATTGTGGTGAATGACGGATCAACGGATAACACGGCTGGTGGCTTGCAGTCCATAAATCATAACCGGCTGAGGGTAATATCGCACCAGAAACGGGATGATGATTTTTCCGGCAAGCGTAGTGCGCTGCGCGCAGGCCTGGAGGCTGCTGCGTATGAAATAATCTTACTCACAGATGCAGATTGCCTGCCAGCCTCAAACCGATGGATACAATGCATGGTAAGTGCCCTTCAGGAAGGCCAACAGATCGTGCTGGGATATTCTCCGTATCTGCCTGAGGAAGGACTTTTGAATCGCTTTATACGCTATGAGAATTTTTTGACGGCCCTGTATTATCTGTCGTTTGCTTCAGCGGGATTTCCCTATATGGGGGTGGGACGCAACCTTTTATACCGCAAGTCCGTATTAGCAGAAATCAAAACACCTGTTACAAAGCGAACATTGATGTCAGGGGATGATGATTTAACAGTAAACCGTCTGGCACATAAGCAAAATGTTGCTCTTATGATTCACCCTGATGCACATGTATTTACATTGGCTCCGGCCGCTTTCTCCGCCTTTATCCATCAGAAAAGAAGACATTATGCTGCAGGCTATCACTATCGTATGCGCCACCAGGCAGTACTAGGCACCCTGTATTTTTCTCAGGTTGCATTCAATGTGACTTTTCTTATTCTGCTGCTGCAGGGCTTCATGCTGATAGGTGCCATCACGATTTTTCTGATAAAAAATTTTTTACAGCTGCTCATTTTTCGGAAAGCGATGCAAAAGCTGAATGTCCACAATCTTTGGTTATTCACACCAGTGTTTGACATCTGCGCATCTCTCTTTTTCGTTACTTTGGGCAGTCTGTCACTTTTTAAAGTAAAGACATGGAAGTGAAAACAAACATATCCGATCGCGCCAAAGAGGATCTTGAACTGGTAAAGCGGGCTGTAAAAAAGAAAGATCAGGCAGCTTTCAAAAAGCTTATGTCCAGGTATAAAGATTCTATTTATTTTATGGTGCTTAAAATGGTGCATGATCCGGCTGATGCTGAAGACATTACCATTGAATCATTCGGGAAGGCATTCAACAAGCTGGACAGCTATGACAGGAAATATGCCTTCAGTACCTGGCTATTTAAAATCGCTACCAACAACTGTATTGATTTCATCCGTAAGAAGAGATTGGCTACCACTTCCCTGGATGAGCCTCTTGAAAACGATAAAGGAGATGAGCTTTACCTGGATTTTAAAGCTGAAACTCCTGACCCTGAGGAGAAGTACATTAAAAGTCAGCGAGCTTTTTCCGTGCGCAATACCATAGAAAAGCTGGATGATAAATATAAATACCTGATTAAGTTACGCTATTACGAAGAGTTATCCTACGAGGAGATAGCGGCCGAGTTGAACATCCCCCTGGGAACCGTTAAGGCGCAGCTTTTCCGGGCTAAAGAGCTGCTGTGTAAACTGCTGGAGAAAGACATCAACAAAATCTAATTGCGCTTTTTCCCCACAAAAGCATTAGAAAGCTTTAGTTTTGTTGCCCGCTATGATTACCACATCCGGAACATCTGAATTGGCTGCACCGGTATTTAAATATTTTCCGCAGCTTACCGCACGCCAGAAAGAGCAAATGGAGCTCCTGCAGCCGTTGTATTCAGAATGGAATGATAAAATAAATGTCATCTCCCGCAAAGACATTGATAACCTCTATACTCATCATGTGTTGCATTCGTTGAGTATAGCCAGAGTCATACAGTTTAAATCCGGAACAAAAATTCTGGATATTGGCACCGGAGGCGGGTTTCCTGGTATTCCTCTGGCTATCCTGTTTCCGGAGGCGCGTTTCCATCTGGTGGATTCGGTGAAAAAGAAAATTATGGTAGTTGAAGCTGTAACGCATGCTCTGGAGCTGAAAAATGTCACAGCCGAGTGGAATCGGGTAGAGAACATATCCGGCAGCTACCACTTTGTAGTGTCCCGTGCAGTAAGTTATCTCAAAACCCTGTATACATGGTCAAGAAACAAACTCAGCAATGAACACTTCAACGATCTGAAAAACGGCCTGCTGAGTTTAAAAGGGGGTGATATCCTGGACGAAATTGAGGCACTTAAACTTTCCATTTCCGACAACCAGCCTTATATACAAACTTACGCCATTCACGATTTCTTTAAGGAAGAGTACTTTCTGGATAAGTGGATTGTATATGTGGAGGGGTAAATTCTATTTAAATATTTTCTCAGGAATACAGAAGCACACTTACTGTTGCAATTCTTTTGAGATGCTCCCCTGAGTTGCGTATTAGTACTACATGTTCACAGGGAGTACTGATTGCAAGGCTTTTGGAAACCAAGCGGATTCACGGTCTTAAAAAATTTACCGCCTGCGGCATTATCTGCACTTCCATGGGGCCATATCCGGCAAACTCACCATCTATATCAATGGTACATTCCTCTCTGGTTTCAATGCGACAAAATGCGGAGCTCAAATAGTGTACTTCCGGATGGCAGATGATCTGACACCGTCTAACCGCTCCCTGATGACGCAGATAATCTAGGAGGCTTACATTTCCCAGTATGACCACCTGCATACGTCCATCGTCCGGCTGTGCCTGCGGAGCGATACATAGGCCGCTTCCAAAGTACCTTCCATTAGCCGTCACCACCAGTAATACCGGGCCTTCCCATAAAAAATTATCCGCTGTGATGCTGACATGGCGGTGCCTGTAATCCAGGAATGTGCGCACGATAGCCTTCATATAACTCAGCTTTGCCCCGAGGAGTTTTCGGCTTTGGTTAACACGCTGTGACACCGCCCCCCCGATACCGATATCTCCGATATTGATGAAATATCGTTTAGTGGATGTGCCATGAAGGCCTATAAAACGTGCATAGCAACAATCTACGGGTTTGACCGAATGCCTTTCCAATAGTTGTTGCAACTGTACGGTGTCAGGGCGTATGCCAACGGTTTTACAAAAATCATTGCCGGTACCCATGGGGTAAATGCCAACAGCGCATACGTATCGTTGGTAATCCGAGGCGCACATATAACCATTGATTACTTCATTCAACAATCCATCACCTCCGACAGCTATCACATAGGTAGCCCCGTCTTGTACGGATTTCGCAGCAATCTCGGTGGCATGTGCTGCATAATGGGTTTCCTGAAACGTTGCTTCCACTCCGGAAGGCAGGCAGCCGGATAGTCTTTTGCGCAGTTCTTTCCGATGTCTGATTTTTCCGTGTAAGATGAATATAATGTGTTTCATGATTCCTTTTCGTGGAGTAAAGGCCGTAAAAGCAGCGCATAATAGCTTCTTACTTCGGCATTGTATTCCTCTTCGCTCCAGCCACATTCGGTTTTCATCAGCGAGGCTAATTGTGTAATGATTGTATCTTTTGCTTCTGAGCCGTTCAGCACATAAGTTAATGCCAGCCGCCTGGTAAGCAAGTCATCCAGATGATAACACGAGCGATGGCGAATATAATACAATGCTTCTGCCAGAGTGAAATCATAATCGGCATGTATGCGTTGAGTTAAAGTCGGGCGATTTTGTGCAAGTAAAAGTAATTCAGGAGCTTTTTCGGTAAAATTGCTGAGGATACGGGTGGTAAATTCCTGAGGCAGTTCTTTCACGTCATAAGCTGGTTGTGTCTGTCTTTTATGATTAACAGAAACCGAAGATGACGGGGAAATTTTTTTTCGCAGCTCACGCAATAAGTTCAGGGCCATGGCATGAAAGCCGGTGAGCTTGCCTCCGGAGATATTCAGGATAAAATCATTTTCCCACCATATAGAATAATCTCTTGAGCGTGCGCGGCTGGATTTATTGCTTTTCATCAGCGGGCGCAGTCCTGAATAGGCAAAAAGGATATCCTCTGTACTGAAAGGCTGACCGGTAAAAAAAGAGTTTAAAGAATGCAGCAGGTAGTAAATATCATCGGGGGTGCAATCCGGCTGATCAGGGTCGCCATTGAAGTCAGTATCTGTAGTGCCAAACAGCACAGAGTGATGCTCCCACGGCAGAGCGTAATTCATGCGTCCGTCTCCTGCATAGGAGGGGATGATCAATGCAGTGTATAGCGGCAATTTTTTTTGTGAAAAAACCAGATGGATCCCTTTGCTTGGTGCATTGTGTGTAGCCTGGCGCGATAGTAACTTCTGCAGAACCTGATCGGTCCACACTCCGCTGGCGTTGATGATTACTTTTGCCCGAAGGTAAATATGTTGTTTTTCAATGTGATCGTAACAAATCACCTCGTGCAGGGTTCTGCCCGTCTTTACCCCTGTAACTTCACAGTAGTTCAGGGCTATATTATTGTTAAAGCGGGTTCCATCATCTATAACTTCCACACATAGGCGGGCATCGTTGGTTACCGCATCGTAATAAAGAAAACTTCCTTTCATGTGAGCATCCGGTAAAAAGGGACAAAGTGTAAAGGTTTCCCTTTTATCAAGAAAACGATAGGGCGGCAGGAGTGTGGTTTTCCCCAGAAACTGATAAAAAGACATTGCCGGGGAATAAAGATATTTTGAGCGAAAGACCGGAAACAGAAAAGGAAGCGGTTTGACCAGATGGGGATAAGTTGCCAGCAGATAGTTGCGTTCCTGCAGACTTTCGCGAACAAGACCAATCTGTCCGTGACGAAGGTAGCGCAAGCCTCCGTGAATAAGTTTGGCCGAACGGCTGCTGGTGCCGCTGGCAAAGTCCCCTTTTTCGGCTAAAAGACAGCGGTAACCCTGCTTGCCAGCTTCTTTAAAGATGCCTGCTCCGGTAATGCCGCCACCGATAATCAGCACGTCAAAATCCATTTCTGAAACTGCCGTTGTATCAATCCTACGTTTCATCAAAGAGTTTTCCCGGGTTCAAAATATGATGCGGATCAAGATGTGTTTTTATTGCCCGCAGCAGTTTTTTTTCATAGGCCGCAGTTTGCTTGCGGTACCACGACAAATGATCCATGCCAACTCCATGATGATGACTCACTGCACCACCTGCCTGAACAAGCGCTTCTGTAACAAGCGTTTTATATTCCTCCCATTGTTCGGCTTCAAACCCCTTGCGTTGACGGACAAGCATTGTAAAATACAGACACGCACCGGAGTCATATACATGGGAAATATGACATAGCAGAAAACCGCCCTGAGCATAAAAGTCGGAATGTGCCAGTGCGGAACGGACATGTGCGTATATTCTGGGCACATCACTCCAACGGCCTACTGTTTCAAAAGTATCAATAAGAATCCGGTGTTCCACGAGGGTATCACGCAAATAGGGAAGCGTAAAACGATGAGCCTCCCAGTTGCCAGCAGCCGATGCCGGCAGCAGAAACGCTCCTGCTGATTGCAGAAAGCGCGCAGCAGCTTTCGGAAAACAGGAGTCAGCTTTGTTATGCAAAGCAAAACGCATCATGAGGATGCTGGGGCGAGAGAAGCCCTTGCGCATTAACCGGGATTTCAGGAAAGAAGCAACCAGTTTTTTCAGACCGCGAGGTTCCTCTGAGCGCATTTTGGAAAACAGCAGGGTTTCTGTTTCATCCGAAAGGCGAAGTATGCCCGGACGAATGTTCTCCTGCACCAGCCTGCGGATCACCTCCACAGCTCCTTCAAATGATTTAAACAGGCACACTACCCACTGGTAACTGGCCGGCAAAGGACGGATGTGTAATGTGGCCTGCGTTATTATACCCAGGGTACCTTCAGAGCCGATAAACAGACGGAAAGTATCTATACCGCTTGCATGTCGGGGATAACTGGCAGTTTCAATAATGCCTGCCGGGGCAATAGCTTTCAACCCAAGAACCATATCCTCTATTTTACCGTATTGACCGGATTCCTGACCTCCGGAACGGGTTGCCAGCCAGCCTCCCAAAGTGGAATATTCAAACGACTGTGGAAAATGCCCGAGGGTAAATCCGCGTGGATGAAGCGTTTTTTCAATATCCGGCCCGAAAATGCCGGTTTCAAAAACAGCGGTATGCGACACCTTGTCCACGGATATGAGCCGGTTCATGCGTTGCATGTTGACCACACAGCAGGGAGAATTTACTGTTGGCTGAAGGGCGCCTGTCACATTACTGCCCCCGCTATAGGGAATTATCTGAATTTGATGCCGGCTAGCCTGCTCCAGGATATGCACAATGTCTTTATCATCTTCAGGAAAGATGATAAAATCGGCCAATGGCGGCAGCTTGCCGGTAAATATCCGTATGAGGTCATGGTAGCTCTTGCCCATGCTGTAACGCAGGCGGGATGCCACGGAGTTATTGAATTTGGAAAGGTGCAGTGCAGGGAAACATCTTTGAAAATCCTGGGATGAGAAGCGAGATTCCGCTAAAGTAGAAATCAGGTCAGGAGGACGAAAGTCATCGGTCAGCTGGGTATTCCACTGGTGCTCCAAAAAAGATTTGAACTTAGGAAAATCACTCAGATGAAAAGACTGCTGAGGGTTGCCCCATTTCCAGAAGGTATTGTCAGATTGAGCGGAGTAAACGCTATCGGGTTTTGGCATAGGGCCAAAATAGAAATATAACCGGTAATTTCAGCCTGTTATCCGGAAAGAGAAGAACATTCTTATACAAACTGTTCAGGTTTTTTTAATTCAAGAATTATTTTTTTCTTTGGCAGCTTGTAATAATGCTATGATGAAACAAGCGTGGGTTGTCTTGCTAATTCTGCTTGGATGCTCTGTTGTGGCGTCAGCACAGAGGGTATCCGGAGTGGTGCGTGATGCTCAGGGTGAGCCCTTGTTTGGCGCTTCAGTAGTGGTCAAGGGAACTACTACAGGCATGCAGACCGATTTTGACGGGCGTTTTGAGTTTGAGGTCAACCAGTCACCTCCTTTTACGTTGCTGATTACATATCTTGGTTACGAGCCGGTGGAATATCTGGTCACTTCCGAAAATATCAATCAGAAAATAAACATCCGTCTTAAGAGTGCCGAGGTGATGGTTCAGAGTGTGGAAGTAACCGATACGCGGATTACCGAAAAACTGCAGGAGTCACCCCTTACCGTGGAGTCTATGGGACTGAGCGCCATTAAACAAACACCGGCAGCGGACTTTTATGCCGGCCTGGGGCATCTTAAAGGCGTAGATTTAACCACAGCAAGCCTGGGCTTTGTTATCGTAAATACAAGAGGATTCAACAGCACGCGCCCGGTGCGGTCATTACAACTGGTAGATGGTGCCGATAATCAAGCTCCCGGTCTGAATTTTTCCCTTGGCAACTTTGTAGGTGTATCGGAACTGGATGTACAAAAGGTAGAGCTTGTGGTAGGGGCTAGTTCAGCGTTCTACGGGCCAAATGCATTCAACGGAGTTATTATTATGGATTCAAAAAATCCGTTTTATCATCGCGGACTGAGCGTGATGGTTAAGGCCGGGGAGCGTGCTCTGTTTGAAACCGGACTGCGCTATGCGCGGGCTTTTCAAAACAAAAAGGGTGAAGACAAGTTTGCCTTTAAAATCAATGCAGCCTACATGCGGGCCGATGACTGGGAGGCTTCCAATCTAAACCCTACGGAGAATTCGCAGGTTGGCAAAGACAACTGGGGAGGCTATGACGCGGTAAACGTGTATGGAGACGAAAATATCACCAATGAAATAAATAACTTCACTACCGATGATGGCCGTTTGAATTACCCCGGACTGGGAATTTTCCACCGTACCGGCTATGATGAGCGTGACCTTGTGGACTATGACTCCAGGAATATCAAGTTCAGTGCTTCAGGCCATTACAAAATCACAAAAAAAATTGAAGCAGAATACAGCTACAGCTATGGGAGCGGCACAACCGTATATCAGGGCGACAACCGTTACAGCCTGAAGAATTTTAACTTTCAGCAGCACCGGCTGGAAATCGGGGAAACCGATAAGTTTTTCATTCGGGCCTATCATACAAAAGAAAATGCCGGTGATTCCTACGATGCGGTATTCACTGCGCTTAAGCTGCAGGAAGCAGTTAAACCTAATCAAAGATGGAGTGATGATTATACCGGCTACTATCTGCAAAATATAAGAAAAAAGGTATATGCCTTGCCGGGATTTCCTGATCCCAATAATCCACAGTACACTGCGCTCTGGTTTGGTGAAAACAGATTTGAAACATACCGTTGGGCTGACTCTATCATGCATCTTTATGCAGACTCCATGATCAAGTGGCATCAGGAAGCCCGTGCCTTTGCAGATGGTATAGGCAACCCGGCCTTTGGCTACAAGCCTCGCCTGGAGCCGGGCACTGCGGCTTTTGATTCAGTGTTTAACCGGATTACTTCCCGAAATACCTTTCTGGAAGGCGGTTCAAAATTTTATGACCGCTCCTCGCTGACGCATATACAGGGTGAATATAAATATACCCCTGAACTCAAATCAACGGTCTATGGCATGCAGCTGGTAGCGGGCGCAAGTTTCCGGATTTATACCCCTGATTCCCGGGGCACTATCTTTCTGGATACTGCAATTGTCACACCCACCGCTAATGGCTTTGATACAACCTACAATAAAATCACCAATTATGAATACGGAATCTATCTGGGCACGGAGCAACGGGTGCTGAAGAAAAAATTGATTATTACTGCAGCCTTACGCATGGACAAAAATCAAAACTTCAAGTATCTGTTTTCTCCTGCCGCTTCTATGGTATACAAGTTGAATGAACAAAACACTTTTCGGGTTTCGTTCTCATCGGCTATCCGAAACCCCACGCTACAGGATCAATATCTTTATTACAACGTAGGGAGAGCTATTCTCATTGGCAACATCAATGGTATTGACAGCCTAGTAACACGTGATTCCTATTTTGCGGCCTTTAAGGGAGTGGCTTTTAATCGCGATTCCTTTGAATACTTCAGTGTGCCTCCAGTCAGACCGGAAAAGGTTAAGACCGTTGAAATCGGATACAAGGGAACCCTGTTTAACAGTTTGTTTATTGACGCCAGCTATTATTTCAGTTGGTATAATGACTTTCTCGGGTATAAAATTGGTGCCGAGGTACGCATTGACAACAGGATAAACCTACCTAACTATACGCAGTTCTACAGGGTTTCGGCAAATTCTCCCGATATGGTAACTACGCAGGGTTTCTCCATTGGAGTCAATTACTTCTTTAAAAAATATTTCTCTCTTTCGGGCAACTATGCCTGGAACGTATTGGACAGAAGGGGCTCGGATGATGAAATCATACCAGCATTTAATACACCTGAGCATAAATTCAACATTGGCATTTCGGGCCGTGAAATTGTCATGCGCATTAAAGATCGGTACATTAAAAACTGGGGCTTCAACGTCAACTATAAGTGGATACAGGGTTATCTTTTTGAGGGGAGCCCGCAGTTTACGGGCTTTATTCCCACCTATGATGTGATTGACGCACAAATAAACTACAGGATTCCTCGCATCTATACGACCATTAAAATCGGTGCAACCAACCTCTTAAACAAAAAACGGTTTCAAACCTACGGTGGACCCTACATAGGAAGACTGGCCTATATTTCTTTGGTGTTTGAAAATGATAAGTTGTAATTGTGAAATTCTTTTTAAATTTCGTCATTCCTAAATAAAACCCTTAACTCATGAAATCAAAAATCTGCTTATTTGTTTTGGCCCTGGCGCTGTGGTGTTGGAGTGGAGCATACGCACAACAGCGCTATCTGGATGAAGTATTCACAGATGTGAATATTACTTACGATGTAAAGTATGCAGAAAATTATTCTGTACTTACCGGAACGCCCACGCTGGTGGATCTGCTGATGGATGTCTATGAGCCGGTGGGAGATACGATGGGTAATCCCTATTACGAAGAAAAAAGGCCATTGATTATATTGACGCATGCGGGCAGCTTTCTGCCTAAAGATGCCTTTCTGCCGTTCGGGGCAAAAGATGACAGTGCTCTCATTGAAATGTGCACGCAATTTGCCAAACGTGGATGGGTGGCTGTTTCTATGAATTACCGCATTGGCTGGAATCCGCTCGGAGATGAAATTACCAGAAAAAGCACCATCATCAATGCGGTGTATCGTGCCATGCAGGATCTGAAAGCCTGTGTGCGCTATTTTCGCAAGGATGCAGCAACGACTAACACCTTCCGGATTGATCCGTACCGGGTAGCTGTGGGAGGCTCCAATTCCGGAGGTTATGTTTCTCTTGCCTTGGGTGCTCTGAATAAACCCAGTGAGCTTACACTCCTGAAATTCCTGAATCCGTCAACCGGTAAATCCGTAATTGATACTCTGGTGACGGGAGGATTTGACGGAGAAGGCGGTTGTATAGGTATTAATGCTCCCCTGAATAATCCCGGCTATTCTTCCAAAGTACAGGTTATCCTGAATCTGGGTGGTGCTATTGGTGATACCACCTGGCAGGAACCAGGCGAGCCCCCGATTGTATCCTTGCATGGCATGGCAGATCCTCTTACACCGTACCGCACTGCGGTAGTTATTGTTTCTGCTACCGGAAACCCTGTAGTTGAAGTAAGCGGCAGCCATGATTTAACCCGCTATGCCGTGGCTTTGGGCAACCATCAGGTGTTTTATGACCTGAATCTCAGTGACCCCTACACGGATACAGCCAGAGCGCGTTCCCCCTATGAAGGTCTGCTGGGCTTCCCAGGGCAGCTTAACGGTTATGAACCATGGGCCTGGTACGATTCCTCTTTAACCAAAATCATTGATGATGACAATCCCTCCAGCACCTTCCCGCCCCCTTATTCAGGATATGGCTCAGCAGCTAATCCTTACGCTACCCGGGAAAAGGCTGAACGCTATATTGACACCATCATGAATTATTTTGCTCCCCGGGCACTGGGGGCTTTTGCCATGGTGGATAGCGCAGCGGTTGAGACTCCTGACCGTGATGATCCTCCGGTGAACTGCTCCAGCGGTATCTACAATAGCTACCTCAGCCAGGCAGTTGTGGATGTGTATCCGGTTCCGGCATTAGATGAATTCAAAGTGCAGGTATTAACCGGCAGATTTGATATCAGAAATATCAAAATGCTGGATGCAACGGGAAAAGTTATTCGTAACATTCAGGTGGACTCTACTACCGTGGTAACGGTAAAACGTAATGGATTGGATGCCGGGGTATATTTCCTCACGGTTACTCTGGAAAACGGCAGTACGGTGACCCGCAGGATTATTTTTGAATAGGTTTGTGCTGCATAGACATAAAGCCCCGGATCTATCAGGTTCGGGGCTTTAATTTTTTAATACAATACCCTTATTATCACTGCCTTTTGTGAGTTCCGTTTTTGTCCATATAAACAGAGGCTATCTGCCGGCAAGATGGTTTTGCTGGTCCTGAATCTTTATCAGGGCCGCATTCACCTCATGGGCTCCTTCAAAAACGGTTACCTGTATGTTCCATTGATGCTGTTCAATGTGGTTTAATGCTGTTTCCAGGTCTGTTTGTCTGATAAGGGGATCTTTTTTTCCAACAAGCAGATGTACCGGACAGCTTTGTGTGACGAAACGAAATGCATGCTTATCTATGTCATCAGGTATATTGCCGCTGCAGAGCCATATCGCTGCCGGCCTCGGATTTCTGAGCGTAACCCAACGGCAAACCGTGGAAACCCCTTGAGAAAAACCAAGTATTTTTAGTTGCACGGAAGAAGAGCTTTGCCCAAGGATGTGTTCCCGCAGCTTTTCCAGATAATTGAGATAATCGCTGATTTCATGCAGACGGTCTTCCCGTGTCATCCAGCTGGCACCGGTTTTTCCAAAAAAACCTTTCACATAAAAACGGGATAATCCTTCCGGGGCTACAATCCATGTTTTTTCATCATGCAAAGGCTTCAACTGCTGGATAAAATCAGCGGCAAGCTGACCATATCCATGGCAGGCAAACCATACTGTATGCGTGGATGCAGAGGGGATGCCCAGTGTGCAATAACGAGCGGTGCGCATTACGGGAATATGATGCTCCTGTATAGGGATATTCATGCGGGTAAGGTGGTTTAAGCAGTTTTATTTAAAGGACAAACCGGGTATAATAAAAAAGAGCCTGCCATTGAGCGGCAGGCCCTTTTCCGAAGCGAGAAAACTTGCAAAACTGAATGTAAGGTAAAATTCCGGCTTTGTCAAGAAAAAGTTTTCCAGGCAATGCATTACTCCGTTTGGGGGCTTATCCTGACATTGCTTCCAGGATACGTTCCAGATCGTCATCCGAATAAAAGTGGATAATGATTTCTCCGCTTTCGCCTTTATTTTTTTTCACCTGCACTCTGGTAGACAGGCGGGAAGATAATTCGTCCTGAATACGCTGGTAGGCAAGCGGTAGAGCCCTATTAGGTTGTGAAGACTTTTTCAGCTTAGGTTGATTGTATTTCCTGACCAGGGTTTCCACCTGCCTTACGGAGAGACCCTTGTTGATAGTTTCCTTAAAGATCAGCAGCTGCAATACAGGATCTTCCACGCTGATGATGGCACGGGCATGTCCCATATCCAGCTGGCGTTCCTTAATAGCTTTTTGGATATCAGGAGGAAGCTTAAGCAGCCGTAGGTAATTGGTGATGGTAGCCCTGTTTTTGCCCAGACGTGATGCCAGCGCTTCCTGAGTCAGGTTGCATTCGTCCAGCAGCCGCTTGTAGGTAATGGCTATTTCAACAGCGTTAAGATCTTCGCGCTGAATATTTTCTATGAGCGCCAGCTCCAGCATTTCCTGGTCATTGGCCTCACGGATGAAGGCGGGTATTTCTTTCAGGCCGGCCATTTTGGATGCACGCAACCTTCTTTCTCCGGAAATGAGTTGATAGCGCCCGTTTTCAAGCATTCGCACGGTGATGGGCTGTATAACTCCGTGCACTTTGATAGAGTCCACCAGTTCCTGCAGGCTTTCCTCTTTAAAATCGGCCCTTGGCTGGAAGGGATTCACCTCAATGGCTGCAAGAGGGATATATGCCGAACTGTCCACACCCGGTTTTCTCCGCCCTTGCTGCGGGGTGGTGGTAATTTCAAATTCATCTTCTATATGATCAAGAAGAGCTTTGATGCCTTTCCCAAAATCTTCTTTTTTATTTTTCGTCATGATGCTGCTTCCAGTACTTTTTCAGAAGTATCTGTTGTGGCCTTATGGTTTCTTTGGAGAAATTCTTTGGCCAGATTCATATAATTCACAGCACCCGAACTTTCGGCATCATACAGGATAGCCGGCTTTCCGGTGCTGGGTGCTTCGGCAAGACGGGTGTTACGGTGGATGATGGTGTCAAAAACCAGCTCACCAAAATGGCGTTTCACTTCATTTGCTACCTGATTGGAAAGACGCAACCGCACGTCAAACATGGTTAGCAGAATACCCTCTATCAACAGATCAGGGTTGAGACGTTTCTGCACAATCTTAATGGTATTAAGCAGTTTGCCGAGTCCTTCCAGGGCAAAGTATTCACATTGAACGGGTATAATAACAGAGTCTGCAGCCGTGAGGGCATTTACCGTAATTAATCCCAGTGAGGGCAGCAGGTCAATGATAATGAAGGTATAGTCATTCCGAATTTGTTCTACAACAGACTTTAGTACTTTCTCCCGCTGCGGAATATTGAGGAGTTCAATTTCAGCACCTACAAGGTCGGTACGGGAAGGTAATAAAAACAGATTGGGCGTTTCCGTGGCCACAATGGCTTCCTGCGGTTTGGCCTGATTGATGAGGCATTCATACAGGCTCAGACTGACGTTCTTGGGGTCAAAACCGGTACCGGAGGTAGCGTTGGCCTGGGGGTCTGCATCAATAAGCAAGGTTTTATATTCCAGCACTGCCAGACTGGCTGCCAGGTTAATGGCTGAGGTTGTTTTGCCGGTGCCGCCTTTTTGATTGGCTATCGTAACTATTTTGCCCATTTTTTGAATTCGTGGTGGTGTTGAAAGGTGAATATTTAAGCGGCTTAAAAATACAATTATTACCTCATTCCTCTGCAGGAAACCTTCTTACTTATACACAATAACTTGTTGAAAATCATTTGTCGCATAAAAAGTACTGAGAATACTTTTACCACTTGCGAAGTCATGTACCTGGGCAGGTTTTTTTTCTTTTCAGCAGTTACCCTGAGCATACTCTCCGGATGTGGCACCCGTCAGGGAGATAAGGCGCTGAAAGTGTTCCGCTACAATTCTTCCTCAGGCATCACTTCCTTGGATCCGGCGTTTGCCAGAGATCAGGCTAATATCTGGGCAGTGAATCAGATTTACAGTGGCTTGTTGCGGTTTGATGCACATTTGCGTATTCAGCCAGACCTGGCCAGAAGCTGGACTATCAGCGATGATGGCTTGACTTACACTTTCTATTTAAGACAGGATGTGTTTTTTCATGATCATCCTTTGTTTCAAGGCAAAAAAAGAAAAATGATAGCCGATGATGTAGTGTATACGCTTCATCGCCTTGTGGACCCCGTTACGGCATCTCCGGGCAGCTGGATATTTCATGACCGGGTGGATACGCTTTCGCCTTTTACTGCGGTAAACGACTCTACTGTTGTCATCCGGTTGAAGAAGCCCTTTCGTCCGTTGCTCAGCATACTGACGATGCAATACACTTTCGTGGTGCCTCGCGAGATAGTGGAACATTTCGGCAAAGATTTTCGCATGCATCCGGTTGGGACAGGACCGTTCCGCTTCAAGGTATGGCAGGAAGGAAATGTGCTTATTCTGACGAAAAATGAGCATTACTATGAAGAAGGACTTCCGTATCTGGATGGGGTAAAGGTGAGCTTTATCCAAAGCAAACAAACCGAATATCTGCACTTCATGCAGGGTGAGCTGGATTTTCTTTCCGGAGTAGATGCTTCCTATATTAATGATTTACTGACACCCGAGGGACAGCTGCGGCCTGAACTGTCGGCTACACTGAAAATGTATAAAACCCCATACCTCAACACCGAATATCTGGGCATCCTGATGCAGGATCCAGAATCCGGTTTGCTCAATCCTTTGAGTATTCGGGAAGTAAGACAGGCCATTGGTTATGGCTTTGACCGTGCAGCTATCATTCGTTACTTGAGAAATAATATTGGTCGCCCGGCCACAGCCGGCATAGTGCCTTATGGGTTGCCTTCATTCAGCGAAGAGAAAGTACAGGGATATACATTTCAACCTCAGACGGCAGCTGCTTTACTGGCAAAGGCCGGATTTCCCGGAGGTAAAGGGTTGCCCGTATTATCTCTTTATACGAGCAAGTCTTATGAGGATATAGCTACTTTTATTCAAAAGCAGTTGGAGGAGTTAGGCATACGTCTGAAGCTGGAAATTGTGCTTCCTGCTTTTCAACGCGAACTCATGGCACGGGGACAGGCGCCTTTTTTCAGAGGCTCCTGGATTGCTGACTATCCGGATGCAGAGAGCTATCTGGCTATGTTTTACAGTGGACATGGTGCTCCGCCTAACTACACCCGTTTTCGCAATGCGCAGTTTGACAGCCTCTATGTCAGGGCGCTCAATGAAAACGAAGACTCTCTCCGTTTTGAACTATACAGACAAATGGATAACCTCCTCATGCAGGAAGCCGTGGTCATACCGCTTTATTATGATGAAGTGGTGCGCTTTGTGCATCAAAACATTCACGGCATGGAGCCCAATCCCATGAATCTGCTTGATTTAAGAAAGGTAAAGAAAGATTGACACAGCAGCACTCTATTGCTGCCGGAGGGATGCCTGCATGCGTTCCCATATCTCCTGCATACGGGTGGAGCTTTTGGGTGGGTATGCACCTTGCCTGATAGCCTCTTGCAGATATTGTATTCTGTGGCGGGTAAGCGGATGGGTGCGAAGAAATTCCGGTTCGCTACCCGCAGGGGTTGCTTCCATGAGGTGCTCAAACAAACGAAGCATGCCCTCCGGATCAATGTGGTTATGGGCTAATATTCTTAAGCCTTCCAGGTCAGCTTCACGTTCAAAGCTGCGAGAAAAAGCAAGTTTGCGGAGTGTGTGCACGTTGTCAACGATGATGCCAGTGATATCATTAAAGATTAAAGAGATTAAAATATAACTGGATAAACTCCGAAACAGTACACGCAAGGTATGGCGTTGATGGACATGAGCCGCTTCGTGTGCCATAAGGCCTGCCAGTTCGGTGTAGTCTTCCATGATATACAAAATGCCGGAGAAAATCACGATGTGCCCGCCTGGCAGGGCAAAGGCATTTTTCTGGTCATGCGTAACAACAGTAAACCGCATTTCATAATCTGACTGAAAATCTATCTCTTTGGCCAGCTCATTTGCCAGTTGGGTTTGTGTACTGTCAACAGTATATTGCCGGATCATTTGCCCATAGAGAGACTCTCCAAGCTGTTTTTCATATGCCACCGGAAACAGCCGCGCGGCAATATCACCAAGGTAAGGTATACCATACACATAAAAAGCTGTAAGCATTCCTGCCACGAACAGAAGCAAAAAAAGCAGCCCAGAGTAGCCGGACTGAAAAATGCGTTGCAGCGGTCCGGAGGCTTCACGCACATGCGGAAAGTGCTGTCTAAACAAATCTATACAGGCAGAAGAACGGATATCCAGAAGCTGCTGCGGATAGCCTTTTGCCCGTATGATGATGCGATCTTTTGCTGCAAGCTCATAACCCGAAAGGTCAGGGGCGGAAAAAGTTTTTTTCAGACCCTTTTCAGGCAGGGTAATCTCAAGCCGTCCGTTTCTGATAATTATCTCTGCCTTTTGAGGTCCTGCATGGCTGCCGTCAAAATAAAGTCCGCTGAAAACCTGTGTCATAATAATTTGAGTAATCCGCTAAAGTAATGTCTTTGCTGAGGAAGCGATTTTCCGATGCCTATGCTTTCAGATTATCGGATAATTCGCCAAATCTGCTAGGTAAATTTTTTTGCATAAATATATAAATATGCAGTATTCAACCCTTGGGATTACATACCAGACTCATAACAGGGCATAGGCAGCGTTGCCTTCTTCCGGCAGGATTAACTGCTGCGGTTATCATCAGGCACAATGGAGTGATATGCAATCTGCAATGGGAAAAAATTGTCCTGTGCCTCAAAATACGATACATCCTGGAGCGCAAGGAGCACTTTCATTCTGAGGTGTTGTAGAGTAAAGAGTCTTAAATGATGAAACGGACAGATGCATGTGTAGCGCAATTTTGCATACAAGAGCAAAAACAATCATTTTGCCTAGCTGGAGCGCGGTAATTATGCTGCAAAAGATTTGATTAGGTAATTTTCTGACGGATACATCACGGAGTGCAAATAGTTAAAATCACCGACCGGGTTCAGGGCTTTCTCCCTTACAACCTACAGTAACTGGAAAAATTGATAACTTGGCATCGGTTGTTAAAGCTGCCGGGAGGTGAAAATGGGAAAGATGCTGATGCTTATCGGAATCATCCTTTTGATTATCGGAGGGGTGGTCATCCTAATTGAAAAGACGGGAGGCATTCCGAAACTGCCCGGTGACATTTTGATAAAAACAGACAGGGTAACTTTTTACTTTCCCATTGTAACTTCTATTATTCTTAGTCTGTTGCTGACCTTGCTATTGGCTATTCTCAAAAAACTGAAATGAGGTTTTTCAGTACCAATCCATTTGATAATAAGGTTGTAAAGAAAATCAGCGGCCATTCGCTTGGCGAATTGCAGGATATTCTGCGCAGGGCCGTACAGGAATATGAAACCTGGAAAAAAACTCCCGTCATATCCAGGAGCAAATATCTTCAATCAGTAGCTGCGATATTACGGGCCGAGAAATCGCGCTGGGCGTCTCTGATCACCCTGGAAATGGGAAAGCCCATTAAAGAGGCTGAGGTGGAAATAGAAAAATGCGCTCTGGTTTGTGACTTTTATTCCGAAAAAGCTCCTGATTGGTTGAATGATGAAAAAATTCCCAGTGAGGCATCATCCAGCTTTATTTCCTATGAGCCCCTGGGGGTAGTGTTGGGTATTATGCCCTGGAATTTTCCGTTCTGGCAGGTGTTTCGTTTTGCTGTTCCGGCTATTGCCGCAGGGAATGTAGTGTTGCTCAAGCATGCCTCCAATGTACCTCAGTGTGCCCTTGCCATTCAGGAAATTTTTCAAAAAGCCCAGCCGGGTTATATTTTTCAGACCTTGCTGATCAACAACCGCAGGGTAAGACGTGTTATTGAGCATCCAGCTGTTAAAATGGTTTCCCTCACAGGCAGTGACAGGGCGGGCGCTGAAGTAGCAGCGCTTGCAGGGAGAAACATTAAAAAAACGGTCATGGAACTGGGAGGTAGTGATCCTTTCATTGTGCTGGAAGATGCCAATTTGAAATCGGCTGCTGAGACTGGATTGAGAAGCAGGATGCAGAATGCCGGCCAGAGTTGTATTGCCGCCAAGCGGTTTATTGTAGTACCTGAGGTGCGGGATAAATTTATTGAAATGATGGCCGAGCTGATAAGCAAGATTAAAGTAGGTAACCCTGCCGATCCGGCTACGGAGATGGGTCCTTTGGCTTCAGAAAATCAGGCACGGGCAGTGATGAAACAGATTCAGCAATCCGTTAGAGCGGGAGCGAAAATTGTTATCGGGGGAAAACGTCTGTCCGGAAAAGGAGCCTTTGTGCAACCTACCTTGCTGGTAAATGTAAAACCCGGTATGCCGGTGTTTGATGAAGAAGTTTTTGGTCCGGTTGCCTGCGTAGTAGATGCCCGTGACGGTGAGGAGGCAATTCAACTGGCCAATAAAACACATTACGGGCTTGGCGCCTCTCTCTGGTCAGAGGACATTGAAAAAGCTACCCGGTATGTCCGGCTTATCAATGCCGGAAATGTATTCATTAACGCCATGGTGCGTTCTGATCCGCGCTTTCCCTTCGGTGGCATTAATCGTTCGGGGTACGGGCGTGAATTATCCATCCATGGTCTGCGTGAATTCGTCAACATAAAGACCGTTTGGATTACATAAGCTGACGAAAAGTTGGTTTTTACCAATGCTCCAGCTCCTCCCAGATGCGGCTCATGGGTAAGCCCATAACGTTAAAGTAACAACCTGCAATCTTTTTTATGCCTACCACACCTATCCATTCCTGAATAGCATAGGCACCGGCTTTGTCATATGGATGATAATGGTCAACATAAAAGGCTATCTGAGAAGGATGCAGCTGCCTGAACAATACCCTTGTGGTTACAGAAAATGCTTTCTCCCGGGCATCAGACTTCAGGCATACCCCTGTTATCACGGCATGCTCATTACCGGACAACTCCTGCAGCATCCGGATAGCATCTGCACGATCAACAGGCTTACCGTAAAGGATTCCGTTTTTGATCACAACAGTGTCGGCAGCCAGAATGATTTCATTCTGACGGGCAAATTGAGTTACGGCATGGGCTTTTTTAGTGGCAAGGTGCTGTGGAAGCAGCTCAGGGGGCAAGTTTCCCGTATTAGATTCATCAATATCCGGAGGGACTACCCTGAACGAGAGATTAGCCAGTTGCAGGATATCACGCCTGCGGGGTGATTGGGAAGCCAGCAGGATATTTCTGTTCAACATAGCTCAACGGAAGTAATGAAACAAGGGCATAGATATAACTCCCAGCAGCATAATAACTTTCATCAGAGAGCTAAGCTTATGAAAGTCAGCCTGGTCTTTTGCCGGAATGAGATAAAATATCATTGAAAGTGCCGGCAACTGCAGGGCAATAAAGATATAAGAAACACCAAGCAACTGGTCGTCCCGGAATAGTGCCCGCTGTACAATAAACAGCAGACCGGCAAAGAGCAGAATCAGAATAGTTACCACTGCTTTGGTTGTTTTTATTCCCAGAGATGCCGGTATACTTTGGCTGCCAAACTGCTTATCGCCTTCCAGGTCTTCAACATCTTTGATGATTTCGCGTATCAGGGTAGCAAGAAAAGCAAAAAGGGAGTAAATAGCCGTTGGGATAAGAATTCTGAGTGCAGCAGCGGAAGTTACCACATCGGTTTGGACAAACAGATGTGTTTCAAAAAAAGACGGGAGCAACACCACCAGGGAAGTTAGCAGGGCAACAATCATATTGCCGAGCAGAAAAGTTTTTTTGAATATCCGGGCATAAAACCAGAGCAATCCGGCAGCAATCACGAAGACAAATCCCAGTTGAATATTGCCCGCACAAAACGCGGCAAAGAGCCCCAAAGCTACTCCTGCAGCGTTGAAAAGCAGGTGCATCCTTAGGGCTTCCTTTTTGCTGAAATACCGTCCCACCATCACCTGCATGGGTTTATTGATATGATCCATGCCTGTGTCAAAGTAGTCGTTGATGATATAGCCTGCAGCGGCAATACACATGGTGGCAGCTACCACCAGCAGAAAAGCAAGATCGCTCAGCGAGTGTTCCAGCAGGCGGTATTCAGCGAAAACCGGTTTTATAATAAAGAAGCGCACCAATAGTTGAGTGAGTGCAATGAGGAGCAGATTTTTCCAGCGGATAAACTTCAGATAAACAGAGGGAGCAACCGGCATATTATTGTTTGTAGCTTTCCAGTATGCTTTCAGTAATCACCAGATAGATTTCTCGGAACTCAGGAAAATTGTTCAGCAGAGCCAAATGCTCCTGTATGGTTTTCATATCTCCTCTTCTGGCAGGGCCGGTCTGCAAACGGTAGGGATCTAAAGATTGCAGCTTCCGTGTGGTTTCCTGTATCAGGGGCATCAGCAAATCAAGACTCAGGTCTTCCCGTTTCAGCAGTGAGTCGGCAATGTAATACAGGTGGTTGGGAAAGTTATTGGCAAAAACTGCCGCGGTGTGCAGTATTTTCCGCTCGTGAAGAGAGGCCTTATGTACATGGTCAGAGATACCGGCTGCCAATTGCATCAAGGCATCTTCGGTAGCTTTGTCTGATGCCTCAATAAATATCGGCACTGCCCGGAAATCCAAATCAATGCCTTTGGTTAGGCTTTGCAGAGGATAGATTACTCCGGCATTTTCGGATATCGTTTCCAGCGCTTCCACCGGCACCATGGCAGAAGTATGAACGACTACTGCATGGGGCAAATGCAGATACTCGGCTAATTCTTCTATCGCATCATCTTTAACAGCAATAATGTAAAGCGAGCCCTGCTGGTGGATTTCTTCCGGGTCATCGGTGTATGCTGCACCCGTTTCAGAGGCTAACTGTCGGGCCGCGGTTGAGGTTTTGTTATAAATCTGAACAATAACATGCCCGGCCTTTTTGAACTGGCGGGCCAGATGCCAGGCTACGTTGCCTGCTCCAATCATCACGATTTCATGTTTTTGCACAGGTAGGCAGCGGGTTTTAATACTCCTGACGGCTAAAAATACGCATATTATCCCGATAGCGCCTGAGGATGCTCATCAGCAAACCCAAAGTCATCATGATGCAGCCCAGCCACAGCAGATTGATATAGGGAAATATGATTGCTTTGAGGATGATAAAATCATTTTCGGTGTTTTTCTGCTTCACGCCAATCACGATTTGCTCTGTAGCCGGAAGGATTTTTTCTATCCGGAAAACAGCATTCAGTTCATTGATGCTGTCTTCAAGGGTTGTAACCATGCGGTTACTGATAATATACAGAGGCATGGCTTGATAGCTTCTGTCATCCAGCGTATAGAAGCGCAGGCGCGCACCTACTGCAATGTCTCCTTGAGCCGGCTTATACCTGTTGTCCGGAGGATTCGGAATAAGACCTTCCAGGATACCGTATGCTTTGGCAATGTAAAAAGTATCTCCAATGGCCAGCGTATCGGGCACAAAAATTTCCTGCTCCCTGGCAGCCTTCCTATCAGGAACGGAAGTTACATGAGTGTATATGTCTTTGGTCAGATAATGCCGGGTATCAGGATTGGCAATTAATCCCATGCGGGGATTTATCTGTGCGTTAGGATACAGGATAAATTCCTCTTTTACTTTATCGGTTTTCGGGTCTTTGCGCAGGTAATGTACTTTATAGTAGTTGTTAGGACCTGCAACGGAGTCTCCGATGTATGTTACCAGATAGTCATGCATCCGAACGGGCTCATTCTTTCGGAGCAAAATATTTTCACGTTGACTTTTAGGGTCCAGTGCGTCTCCGAAATCCACTTCGGTGTTGATAGAGATGACGCGTTGATTGTAATTGGAGATTAAAGCTCCCATGAGAATCAGGGCAAAGCCGGCATGTGCTACTGATGCTCCGCCTACCTGTAATTTTCCTTTCAATACGCGAAAGAGATAATCCATATTGGCTGTTATGGCAAACAAGGCAGCAAACAGCAGCACTGCATATTGAATGGTATAAATTTTCAGCAGATAAACCATCACTACAGACAGCGGAAGCGCAATCCCGGCAGGGAGTAACAACTTCATGAACACTTTTCGCATATCACTGTTGCGGTAGCGCAGATATTGCACTGCTCCGGTAAGTATGGTGATAACAATAGCCACCCATACCTGTATGTTGTTGTAATGTGCGGCCGGATCAACCGGAGGGGCCAGGTCTTTTTGCAGAAAACCTGAAAACAATGGAATTTCCCGCAGCAAGGCAATGAACTTGTTTATCACCGGTATGGAAGTACTGAAGGTAATCTGAAAAGCAGAAATCGTAAGTATCAGCGCTCCGATAAACAACCAGAATTCCCGTGAGGAGGCTTTTTCTTCGTCTTTATGTACTGGAATTATTTTCCATGAACGCAGGAGCATTGCAGCGGAAAGCAGAACATAAAACAGCATGAAAATCACCAGCTGACCGGACATGCCCAGGTCTGTAAATGCATGCACGGAAGTGTCACCCAAAATGCCGCTTCGTGTCAGAAATGTGGAATAAAGCACCAGCACAAAGGTGATCAGGAAAAGCACATAAGTAAGCTTAAGGGCACGGCCTGTGTGGCGGTAAATCAAAAGACAATGCAGGCCCGCCACTCCGGTAATCCAGGGTACGAGTGAAGAATTTTCCACCGGATCCCAGGCCCAGAATCCGCCAAATGTGAGCGCTTCATAAGCCCAGGCCCCGCCCATCAGAATTCCTGCACCCAGAATCATGGTAGAAAAAAGACTCCACGGAAGGGCATAGCGACTCCATAGAGTAAAGTCTTTTTTCCAGAGGGAGGCTATGGCAAAGGCAAAAGGTACCAGCGTGGAAGAGAAACCAAGAAAAAGGGTAGGGGGATGAATGGTCATCCAGTAATTCTGCAGAAGCGGGTTAAGCCCGTTGCCATCCTTTATAAATTCCAGATAGTTAGCGCGTGCAAACAACGGGGCATCCATTGTCTCTCTCAGAAGCAGAAACGGATTGCTCCCGATTTTATAATCACCTATATGTATCCCCAGCAACATAGAACCCAGAAAAGCCTGTGTAACAGCAAAGACGGCCATTACCGGGGCTTCCAGCTCGCGGGCACGAAAGATGAGCACTATGCCCAGCACCGTGTTCCAGAACATCCACAAAAGAAAACTTCCTTCCTGCCCTTCCCAAAAAGCGGAGAGTATGTATTTCATGGGCAGTTCCAGCGAGGAGTGTTGCCATGCGTAATGATATTCAAATAAATGATTTACCAGAATGTAAAACAGAGAAGCTATTACAACGGCAAGAGCTGTGGCATGAACGAAAAAGAATATTCTCCCCAGTTGCTTCCACGACTGCGCCAACAGTATGTCCTTTTTTGGGGCAGATATGCTGAATGCGACAGTTGCAGCCAGCGCAGCCGCAAATGCAACGATCACACATAGTTTACCTATTTGTCCGGGCAAAAGGGTTTCGCCCAAATATTGAATTTCCATCAGCTGCCGGTTGCCTTCACTTCTGTAACCTCCAGTTGATCATTGATGTACTTGGAGGGGCATTTCATCAGAATTTTAGATGCATGAAACTCATTGCCTTGCATCCGTCCTGTAAGCACAATCTGCTCGGAACGCTCAAAATCGGTTGGTTTGGTTCCTTTGAATACTACTTTGCGCTCTTCTCCGGCTTTGTCTTTAAGGTAAAATGAGAAATAATTGGGATCAACTTCAGGATCGTAATACATTTCATCCGGACGGGAGAGCTCTCCCACAATGTGAAAATCACGCCCATCTGCGGTGGCCGCTGTGGAAAAGGTTTCATAACGGCTGTAGTCACTGATGTTGGCCACGATGATGCCCATACAGGCGACTATCATAATCAAAGCAATAAGGTGCGTCTTTTTCATTTTAGTTGTGCTGTGCGGTAAAATTAGCCCAAAAATGCACTTGCATGGTGCTTTTCAACTGAATAACACAACACCAGGCACATCCTGTCCCAAGTATAGAATTCTGCTTGTGTGAGGCTTCAGATTATCAAAAGATGCGGAATGGCCGTGCTCTACCCATTTACGAGCGGGAGGAACTGCCTCTTTTGCAGTGTGCCATGCCGCACATAGGAGCTTACACGGGATTCGGAAAATTACTTAACTGATAGATGCTCTTACCTTTTGTGTATAAGCCCGAAGAGCTGTATTTAAATCCGTTTTATTAACGGACATTTCATTTTTAATCCAAAGTGCCGCCATTATATGGGTGAGTTGTTCACCGGCATCAGCACCGGCATCTGTAATCTTCGGCTCACGTCCTTCCAGGATGTCAGCTTCTGCTTCCCGGAGTTGAGCTTCCGTACAGCGCTCTACGAGTTGCTTGATAACTGGAATTTTCATTCGTGCAGTTTTTGAAGCAGGTCAATAACAGTTTCCTCTTTTGAAGTTGCTGTTCCCTCTACCAGTTGCCCGTTTTTGAAAACAGCAAAAAACGGCAGATTCTTTACACCAGCCTTTTTTCTTGCCAAAGCATTTTTTTCCGCATTCACATCCAGAAAAACGGTGTCGCTGTAAAGCGGATCTTCCGATAGGCGCTTATACTTTGGAGCAAACAATCGGCATTGTCCGCACCAGTCTGCAGAGTATTTCACTATAACCTTTTTGTTCTCTGCGAGTTTCTGTTCAAAGTCTTCATCAGTTACCTGAATCACTGGCATAGCTTGATTTTTTTTGAGCTGCGAATTTAGCCCTCCAGGACATGGGAGGCAACGTTTTTATTCCATACAACGCATGAAAAAAAAAGCGGGAAGATTATCTTCCCGCTTGCTCCTCGTTGAGAAAGGTTAGGATATCTTGATGGTGCGAGGAGCTTTGCCCTTCACTTCTTCAGTTTTCGGGAGGGTTACATACAGAATACCATTTTGATACTGGGCGCTGATTTTATCCTGGTCAACGCCATCCGGTAAGGTGAACGTGCGTGAAAACCCGGTGTAAGAAAATTCTCTCCGCGTATATTGGTTGTTGTTCTCCTGCTTTTGTTCTTCATGTTTGGCTGAGATGGTTATCAGCCCATTGTCCAGCGTGATGTCAAAATCCTTCTTGTTCAATCCCGGAGCGGCTACTTCCAGATAGAAGTTATCATGATCTTCGCGCACATTCACAGCCGGGGTATTCCACATGCGTCCAACCCCGAAAGCCGGAAGTAAAGTGCTGGAGAAAAAATCGTCCACCCAGCTCGCCAGAGAAGGCATGGACTCATTATATCTTACCAGGGTCATATGCACCTCCTTTTTTTAGGGTTAAACCATATATTTTCAATTATCCGCTTAGCAAATGCAATGCCATAGGATTTTTGCACTGGTCACGTTGATTGCACTGACAAATTTTCGTTTTAAATATGGAAAAAATTGCATGTCTGGGTGCAAAAATTGCATTTCTTAAGCCGTGTAGTTTTAAACATGCTGCAAGAGAAAAACCTTCTGCGGGGAAAATGCTGGGGTGTTAAAAATACCCAGGAAAAGTCCACGCATTGTATGTATTTTAATTAACAACCTCATAAAATTCCCTTAACTTTCGCCCCGTTTTTCATCTAATTCCGAATACAGCAAACATGAAAAGGACATTGTTTTTTATGCTGGCCGTGACCTGGATCACGTTGCCTGCAGGTCACCTGGATGCGCAGTGCAGCGGAAGGTATTATGACAAAATATTTCCGGACTTTTTCAACTGGCAGACTTTCCCTATTCCCACGAACTTACCTTCACCGGTGGTTTACGGAAGTGCAGTCAATTATCAGGGAAATACAGAGACCTTGGATATGTACATTTTCCAGCCCAAAGATGATACGCTATCCAAAAGACCGCTGGTGATACTGGCTTTCGGGGGCAGTTTTTTGTTAGGAGCCAAAGAGAGTCCGGATATCATTGCATTATGCAATGAGCTTACCACCAGAGGTTTTGTGACAGCCTCCATTAAATATCGTATAGGTGTACCTACGGTGGATTCTTTGAATATGCTTAAGGCTGTGATACGTGCGGTGCAGGATGCCAAGGCAGCTATCCGCTTTTTTTATAAAGATGCTGCTACCACAAATACGTACCGTATTGACACAAACAAAATTTTTATGGGAGGCGTGTCAGCCGGAGCTTTTATCGGCATTCATGCAGGCTATATCGATAATGAACTGGAAGTGCCGCAATGGTTTCGTGATATTGCTCAAACTCTTGGTGGCCTGGAAGGCAGCAGCGGCAATCCGGGTTATTCCACCCGTATCAGGGGCATTATTAACCTTGCCGGTGCGATAGGGGATACCTCCTGGATTGATGCCGATGATCCGCCCATGGTAAGTATGCATGGAACCGATGACGGAACGGTGCCCTACTGTTCCGAAGTGATTGAAGTACAGCGTAACTCTATCATCATGGTAGATGGTAGTGCAAGCATAAAATACCGTACAGCACGCCTGGGTATCAACAATCCTTTTTTTACCTGGCGCGGAGGTGGTCACGTGGACTTTACCAATTACTTTGCTTTTCAACCTTCAAAAAAGCCGCTGGTGGACACTACCGTCTGGTTTATTCGTGATTTTTTGTATGAAGAGCTCACGGGTATCAGGTGCAATCAAAATCTGAAAGATGCCGGATGGTTGCCGGCTCCGTGCGGATTGCCTATTCCTGAGCCGGATACGGTGACTTCCACCGGTTTGACTCTCGTTACTGATGATGCTATGCTGGTGGCTCCTGTTCCTTCTGACCATGCAGTGCAAGTGCAATTGCCACCCTCTGTGCAAAGTGCTTCCATAGCAGTGTTTGATAATCTGGGTCGCAGGGTAAAAACCTATCGTTATGTAAATGAAGCTCTTAAAATTCAGAAATCTGATCTGGGGACAGGGATATTTCTTTTGGCCGTCATCCCGGATGCGGATCCAGCGCGTGTAATCCGGCACAAGCTGATTTTTCAGTAAAGACCGTTTTATAGCTAAACTTTTTTTCGAAACATTCTACAGCCTCTCTATCTGCTTTTCAGAGTATTACCGGCATCTGAAAGTTTTTCCGTGTATTCTTTTATACAGGAAGAAGTTTCCTTATTATTGTGGACTTTACTTAAATAGCATATTTCATGAAAAATCTATTCCTTTCATTCACTATTCTTGCATCAGCCACTCTGTTAGCAGCCCAATGCGTAGTGGATAGTAGTAACACTACGGATGGTTTTACACCTGCATCCCTTCCCTGCATCACACAGGGCTCTCCTTACAGCGAGGTTGTGCAACTGCATATTCCTACTTCGTTTGGTGGGGCAACCATAGATTCCGTATTACTGTTGAGTATAACAGGACTGCCCACCGGTATAGGCTATGCCATCAATCCCTCACCGGCAGCGATTCCGGGAGGAAGCAATGGCTGTATTCTGTTTTCGGGAACCACTGCTGCTGCTGTTGGCACTTATCCGCTGGATTTTCTTGTAAGAGTGTGGGTGAATGTAGGCGTGCCTGTTACTATAGATACCAGCCTGAGCGCCTTTGGGTTTACCTATTCCTTACAGGTATGCGCTCCACAGGCTTCTGCCTGTGATACTTTGTCAAACATTACTGCCACAGATACGCTGACCCTCTATACTTTCGCCAGTGGAGGTTATCTTTCAGGCAATAACAACTTTGGCGATATGGCAAAAGCTGAAAAATTCGGGGCGGCTGCAGGCGATAAAGTAACCGGAGCCTTTTTCTATTTTGCCGTAGCCACTTCACCTGTTCCTACCCGTACGGTAACGTTTACCGTATGGAGTGATAACGGTCCCGGGGGCAGTCCGGGTACGGTGCTTGCCAGCAGCTCGGTTGCTTTCAGCGACATCATCACTTCGGTTCAAAATGATGAGTTGCTTTATGTAGCTTTTCCCACAGAACCTGTATTGCCTAATGACTCATTTTTCGTTGGGGTGCAGTTGCCCACGGCTGCTGGAGACACCGTTGCCCTCTGGACGACTACCGGGTCAGGTCCCTTGGGCAATGGCTGGGAACAATGGAGTGGAGGAACGTGGTATTCTTATGCTTATGCTTATAGCGCACCAATAGGAAATGTAATTCTGCCGGTGGTGTGTGCGCCCGCCAATCCTCCGGTAGCTGATTTTACGGCCTCGCCCCGGAGTGGGTGCGGCACCGTGAATGTGCAGTTTACCGATCTGTCGCTGAATAGCCCTACTCAGTGGAACTGGAGTTTTCCGGGTGGGGTGCCCTCTTCGTCCACAGACCAAAACCCTGTGGTTTCTTATAGTGTGCCTGGTGTATATTCGGTGACTCTGCAGGTCTCCAATGCTACCGGTTCTGATACCCTGACCCAGACCAATTATATCACCGTTTACCCGCAGCTCACTGTTTCATTGTCCAAAACAGATGCAGGTTGTGCTGCTGCAAATGGAACCATTACCAGCAGTGTTAGCGGAGGCACGCCTCCCTTTCAGTATTTCTGGAGCCATGGCAGCACCATGCCTGATCCGATCAACCTTACTCCGGGTTTGTATACTGTTACTGTAGTGGATGTCAATGGTTGTTCAGACACTGCATCCATAGTGATTAATAATAGTAGTGGACTTACTGCCTCTATTACAGCTACGGTATCACCCAATTGCGGACAAGCCAACGGCTCTGCAACTGTAACGCCCAGCGGAGGCACGCCTCCCTACTCGTATGCATGGAATACTGTGCCTCCACAATACACGCAAACGGCCTCTAATATGACTGACGGAAATTATTCGGTTACGGTTACGGACAGTGCGGGCTGTTCAGCAATTGCTTCTGTTACGCTTACTTGTATTCCTTTGGGAGGAGCTGGCTGTGATACCCTATCCAATATTACTGCCACAGATTCGCTGACTCTCTACACTTTCGTTTCACCCAATTCGGGTTACCTTTCCGGAAACAACAGCTATGGAGACTGGGCCAAGGCAGAGAAATTCGGAGCAACAGCGGGGGACAAGATAACCGGAGCGCTTTTCTACTTTGCGGTGGCTACGTCATCGGTGCCTACGCGTACGGTTACATTTCGTGTATGGAGCGACAGCGGCCCGGGTGGAAGTCCCGGCACTGTGTTGGCGAGCAATACGGTTACTTTCAGCACTATCATTGCATCTGTTCAGAATGATGAACTTTTGTATGTGCCCTTCCCCAGTGAGCCGGTGTTGCCCAGTGATTCATTTTTTGTAGGAGTAGTGCTGCCTACGGCTGCCGGTGACACTGTTGCTTTATGGACCACCACCGGGTCAGGTCCTTTTGGGAATGGCTGGGAACAATGGAGTGGAGGAACGTGGTATTCTTATGTTGATGCGTATGGAGCACCTATTGCAAATGTAATTTTACCAGTGGTGTGTGAGCAGCCAGTTGCCCCGGTAGCTGATTTTTCGGCTGTGCCGCAAACCGGGTGTGGCTCGGTGAGCGTACAATTTACCGATCTGTCAACCAATAACCCCACCCAATGGAATTGGATATTTCCCGGAGGGTCGCCTTCTGTTTCTACCAGCCAGAATCCTGTGGTCACTTACAATACCTCCGGCAGCTATAACGTGACTCTTATCGTAACCAATGCCGGAGGCTCTGACACACTTTCCAGAACAAATTACATAACTGTGCATCCGGCTGTAAATGTCACTGTTTCCAAAACCGATGCAACCTGCACTGCATCAGACGGTACCGTTACGGCAATGGTTACCAGCGGTGGAGGAGGCTATACTTATCTGTGGAACACCGGTAGCACGTCAGCTAGCCTCAACGGACTTCCGCCAAGCACGTATACAGTGACTGTGACAGATGCAAATGGTTGTACAGCAACGGCATCTGCAGTTGTTGTGGCTTCCTCAGGTAGCCTGACGGCAAGTGTTACTTCCCTGACCAATGCTGATTGCGGAGTAGCCAATGGTTCAGCTACCGTTACAGCTTTCGGAGGGACTACCCCCCATACTTACACCTGGAATACTACTCCCGTACAAAATACTCCAACCGCGTCCAATCTTTTGGCGGGTATTTATTCGGTGACTATCACGGATGCTGGCGGATGCAGCGTGACGCTTTCAGTAACAATAGGTAATGTCAATGGCCCCACAATAGCCGTGCAGTCCCAAACTAATGTCAGCTGCAGCGGTGGAGCAGATGGTTCGGTGACTGTAAGCGCTTCCGGGGGCAATGCACCGTATACCTATTCCCTGGACGGTACTAACTTCCAGATTTCGCCTACCTTCAGCGGATTGTCCGCAGGTAATTATACTATTACAGTGAAAGATGTCAATGCCTGTGTGGCATCCGTCAATGTAACTCTCACGCAGCCATCGCCTATTGTTATAAGCATAAACAAAACCGATGTGAGCTGTTTTGGTGGAAATAACGGAACAGCTACAGCCAATGTGTCCGGAGGGACTCCTCCCTACGTTTATCAGTGGAGCAATTCCCAGAGCGGAGTTTTTGCTACAAATCTCCGTGCGGGAACCTACTCGCTGGTAGTTACCGATGGATCCGGATGTACGGCATCCGCTTCCGTAACTGTTAACCAGCCAATGGCATTGAATCCTCAGGTAAGCGTAACCTCCGTAAGTTGTTTTGGTGGCAATGATGGGGGTGCTGCTGCTACAGCTACAGGAGGCACTCCGCCCTATCTGTATGCGTGGGGCAACGGTCAATCGGGAACCGGAATAACCGGCCTCACTGCGGGTAGCTATGTGGTGACCGTTACAGATGCAAATGGTTGTACAGCTACAACCAGCGCTATCGTTTCGCAGCCCGCAGCAGCGTTGGTAGTGCATGCTACCGCAAGTAACATTACTTGCCGTAATGCCAATGATGGAGCTATCACGCTGCTGGTGAGCGGAGGAACAGCTCCCTATTCCTACACGTGGAGTAATGGTTCCTCGGCAAAAGACCAAAACAATCTTTCTGCGGGCAACTATGGGGTAACTGTTACAGATGCTAAAGGATGTACAGCTACTGCCAGCGCGGTAATCACTGAACCTGATGCCCTAACGCTCACTACCAGCTCAACACCGGCTTCATCAGCTTCTGCCCAGGATGGTACAGCTTCTGTAACGCCATCCGGAGGCACTCCGCCTTATTCCTATCAATGGAATACATCGCCCGTCCAAACCACACCCACTGCCTCCGGACTAGCTCCGGGTAACTATTCGGTAACCGTCACCGACAGCAATGGTTGTATTGCATTTGCTTCGGTTGCCGTTACGGTAATTACGGCCATACATCAGCCCGCGCTACAAGCCAGCATTACTCTGTTCCCCAATCCGGTTGCTGACAGGTTGTTTATAGAAGCACAATGGCCCGAAACAGGCAGCCTGTATATAGAGCTGGTTGACCTCACCGGGATGGTTGTGTTGGGTAATGCCTTTGCGGGCACTAAACACATCAGTACTTCTCTGCAGGTAGGTGCACTGGCTCCAGGGGTTTATTTCCTGCGGGTCATCGGAACCAACACTTCGTTGGTGCAGAAGGTCATTATTGCACGGTAACGGGGAAGGGGGCAATACCACCTGGTGTAGCTACTATGGAAACTTCTGTTGCCCTTTAGGCCTGATGTATAAGCAGCCGTACTTCAACAGACGAGTGCAGCTGGTTTTACATGATCGCCATTCAGCCCATAAAGCCTTCTTGAGTTCGGGTATTTAAAATACAGGGGCTGTGAATTATTTATCTTTACCTGTAACAACTTAAAAACGTTATGCAGCACACTTACAAGGCAGATGTAGCTATTGCGGGTGGGGGTATTGCCGCAATCACTACCGCTCTGGAACTTCTGGAATACGGTAAAAAAGTGGTAATTGCAGACCGTGATCTGCAGGAGAACTTCGGAGGGCTTGCAAAAGAATCCTTCGGAGGAATGTTTTTTGTGGATACCCCTTATCAGCGCAGGTTGGGCATTCGGGATCATGTGGAACTGGCTCTCAGAGACTGGCATTCGGTGGCAGAGTTTGGAGAAGACGATTACTGGCCTAAAAAGCATGCTGAAAATTATGTCTATAACTGTACACCTGAAGTTTTTCGCTGGCTGAGAAACAAAGGGATTAGCTTTTTCCCTGTGGTGCATTGGGTAGAGCGCGGCTTATTCAAACCCGGCAATTCAGTGCCCCGTTTTCACATGGTTTGGGGTACCGGCTATGGGCTGACTACTACCTTAATTCAACATCTGCTGTCACATCCCAGGCGCCAGAATCTTACGCTGCTTTTCGGACATCGGGTTACCGATATAAGCTTCACTAACAAACGTGCATCAGGGCTGACAGGCGTCACTGAACCAGAAGGCCATCCTTTCCGTATTGAGGCTGATGCCGTAGTAATCGCTGCCGGAGGCATGGGAGGCAACATTGAGCGGGTGAAAAGGCAATGGTACAAACCCTGGGGTGAGCCTCCCGAAATTATCCTCAACGGATCACACCGTTTTGCATTAGGAGAGCTGCATGATATTGCGGAAAAATACAATGCACATATTACTCATCTTGACTGGAGCTGGCCTTATGCTGCAGGGGTACATCACCCGCGACCAAGAAAAGAAAATCACGGACTGAGTCTGGTCCCCTGCAAATCTGCCCTATGGCTGAACTATCGGGGCGAGCGCATAGGACCTATGCCGCTGGTAACAGCTTATGACACCCGGTTTCTGGTGGAGCAAATATGCAAACAAAAGAAAAAGTACTCCTGGCAGGTGCTGAATATGAAAATCGCGCTAAAGGAATTTGCCATCTCCGGAGCAGAGCATAATCCGGCTATCCGCGATAAGAAATGGTTGAAATTTATCTGGACAATCCTCACCGGAAATAAAGAGTTGGTGAAGGATATGATTGAAAATTGTGTGGATTTTGTTACAGCAAACACTATTGAAGAACTGGCAGAAAAAATGAATCGCTTACAGGGTAATGAGGATGTAGATGTTCGGCTGTTAAAAGAGGCTATTGAAACGTATGATGCTAATATTGATCGCGGGCGGCCTTATCACAATGATGAACAACTCAGGCGCATTGCTCATGCACGTCAATATCGGGGCGACCGGGTGCGTACGTGTAAGTTTCAGAAAATCTATGATAAGAAGGCATTACCGCTGATAGCCATTCGTGAGTTCATCCTCTCCAGAAAAACCTTGGGTGGGATACAGACTGATTTGGAAGGCAGGGTGCTTTCCAAACCGGTGAATGGGCAGCAGGAACCTATTGCAGGGCTATATGCTGTCGGGGAGGCTGCTGGTTTTGGCGGAGGTGGGATGCACGGTATCGGCTCGCTGGAAGGAACCTTCCTGGGCGGATGTATTTTAACTGCCCGCATGACAGCAAGAAGCCTGGCAGGAAAGTAGAAGCGGATAGCGTGTTCTCCTGCATTTCTTACAAGAGCATTTAGGTTATCCACTCAATAACCCCTAACTTAGCTTACAAACAATTCACCTTATGAAAAGAAACGGAGCTCAACTTGCTGTATATGCGCTGGAGCAAATCGGAGTAAAAAATACTTTCGGCATTCCCGGGGTTCATAACACGGAGCTCTATGACGCCCTGAATTCGTCACAGCAAATAAAACCTATTCTGGTAACCCATGAGGGATGTGCCGCCTTCGCTGCAGATGCTGTTTCCCGCACTTCAAACAGCATTGGCGTATGTGCTATCGTGCCTGCTGCAGGTACCGCCCTTGCGATGAGTGGCATGGGTGAAGCTTTTCTGGATGGCATTCCTATGTTGGTTATCTCCGGAGGTACACGCAGAGACACAGGCCGTTACTATCAACTGCATCAGATTGATCAGCAGAAAATGACGTCTGCGGTCACCAAAGGATATTTCAGACCTGAAAAGCACGAGGATGTCATTCCGGCCATATACAAGGCCTACGACCTTGCTGTTTCCGGTGAACCCGGACCGGTTTTCGTGGAGCTTCCGGTTGAAGTACAAATGTTTCAGGGTGAAGCTGAGCTTATCCCTTATACACCGTCTTATAGCAAGCCAGCCGTAGACTGGGAAAAAGTAAAAAAAGCTGCAGATCTGCTCATCTCAGCCCGCTGCCCTGGCATTTATGTAGGTTGGGGTGCGGTGGACGCCATAGCTTACACAACCCGACTGGCAGAAATCCTTGTGGCTCCGGTATCTACCACCCTGCAGGGAAAAAGCGCCTTTCCTGCTAATCATCCTCTTTACACATGTGTAGGGTTCGGCCCCTCAGCCAAGCCTTCTGCCCGAAAGGCTTTTGCAAAGTGCGATGTTCTGCTTGCTGTAGGTTGTCGTTTTGCAGAGCTGGCAACTGGCAGCTATGGTATGGATATTCCAGAAAATCTCATTCATGTGGATATCAATCCGGATGTGTTTGACAAAAACTATAAAACCAAAGTGGCGATTCATGGTGACGCTACAGATGTGCTGAAGGCATTGGTTGAAGAACTCACCCTTCGGGGATTTTCGGCACCGCGCGATGTAAAAGCCCTTGGCGCACAGATAAAAGAAGATAATGATGCTTATTTCTCAGAATGGATAACCGGTAAAAAAGATAATATCGTATCACCAGGTTATTTTTTCAAATCACTTCGGGAACAACTCAGCGATGATGCAATCATGGCCGTAGATGATGGCAATCATACTTTTCTTGCTGCTGAATTGTTCCCTGTCTACCAGCCCAGAGGATTCATCTCACCAACAGATTTCAACTGCATGGGTTATTGTGTGCCCGCTGCTATCGGGGCTAAACTTCGCAACCCTGACAAACAGGTGGTAGGTATTGTAGGTGATGGAGCTTTCCTGATGACCGGTCTTGAGCTGCTTACTGCCTCCACGTATGGTATAGCGCCTGTAATTTTTGTATTCCATGATGGCGAACTGGGGCAAATATCCCAGTTTCAGGCTGTGCCCCTAAACCGGAAAACCTGTACCGTTCTGGGCGACTTTAAAGTGCAGGGTGTAGCCGAAGCTACGGGGGCTCACTTTATAACCATGAACAATGATCACGAAATTGAAAGCGGCATTGCCGAAGCTCTTAAAGTGAGCAAAGAGGGCAAACCGGTCTTGGTAGATGTAAAAATTGACTATAGCAAAAAAACCATGCTCACTAAGGGTGTGGTGAAAGTGAGTCTGTCGCGCTTCCCGCTGGGAGAGAAAGTGCGCTTCATAGCCCGTGCTATCAAACGCCATGTTATGGGGTAATCATGCGTGTTTTTGTCAGCGGTGTTTCGCAGGATACTCATAATACACGATTCTTCCGTTGCTGAAGTCTGCTTCTTCCCACCTTATGATATTAAAATCTATGCCTACAATGCCACAGGTGGGTAAGTTGTTTATAGGAGTATCTGAAAAACAGTTGACCAACTCCGTCAGGTCGGGATTGTGGCCAAATACAAAAACCGTTTGCAGGGCGGGATTCAACTTGTGCACAGCCTGCATGATGGCCTCCATGCCTTTAAAGTAAAGGTCATCAATCACCTGCACTTTGTGAAATGCAAATTTTGTATGGCGGCAGATAATTTCGGCTGTGGCAAGAGCTCTTACAGCAGGGCTGGATAAAACTGCATCCGGGTATACCGAAGCTTTTCTGAGCAGATGTCCCATAAGTTCAGCATCTTTTACGCCCCTTTTTTTAAGAGGGCGCAGCCTATCACTGAGTTCCGGATGGTCCCAACTGGATTTGGCGTGGCGGATGATAAAAAGTTTTCGCATGTGAAATGCTTCGTGCTTTATGCTCCCGGAGAGATGATTAACTTTATCCGAAAAACAAACCTATGGGTTTTCTAAGCAATTTCAGTGAGGGACAGAAAAACTTTGGCCTTTTGGTATTGCGACTGGGTATCGGCTTCATGTTCATCATGCACGGCTATCCTAAATTGATAGCCGGTCCTGAAAAGTGGGAAAAGCTTGGCAAGGCAATGTCACTTATCGGAGTGGATTTCATGCCGGTGATGTGGGGCTTTATGGCCGGCCTGGCTGAAGCAGGAGGAGGCCTGCTGCTCATTCTGGGTATTCTTTTCAGGCCAGCCTGCCTGGTAATGTGTTTTACCATGGTAATTGCTGCACTCAAACACATTGACCAGGGTGACGGAATTTTTACTGGCGCTTCTCATGCTATAGAGTTGGGGATAGTTTTTTTTAGTTTGTTTTTCATTGGGCCCGGCCAGTATAGGCTGAAAAAAATGGTGATTGAATAATTCTGTTCCTGCTGCCGGGAACCGAACACTAAAACAGGGCGAAATGACAACCGGTAAAGAACAAAAAACCCGCGATAGGCTCAGCTTTCAGCAGTTCCGCAAAACGGTGCTCCACGACTATCAGCTTGCCGTGAAAAGCCGTGAGGTGAGCTTGCTGAGCCGAAAAGAAGTATTAACCGGAAAAGCCAAGTTTGGTATTCTCGGAGATGGAAAAGAGGTACCTCAGATTGCGCTAGCCAAAACTTTCAGAAAAGGAGATTACCGCGCAGGCTATTACCGTGACCAGACACTCATGTTTGCCCTCGGAGAAGTTACCGTTGAACAGTATTTCGCACAGCTATATGCCAATCCCGATAAAAAAGAAGACCCGCACTCGGCAGGTCGCCAGATGAATGCCCATTTTGCAACAAAATTTATAGATGAAAAAGGCGAATGGTTACGCCTCACCGAACGCTATAATTCCTCTGCCGATGGCTCGTCCACCGGTCATCAGATGCCTCGGGCGCTGGGTCTTGCCCTGGCTTCCAAGCTCTACCGATTGAATACACAATTCAAAGATGACCGCTTTTCCATCAATGGAGATGAGGTAGTGTTCTGTACCATTGGTGATGCCAGCACCTCGGAGGGCATCTTTTGGGAAGCGCTGAATGCAGCCGGTGTGATGAGAGTGCCGCTAGCCATTTCCATCTGGGATGATGGCTATGGGATTTCTGTGCCAAGAGAGCTGCAGACAACCAAAGGCAGCATCTCTGAGGTGCTGCAAGGCTTTCAGACCAATGAAAAAGGGGAAGGTATTGACATCTATGTGGTTAAAGGATGGGACTACCCGGCTCTCTGTGAAGTTTACGAGAAAGGAATTGCCAAGGTGCGTAGTACACATATCCCGGCAGTGTTTCATATTACAGAACTTACCCAGCCACAAGGACACTCTACCTCCGGATCTCACGAGCGATATAAGTCAAAAGAGCGTCTGGCCTGGGAAAGGGAGTATGATTGCATTAAAAAAATGCGCGAATGGATCATTGAAAATGCCATTGCCACTTCCGATGAACTGGATATATTGGAAGAGCAAACACGCCAGGCGGTCATTGAATCCAGAAATGAGGCATGGAAACGCTTTCTGGATCCTATTCTTCGGCAGGCTTATGCGGTGGCAGACATTCTGGATGATATGGTTGCAGAATCAACCAGAGCAAGTCAGTTGCTCTCGGTGAAAGAAGAGCTGCTTAGTATAAAAGCACCTTTGCGCAGAGATGTGATGCGGTCAGTAAAACAGGCTTTACGTATTACGCGCCAGGAGTACACTCCCGCCCGTTTGCGTCTTGTGGAAAAAAAGAACGAGCTGGAGCGGGAAGGGTATCGCTACTATCGGACTTATTTGTACAGCCAGTCAAAATACAGCGCATTGCACGTGGAAGAGATAAAGCCGCAGTATGATGACGATGCGCCTCGCATCAACGGATATGAAATCCTGAATCATTGCTTTGATAAAAATCTGGAACGTTATCCCCAACTGGTAGCATTTGGAGAAGATGTGGGAAAAATAGGAGACGTCAACCAGGCGTTTGCCGGTCTTCAAAAAAAATATGGTGAGCTCCGGGTTTTTGATACCGGCATTCGGGAGGCAACCATCATCGGGCAGGGCATAGGCCTGGCCATGCGTGGATTCAGGCCGATTGCCGAAATACAGTATCTGGATTATCTGATCTTTGGTCTGCAACCATTGACAGATGACGTAGCTACACTACACTATCGCTCGGCAGGCAATCAAAAGTGCCCTCTTATCGTGCGTACTCGCGGCCATCGTCTGGAAGGTATCTGGCATGCCGGTTCTCCCATGGGTATGTTGCTACACTCGCTGAGAGGAATGTATATTCTCGTGCCGCGCGATATGACTCGTGCTGCTGGGTTTTACAACACCATGCTGCGCTCCGATGACCCTGCTCTGATTATTGAATGCCTCAATGGCTATCGCCTGAAAGAAACTTTGCCCAGAAATATAGCTGACTTTACGGTGCCGCTGGGTGTGCCTGAAGTTCTTAAAGAAGGGGATGATGTCACTGTGGTTACCTACGGCTCCTGCGTAAGGGTGGCTCAGGAAGCACTTTACATGCTGGAAAATGCCGGCATATCCTGTGAGCTGATAGATGTGCAAACTCTGCTCCCTTTTGACAGGTATCATAAAATTGTAGAATCCATAAAAAAAACCAACAAGGTTTTATTTCTGGATGAAGATGTACCGGGAGGGGCTACTTCCTTTATGTTGCAGCAGGTAATGGAAGTACAAAAGGCCTACTACTGGCTGGATAGTGAACCCCGAACGCTCACCGCAGCAGCCAACAGGCCGGCATACGGCTCAGACGGGGATTACTTCTGTAAGCCCAGTGCAGATGATGTATTTGATGCAGTATATGCTATCATGCATGAATATAATCCCCAAAAGTATCCTGCGTTATACTGACTTAAATTTGAATTTTTTTAAGACGGAAAATCTTCGCTTATCATTTTGTAAGCGATAAATCAGGGCTTACTACAAATCAGATTCATGGAGTTGAAAAAAATCACTGCAAGCTGACGAATAAGCGGTGTTACGTGCTTATGTAAGCATCTTATATTCTCTCCACCACAAGGTAATTGCTTTGCACCCTAATGACCTTAATCGGGGAATTTCTGGGGATCATTTCGCCATCTGAAATCACGTCATATCGTTCGGCATCAATTTCCACTATACCGGAGGGGCGTAGGTCTGTAATGGCAATGCCGGTTTTTCCGATGAGCTGATCTTTCACTGTGGCCGGACTGATGTATCCTTCCTCCCGTTTTTCGGAATCCATGAGCGCAACCCGGCTAAGTACTCCTTTAAACAGCAGCTTCTCTCCGAAAAGAAGGAATAAAATTACTCCTACCATAAGTGTGATAATCACCCTGAACAAGGCGGCAGCCAAATCATCCAAACCGGTAAGACTAAAATCAAAAGAAACATTATGGAGCAGGGAGAGGGTGAGCCCGGTTACTATCAGCAGGATACCGGCTATTCCGGTTATTCCAAAACCGGGGATGAGAAATATTTCTACAGCCAGCAACCCGAGACCTGCAATAAATAGCAGTATTTCCCAGTTTTCAGCCAGCCCTTCCAGATAAAGGGGGGCAAAATACAGAATAGCAGCGATTACGGCTGCTATCAGTGGGAAACCCACACCGGGAGTCTGCAACTCAAAGTACAAGCCACCCAGAATTATAAGTAATAAAACACTGCTCACTACCGGATGCAGAAAAAAGGCAATAATAGGTTCAATGGCTGAGCCTTTATATCTGATCAGTTCATAATCCTGTATTCCCAGCTTACGGATAACTTCCTCCACAGAAGAAGCCTGTCCTTCACAGAACCCATGTTGTATTGCTTCAGATGTAGTAAAGGTAAGCGTGAAACCGGAATCAATCAAGCCGGGTATTGCAATACGGTCATCCACCATGGCCTCTGCTATTTTGGGGTCACGTCCCTGAGCTTCTGCCGTAGCGCGCATCATGCTGCGCATGTAGGACTGGTATTTATCAGGCAACTGCTCACCGGTTTGGTTTACCACGGTAGCTGCGCCAATACTGGCACCCTCCACCATGTATATGCTGTCGCAGGCAATGGCAATGAGCGCACCCGCGGAGGCAGCGTTGTTATCTATGAGTATTGCTGTAACCGGCTTGGCTTTCAACAGGCGTGTGCGGATAGAATCAGCTATGTTCAGCATTCCCCCGTAGGTGTTCAGGGTGATGATTACATAATCAGCCTGCACGGAGTCGGCTTGTTCCATGGCTTTTTTAACCAGTCGCCATGCTGCGGGCATGATATCCTGCCGAAGCTCAAAGGTAAAGACCCGTACTTTCCCGCTTTCTGCGGCTGACGTGTCCTGAGCAAAAGAAGTGTTCAGGAAACTGTACGGAAGAAATACAACTATTGTATAAAAGAGACGTTTCATCACCGGATGCCTGTGTGGAGGTATATAACTTTGAAATACGCTTATCTCAAAGCTATTCAAACCTGACGGTATGTTCAAACATCTGCTGTTTTTTGTAATCTGTTGTCTGCCGGTTGTCCTTTGGGCACAGATGGGTATGACAAGCCTGCCCGCCAAAATAACCCTGGAAGGTAAAGAGTATACCCTTCATAAAGTGAAGGCAGGGGAAACCCTTTACTCTATATGTAAGTTCTACAAGGTGGAGCTCGCGGAGCTGGTAGCGGTGAATCGCATCGGAAGCGGAGGATACACGCTGCTTTCAGGTGACATTCTAATCATCCCCCTGTATGCACAAAAGGCTTCAGTGTTGGATGTAGACGAAAAAGTCATTTCTGAAACGGGATATATTACCCATGTAGTTAAGCCGGGAGAAACACTGTTCAGTATCTCACGGAGCTACAACGGAGTTACTCCGGCAATGATAAAGGAAAAGAATGGCCTAAGCAGTGATACCCTTCGGGTAAATCAGAAACTGATGATTCCCCAGCAACTGAATGTGGTTGCTCTGTACAAAAGCGCTCCTGTTGTCGAAGTAACGGCCGGGGAAAATCCTTCTGAACGAAGGTTGAAAGAGTCATTGCAAAAGCAGTTTGCCAAAGAAGAAGCAGCAAAAGGAGGAACGGAAGTAGTGCGCGGAATAGCCACCTGGATTGATAATGATGAAAAAGAAAACACCACCAACTTGTTTGCCCTGCATAAATATTTGCCGATAGGCACCATTGTGCGCATACGAAATCTGATGAATAATCGTGAGCTGTACGTAAAGGTTATAGGCAAGCTACCCGATAATGATGAGTATCAAAACGTCATTATCAAAGTTTCCAAGGCAGCGGCCAGGCAGTTGCACGTGCTGGATGAAAAGTTTCTGGTGGAGTTAATGGTTCCGCAGCAAGGGTGACGTGAGGTTATTGAACGCACGTTTTTCGGGCATCAGGGGACCACGTAATTCAGCAGCTTACTTACATTTTCAAGTCATCGTCATCCACAGGCGGAGATGAAGATGCGCTTTCTTTTTGCGTTTGCTGCGGTGAGGGTTGTTTTTGCACAGGACCGGTATCTTTTTCTTCTTCTGCCTCTGCAGAATCATTCAGGTCGTTATCATCGTAGTTTCTTTCATCATAGTTTTTGCTGAACTCGTCAAAATCGTATTCCGGAAGCAGATCCGTTTTAACGTGATTTATCACCTCGTTCATGGCTTCCATGAACTTATTGAAGTCTTCCTTATACAGAAAGACCTTGTGGCGTTCGTAGCCGTCTTCATGAAAGCGTTTTTTGCTTTCTGTGATGGTAATGTAGTAATCGTTACCCCGGGTGGTTCTTACGTCAAAGAAATAAGTCCTTCTCCTGCCCGCCCGGATAGTTTTGGAATACACCGTTGGTGTCTTTCTGTTTTTGTCTTCTTGCTCCACGATTAAAGAGTTTTTACCCGAAAAACTACACAAATGTAAACTTTCATCCAAACGTAACCAAAAAAATATTAAGAGAGACTACGTAGTTATACACAGGCGTGCATGGTAAAGTGTAGATTAAATCAGGGGCAGGACAGTGTTAATACAGTGGTTTAATCAGCTCAGGGTATAGGCACGGTACTTTCTTTTTGCTGAGCTTCAAAAAGTTCATAATAATAGCCCCGCAGGGCGATGAGTTCATCATGTGTGCCTTGTTCCACAATGGAGCCGTCCTGCAAAACGATGATTTGATCAAAATCAAGCAGAGTAAATATGCGGTGGGTAATGATGATGGCTGTTTTGTCCTGCAAAAGAGTTTTCATACGGGAGAGAATATTTTTTTCTGTTGCGGCATCCACGGCCGAAAGGCAGTCATCCAGAATAAGGAGAGTGGGGTCTTTGATTAAAGCCCGGGCTATAGATATGCGTTGTTTTTGCCCACCCGAGAGCGTAACGCCCCGTTCGCCTACAATGGTATCATAACCGTTGGGCAGGCTGAGGATTTCATTATGAATAGCCGCATTCTGAGCAGCCTCTATGATGCGCTGACGGTCTGAGGAGTGGCAGCCGAAGCTGATGTTGTTGGCTACAGTATCGGAAAACAGAAAGACATCCTGCGGCACATAACCGATCTGGCTGCGCAGGGTGTGTAAATCAATCTGGCGGATGGGTAGCTGATCGTATAGTATGTCACCTTCGGAGGTATCATACATTCTTACCAGCAGGTCAGCGAGCGTGGTTTTTCCTGACCCCGTGCGGCCTATTACAGCCAGTTTTTGTCCCGGCCTGATGGAGAGAGAAACGTGTTTCAGCGCTTGTATGCCTGTGTCCGGATAGGTGAAGCTTACATTGACCAGATCAATCTGCCCTTTGAGGCGGATATTTTTCTCAGTGCCGGAAACCAGTTCCGGACGGGTATGGAGAAACTCATTGATACGTTTCTGCGCACCCGCAGCACGTTGTACTATGGAAGCAACCCAGCCTATAGCCGTCACCGGCCAGGTAAGCATATTCACATAAATGACGAACTCGGCAATATTGCCAGGTGTAATATCACCCCGCATAACCCCTATACCGCCCACCCAGATGGTGATTATCGTACTGAGTCCGATAAGCAGTAGCATAAGCGGAAAGAAAAAGGCTTCTACCCGCGCCAGCTTGAGCGCTTCCTTTTTATATTGTTCGCTGGCATGGTCAAAAAATTTCAATATCTGGCGTTCCTGCACATAGGATTTAATTACCCGAATACCTGAATACACTTCCTGTGCATGGGATGTAAGTTTGGAAAGGCGTTTTTGAATCTGCTCGCTGAGATGCTCTATCAGATTGTTTACATAGTAGATGGATATAGCCAGAATCGGCAACGGCAGCAGCACAAAAAATGTTAATCGTGCATTTACCGAAATCATTGCAGATACTACCATAATCACCAGCACAACCAGGTTAACACTGTACATGACAGCCGGGCCGAGATACATTCTCACCCGAGAGACATCTTCTGAAATTCTTGACATCAAATCCCCTGTCTTGTTTCGCCTGTAAAATGCCAGTGTGAGTTGCTGATAATGTGCATACATGTCATTTTTCAGGTCATATTCAATCAACCGCGACATGACGATAATTGTCTGTCGCATGAAGAACATAAAAATGCCTTTGAGCACAGCGACCAATAATACGGCAAGGCCGAAAAAGAACAGGGCTGAACTGAACAGCGCATAGAATTGTGCCTGCAGGGCAAAGCCTTCAAAAAGATAGTAGAGTGAAATTGTGCTTCCTACCAGGTCAAAACAATGCCTGATAATCTGCGGTGACAACACACCGAAATAATTGGATATCGAAACAAAAAGAATTCCCAATATAAAGCGGTAACGATAGCGGTAGAAATATTTATTAAGAAAACGTAGGTGTTTCATCAGTAAAAATCGGCAGCTAGGAGGGATACTGTTTTTGCTTTTGCAATTTTAGCCAAAAAGATGCTGGAGCACTTTGTCCTTTCAGCCAGCATTGCCGAAAATGCATTACATTCGCATCAAAGTTCTTTATCAGCAAGACATGTTCAGCAGGAGGAATCTACGGGTAAAAGTGATGCTGGCTTTATATGCGATGGAAATGAACCAATGTGAGGATGTAGCAACCGGACTGAAAATGCTGCAATCCTTCATCGCTAAAGCTTACAAGCTTCGGTTGTTCAACCTGGGTTTGCTGGTGAGGCTGGCAGATCTGATCCGGAAAGAGCGGGCTATCAAGGAGTCTAAATTTTTACCCACAGAAAAAGACCGCCAGTTCAGTGCCCGCCTGGCGGCTAACCCGTATATTGAGTCCCTGAGGAAAGATAAAAATCTAAATGCCCAAATCCTCAAACTTACTCAAACCGAAGAAGAGCAGGCGTTGGTAAAAGACCTGCTTAAAAGCATTCTGGGCAAGAAAGAATACCGCCACTACTGTGCTCTGGAAAACACATCCCCGGAGGATGAACGTGCGATTGTGCTATACATTTTTGAAAAACTACTCCCCAACCTGCGTGCATACCGTGAGTATGTAGAAGATAATTATCCGGAATGTCTTAATGAACTTGCCAGGATAAACTATTCGGTGAGTCAGGTTTTTGAAAGTGTGCCCCATCAGGGTATGCCTGCCGAGCAACCCTCCGATAATGCGGAGATAGTGTTTGCCAGAGAATTGCTTACCTATACGCTTCAACAGGAAGAACGCCTGCGAAATATTATTCAGCCGCGTCTGAAAAACTGGGATGCGGACCGCATTGCCCGTATAGATATGATTTTGATGAAAATGGCCGTCTGTGAGCTCATTTCCTTTAATGAGATTCCGGTGAAGGTATCCATTAATGAATACATTGACCTGGCTAAAATATACAGTACACCCCGCAGCAAGGACTTTATTAATGGCATACTGGACAACGTCATGCGCGACCTCTATGCCAGAAATGAAATTGTAAAAACCGGGCGCGGGCTGATAGAATAAACCGCATTTTATCTGATCAGCTGCCAGGCAGCCAACAGAAATGAATCTTCCGGAGCCGAAGGTGCTATCGGATGCACATAATACCGGCCTTCCAACTGCAATTCTTTTTTGTTGAGGGAAATAACATCCAGTAATTCTCCGCGGGGATTAAAGATGATGCCCGTATCGCGAATATCCAGTTGTTTTTCTTTTTCCAAAAGAATAAAGGAGCCTAAGCGGAAAGTCACGTCACCGTCTTTCACAAAAAAGATCTTTAAGTCTCCGTTTTCCGAGAAGTATATTCTTACGTCCATCGTATCCAGCAGCGATGTCCACGGATTCTGGACTCCGGAGGCCAGTGGGCGAATAGATTGCAATGTCCATAATCCCTGCAGATCATTAATAGTAATACGGCAACCAGCTACTACCAGCAGGCATAAAAAAGCAGTAAATAATTTTTTCATCGTGCTACCTGAATTTGCCTTTTAAATTGCGGGTAAATTTACATCGCCAATTTCATTTCAAATTTAAAGTTATGCACGTAAAACATCCGAGAGATTCCGAAACGATAATGACCGAGATTGTATTGCCCAACGATACCAATGTGTTGGGCAATCTGCGGGGCGGTAAGATTTTGCATTGGATGGACGTAGCCTCCGCCATTAGTTGTGGTAAGCATGCCAACGCTACGGTGGTTACGGTTTCGGTAGATAATGTTTCCTTTCAGAACCCCATCCGCCTGGGTGATGTGGTTACCATAAAGGCCAAGGTGGTGCGCGTATTTAAAACCTCCATGGAGTGTTTCATTGATGTATGGGCTGAGAATTTGCCATCCCAGACGAAGTATAAATGCAACGAAGCCTTTTATACTTTCGTAGCACTGGACAGCAACGGGCGCCCCCGGCCTGTACCACCCATTGAACCGGAAACCGATGAGGAGCGGCAGCTATATGAAGGGGCCCTGAAACGCAGGCAGATACGTCTATTACTTGCCGGACGTCTGAAGCCTGAGCAGGCCAGTGAGCTTAAAAATATTTTTCTGTAGGCTTCTTTAATAGTTCACAATACGGGTACAGTAAACTTTGTAATGCTCCCTACCGCCTTCCGTGGAGCGATTGAGCTGGCCTGTGCCAAACAGACGGTGTATTTCAATGCCCGATTCGGTGAGCCTTTTCATCACAGTTAATGAACGATATACATCCAGCCTGAAGCGTTTTTTGGCCAGGATGCTGGGAGGGTTTATAATGAAAGTGCCTCCCAACGATGACAGCCATGCCGACATCTGAGGATCTCTTACCTGCAACAGCTCATCTTTATGGGCAATCCCGTTCACTTTGATGCGTAAGGTTGGATTAATGTGTAGAAACTGAATCAGACTGAGCAGGGTAGTATCGTCACGCTGACTTTCCGGAGAGGCTGAATTTTTTTTAAAAAAAATGTGATAATCGGTGATGTCTGCGTGTGTTGGTGTAAAGATGCTGTCTATGCGGCTGGAGGCGCGCAGCTCAGGGCTTATAGCCAGTGCAGCCACGTAGCTTCTCTTGAAAAAATACTGCCTGATAAAATGACGCAGGTCTGCCAGGCTGATTGTAGCGATGCTGTCTTCAAAGGTGCTGTAGCTATTCAGGCTGATGCTTGTCCAGTAGCGTCCGATCAGATCTACCTGTTGAAAGGGGTCATTTTTCATCTGTTGGTATGACTCTATAAGCAATTGCTTTCCGGCATGGAGGTCGGTTGTGTCTGACAGAAGAGTATCCAGGGCAAAGAGGAATTGTCGGAAGCAGCTATATCCTTCGGAGAGATGAAGGCTGTCCATTGCCACCGTAAAAGTGAGTTGGTTAATGTATTTCCCCAGCTCATTTTCCAACTTTACGGATGTTATTCTACAGGAATCACGGAGATAGCGGTATAGCTGCGAGGCGGGATGAGTAAGGATAGAAGACAACACCAGTGCACAATAATTGCCTTTCAGGTCTTCGTAGGTATTAGGGCCCGGAAAGGCTATCCTGAAGAAAGGCTGCCTGATTTCTGGGCTAACCTCTATAAGCTGCATACTGTTCAGGGTTGTGCGATAATTAGGGGCAGGGAAGTGGGTGAAGGGGTTCATTTCACACTTCTCCCAGTTGATAAACTGCTTCTTTACCAGCTCACTCACCGCACGTGCCTTCAATGGTCCGAGAAGAATCATCAGGCAGTTGCGCGGACATAGATAAGTGTTGCGCATTTTGACAAACCGTTGAGCAAGAAGGGCTATCAGGCTGTCATTCCACTGTTTTACTGCTACCCGTTTCTTATAGTTATCTGCCCATAGAAATGCCATAATCTGATCATCCATTCTGAAAACAGGGTCTTGTCTTAGTTTTAAGTACAGCTCGGTGGATTCCCGTGCTGCAGCGGCCAGTTCTTCGGATGTAACAGGTGCTGTTATGCTCTTATAAATCGCTTTAAGCGCCTGCTGGAGGCTGCCGGGAGTAAGGGTAAAATAAAAATACATTCCATCCAGAAAGGTGTAACTGCTGACAACAACGGGCGTAGTGTCGCTGAGCACTCCTTGTTGAATGAAAAATTCCCGGAGCTTTTTTTTCAGGATGATTTCATAAAGGGAAGACATACCCTGAAACAACTCACCTTCCGTAGATGAACCAATACTGAATACTATTCCTGCTGTGATATTTTCGGATGTAGAGTCTTCCACGATGAGCAGATTCATGCGATTGGTGAAGCTGAAGTAATATTCGTTCCCGTGCAGGTAATCCTGGGCGTACATGCCGGAAGGCACCAGGAGCATAGCACACGCCTGTAAAAGGATTCGATGCAATAATTTCATCCGGGAAAAATCTTCATGCGAATGGGACAAAGCTAAGGAGAGTTTGGATTTTGTGAGGTTATTTTGGATATTTTGAGTTTTTCCCTGCAGGAGGGTATTAAAACAAAGTCTGCATGAGATAGACGACATGCTATGAGCAATGCTTTCCTTCACGCCTGGCTTTTGCTGAAACGGTTGGGCATTGTCCTGCTGATATATGAACTGCTGAGGATAATTTTTCTCCTGTTCAATGCGCCTTTATTTGAGGTCAATGCCGGAAAATGGATGCGGATTATGCTCTGCGGCTTGCGCTTTGATATATCCGCTATCATGTATACCAATCTGCTGCTGATAATTCTGCACGTTTTCCCGGTGCCTCAGCGCAACTCAAATGGATATCAGAAGCTGATTAAAGGGGTGTTTTATTTATCCAATCTGCCGTTTCTGTTTTTGAGCGTGGTGGATATAGGTTATTTCCCCTATTCTCTTAAGCGCAGCACCGCAGATATTGTTGGATTTTCTTTTGACTTTATGCGTCTTCTTGAAGATATCCTTGTTGACTTCTGGTATCTGTTGCTGGTAGCGCTGTTTCTGATAGCGCTCATGGAGTTTTTGTACCGCAAGACCTCAGTTCTCCGTATGCCGCCAAGGCGGTCCGGCATAGTTGCACACGTATGTGTAACAGTGGCTGCTGGTGCTGCTGCCGTAACGGGTGCCCGCGGGGGTCTGCAGTTGCGTCCTTTGTCGCCTATTTCTGCCCTGCAATGCACAGATGCTGAATACGCACCTTTGGTGCTCAACACCCCTTTTTATTTTTTGTATTCCCTGACTCAGCCCGGAGTTAAGCCTGTACAGTATTTTTCCCGGGATACCCTTCAACAACGCTTTACGTTTTGCAGGTCAGCGGAGTCTGATGCACCTGTTGTGTGCACTTTGCCTGCCGGCAGGAAAAACGTGAATATAGTCATTATAGTGCTGGAGAGTTTTTCTCAGGAATTTATCGGGGTATATGGAGCCAACCCCAGTTACACTCCTTTTCTGGATTCACTGGGACGTGAAGGACTGGTGTTCGGTAATATGTTTGCGAATGGAACCCGGTCGGTAGAGGGGATACCGGCTATTTGTGCCTCTGTTCCTGTATTGATGGATGAATGCTTTATTTATTCCAGGTTTCAGGTGAATACTGTGGAAGGCCTAGCTGGGTTACTGAAAAAAATTGGATATGTGTCGGCATTTTTTCATGGGGGTACAAATGGCACTTTCAACTTTGACAGTTTTTCCCGCCTTGCCGGCTTTGACAGTTATTATGGCAGAAAAGAGTATAATAACGAGAAGGACTTTGACGGGAGTTGGGGTATCTTTGATGGGCCATTCTTTCAGTTTGCTGCGCAAAAGATGCAAACCATGCAACAGCCTTTTTGCTGCCTGTTGTTTTCTCTCTCTTCTCATCACCCATATTCCATTCCGCCAGATTTTGCTCAGCAGGTTTCCGATGTGGGTGATCCGTTTTTAAAGAGCCTGCGTTATACCGACTATGCACTTAAGGAATTTTTCAGAACCGCTGCATCCATGCCCTGGTATTCCCATACACTTTTTATTATAACTGCTGATCACCGTGGACCTGCTTTTGACGCGTATTATAATACCCCAACCGGTCGTTATGCAATTCCTCTGATTGTATATCTGCCCGGCAGCGACCTGCTAGGGGCAACCGACATACCGGTTCAGCAGATTGATATCCTCCCCGGCATCATGGATTTTGTAGGATATCCCTATCCGTTTTGTTCGCTTGGTGAAAGCTTTTTTCGAGATTTGCCATTCCGGTATGTTTATCAATATCTGAATGGTATTGCCCAGATCACAGACGGGAAATACGTGCTGCATTTTGACGGTAGCCGCAGCATAGGATTATATGCCTACTCAAAACGACAACCTCCGGGGAATAATCTTTTGGATTCGCTGCCGGAAGAAAGGCAACGACTTGAAGAAAGGCTGAAAGCTGTGTTGCAGATTTACTATACAGCAATGCAAACCAATCAACTGAGCTACGATAGGTTGCAAACAGAGCGTTAAGTTCAAACTATCAGCTTTAAAAGGAATTACCCACCTTTGTATTCAGACATAAAAAGCACCTCACCATGGCTGATAATAAGTCCGATGCCCCGAGCATATCCGATGACACTGATCAGGCAATCGGGTCATACAAACCACCATCAGTTGATGTGTTGTATGCCCTGTCTGGGCCCTTAAGAAACTACTTTAAGCCCCAATTTTTTGGTTGGGAGCATGTAGATAAGGAAAAACCCGCCTTGTATGTGGCCAATCACGCGGTATATGGCATTACGGACGCGCCTCTGTTTATGCCTGAGCTGTATAAAAGAAAGGGCATTTACCTGAGAGTGCTTGCTGACAATAACCATTTTGCGGTGGCAGGATGGAGAGATTTTATGCACTGGCTCGGGGCCTTGCCGGGCAGCCGTGAAAATTGCGCCCGACTCATGGAAGCCGGTGCACACATTCTTGTTTTCCCGGGTGGGGGCAGGGAAACGTTTAAACATAAGGGCGAAAAGCATCAGATTATCTGGAAACAACGCACCGGTTTTGCATATATGGCTATCCGTTACAAGTATGATATTGTGCCTGTGGTGTCGGTGGGCGGTGATGATGCGTATACCATATTTGCTGATTCCACGGATATTCTGCAGGCCCCTATCGGAAAGCTGATCGCCAGATTGCCTTTTTTTGATAAACTCAAAGAGGGAGAATACCTGCCGCCTGTTTCAAAAGGGCTGCTGGGCACCTTTCTTCCCAGGCCCGTGAAAATATATATTTCCTTCGGGGAAAGAATTTCAACGGCTGCATATCAGGGAATTACCAGTGATGAAAACATCTGGCATCTGCGCAATACAACCGAATATGTTATGCTAAAAAACATCCTTCATCTGCTGGGAAATAGGAAGAAGGCTCAATCGTAGCATTCCGCACCTTCTTCATCAGGTTGCTTTTCTTCCCCGGCAACAGCTTTTGTTCTGCATCTGTGTATGATTTCCTTGAGCTGAGCAGGCGCATACCGGATGGATTTTAAAGTTTTGTTATCAGATTTCCGGTAAACCAGATAACGCCCGTCCACGTAGCGGTAATAACAAGGGGTTTGATGTTGCGTCTCATAAAAATGCATAGTGGCAAGAGCCTCATCCAGTGAGGAGCACGCCTTGCTCATGTTGGAGCGCTGCACTTCTTCAAAAAGGTCGGCAAATAATTCACCCAGGCCGAATTCCAGTACGGCACCGGATAAAACATACTGGAGGTCGCAGAGTGCATCGGCTACCTGCACAATATCACCCGCTTCAACGGCTTGTTGTAGTTCGCTGAGTTCTTCCTCCAGCAGGGTAAGCCTTAACTGGCAACGTTCTGGCGAAGGTATGCCGGGGGTTTCCTTTATCGGGTGATGGAAAGTTTTATGAAACCGGGCAACAGCAGTCAATGTTTGCGCTTCTTTCATAGGGATATTTTCTTTAAATAAAAAAGAACAGGAGCAGCATTCCAAATGCGTTTTAATCACGCATTGTGGACTTGCAGTGCATGGCTTACGGGAAGATATGGGAAATTATTTTGGCTGCCGGATAGTCTGAATCAAAGATTTTCCTATTTTTAAACGCCTTAAAAAAAGTGCCCGCTATTCTGTAGCATAAACATGTTTATGTGGGTAGCCGCACTTACTGAAATCAGAGGCATGATGTATTATTGTGAACATCTTTTTGCTCACTGCGTAAAAAGGGTTACGCTATAGTATAGGACGAATGCGGCTTGGATTTCGTTTTGTTTTTTTTCTGATTCTTTTTGTGTGCCTGTCCTTTCCCTTTCATTATAGCGGGGAATTGCTCGGACACGATATATTAAAAAACCCTGCAGTACAGCAGCTGGAAGAAAATTATATTGAGCAGCTGGTGCAATGCAAGAAAGAAGACCGTTTGCAGCAGTTGCTGGAGCGATATAGAAGATATTATCGGTTCAACGGAAGTGTGCTGGCTGTGTGGAAGGGAAATATCGTGTGCAACACAACCATGGGCTATGCGGATTTTAGCACCAGAGAACCACTTACTACGCATATGCCCTTTCAGCTGGCTTCCGTCAGTAAACAATTTACGGCTGCAGCCATCATGCTGCTCAAGCAGCAGGGCAAGCTGAATTTTGACGATGAAATACGAAAATACATCCCGCGCTGGCCTTATGCAGGTATGACCATCCGGCATTTGCTGAATCATACAGCAGGCTTACCGAATTATATGTGGCTTCTGGAACATAAATGGAGTGGAGACCGTGCGCCTTACAATCACGAAGTAGTAGCGATGCTGATAAAGCATCATCTGCCACTAAATTTTGTGCCGGGGAAATATCATGCTTACTCCAATACCGGTTATGTGGTGCTGGCATATCTGGTGGAAAAAATATCAGGAGAGTTTTTTGCTGACTTTCTGCACAATCACTTTTTTGAACCTTTGGGCATGAAAAATACTTTTGCATACAGCAGCGCCATTAACCGCAGAAACAGAGCAAAAGTAGCCGGCTATATGCGTACAAAGAAAGGTTATCGTGTTATTGACGAAACGGTACATGACGGATGCATGGGAGATAAAGGAATTTATTCCACTGCAGAAGACCTTTATCTGTGGGACCAGGCACTCTACTCCGGACGGATCATCAAGCCTGAAATTCTGGAAGAGGCCTTTACGATGTGTACACTGAAAAACAAACGCAGGGTGCCCTACGGCTTTGGTTTCAGATTGATTGACCGGGGGGACAGTAAAACAGTATACCACCATGGTCTGTGGAATGGTTTCCGTACCAGCTTCGTACGGTATGTTACGGATTCCTGTACCATCATCGTGCTGAACAACACCAACTCTGATGCAAAGTATATGCTGGTAAAAGAAATTGAAAAAATCCTCCTCAGCGAAGAAGATGTACCTGCTGATGATCTGGTAAAAGCCTCTGTGCTCGCGGATGAAGAAGAGTAAACTACTCCTCCTGTAAGGATATCCTTCTTATCTTTCCTTTCAAAAAGGTTATGAGCGTTTCCCGTGAAGTGAATATCAGTCAATCAGTGGCCATTTTGATTGACGGCAATAATATTGAACGCAGTCTGCACAGCCTTTTGAACAAGACCAATGTGATGCTCAATTTTGACACGATTATCCCCCGCGTACTGGTCAACCGGGGGCTTAACCGGCTCATTTACTTCAGAGAAGGGGCAAACATATCCTCAAAACTGGCGGAGCGCCTGCATGCCAATTATCATGGTTCGGTCATCCCTTGTCATAAATCAGCTGATATTCCGCTAACCATCAAGGCCACCCAGATAGCTCAAAAGGTGGACACCATTATTATCTTTTCCGGTGACGCTGATTATGTAGAGTTGGTGCGCCACCTGAAGTCTGAAGGGGTACGGGTTGAAATAGCTGCTGTGGAAAATAATACAGCTGCTATCCTGCTTGAAGAAGCCGATCATTTTTATCCCATCACCAAAGAAGATTGCTTTGAATATACCGCATCTTCTCAGCGATCAGATCGGTATGGCGTGCAGAGGAAAAACAGGAAATAAATGCTGCCATGAAAAAAACAAAGCCCGACTATGTCCTCCGGGAAGGGGAAGACTATTATATTGACCCTGACGGTAAGTTGGTGTTTACTGCTCAATACCACAGAAAACGAGGCTTCTGCTGCAGGAGTGGTTGCCGGCATTGCCCCTATGGATTTATTCAACAAACAACACGCTCATCAACTACACCTCCGGACAATGCAGTAAAAGAATAAGTTCTTGCATGCAATACCTGTAGCGTATGATTAAATTTGTAGAGCTCATCTGAAAAATATGCAGGAAGTTGTTCGGCATTTCATTCTGGATTTTGCAGGCGAAGCAGCCCGCTACCTGATTTTTGCAGGCACTACGTTTTCCCTTTTTTGGATAATCTTCCGCAGACGCTTGTTGCATCGTTTTATTCAAAAGAAATTCCCGCCCCGCAGCCGTATCATCAAAGAGTTTCTCTACTCCATGAGCAGCATAGCTATTTTTTCGCTTATCGGGGTTGCCGTGTTTATAGCGGTTAAAAATGGCTATGGCCAGCTATACAGAGATATTGATACATATGGTTGGCCATATTTTTTTCTGAGTATTGTGCTGGCTATTTTATTGCATGATACGTATTTCTACTGGACTCATCGTTTAATGCATCATCCGGCAATTTTCAGGCTTGTGCACCTTGTGCATCACCGGTCCACCAATCCTTCTCCGTGGGCAGCATATGCATTTCATCCTTTTGAAGCTGTCATACAGGGCTTAATCGGTCCTTTGATTGTCTTTCTCATGCCCATTCATGTGTATGCCTTGCTGGCTTTTGCAGTGTATCAAATTACCTATAATGTTTTCGGACATCTGAGTTTTGAGCTTTTCCCCAGGGGTTTTACGCGCAGCTTTATGTTCTGGCACAATTCTACTACCCATCATAATATGCATCACAAATATTTTCATTGTAACTATAGCCTTTATTTTAACTGGTGGGACCGGCTTATGAAGACCCTGCATCCGCGCTATGATGAAGTGTTTGATGAAGTTACCGGACGGCAACCCGTTACATCAGGCTCTGCTCAGCACGGTGGCTCCGAAGAGAAGATAGAGCGGGCTGTTCCCTTATTGCCGCTTACTTCTTCAGCAGCCGATTGATTCTGTTTGCCTTTTGTCCGGCTATCTCAAACAATCTTTGCTGCAGGTGTTATCGGATAAGGGTAATACTGCCGGAATGTATGCTTCCTGCCGCATTATGCAGGCGGAGAATATAATAATAGCTGGCAGAGGGTAACTCTTTGCCTTCTTTCGTGCGTCCATCCCAGTCATTTTTGTATGGACGGGCTTCAAAGACCTTGTTACCCCATCTGTTAAAAATCTGCACTTCGGCATCAGGGAACTTGTCCAACCCATCTATGTACCAGATATCATTTACGCCATCTCCATTAGGAGAGAAAACGTCATAAATCCACAGGGTGTCGCATTTCTCAGCCTGAGTCAGGTCAACATGCACTTCAAAGGTGTCTCTTTTCTGGCAGTTGTCGGCATCCGTCACAGTAAGTAAATACCTATCCGGGGTCAGTTGAGTAATGGATGCAGTGGAGTCTCCGGTGTTCCAATAATACATGTAGGGCTCGTTACCACCACTCACAGTCGCCTCAATAGCTCCATCCGCAGCATCGGGGCAGGAGGCATCGGTAATTGTGGCTGTTATCTGAAGATTGTTTTCTACTGGAACAGTGACTGTATCTGAGCGCAGGCAGTGCAAGGAGTCGCTAACGGTAAAACTATAAACCCCCGGCATAAGATTAACCAATTCCGGAAGGGTATCGCCCGTATTCCACACGTAGTGGTATGGAGCGGTTGTAGCGTTTGTAATTTGTAACTCAATACTACCACTGGGGGAGTTATCACAGGAAGCAGGGCTTACTGTAGCGCTGACCGTATAAAGGGAGACTGCCTCCAGAGAAATAGCTGTATCCTTGGTGCAACCATTGGCATCGGTGACCGTTGCTGTGTAAATGCCTGGAGTAAGATTGGTGATACTCAGACCGGTATCTGCATTGCTCCAGTTGGCGGTATAAGGGGGAATGCCTCCTATCGGGTTGAGTTTGATGCCACCATCTGCATCATCGCTGCATAGGACCTGTGTGATGCTTGCGGTAAAAGTCATTGGCTGGGGTGCTCCCACCATCACCGTAGCTACTGAGGAACATTGGTTCCCGTCCGTTACGGTGAGCGAATACAAGCCAGCCTGCACTTGCGTGAGATCAGCAGTTGTGTCACCAGTATTCCACAAGTATTTAAAAGGAGGACTTCCATTGGTGATGGAGCTATAAACAGCGCCATCAATGGCGCCTACGCAGGATGCGGAATCTGGCGTAAGCGTTACCGAAAAGCCTCCCGGCGCGTTCACAGTATAGCCTGCACTGACAGTGCATCCTTTGCTGTCTGTGACTGTGACCGTATAGTTACCTGCCGGAAGGTTACTCAGATCTTCGGTATTGCTGCCATTTGACCACTGGTAGCTATAAGGGGGAGTGCCGCCAGCGGGAGTGAGATTAATGGCGCCATTAGCTGCTTCACAGCCGGCATCTGCAATGATTGCCGAAGCGGTAAGGGCTGAATCAGGCTCCTGAATCCATATGCTGAAAGTATCGGTGCAACCTGCATTGTCTGTCACGGTAAGTGCATAATGTCCTGCGCCAATGCCACTAAGGTTTTGAGTGCCGGCTCCATGTGCCCATTGAAATGTATAGGGAGGAATGCCTCCGGAAACGCTGATTTGAACGGCTCCGTCATTGCCTGCAAAACAACGCACATCACTTTTGGAGGTGAGCGTGATTGCCGGACTATTAGCAGGGCTAATGTTCACGGTAGCAGTGGCTGTGCAGGCGGTACTTACCGAAGCAGCTTCCAGCTCAATGTCATCTATGAGAAAAGGCGGATCGTTGCCATTAGTGTTATTGTCATTAATCCAGCGAAAACCAATGCGGAAAGCGGGAATGTTTTCATATTGTGCCGGAATGGCTATGGTGGCCTGAGTGCACGCGGAAACACCAGCGTATTGTGTGGGCAAGTCTGTCCATGTGGTGCCACCATCACTGCTGAGCCGCACGAGCCCGTAATCCCTGCCCACTTCACCATCACTGACATACCAGAATCGCAGGGTCATGTTGGTTTTTCCTACTGTGGAAATAATCGGAGAGCTCACGAATTTATCGGTTGCTGCATTTGAGAAAAACGGTACACCAACGCTATATACGCACGAGCCTGCACTGCTAAAGCACTCTACTCCGCTGCTACATGTCACATGCAGATAATTTCCTCCTGAGCCGGAAGGCGGACACTGGGTACAGTCATTCCGGTTGTTGTTAATGACCCATTGATTGGCGTTAGCATCGTTGGGTCCTGGGCCGTTTAGGTTAAGCGTCCATCCGGAACCGCCACTGTTGAAGTTTTCAGACCAAAACACGGTGCTGCTGCCGCCACCACCGTTATCAGTTACCGTAACAGTATACGTTCCGGGGCACAGGTTCGTGGCCGTTTGTGTAGTTTGCCCGTCAGACCATTGGTACGTATAGGGAGGAGTGCCTCCTGAAGGAGTGATGGTTGCTGTGCCATCGCATACTCCGCACGCAGATGGGGTGGATGAAATGCTGAGCGCCAGTCCGGTGGTTTGTGTAACGCTGATGGAGCCGGTAGCTGTACAGCCTTTGCTGTCGGTTACGGTTACAGAATAGGTGCCCGTGGCCAGGTTGCTTATCACGGGCAGCGTGGCTCCGGTAGACCACAGATAGGAATAGGGGCCGGTACCCCCGGAAGGCGAAGCGGATGCCGATGTGCCGCAGCCCCCGGAGGAGGAAGAGACGTTTACGGTGAGCGCATTTGGTTGGCTTATATTGATGGTACGTGCTACGGTGCAGCCACCGGCATCTGTTGCAGTAACGCTATAGTTTCCGGCCGGTCGCCCGCTGAGAGTGGGGCCCGTGGTGCCGGTTGACCATGTAAAGGTGTAAGGAGCTGCGCCTCCGCTGGCATTCACGGTTACAGAGCCGTCACTGCCCCCAAAACATGAAACAGGGCTCTGGCTGCTGATTTGAATAGTGATAACAGGACAACATACCGTAGTAGCAATTACCTCTACATCATCAATGTAATAGTAAGCATAGGGATTAAAGGCGGCCGAATCCACACAAACAAAAGTTGTATTGGCATCACCTTTAAAGTTTCCGAAAACCAAATAACGTTCACCACCTAAAGCGGTGTATGACCACTGCAGCCTGGTCCATCCGTTACGGTTGGTAATAGGACCGCCCGTCCATTGCAGTTGAGGATTATAGCCAAGAGGCTGTAACGCAGATGAGGAGCCCACTGAAGTACATGGGATGGCAAGTTTGGTGGGGGAGAGGTACAACCCAAAGTCTCCTGTAGCCCACTTAACATTGTCAGCCAGGCTGACATGAAAACTGATGCAATATTGCTGGCCTGCCGTCATGGGAGAAGATAGTTCAGCCTGGACGTATTCACGCCAGCCTGTTCCGAACAAAGAGCCGCAACCTATCAGCCCAAATCCTTCATAGGTAATGATGCCCGCATAACCGTTTCCGGTGCGGGCGGGCTCATTTCCCAGAATATTATTGGGTACACCCATTCCAATGAAGGAACACGAATTATAGAGATCGGTGGTAGAACAGGTGTCGGTGGTTGAGATGATAAATGGTTCAGACCAGTTAACGGCAAAGGAAAACTGACTGGGGCCTTGCGGGCAGGAGCTGATGGTTTCAAAGCTGGGGTTGAGCACCAGGTTTTGTGCCCGAAGTGGAGGTAATAATAGATATACTCCCATCAGTATCAGGTAAATTGGAAGAGCACTGCGAAACATAAGATTGGCAGGTAAGGCAGGTAAAAATACAAAAACCCAATAATTTTCCTGCAGGCTGCTTAGCAGCGAGGGCAGGGGCATAAGCGCGCAGGGTGGACTTTTATTCGCACCCGGCAGGAGGCAAGGATGCAATCCAGTCGCTGATCAGACGAACGGCTTCCTCATGCACCAAAGAGCGGCCAAGTTCAGGCATTGCCACATCCGGTTGGGTAGAGTTCATTCTGTAAATGAAGATGGATGCTTCCGGCTTGCCAGGCACAATGCTGTATTTTAATCCTCCTGAGCCCTGACCGGCAGCAAGGGGTGGTTTACAGATGCCGAGGGCAGTAGGATTATGCTCGGTGTAATCCAGAAACAACCCAGAGCTGTTTGCGGGTCCATTGGCGGTATGGCAGTGGGCACAATTCACGTCCAGATATGCGCGGGCCCTGTCGTTTAATGAGCCTGAGCTGGCATCATTCCAAACAGGCACTTTGGGCACATCAGCAAGGGGAGGCGTGCCTGTAAGCAGGCCCAGCCTGGTCCATTCTTCAATTTGATTTCTGGGGCCATCCGCATAGTTGTAATTTTTGTTGATATTGCGGGCTTTAGGACCTATAGGTACAACCATATCGTTTTTATTGTGACAACCCTTGCATTCGTTTTTATTGGGAATGTGATACATGGTGGTGCGTAACGTACCGTCTGTATGAACCCAGCTCACCGGGATGGTTTTGCCTGCAACATAATGAAAAGCTTCAGTTTGGCTCTCATTCCACAGATAGTTTTCTGCTTCCCACCCTGTTTTTTTATGAATAAGTAGACGTGTTTCATAGATTTTTCGGCCTGCCTCAGGATCACGTTGGTCATTATCAAAATAAAAGGTTTTAACCAGAATGGTTCCGGGAGGAAAGTCAAATACTTCGTTTTCCCGATAGGTGGCTTTGCCTCCGGAGGGGATATAGATGAAGCGTGCTTTGCCGGCATAGTCGGAAAATAAGGGAGTGTTCAAATCGTAGGGAATTACTCCCGGGGCGGGCTGGAGCTGATTTAATGGGCCGCTAAAAAGTCCGTAATCTGATAGTTTTTCGTAGGGCATGGCATCCACCCTGTCAAGCGGATGCAGTTGATCATCTTTGGTGCAGGCCTGCAGCAACACAGCAATGACCAAGACGGTGCCCAAAGGTTTTGCTGCAGGGGTAAAAATCCGAGTCAGCATCTTTAACAAGCTTATATAGCCGGAGCAAATACAGTGGTTTCCGGTAATGCCGGCTGAGAACAATTATGGGGCGAGGGGTCAGTGCTCATGTTTTGAAACAGTGTGGCTACCCCTACGTTGGCAAAGGTAGCACTGCCGTTGTTTTGTATGCAAATGCCTTTTGTGGGGTCGCTGGTAAAGTCAGGATGCACAAAGCCGTCATACAAAATGTCGGTCACTTCCAGTGAATCAAAAATTACTTCCTTGATTATGGTTGCCATCGCATTCAGTTCGGCTGGATAATCGGATGACCGCATGATAGAGTTATCATGAATATGAATTTCCTTACAGTATTTAACATAGGCAGTGTTTCCAGCATTGAGCGAGGCATCCAGCGTTTCCAAGGTTCTGAAGGAAACAATTCCAATGCCCATGATATTGTTTTGGGTAATTGTGTTGTTAAAGATTTCTACTTTCTTT